>NZ_JBLWTD010000007.1:0-94736 GCF_048270265.1 Maricaulis sp. | reverse complement strand
GATCGCTATACACCGTCACGCCGGTCACCAGAATGATGATGAAGGCGTCATTGCGCGGGATACGGCGCAGCACGAGCAGGCTCTGCCAGGCAAAAGTGCCGATCACGACCATGAACATCACCCCGACCAGGGCGGCGAGCGGGATCTGCTCGATCAGGCCCGAACCGAACAGGATGAAGCCGAGCAGGAACAGCGCCGCGACAATGCCCGACAGGCGCAGGCGGCCACCGGATTTCACATTGATCATCGACTGGCCGATCATCGCACAACCGCCCATGCCACCAAAGAAGCCGGTGACGATATTGGCCGCGCCCTGGGCGACACATTCCTGGGACGCCCCGCCGCGCTTGCCGGTGATCTCGCCCACCAGGTTGAGCGTGAGCAGGCTTTCGATCAGGCCGATTGCCGCGAGAATGGCGGCATAGGGCAGAATGATTTCCAGCGTCTCGAAATTGAACGGGACAAGCGGCAGGTGGAAGGTCGGCAGGCCACCGGCGATCGAGGCCAGATCGCCGACGCGCGGCACGGGAATATTGAAGCCGACAACCAGGGCGGCCACGACGCCGATCGCCACCAGCGGCGCCGGTACGGATTTCGACACTTTCGGCCAGAAGTGGATGATCGCCATGGTCAGGGCCACCAGTGCGAGCGTTATCGCCAGCGGCAGGCCTGTCATCCAGACATGCTCGCCGCTCTCGTTGACGACCTTGAACTGGTCCAGCTGGGCGAGAAAGATCACGATCGCCAGACCGTTGACGAAGCCGAGCATCACCGGATGCGGCACCATACGAATGAATTTGCCCAGCCGCAGCACACCGGCAGTGACCTGGATAATCCCCATCAGCACCACGGTCGCGAACAGATATTCAATCCCGTGTGTCGCCACCAGATGGACCATCACGACGGCCAGGGCGCCCGTGGCACCGGAAATCATGCCCGGCCGGCCACCGAAGACTGCGGTGATCAGGCCGACGATGAAGGCGGCATAAAGGCCGGCCAGCGGCGGAACACCGGCGACGAAGGCGAAGGCCACCGCCTCGGGCACCAGCGCCAGCGCGACTGTCAGGCCGGCCAGAACCTCGATTCTGATTCGCGTCGGGCTCAGCTCCGGTCCGTCACCGCGATTGAGAACAGTTGCGGAGACGCGTTCCGCGAACACGGCGAGAGGGGATTTGTTCATCTGAAAGGTCCATTCAATTTCGGCGCACCAGCGGGCGCAGGCCAGACGCGGCTTCTATGCTGCAACGCAACAGAAGGCCAGCAGGAATTCCGCCTTACGTCGCGCGTCAAGGCTTTGCTAACCACGCTTCTCAACGGAATATTGTGTTCAATGGGCTAGCTTGGCCACTTCGAATAAGGGGTTCGGCCTTGGATTACTCAAGCTCACCACGTCAACCGCAGAGCGGCCCGGCCAACGACATGACCAATTTCATGCGTCCGGCCATGATCGACGCTGCGGCTCTCACGCGGGCCCAGATGCGCGCCCGGGCCCGGGCGCCGCAACACCGCGTCAATCGCAAGGCCCTCGGTCATCTGATGCAGACGATCGACATCCTCTGCATCGCCATTCTCAGCGCTGCAGGCGCCTTTGCCGTCTCCGGCGGTGCCGTCACCCAGGTCCCGACCGGCGAGCTATTGCCTCTGGCAGCCTATGCGACCCTGACGCCTGCCCTGTTGCTCCTGTTCAAACTCTACAAGATCGATCCGCGCGGGATCGTCGTCTATCGCGTGCTGACGGCCTTCATCGCCGTCGGCCTGAGCGGCGCCGCCGTGCTGGCCCTGGCCCATGTGACCGCGCCGCACACCACCGACCTGCTCGCCGGCTTCACGATCACAGCCACCGCGGCCATGACGCTGCTGCACATCATCTATGCCGGATTCATCGAGCATTGGGCCAAGGCCGGGCGGCTGGCGCGCAATGTCGTGCTCGTCGGTGCAACCGCAAATGCGCGCAAGCTGATCGCCGCCAACAAGGGCTCGGGCACCGTCAATGTCGTGGGCATTTTCGATGATCGCAAGGCACGCAGCCCCTCGCAACTGGCCGGCACCCCCTATCTTGGCGACACCGATGACCTGTTCAACTGGGGAACCCTGCCCGAGGTCGATCGCATCGTTCTGACCGTGACCCAGAAGGCCGAGGACCGGGTTCGCGTGCTGCTGACCAAGCTGCGCGCCCTGCCGCAGCCGGTCTGCCTGCTGCTCGATCTGGATCATTTCGATCCCGACACCACCAGTCTGGAAGACGTGGTCGGCGTCCAGGCCGCACGCATGAGCGGTGTCGAGGAACGCGTCGGTCATCTGATCGCCAAGCGGCTGCAGGACCTGGTGTTCGGCTCGATCATGTTCGTCGCCCTCTTGCCGGTCATGCTGGTCATCGGGCTCGCCGTCCGGCTGGGAAGCCCCGGCCCGGCCATCTTCCGCCAGCAGCGCGAAGGCTTCAACGGGCGCATGATCACCGTCTACAAATTCCGTTCGATGCGTCACGCGCCCGAGCGCGACACCCGGGCGGTGCGTCAGGTCGAGTTCGACGATCCGCGGGTCACGCGTCTGGGCGGCTTCCTGCGCCGCACCAGCCTCGATGAATTGCCGCAATTGTGGAATGTGCTCAGTGGCGAGATGTCGCTGGTCGGTCCGCGCCCGCACGCACCGGGCATGCGCACCGGTGGCACGGAAACCTCTAAACTGGTGGCCGAATACGCCCACCGTCACCGCGTCAAACCCGGCATTACCGGCTGGGCCCAGATCAATGGTTCGCGCGGGCCACTGCACTCACCGGAAGCCGCCCGCGAGCGCATCCGCTGGGATGTCGATTATATCGCGCGCGCCAACTTCTGGTTTGATTTCATGATTATGCTGCGCACCTTGCCAGCCCTGCTCGGCGACAAGATCAATATCCGCTAGCAAGCAGGGGCGTCAAAAGCCGGTACCGGATATGCGGCAGGACAATCACCGCCGCGCATCCTCGCCACCTCTTTTCGGGCAGCCGTCGCTCTAGCGACGCAGCAGCGATTGCGGCCGGACGCGGCTACGCCGCCACAAATCCTGCAGCGTCACGACAAGCGGGGCATCGCTGACGGGGGTGACAGCGTCGGGATCGGCGCCATAAACCGGGTTGAAGGTGTTTTCCCGGTCCTCATAGCCGCGCCAGCCACTATCCCAGCGGAACATCGCCCAGCCGGCACCGGCACGTTCAAGCGACTCGACCCGGCGGCGCATATAGCGCGCCGCATTGGGTGCCCAGCGGGCAACGCCAAACTCACCCATCATCCAGCGCTCGGCATCGGGCGGCATGAATTCCGCCTCGCCGCGCCCAAGCCCCACATTCGCGCCGCGCCCCTGATGCGTATAGGCGCGCGGACTATAGTCGTGCAGCGCCAGCACAAGGCCGGGGGCACTATTGAGGTCGAGCAGGCCGGCAAAACTGTGGTGCCCGTAACCATCCGGATTCACCAGGATCGGCGTTTCGGTGTCATGCTCGCGAATAACGGCAGCGAGGCGGCGCGCCAGGGCGGGCCAGTCAGCGGGCGTGCCCGCGACATGGTCAACCAGCAGAGCCGGATCCCACTGATCGAGATCACCGCCATCGGGACCGGGGGCGGCCTGGTTGGCGTTCGGTTCGACCATCAGCAGATAGCCGGCGATATTGGCGCGATCGCGAAAGCGGGTCGCCGTGCGGCGCCACATCATGTCCCAGCCGTCCTGGGCCTCGGTCGAGCGCCAGACGTCATCATTGATCATCGAGGCAGGAAACCAGGAACCGGCGCCGCCGCGATGGAAGGTGAATTCACTGCGCCCGGGCCCGGTGCGAAAACCGATCACGACATACAGACCGGCCAGCTCGCAACGCCGCACCATGTCGTTGAGATGATCCTCGACGCGTGGGTCAGGTTCGTAGGGCGCCCATTCGGCCACAGTGCCAGGATGGGACAGGACCACCAGATTGGCACCGCTCGCCGCCAGTGCGCGCAGGGACTCGTCGGTTACGGGCACCCCCACCGGACCGGGGCCGAGAAACTCCGGGCCATCGAGCTCGAGAAAGACACGCCGCTGCGCCAGCACGGCGCCGCGCAGATGCGGGCCGGTGGCATTGTTCCACAGCTCCAGCCGGCTGGTTTCGGCCCGCGCGCAGCCGGGCAGGCCCAGCGAGGCGAGGCCGGCGGCAGCGAGTACGGAACGGCGGTCGGGCCCGGTCATAGCGCGTAAAATCCGCTGAGACGGTCGATCTTGCGCATCAGCTTGCCCGGCCAGTGCCGCGCCGGTCCGATCGGCGCCGTTTCGGCAGCCCGTGTCAGCGCCTGGCCGGCATTGCGCGTCGTGCTCAGCAAGGAGGGATTGGCGATGCAGCCGCGCGCGAGGCCGACCTGATAGCTCGACAGATCGCGCTTGAACTGGAAATCGCCCGGTCCAAGCTCGAGCGCCAGATGCCCCTTGCTCGCTGCCATGCGGGCCGCCTCGGTGAGCAGCAGCACGCCCGCGCTCAAGCGGGCATAGTCGGCGTGATAGGCGGGGAACCAGTAGTGTGACAGCCGGTCACTCTCCATACCGATATGGACCGAGACAAGCCGGTCGCCGACATAGAGCGAGGACGAGCTGCCGGAGAAGAATTCACCCTTGCGGCTCAGCACCGCCTTGAGGAGCTTGCGCGTCCACTCGACGGAAAACACGTTGAAGACTTCGGTGGCGGCATATTGCTGGCTCTTCCACTCGACCATGCGCTCGAACACTTCCGGGCTGGGGTCCTCCATCACATAGCGATGGCCCTCCTCCAGCTCGCCAAGCTTGCGCCGGCGGCCGCGCAATGTCCGCATCGCCTTGGAATCGACCTGGCCCCGCCGCGTCTCCCAGGCCTCGTATCCTTCAGACAGATCCAGCATCCAGGACGCGACAATCTCGTCTGCATTCTCCCGGAAAGGCTGCTGGCTCGACAGGCCGGCATGGAAGGCAAACAGTGGCAGGCCTGCCTGGCGCAGCACGGCCTGCAGGTCAAAGGGTGTCCCCGGTTCGGCGATCACGCCCTGGACATCACCCATCGGGCCCGCCAGCGGCCGCGCATAGCCGAGCTTGCCGGTGTGCAGCGGCAGAAATCCGGTGATCTGTCCGCGCTGGCGTACAACCAGCACACGCGTGTCATCACGGGCCTCTTCGCAACATTCGGCGAATTCGCGTGCAAAGTACGGACTGGCCAGCGCCGCATCGGCGGCGACAAAGGCCCGCCAGGCCTCTTTTTCGGCCGCGTTCAGTTCACTGGGTCGTTTTGATCCAACATCCATAGGCTTGATTCCAGTTACATTTCCGGCCCGGATGGGCCGCCCCCGCCCTTTGCATAACGCACCAGCCCTTATCGCAGGGTGAACGTCTGCGCGCCTAACGACAATCCCCTTACACGCGGCACTCATCTTGCAGGCTTCCCCCTACAGGCGAGCGGAGCGTTTCATGCTTGGACGGCATCTTCTGGGATATCTTCCCGTACAACTGACACAAGCCATTGTCGGCTTCGGCGGCGTCGCGATTTTCACGCGCCTGCTCTCGGCCGATGATTACGGCCAGTACGCGCTGGCGCTGGCTGCATTGTCCTTGTTCCATATGGCAACCTTCACCTGGCTTGAAGCCGCCATTGCCCGTTTCCATGCACGGGCCGAAGCGCGCCGCCGGCTCGGCGACCACCTCGCGACGGCCTATGGCCTCTATCTTCTGATGGCACTCGCCGGCGCCGTTCTGATCGTCGCCGCGCTGACTTTCCTGCCCTTCGATGCGCGGCTGAAAACCGCCCTGGTCTTCGCAGCCATCTCGCTGCTGTTGCGTGCCCTGCTGCAGATCGGTCTCGTCACCCATCGCGCCGCCGGTGAAATCGGCCGCTATTCAGCCCTTGAGGCCGGATCGCTGATGCTCGGCTTCATCATCGGCGTCGGCATCATCTTTACCACCGATCTCGGCGCCGCCGGCATTTTCATGGGCATGGCGATCGCCGCCGCCGTCGCCCTGGTCGTTGACCTGCCACTGATGCTGCGCCGCGCCGCCAAGGGCCGCCGCCAGCTGGTGCGCGCCCAGGCCTATGCCAAATTCGGTGCGCCGGTCTCCGCCTCGCTGGTATTCGAGCAATTGCTCTCCGTCGGCGACCGCTTCCTGATCGCGGCCTTTCTCGGCCAGGGTGCCGTGGGCATGTATGCGGCCGGCTATGGCCTCGCCGACCGGCTGCTCGACATCATCTTCATCTGGTTCGGCGCCGCCGTCTGGCCGCTGACCATCAAGGCGCTCGAAAGCGAGGGTGCCGAAGCAGCCCGCGACGTCGCCGGCCGCGCCGCCGGCCTGATGGCGCTGATCGCCTTCCCGGCCGCAGCCGGCCTCGCGCTGGTCGCGGTGCCGCTGACAACCATCATCATCGGCGAAAATCTGCGCGAGCAGGCCGCCATCATCCTGCCCTGGATCGCCCTGTCGGGCCTGATGAAGGGGATGATGACCTATTATTTCCATGAAGCCTTCACGCTCAAGCGCCGGACCGCCAGCATGGCGGCAATCATGGCCGCGGCGGCCCTGCTCAATCTCGGCCTCAACCTGGTGTTCATCCCGATCTTCGGCATTGCCGGCGCCGCAGCCGCGACGGTGATCGCCTATTTCCTTTCCCTCCTCGTCTGCGCCTGGCTGGGCCGCAAATACTTCCCGCTTCCCCTGCCCTGGACCGACTGGCTGAAAGCCGCGGCGGCGACTGCTGTCATGGCCGTGGCGGTGATGCTCCTGCCAGCCATCGAGTCGGCATGGTTGATGCTTCTCGCCCAGGGGATGACAGGCGCCATTGTCTATATCGCCTGCGCCCTCGCCCTGAATGTGGCCGATTGCCGGAGCTGGCTGGCCGAGGCACGCGCAATGATGAAACCGGTGGAGGCCTGAACATGCGAAATCCCGCGACCCCGCAATTTGCCGAACTGGCCAATACAGCCTCGCAGCGCGCCGAGCGCATCACGCTGTCCATCCTCGTGCCCTTCTATCGCGACGATCCGACCGCCCTCGCCGCCGCCCTCAATCCGCTGATCGGCGTGCGCCGCGACATCGAGATCGTGCTGCTCGATGATGGTTGTCCCGATTTGACCCTTAACGACGCCGTCGCGCGCGCCGTTCGTGCCCTGAGCGCGCCGGCGCGACTGCTCAGTGCAGCAGAAAACATCGGCCGCTCGGCCGGGCGCAACCTGCTCGCCAGCCAGGCGCGTGGCCGCTGGCTGCTCTATCTCGACGCCGATATGGACCCGGGCCATGACGCCTTCCTCGCCAATTATCTCGACCGTCTGGAACTGGATGATTTCGATGCGGCCTTCGGCGGCTATGAGACCGATGAACCGGATGACCGCCGCTATCAGCTGCACGCGGTGCTCGCCCGGACCAGTGATCAGAAGGACGCCGCAGCGCGCAGCCTGATCGGGGCGACGGCGTTTTGCTCCAGCAATCTACTTGTCCGCGCCAGCGTCATGCGCGGCGTGCCCTTCGATACCGGTTTTACCGGCTGGGGCTTCGAGGATGTCGACTGGGCCGTTCGCGCCGCGCGCACGCATGAGCTGATCCATTTCGACAATCCCGCGCGCCATGCCGGACTGCAGACCACCGAATCCCTGTTGCAGAAATTCCGCGACGGCGCGGTCAATTACGCGCGCTTGCTCAAGAAACACCCGCATCTGGCCGGCCTGCCCGGAGCCCGGGCTGCGCGCACGCTCGGCGCCATCCCTGGCCAGGGTCTGCTACGCGGACTGTGGGCGACGCTGGCCAACAGCCAGGCGGCTCCCGTGCGGCTGCGTGCTGCCGCACTGAAACTCTGGCGCGCCAGCTGGGCTGCGGAGGCGATCTGATGAATGCTCCCTATAATCCCGGAGGCGGCCTGATCTCCAAGCTCGGACGGCGCTGGGCGCGCATCGCGGCGCGCGCTCCGCTCAGTGTCGATCTCGATCACGCCATCGTCAGCTTCACCTTCGATGATTTCCCGCAATCGGCAGCGACCACCGGCGCGGAGATCCTCGAGGCCCGCGACTGGCGCGGCACCTACTACGCCTCGGCCGGTTTTGCCGGCACCCGCAATCATCACGGCACCATGTTCGTCGCGGAAGATCTGCACCGGCTTGACGTCGCCGGGCATGAGATTGGCTGCCATACCCACACGCATCAGGACGGCTCGCAAATCAGTGCCGGTGAAATGCTGGCCGATATTGATCGCAATCTGAAGGCACTTCGCGACCTGGGTTTTGCAGGCGAGCTCGAGAGCTTTGCCTATCCCTATGGCGAAGTGACCCCCGCAGCGAAACGCCTGCTGGCGACCCGTTTCAGCTCGATGCGCGGTGTGCACGCCGCGATCAATCGCGGCAGCTGTGACCGCTCCCTGCTCAAGTCGGTGCCGATTGATGGCGGCGAGACCGGCATTGCCCGCGCCGTCGATGCCGCCCGGTCGCTAATCCAGCACCCAGGCTGGCTGATCTTCTACATGCATGACGTCCAGGACGAGCCAACCGAATGGGGCTGTACGCCGGCCCAGCTGGAGCGGGTTTGCGCCGCGGTCGAGCAAAGCGGTGCCCGCGTGATGACGGTGAGTGCCGCCATGAAGAAAATCGGAGAAAGCCAATGAATGTCTCGGTCATGATCCCGACCTTCCGCCGGCCCGAAGGCCTGCGTGTGGCGCTCCAGAGCGTGCTGGCCCAGTCGCTGCGTCCAGATGAAATCATCATTGTCGACAATTCGCCTGAAGCGTCCGCGCGCTGCATCGCCGCCAATGCCAGCGCAGTCGCGCGCTGTCCGGTCGTCTATGTGCATGAACCACGGCCCGGGGTCGCCAATGCCCGCAATGCGGGTTTTGCTGCCGCCAAGGGGCGCTATATCGCCTTCCTCGACGATGATGAGGTCGCCTGCGTCGACTGGCTGTCCGCCCTGATGGAAACCGCGCAGACGCTGGATGCCCAGTTGGTATTCGGCCCCCTGCGCGCCGAGGTCGATCAGGCCGACAGCCTGCGCGGCCAGCTGGCGACACGCCTGTATTCGCGGCCGGGCCCCGCCAGCGACACCATGCTGGACGAACCCTATGGCACCGGCAACTCCCTGCTCGACCGCGACAGCTTCGAGCTGCCGGACCAGCCCTTCGATACCGCGCTCAACCAGACCGGCGGCGAAGACGATGCCTTCTTCGACCTGCTGGCGCAGCAAGGGGTCCGCTATGGCTGGTCAGCCCGGGCCCGGGCTGTCGAAGTGGTCGGCGATGCCCGCAATGACTGGGCGCACCTGCTCTCGCGCAGCTTTGCCTTCGGCCAGGGCGCGACACAGAATTGCGCCCGCGGTGAGACCACCAACCATGCCGGTATCGCCTTCTGGATGGCCGTGGGCCTGGCCCAGATGCTGATCTTCGCCCCCCTGGCGGTGCTGGCCCTCCCCCTGCGGCGCGCGCTGGCGGTCAAGGCGCTCGACAAGGCCGTTCAGGGCGGCGGCAAACTGTTCTGGTTTGAGGGGATGGAGCCGAAACTCTACGGTGAGAGCAGCGAAGCCGCCTTGCCGGATCCCGACAGCGTCGCGGCCGGCTAGGCCTGGCTGCGCTTGTCGCGGCGCTCGGCCAGCTTGGCCGAAGTGGCCACGAACAGGACCCATCCAAGCGAATTCTGGTGCACGAGATTGCTCTCGCTGATGCTGACCAGCAGCACCATGGAAACAAAGGCCAGCGCCCAATAGGTCTCCGGTCCGCGGAAGATCCGGCCGACCGCTCGCAGGAAGGCGTGGAGATAGACCATCGCCGTCAGCACCACGCCGGGGAAACCGATCGCCAGTGCGATCTCGATCCAGCCATTGTGCGCCGTCGGCACATCCCAGTGGGTCGCCTGACGGACCCAGAAGACCGGCCCGTTTTCCGCTGTCCAGAACGCCATATAGCCATAGCCCGTCCAGGGCACGGTACGGATTTCCTCGATCAGCACGCCCCAGATATCGGTCCGCCCGGTCAGTGTCGCGTCGCGACCGAGCGCCTGCAGCGCCTCGACCGGGGCGATCAGCATGATCGTCGCAATGGTGATGCCGCCCGTCAGTCCGAGAAAGAACATCAGCGAAGCGAAACCGAAGCCGCGGCGGCACAATGCGATCCCGATCACGATCCCGGTTCCGAGCAGGCAGGACAGCAGGGCTGTCTTCGAGGTCGAGAGCAGGACGAGCGCGATACACATTGCCGCGCAGCCCATCCAGAACAACCAGTGCTTCGGGTCGACCCGGCTGGCGGCATAGCCGCTGACCGCGCCCCAGGCCATCACGGCGCCAAGCGTATTCTTCTCCCAGAACACACCCTTCCACGCCCCGACATGGACGGCGTGGTCAATCCCCATGGACGGCACGGCAATCGCCATCGCGGCACTGGCCAGACCCAGCAGGACGAAGGTGGAAGCAATGAGCAGGATCATCTCGCGCCAGCTCCAGCGAGAGGCCATCCACAGCCCGAAACAGGAACACATCGCCAGCGCGAAGGCCCGCCGGATCGTCGTGTCCGGTGCGACCGACCACGTGACCGAGACAGCCATCAGGCCGATCAGCATGAGCAGGGGCAGATTGCTGCCGAGCGTGCGCAGCGCCGCGCCGGGCCTTGCCAGCATCAGCAACACGGCCACGGCATAGACCGGCAGCCACATCAGGCGCAGCACGACCGAGGTCTCGTCGCTGCCCGAGGGCGCGAAGATCGGCCCGATCAGGGCCTGGGAAAACAGGAAGAGTGCCAGCACGGTGAAGCCGGCTTCGACAAAGCGCACAGAGCGCAGACCTGGCGCCTGCCGCAACACGCTCAGAAAGAGCGGCTCGCGGGCGGCGATCGGACTCATGCCGCGCTCTGGATTCGGTCCGTCCGGTTGAGGATCAGACCGGCCACCACTCCGCCGCGGGCCTCGATCGCCGCACGGCGGGCCTGCAGGCCGGCACCGTTGGGATCGCGGGCATCTGCGACCAGTATCACCCCGTCGAGATCGGCGGCCAGGCTGAGTGGGGCAACGGAATTGCTGGGCGCATCGATGATCGCCAGGTCGATCGCCTCGCGAACGGCCGACCAATATTCCGGGGCAGCACGCAGTCCGACGCTCTCGACGGCGCCAGGCTCGCTTTGCAACTCGCTGACGAAGAGATTGGGCACCACGGACTGGCGCGCCACGATCCGTGCGCGGCCACGACCGGTCTTGAGAGCCCAGAAGGGTTCGCGCCCCAGGGCCGCATCAAAGGCCGGACCCTGCACGCGCGCGGCACGCGATTGAGCATTGCCGGAAAAGTCGAGATCATAGAGCCAGACACCGCGCTGCGAGCGCAGCGCCGCCAGCCGGGCCAGTTCGCGGGCCACGGTCGAGGCGCCGGCGCCGGGACGCGATCCCATCACCATCAGGGCCCGCCCCTGCCCGCCGGGCCGGGCGATCGGTTCAAGCTGATCGATCAGCTGGGACAATTCGGCTGTCAAATTCATCATCGGGTTCGCACGCAGCGTGAGACGACTCACAGTGCGTGGAGAGTGCGGCCAACAGAGTTAACGCCGCGCTTACGCTGTGCGGTCGGCAACACGTGCGAGGATCGGAATGTCGGGCGGCAGATCATTGGCGGGCTGCCATGCGGCCGCTGCCGCGGCAGGCGCCGGTGCGGCCACAGGTGCACGCGGAGTTTCAGGTGCCGTTCTCGTGGCCGGAACGCCGCCGGCAGCAATGTAGACACGCCAGTAGCCGCGCATCAGCCCGGTGAAGAGTGCGATGCCGCCAGCCATCACGAAGGACGCGATCAGGCCCAGTTTCTTCATGGACCTGGCCTGGAGGGGCGGCATGGCCCGGTCGATCAGGCGCACAGCATCGGCACCACCAAGCGTCGAGGAGCGGCGCGCTGACGCGGTCGCTTCCTGTCCGGCGACGACAGCCGCCGCAGCCTCGGCCGCGATCACGTTCTGCTGCAGGCGGGTGAATTCCGGCTCCAGCTGACGCAGGCGCGCCGCCTCGTCACGATTGACGCGCAATTGTTGTTCCAGCGCTGCCAGCATCGAGGTTTCGGCGCGGGCATTGGCCTCACGGGTCGCCAGATCGGTCTCCAGCGCCTGCCGGACCGGGTTGGGGCCGGTGCGGCTCTGACCGCGGCCATCGGACGTGCCGCTGGCCAGGAAGGTTTCGATCGCCTCGATCTCACGGTCAAGCGCGACCACGGCCGGCGCTCCGGGCTGATACCGTGACAGGAGGCGCGCCCGTTCCGACTGGCGGTCGAGCAGAACGGCATCAATACCGTTCTCGACATAGAGTTCGATACTTTCGGGCACGCTGCGCAGGCGCTCGCGGATCGCGGCAGCACCGGCCAGCGCGGAATCGAGATTGGCGCTCGATGTGTTGACCCGGTCCGTCAGATTGCCAACGAGGGCGTCGGTGGTCTGTTGTTCGATTTCGAAATTCGACAGGTCATGGCGCAGCAGGAAGGCATCCCTTGCCGCCTGCGCAGCCTCGACGGCGGAATTGGCCTGGGCACGCCGCACGGAGAGGCCCTGCACCCCGGTCTCGATCAGGATTTCCTCACGATAGGCGAGATAGGAATCGATGATCGCGTTCAGCACCAGGGCGGCGCGCTCGGCCGACCCCGTGGTGTAGCTGGCGTTGATCGCAGTCGAATTCGGTTCACGCGACAGGGAGAAGGAATTTCCCATGGTCTTCAGCGCTGCGGTCTCGGCGTCGCCCGCGACAGCTTCGCCAAGCACCGCTTCCGGGCCGATATCGGCCAGGGCGCGGCGCAATACCGTGGCGGAGCTGAGCAACTGGCTTTCCGACTGCATGACCTGGGCGAGCGTGAAGGCATCGCCCGATCCGGCTGTCGCCGGGGTCGGGTTGTCGTCCTGCAGGATCATCAGGCTGGAGTGCGCTTCATAACTCGGCTTGAGCATGGTCAGCGACAGGGACACGCCGATCGCGAAAATCACGGCGAAGACCAGGGCGATGAAACCCTTCTCCGACCATGCCAGGGCTATGACATCGAACAGGTCGAGATCGCCCCTTGTACCGGAGCCAAGCCCGGTTACCCGGCCCTCCGGCGAGCCGGCGTTATCATGATCGCGAGTCATGACTCCATAAGGGGCTCGCTGCGCTTAATTTTTTCTTATCCAAACGGGTCTGAAATCAGCGGATCAACGAATCCGAGGGATTATTATGCGTGCAACCAGTCTGGGCCTGTGCCTTGCGGCTTCCATCGGGCTCGCTGCCTGCGCCAGTTCCGGCCCGGCGCCCGGCCCCGTGGCGGAAGAATGGGGCGGCCAGCATTTTCTTGCCTGGCAGGATACTGATCCGGAATACCGGTTCTTTCCCGGCGACAGCGTCGATGTGACGGTGCATTCGGCACCGGAATTGTCGACCACGGCGGAGATCGGGCCCGATGGGCGGATCAACCTGCCCCTGCTGGCCAATGTGATGGTCGCCAACAAGACCGATTACGAGATCGCCAACGCCATCGCCGACGCCTATGCGCGCAATGTGCTGGTCTCGCCCATCGTCGAGGTGCGCCGTGCGACGCTCGGGCCACAGAATATCATCGTCGGAGGTGAGGTGAACTCGCCGGGCCTGATCGCCCTGCCCAGCCCGATCGGGGCTCTCGAAGCGGTGATGCTGGCCGGTGGTTTCCGCGACACGGCCTCGCGCCAGGTCGCCATTCTGCGCCGGGCACCCGGTGGCGGACTGATGATCCGCACCGTCAATCTTCGTGACGCGCTGCGCGGCCGCGACGGGGCGGATGCGCTGCAGCTGCGCCGCAATGACATCGTCTTCGTGCCGCGCACTACCGTGGCCGAGATCAATGTCTTCATCGAGCAGTATGTGAATTCGATCCTGCCGCTCGACCAGGCCATGTCCTACGCCATCGCGAACGCGATCAATAACAACTGATCAGCCGGGACACGAAGCCGGAACTCAATCATCAAGGCATGCCGTCAATCTGTCGGGATGGTCAGCGGATGGTCTCATCCGCTGACCTTCAGACAGAATGGTGGCCTGCCTAGTGACGCGTCGAGAGCCATTCGCGAGCGGCACGTTGCGCGCTGGCAACTTCCATCGTCGACATCTGATCGGAGATTTCCTGGCGGTAGTACTTCGCCGGCTCGGAACCCATCAGGGCCGCGAGATTGAACCATTTGTGGGCTTCGACATAGTCGATTTCGCCACCCTGGCCGGTCGAGTACAGAATGCCCAGCTTGCACAGGTCTTCGCCTGTTGGATCGCTGGTAACGGCTTCATGCACTTGCGCAGTTTCAACGTCGGTAAACGCCATGATCATTCCCCTGTAACACCGGCGGATGCGGTCCTTATGAACCTGTCATCCGCGCCACCATCCTGTCCGAATGCCTTTCGAACGAGACCGATCCTGCGCAAAGAGAATTGCTTTAAGGTTAAGGGATTTCAGGAAAAATAGGCCATAAGCCTTTAAATCGGTTAGGTTTTCCTACCAAGGAATAAACGCGAGAGCCAAGCGTCCAGTGCTGCCATGCGACTCGCCCGCCTCACATCAGGGGCACTGGCCACCCTAAGCAGGGTCAAAAACACGACAATCGCCGCCGAAAGCAGGCCGGCCCAGGCCAGATTGACCGATCGGGCCGTTGGTTGCGGCGCGGATTCCCCGGAATCGAGCAGGTGATACACCCCCTCGCCCAGTGCCAGATGCAGGGCCAGGAGACGGTCACCGGCCGTGTTCGAGATGCGCACCAGATAGTCGGCTTGGTTAAGCTGACCGATCGAGGAGACGACGCGGATCGCGGTCATGACCGAGGATGCGCGCCGGATGCGGGCGAGATCATCAAGCAGACGCGACAGCGCCGCGGCCTCGGCTCCCGTCCGGCGTTCCAGCTGTCCCGCCAGCGCGCCCGCCGCCTGGGTCGGAGCCGAGAAGGCAAAGTCGGGCCGAAGGCCGGAGCGCTCAAGGGCCGACGAGACCTCAGCCGGCGTCAGTATGGCTGTCACCCAGTCCTGCAATTGCGCCTCAAGCTCCGGCTGCAGCCGGCCCGCCTCGCGTGCGGCCTGCAGCACCTGGGCACCATCATGGACCGCGCTCTCCGGCAGGTTGAGGTCGACGACACCGGCTTCAAGCGCGGCGAGTGCATAGCGCACCGGATCGAAGGCCTGCGGCGGGATGATGCCCGTCTCACACCCCTCGATCAGCGCATCAAGGGCGCAGGCTTGCATATAGAGCTGCCGGACGCCGCCATAGAGGCGCGTATCGCCGCCAGGCGCCGCCACAAGGCCTGGCACCATGGTCAGCTCGAACTGGCCGCTCTGACGGCCGCTGAAAAAGGCGTTGGCACTGTGTTCGGCGATCGACCAGTGAAATTGTGCCGCGGCCTGCCGCGTCATCACCGCCTCCGGGGCCAGCACCAGCTGCGGCGGATCGAGACGCCGGGCCGGCGCGCTCTCGATCAGTTCGCGATAGCCGCGCGCCAGCCGGTCCCGGCGCACCCAGGGCGGGCCGGCTGTCAGGCGGGCATCAAGCGCTGCGGCACCGTCCGGGCCGGCGAGATATTCCAGGGCAAGGCGCTCCCGTCCGATCAGCTCCGGGCCGATCGTGGCCCAGGCACGAAAGCGGTCGAGATCGGCCCGCCGCCGCGCATCGCCATCGAGCGCCTCATTCATGCGCGCAACCCAATAGGCGCGCGGGTCTTCCCCGGCTGGTACGGAGGCAGCCAGGCTGGACTGTATGCGCGCCTCCAGTCCGGGCTCGGTCCGGGTGATGGCGCGGATGCCGCCGCTCTCGATCACCACGTGGGCACCGAACCAGAGGGAGACCGCCAGCGAGGCGATCAGCCAGACCGGCCGGAAGCCCTTGAACAGGGCGCGCCAGATCAGCCAGGGCACGAGGCCGGCCGGCGAGGCTTCCCAGGGCGAGCAGGTTTCGGCCCGGCAGGCCTCGGTCGCAGCCAGACGCGCGGCTTCGGCCCGGGTCAGGCCCGAGCGTCGCGGTGTGTCGATATCCGGTGCGCCCGAATGCGCTGCGCCACTGGCGTCAGCCATGGACCTGCCCCCTTGCTGTCCCGCCCCAGAATTGGATTTCCGGCGCTCAGACGCAAGCCCTTACGCGTGCAAGGCGAGCTGGCGCAGCGCGCAAGCCTCAGACGCGGGCTTTCTGACCGAACAAGAGGTCGCGGGCCTTCTTGCCCTCCTCGCTGTCCTCATCGAGACCGCGGCGCATATCGGTCGCCAGCGCCCGGCCTGTCTTCACGGCCGGGCGGGCGCCTACGCGCTCGTGCCAGGCGGAGAGTTTCGGGAAGTCGGCGAGATTCTGTCCCTGCCCTTCCGGCAGGATCCAGGGCCAGATCGCCATATCGGCGATGGAGTATTCGCCGGCGATATAGTCGCGCCCGTCCGAGAGAGCGCGCTCGAGCACGCCGTAGAGACGGTTGACCTCATTGGTATAGCGCGTCTTGCCGTATTCCAGCTTGCTCTCATCGGGCTCGATCGCCTTGGCATAGGTGCGGAAATGATGCGCCTGTCCGGCCATCGGGCCAAGACCACCCATCTGCCAGAACAGCCATTGCTCGACCTCGACGCGGGCGCGTTCGTCGGTGGGGTAGAACTGACCCGACTTGCGACCGAGATATTGCAGGATGGCAGCGCTCTCGAAAACGGAGATCGGCTCGCCGCCCGGGCCATCGGGATCGATGATGGCGGGCATGCGGTTATTCGGGCTGATCTTGAGGAAGGCCGGTTCGAACTGTTCACCGGCCCCGATATTCACCGGCTTGAGCACATAGGGCAGGCCCATTTCCTCAAGCGCGATTGAGACTTTCCAGCCATTCGGGGTTGGCCAGTAATAGAGTTCGATCGGGGCGGACATGGAGCGTCTCCGGTTTGTGTGTCGCAGGCAATTCCTGTCCAGCGAAGATGGGGCGCCGCCTGCGGCATTCAAGCGCGGCTGTGATCACGGAGATGTCATCTACCTTGGGTGACTTGGCAGGCAGGCGCCAAAGCCTTATCCCCGTGCCACATCCAGATGAGGTCCAAGCCCCATGTCAGCCAGCGATACCCTTTCCCGCTTCACGCCCGTCTCCATGGCCCGCCAGGCCAGCGATCCGCAAGGCTTCGCCGCCGAGCTGGGGCGGAGCTTCCGCGAATTCGGCTTCGCCGCGATCTCCGATCACGGTCTCGACCCGACGCGGATTGATCGCGCCTACGCCAAGGCGGCGGAATTCTTCGCCCTGCCCGAGGCGGTGAAGCAGACCTATTTCGTCCCCGGTGGCGGCGGTGCGCGCGGCTATACGCCCTTCGGCAAGGAAATCGCCAAGGACGCCAAGCATGTCGACCTGAAGGAATTCTGGCATGTCGGCCGCGATCTGCCGCCGGGGCATAAATACCAGGCCGATATGGCACCCAATCTGGTTCCGGCGGAAATCGAGGGCTGGAAGGAGACCGTGCACGGTCTCTACGAGGATTTTGACGCGCTCGGCCGGCGCGTGCTGAGCGCCATCGCGCTTGATCTCGGGCTTGCGGCCGATTTCTTCGACGACACGGTCAAGGACGGCAATTCGGTGATGCGGCTGCTGCATTACCCACCCGTGGCCGGCGATCCGGGCGGCTCGATCCGGGCCGAGGCCCATGGCGATATCAATACCATCACCCTGCTGCTCGGTGCCGAGGAGCCCGGACTGCAGGTCAAAACTCGGTCCGGCGAATGGATCGATATGAACCCGCCCGCCGGCTGTCTTGTGGTGAATATGGGCGACATGCTGGCGCGCTCGACCAATGATCTTTTGCCCTCGACCCAGCACCGCGTCATCAATCCGGTCGGCGCGCGCACCGGGCATTCACGCTATTCCATGCCCTTCTTCCTGCACTACCGGCCCGACTACATGATCGAGACCCTGGCCGGCTGCGCCACGGCGGAGCATCCCGACAAATATCCCGAGCCGATCCGGGCGAATGATTTCCTCAATCAGCGCCTGCGCGAAATCGGCCTGCTCTAGCGATACCAAACACGGGTCCATCCGCGTCATGCCGCCTTCAGACCATTCGATTGTCAGCGAGATCAAGCATGTAGCGAGCGAGCTGCTGCATCCGGTCGTCGCACACCAGGACGAAAATCCGTGGCCGCGCCGGATGATTCACGCCTGCAATGCCGCCTATCTGATCTCGGACCGCAAGCTGGCCTCCGGTCAGCCCATGCTGCGGAAGGCCGGGCTGAAAAAGGGGACACGCCCCCTGGTCTTCGTCAGCGGCGTGCACGATGTGCATGCCGGCTTTGTCTGCCGCACCGATGATGGCGGGCTGCTGGTGACCTTTCGCGGCACGCTGCCGCCGGAGGACATGATCTTCTGGCGCTGGGCCGCCGACTGGCTGCACGATGCCCAGACGGTGCCGATGCCGTGGAGAGTGGGCGATCGCGACTATGGCCAGGTCGCGAGCGCCTTTGGCACAGCCGTCTCCAGCCTGGCGCAGGATCTGCTTGAAACCCTGGAGACCCTCGAAGCCGGCTCGGCGAGCGCGATCCGCATCACCGGCCATTCCAAGGGCGGTGCCATGGCGGCACTCGGCGCGACGCTGATCAAGGCGCACTACCCCGATCGCCGGATCGAGGTCTGCAGTTTCGCCGCGCCGATGACGGCCGACCAGGACTTCATTGATCACTATGAGCAGGACGGACTTCTCGCCCACACCTCACGCTTCCAGAACGCTCTCGATCCCGTACCCTACCTGCCCGGCGGACCGCAGATCCGCGAATGGCTGGAGGGCGACAAGCGGCTTGAGGAAGTGAAGAAGCTGATGCTGGTCGAGGATGCCCTCAAGGCCCTGCCCGCCTGGCCCTATCGCCAGTTCGGGCGCCTGCATTTCCTGCACGAGGAAGATGGCCGCATCCAGGATGATGACGATGCCGAACGCACCGCCTGGGACGTGATCATCGATGCCATCGTCAAGATGCGCTTTCGCGAGATGATCGACGCCCATAGCGGCGTCCAGCGCTATCTCACCGCGCTGAGCCCGGATGAGGACAAGGGCGCCGCCGGGTGAGCGGGCGCGTGTGCGCTCAGGCCAGCCCGCCCACACTCTCCTGCGCCAACCAGAGCGGCAGATTGTCGAGCACGGCGTTCCAGCCTTCGCGATAGCCAGTTTCCATGCCCGAACCATTGAGCGCGGCCATCTGCACGGTCACGACCAGCTTGCAGCCGGCCCCGTCACCGAGGAACTCCGCCGTCACCAGCGCCGCCGAGACCGGTTCGCCCTCGCAGGACAGGGTTTCGGAGTAGAGAATGCGCTGGTCAGCGACAATGTCGTGATAGGTCAGGTGCGCGCTGAACACCGCACCGTCCGGCTCGATATAACGCACCTGGTCGACGCCGCAGACGCGGAAATCATCGGCGTCATACGCCACCTCGACACCCGGCACCGGCGCGTTCCAGGCGGCGCGGGCCTTGGGGTCGGCCCAGGCGCGATAGACGGCCGCAACCGGGGCAGCGAGCGTGCGGGTCAGGGTGAATGTCTCGTGCAGTGCTGTGCTGTCGTTCATGGCGGTTCTCCCTTCAGCCGGCGAAGCGCCGGGCGGGTCTGTTGAAAAATGATCAGGCGTCAGAGCGGCCACCAGTCCGTATGTGGGCCGGACGCTGCCACCCTCAGGGCGTATCCCCGTCCTTGCGGGTCGTTTCGAGATAATCCTCCAGCCGGTCGAGCCGTCCTTCCCACTGCGCCCGCTGGCGGGCGATCCAGTCCTGGGCGCGCTGCAGCTGCAAGGGCTCGATCTGGCAGGTCCGTACCCGCCCCTGCTTGGTGGAGCGGATCAGCCCGCCATCCTCAAGCACACGCAAATGCTGCATCAGGGACGGCATTGCCATTTCAAAGGGTTTGGCCAGTTCGGAGACCGAGGCCGGCCCCTGGATCAGGCGGGCGATGACAGCCCGGCGGGTCGGGTCGGCCAGGGCGCGGAATGTGTTGTCGAGATCGTTTGAATAGTTAGGCATGTGGCTATGTAATTTGCCGCAAGCCCCGGCGTCAAGCAAAACTTATAGAAAAGCCTAAGTATTAGGAAGCACGCCGCCGACCGGATATGCCGGCAGGCCGCGCCTCGCTAGTCGGGCGAAGCGATGCGGGCCCCGGTCCGGCTGCGCGGCAATTCCTTCACATGGACATCGAGCTGCGGGAACGGGAATTCGATGCCGTGGGTGTGGAAGGCCTTCCACAGCGCGACATTGACGGCGCTGCGGACATTGGAGAGCCCGTTCTCCGGATCGGTGATCCAGAAGCGCAGATCGAAATCGACAGAGCTGGCGCCATAGGCCATCAGATTGCAGACCGGCGTCTTGTCAGCCACCACACGCTCGACGCTCTGGGCCGCCTCGATGGCGACACGCTGCACCCGTTCGATATCCTCGGTGGCATAGCTGACGCCGAACGGGGCGTGCACGCGAACGGCGCGGTCAGATTTCGACCAGTTGATGACGCCCTCGACGATGAAGCGCTCATTGGGGATCAGCATTTCCGTGCCGTCACGGGTGCGGATCGAGACATAGCGCGACTGCATCTCCGTAACCCAGCCGAAGGTGCCGTCGATCTCGAGGGCATCACCCGGCTTGATCGACTTGTCGGCCAGCAGGGTGAAACCGGCTGCGAAGTTGGCGACAGTCTTTTGCAGGCCGAGGCCGACACCGATACCGACCGCACCGGAGAAGATGGCCAGGGTGGCGATATTGAAGCCGGTCAGCTGCAGCGCGATCAGCAGGGCCGCCACCGGCAGCACGAAGCCAAGCACCTTGGCGATCAGGGCCCGAAAGGCCGGTGATATCTCCTCGGCCTTTTCCAGCTGCGCATTGACGGCGCGCCCGGCCAGCGAGGCGAGCCAGAACAGGGCGGCGAAATAGATCACCGTGCGCAGGATATCGAACAGGCTGAGATCAACCGGCGCGCCATCGGCCGTTTCGCCCAGCGGGATCGCCAGCGCCTGCAATTGAACGACGACATCATCGAGCAGGCCGAACACGTCGAGCGCGGCAATCGGCCAGATCACGTAGAACGCCACATTCGACCAGAATTTCGAACGGATAATCAGCGTCACGGCGCGGATCACCAGCCAGGCCGACATCAGGCTCATCGCCGCATCGATCAGGCCGTAGGGCCGCTCCAGACTGCCCAGAACGATACGGATGATCGCCAGCACCATCAGCAGGGCCAACGGCGTCGCCAGCGCCAGCGCCGCCGAGAGCAGGCGCCGCGCCAGACCGGTGCGGATACGCGACGCGGTATGATGTTCCACCAGCCGCCGCAAACGCGGCCCGAACATCAGCGCCGGAATAATTGCCGCCGCGATCAGTCCGATCTGCAGCGCGATATCCAGATTGAGCATGGCCTGGAGAAACCAGTGCCAGACGGCCAGCAGATGTTCCTGCAAGACCTCGACCGGCACCAGATCGTCCAAGGCCGAGTCATCCTGTGTCTGAATCATATGCTGTCCCCGAGGCTCACACCCACAGCGATAGCATTATTGCGGGGGCCGGTGCCAGCGCGTTGACGCGCACATCGCGCACCTTCTCCTCATGGGGAGAGGGAATTAACCCAACAGCTTCTTCGCCAGGATCTCGTTGACCGCTTGCGGATTGGCCTTGCCCTGCATCGCCTTCATCACCTGGCCGACGAACCAGCCCATCGTCTTGGGCTTTTCCTTGACCTGGGCGGCCTGGTCGGGATTGTCGGCGATGAGCTGGTCGATCACGGCTTCGATGGCGCCGGTATCGGTGACCTGTTTCATGCCACGCGCCTCGACGATCTCGGCCGGATCGCCGCCCTCATCCCACAGGATCTCGAACACATCCTTGGCGATCTTGCCGGAAATGGTGTCATCGCTGATCAGCGCGATCAGCTTGCCGAGCTGGTCCGCGGAGACCGGGCTCTCGGTGATGGAGAGACCTTCCTTGTTGAGGCGGCCGAACAGCTCGTTATTGACCCAGCTGGAGGCCAGCTTGGCATCGCGGCCCTCGGCGACGGCCTCGAAATAATCGGCGCGGTCCTTGTCGGCGACGAGCACCGAGGCGTCATAATCGGACAGGCCGAGATCGGTCACCAGGCGCTGGCGCTTCTCGTCCGGCAGTTCGGGCAGATTGGCGCGGATCTCGTCGACCCAGGCCTGCTGCAGTTCGAGCGGCAGCAGGTCGGGATCGGGGAAGTAGCGGTAATCATGCGCCTCTTCCTTGGAGCGCATCGAGCGCGTCTCGCCGGTAACGCTGTCGAACAGACGCGTCTGCTGCTGCACCGTGCCGCCATCCTCGATCAGATCGACCTGGCGCTGGGCCTCGAAATCGATCGCCTGGCGGATGAAGCGCAGGGAGTTGACGTTCTTGATCTCGCAGCGCGTGCCGAGATGGCTGAAATCGCCGGTCTCGCGGAATTTCTCATAGCCACCGGGGCGGCAGACCGAGACATTGACGTCGGCGCGCAGCTGGCCCTTTTCCATGTCGCCGCCACAGGTGCCCAGATAGCGCAGGATGGAGCGCAGTTTGGAAACATAGGCCGAGGCCTCTTCGGGCGAGCGGATATGCGGCTTGGAGACGATCTCCATCAGCGCGACGCCGGAACGGTTGAGATCGACATAGGTCGAGTTCGGGTCGAGATCATGGATCGACTTGCCGGCATCCTGTTCCAGGTGCAGGCGTTCAATACCGACCGTGAAGCGCGAGCCATCATCGCGTTCGCATTCCAGCTCGCCCTCACCGACGATGGGGAATTGAAATTGCGAGATCTGATAGCCCTGCGGCAGATCGGGGTAGAAGTAATTCTTGCGGTCGAAGCGCGAGAAGAGATGGATCTCGGCATTGAGGCCCAGCCCGGTCTTCACGGCCTGTTCGACGATGGCGTGATTGATCACCGGCAGCATGCCCGGCATCGCCGCATCAACCAGCGAGACCTGGGTGTTCGGCTCGGCACCGAAGGCGGTCGAGGCGCCGGAAAACAGCTTCGAGTTGGAAACGACCTGGGCATGGACTTCAAGCCCCATCACGACTTCCCACTCGCCGGTGGAACCGGTGATGCGATAGGTGTGTTCACTCATGTCGGTCTCACTCTTCCAAGCCTTCTCGGATGCGTATCAACGCCATCCGGATTATCGCCCACATTCACAGGTCGAGACGAACTAGTCATCCTCATCGTCTTCATCATCATAGGGCAGCGGTGCAATCCCCGCGGCCTCGTTCGCCATGGCTGCCTGGACGCTGCGCCAGGACAGCGATGCGAGCAGGCCGAACGCCAATATCGCCACACCCGTCGCCAGCAGAATGACCTCCGCCACCAGCGGCAGGCCAAGCTCCAGCTTGCCCGAAACCAGCGCCGCGCCGATCAGGCAGACCAGCACGCCGGCATAGATCGCCGGGCGGATCAGCTTGACCGCTGCAGGAGCCGGCACCTCGCTCATGACGCGCGCTTGTTCGGCATGACCGCGGCAATGCCCAACCGGACCCCGGCATAGAGCAGCCCCAGCGCGATCGGCATCAGCGCCAGCGCCCACAGACTCGGCATCGCCCCGGCAAACATCGCGCCGATCACCGTGCCCGACGAATAGATCATCGGCAGGCCGAACAGCAGGCACATCAGGGCGATCACGCCGAGCATGACCCGGTCCATCACGCTCTTGGACTTCGGTGCCGGTGTCTCGTCAGGCGTCTCGCCGCTCATCGCCCTACCACCACTTCGCCGGCTTGGCCGTGAAGCCCGCCGCATCCTCGAGCGCGGCGCCGACGGTGAACATCGTCTCCTCGTCGAGCGCCTTGGTAATGATCTGCAGCCCCAGCGGCAGGCCATCCTTGTCGAGCCCGGCGGGCACCGACATGGCGGGCACACCGGCCAGATTGGCGGTCACGGTGAAGACGTCATTGAGATACATCGCGATCGGATCATTCGACTTCGACCCCAGCGGGAAGGCCGCAGACGGTGCCGACGGCGTCAGGATGGCGTCGACCTTCTCGAAGGCCTGGTCGAAATCCTGCAGGATGCGCGTGCGCACCTTCTGGGCGCGCAGATAATACGCATCATAATACCCGGCCGAGAGCACATAGGTGCCGATCATGATGCGGCGCTGTACCTCATTGCCGAAGCCGGCCGCGCGGGTCTTCTCATAGGTCTCGGTCAGGTCCTTGCCCTCGACGCGATTGCCGTAGCGCATGCCGTCATAGCGGGCGAGATTGGACGAGGCTTCCGCCGGCGCGACGATGTAATAGGCCGGCAGGGCGTATTTGGTGTGCGGCAGGGAGATATCCACGATCTCGCAGCCGGCAGCTTTAAGCCATTCAATGCCCTGCTGCCAGGCCTTCTCGATCTCGTCGGGCATGCCATCGACGCGGTATTCCTTCGGCACGCCAATGCGCAGGCCTTTGACCGAGCGGCCACAGGCGGCAACGAAATCGGGCACGTCGTTGGGCAGCGAGGTCGAATCCTTGGCATCATGGCCCGACATCGCCTGCAGCAGAATGGCGCCATCCTTGACCGTCTTGGCGAAGGGACCGGGATGATCGAGCGAGGAGGCAAAGGCGATCGCGCCCCAGCGCGAAGTGCGGCCATAGGTGCCCTTCACGCCGACGGTGCCGGTGAAGGCAGCGGGCTGGCGAATCGAGCCGCCGGTATCGGTGCCCGTAGCGCCAAAGCACAGATCAGCGGCAACCGCCGTTGCAGAGCCACCCGAAGAACCGCCCGGCGTCAGGGTCTCGCCCTTGGCGCCCTTCCAGGGATTATTGACCGGGCCGGTATTGGAGGTCTCGTTGGAGGAGCCCATCGCGAACTCGTCCATCGAGGTCTTGCACAGGAAGACACCGCCATGATCCCACCAGGACTGGGTCACGGTAGATTCGTAGGGCGGCTTGAAGCCCTTGAGGATGTTCGAGGAGGCCGTCGTCGAGACGCCCTCGACCGCGAACAGATCCTTGATCGCCAGCGGGGCGCCTTCGAGCAGGCCGCCCTCGCCGCGCGCCAGACGCTCGTCGGAGGCTTTCGCCATCGCCATGGTCTTGGCTTCGTCAAAGGCCGTGAAGGCATTCAGCTTGGGCTGAGCCGACTGGGCGGCCGCGAGCGCCTCTTTCGCCAGCTCGGTGGCCGAGACTTCGCGTGCCCGCAGCTTGGCGGTGACCGCTTCGAGGGAGAGTTTGAGGAGTTCGCTCATGATCTCTATTCCACGCTCTTGGGCACAACGAAAAACCCGTCTTCACTGCTGGGCGCATTGGCCAGCACCTTGTCGCGAATCCCGCCATCATTGACGACATCCTCGCGCTGCGGCAGCGGGAACTTGACCGGTGTGGTCATCGGCTCGACGCCTTCGATATCGACCTCGTCGAGCTGTTTGATCCAGTCGAGAATGCCATTCAACTCGCCTACCAGCGTGTCGATACGGTCTTTCGGTTCAGCAAGGCGTGCAAGCCGGGCAATGCGGCGCACATCATCAGCGGTGACGGACATGGAAATCAGCTCCGGGCAATCGATGCCGACTGAGTAGCAATACGTCTTCGCAGGTGCAAGAAAGCTTGACGGCAAACCGCACTCGGAGCATTTCGACCTTATGGCCCTGATTGACCTTGAAGACTTAGCCCAAGGCCCGATCCTTGCGCTCGATCCGGGCTCCAAGACGATTGGCGTGGCCTCATGCGGTGCCAGCCGCGGCCTCGCCACGCCGGTGGAAACCATCCAGCGCACCAAGTTCACGCACGACGCCAAGCGCATTTTCCAGCTCTATGACGAGCGCAAGGCCGTCGGCCTCGTGATCGGCCTGCCTTACAATATGGATGGCACCGAGGGCGCACGCGCCCAGTCCTCCCGCGCCCTGGCGCGCAATCTGCTCGGCCTGCGCGATATCCCCATCATCTTCCAGGACGAGCGCCTCTCCACCTTCGAGGCCACCGAGGCGCTGATTGCCGCCGGGATGCGCCGTGATCGCCGCAAACAGGTGATCGATGCCCATGCCGCCGCCAATATCCTGCGCAGCGTGCTCGACCGGCTGGAGCATTTGTAAGCCATGATCCTCGCCGCCCTCTTCCCGATTTTCGGTGTCATCGCGATCGGCTGGCTGCTGCGCCGCTCCGGCCTGCTGCCCGATAATAGCTGGGGGCCCGTCTCGCGCCTCGCCTATCTCGGCCTCTCCCCGGCCCTGCTGTTTACCGCCATTGCCCGCGCCGACCTCTCCTCCATCACGCTGGGGCCCTTCCTGATCGCCTCCGTCCTCGGCTTCATGGCCATGGCCGTGATCATGCTGGCACTCAAGCCGCTGCTGAAAATCCCCGACCCGACCTATACCAGCGTCTTCCAGGCGGTGTGCCGCTGGAACGGGATGCTGATCCTGGCGCTCGGCATCGCGCTGTTCGGCGACCAGGGCGAAATCCTCGTCGCGCTGGTGATGGTGGTCTCCATCCCGCTGGTGAATATCGAATGCGTTGCGGCCCTGGCGGTCTGGGGCGAAGGCGCGGCACCGAACTGGCGCTCCATCGTCTACCGCATCATCACCAACCCGCTGATCCTTGGCTCGGTCGCCGGTGGTGTGGTGAACCTGGCCCACATCCCCGTCCCGGCCGCCGTCATCGATACGCTGACCCTGCTCGGCCAGGCCGCCCTGCCGCTGATCCTGCTCTCGGTCGGGGCCGGCCTCAATTTCACCACCCTGCGCGCCCGGCCACGCCTGCTGGCCCTGTCCGTCTTCCTCAAACTGATGATCGGCCCGCTGGTCTTCTACGGGGTGGGCAAGGCGATGGGCCTGGAAGGCATTCCGCTCACCATCCTCCTGCTGACCGGATCCTCACCCGGCGCCGGCTCGGCCTATGTCCTGGCGCAGCAAATGGGCGGTGACGCGCCCTATTCCGCCGGCGACATCACGGCTTCAACGCTGTTCTGCTTCGTGACGATCCCGTTCTGGCTGTGGCTGCTGGGCTAGACAGCCATTGAGCCAGGCGTCCGGACAGACGCGGCTTGCCGGTCTCGCCGGATCGAATTACCAATAGGACTGGGCTTGCTCCGGCGAGCCGGATCTTGTCGTTGGGAGGGAATGTCATGGCTTACAAGGGCACACTCAGTCGCCGCTCATTTCTGACGCAGGTGACCGGCGGTGTATTGGGGGCGGGTGCCGGCGCACTGATCGGCGGTAGCGCTACAGCACAAACCTATACTGGCGTATCGGACTCGGATGGCGGGGCCTATGCGGATCAGGCCGGGTATGGACGCAGCGGCGGCGCGCGCGCAGGCGGCTCCGGCTTAACCGATAGTGACAGCGGCGCCGCCGCAGATCCGGCCGGGAATGGCCGTGGATCAGGCGGCACCGGCGCACAGGGCTTTTCCGATCAGGACAGTGGTGCAATGGCGGATCCGGCCGGTCGTGGCCGGGGGGCGAGCGCCGGCTCGGGCGCATCCGGCTATACCGACACCGACAGCGGAGCGGTCGCAGATCAAGCCGGTCGAGGGCGCGGACCGGCAGTCCAGCACCCGGCTCAGCCGGACGGCCCGGTCAAAGGCGAACTCCCGGATCCAACCCTGCACTGGAACAGGCGGCCGGGTTGGGGGGGCTGACGCGGTCGAGATTGCTGGTGGAGGGGGCTTTGAGGTTGGGGTGACGGCGCCAATCCTCACAAGCGCAACGCTCTCCTTCTCCGTGAGGAGAAGGTGCCGCGGACTTGAACCGGGGCGGATGAGGCGGGCAAAATCACCGTGGGCAATTGGCGGGAGCGGGCAAGTTCTGATGCGTATCCATTGCCCGCCTCACCCGCCCTGCCGGGCACCCTCTCCTCGCGGAGAGGGAAAGCTACCCACCCAGGCAAAACCGCTCGCCCTCATCAGCCAGCCCGAACCCGGCCGCCTCGACCACGCCGCGCTCCGGCGCATCGGGATAGCGCACCGCATTGGTGTGATTGAAATGGATGAAGCGCACCTTGGCGCGCTCTGAGGCCGGCAGGCTGGCAAAGCGGTCCATCGAATGCGTGATAAAGGGATGGGGAAAGCCCGACATGTCGCGGCCGGGGATTTCGCCATTGGCGTAGAAAGTGGCATCGAGATAGGCGACATCCACCGAGGCGATCATGTCCTCGATGCGGGTGCCGAGCGCCTCCCACTCCTCCCAGCTATCGATATCGGGGATGAAAAGCGCGGAACGCTCCGGCCCCTCGATGCGATAACCGACGACTTCGGAAAATTCCTGCCGGTGCGGCACCTCGAACGGCGTCACCCGCACCCGGTCCAGCACGACAGCTTCACCGGCCACCATCGGCTGCAGGGCGATATTCTCATAGCGCACCAGCTGGCTCCACGGCCCGTTGGCGGTGAGGAAATCCGCCATGCGTGGCATCGCATACACCGGCACGGCGTGTGCCCCCATGCTCTCATGACCGAGAAACATCAGGCCGGTGTAATGGCCGATATGGGCGTGGGTGAGAAACACGCCGTCCAGCCCGGGCCGCGCCTCGACCGGCATTGCCTGATCAAGCCGGTAGAGCTCTTCGCGCATGTCCGGTGTCGCCTCGAACATCAGACGCTGCCCTCTGGTGCGGTCCACCACCCCCAGCGATGTCGCCAGTCGTCGCAGCGACGGATCCGCCCAGGCCGGATCCTCGGCATGCCCCATTTGCGGCCCGCCACCATCCTGGGAAACACCCAGCACTATCAGTTCGACACCGCATTGCGGCGCCTCCTGTGCCTGCGCAGAAGCGGAAAACAGGGCGATGGCGGCCGCAAACAGCGCTACCACCGCGGCGACAAGGGCGATCATCACAGCCGGCATAGGTTTTTTCATCGCGCAACTGAGCCGCACCATGGCACAGGCGTCAAGGCCCACGGCCTTGCCCAGCCACCCTGCGCCACTCAATATACCGCTCCCCTTTGGCTACTCCGGATATCCCGCCATGCGCCTTACCCTGATCCAGCTCGGCGAAACCAATCCACGCCTGCGCGACCGGTTCGAGCGCTATCCGCCGCTGTTCGAGACTTTCTTCGCCAGCGCCGGGGCCGAGATCGACTGGCAAAGCGTCTATGTGCTCGATGGGCAAGCCCTGCCCGATCCGGCCGGACTGGAGGGCCTGGTCTTCTCCGGCTCGAAATACGGCGTCTATGACAGTCCCGTCTGGATCGAGCCGCTGCGTGATTTCATCCGCGCCGCCTATGCCGCCAAAATACCGATGCTCGGGATCTGTTTCGGGCACCAGATCATCGCCGATGCGCTCGGCGGCGATGTCCGTCTCGCCCCCAATGGCTGGCAATTGGGCCGCCAGACCTATCGCTTCACCGGCGATCGCCCGGCCTGTTTCGACGAACTGCCGCCTGAGATTTCCCTGCTCGCCAGCCATCAGGACCAGGTCATCACCCCGCCCGCGAGCGCCACAACCTTCCTGAGCTCGCCCGGCTGCCCCCATGCCGGCCTCGTCTATGAGAATGGCGCCACCATCAGCCTCCAGCCCCACCCCGAATTCACCCGCCCCATCGCCGGCGCCCTGATCGAGCTACGCAAAGGCAATCCGCTCAGCGCCGACGAGGCCGCGGCACTGGTGCAGCACATGGACGAACCGCTCGATGATCTGGCTGTCGCACGCGCCCTGGCGCGGTTTCTCGGCGCAGCCTGACGCCAACTTTCCTTCTATAAATCCAACCCTTGTCATCCCGGACGGATGCCCCGCGAATGCGGGGCGCAGATCCGGGACCCAGACGGCCGGGCTTTGGCGCGTCAGCAGCAAGGCGGCAGAAACCTGCCCCGCCGCGCACTGGATTTTCGATGCCGGGTCTGGGTCCCTGATCTGCGCCCGGATCGCTTCGCGTCCGGCCATCCGCCTGCCCCCGCGAAGGCGAGGGTCAGGGATGACAAGTTTTTGTGCGCGGTAATGGGCCACGCGATCACCCAGCTTCGCTGCGGGGAGAACCTCCCCCCTTGCCACGCCCCGCCTCGCCGCCTATACCGCGCCGACCCCTGCAACGGGTCGCTTTCAAGCGGGAGGCGGGATGAGCCGCGCGGAATTTTCCTACGATTTCCCTCACCGTCACCTTCTCTCGGTGGCCGACCTCAATCCTGTTGATATCGCGATCATTTTCGAGCGCGCGGAAGCCTTTCTCAAACGCAACCGGACACCGGACAAGTCCTCCGACGAGCTGCGCGGGCTGACCGTGCTCAACCTCTTCTTCGAGGCCTCGACGCGCACCCAGGGCAGTTTCGAGATGGCGGGCAAGCGGCTCGGTGCCGATGTGGTGAATTTCGCCATGGCCTCCTCCTCGGCCTCCAAGGGCGAGAGCCTGTCGGATACGGCGCGCACCCTGGCGGCGATGCGGCCCGATATTCTCGTCGTGCGCCATTCCGCGACCGGGGCGCCGAAATTCCTCGCCGATGCGACCGGGCTTTCCGTGATCAATGCCGGCGACGGCATGCATGAACACCCGACCCAGGCCCTGCTCGACAGTTTCACCCTGGCCCAGCGCTGGGGCTCTGTCGGCGGGCGGCGGATCCTGATCGTCGGCGATATCCTGCACAGCCGCGTCGCGCGCTCCAATATCGGCCTGCTGAACATTCTCGGCGCCGAGATCCGCCTGTGCGCGCCGCCCACCCTGCTGCCGAACGATGTCGACCAATGGGGCGTTGATGTCTTCCATGATCTCGACGAGGCGCTTGTGGGCTGCGACGCCGTCATGGCTCTGCGGCAGCAAAAGGAGCGCATGACCGGTGGTTTCGTGCCGTCGGAACGCGAATTCTTCCATCTGTTCGGCCTGACGCATGAGCGGCTGGAGGTCGCCTCGCCGGATGTGCTGGTGATGCACCCCGGCCCGATGAATCGCGGCGTGGAAATTCATACCCGCCTGGCCGATGATCCGGAGATCAGCGTCATCCTCGACCAGGTCGAGAGCGGGGTTGCCGTGCGCATGGCGATGCTGGAACTGATCGGCGCCAATATCCGAAAAGGGTATGGATCATGATGTTTGCCATCATCAATGCGCGCCTGGTTGACCCGGCCAGCGATTATGACGGCCCCGGCGGGGTCGTGGTCGAGGACGGTGTGATTGTCGAGGTCGGACCCGATATCGATATCGATGCCTGCGACGAGATCATCGATGCTTGCGGACGCATCCTCGCCCCGGCCCTGATCGATCTACGCGCCGCCAAGGAACCCGGCCTCACCCCCGATGGTGAAACGCTGACCTCGCTGGCGGCGGCCGCCGCGCGTGGCGGTGTCGGCACTGTGATGCTGGCCCCCAATTCGCGCACCCCCAATGACAGCCCCGACAGCCTCGCCGCGCTGGTGCGCAGTTTCGGCGATCACGGCGTGCGCTTCCTGGCGACCGGCGCCGCCACCACCGGTCTGGCCGGCGAGCAGATGGCCGAGATCGGGCTGCTGGCGCGATGCGGTGCGGTGATGATCGGCAATGGTGACCGGCCGATCCGCGACAGCCGCGTGATGCGGCGTGTGCTGGCCTATTCCAGCCAGTTCGATTTCTGGCTCGCTTCACGCCCGGCCGATGCCGAACTCTCCGCCGGCACGGTGGCGCTGGAGAGCGACTGGTCGGCGCGCATGGGCCTGCCCTCCGAGCCGGCCATCTCCGAGCGCATCGCCATCGAGCGCGATGCCAGCCTGGCGGAACTCTCCGGGGGCAAGCTGCTGATCGACCGCCTCTCGACCGAGGCCGGTCTGGATGCCCTGCGCCATGTCCGGGTCCGCGATACCGAAATCGCGGCGACCGTGGCCGTGGCACACCTCACCCTCAACGAAACCGATGCCGGCGATCTGGACTCGGCCTTCCGCATGGATCCGCCGCTGCGCTCGGAAATGGATCGCCGCGCCCTGGTCGAGGCCGTGGCCAATGGCGAGATCAATGCCGTCGTCTCCGATCACCGTCCCACCCCGTTTGACGACAAGGGCGAGCCCTTCGCCCTGGCGATTGCCGGCACGCTGAGCCTGGAAACCCTGCTCGGCGCCATGCTCGGCCTGGTTCATGACGGCCAGCTGGAGCTGATCGATGCCCTGCGTGTCCTGACCAGCGGTCCCGCCGATCTGCTCGGCCTGCCGCAGGGCCGCATCGCGGCGGGCGCACCGGCCGATCTCATTCTGGTCGATGGCGACATCCCCTGGGTTGTCGATGCCGACGCGCTGGCCTCGCCGCGCGCCAATTGCGCCTGGTCGGGGCGTCGCTTCCAGGGCCGGGTCTTGCAAAGCTTCGTCGGCGGCGTAAAGATACACAACCATGACGGGTAAATCTTGATGGATGCGCTTTACTATCTGATCGCGGCGCTGGGCGGCTATCTGCTCGGCTCCATCCCCTTCGGGCTGGTGATCACCAAGCTGGCCGGGCTCGGCGATATCCGCGCCATCGGCTCGGGCAATATCGGCGCCACCAATGTGCTGCGCACCGGCCGCAAGGACCTGGCCCTGGCCACCCTCCTGCTCGACGCCGGCAAGGCGGGCATCGCGGCGGCGATCTTCGGTTATTTTCTCGGCACCACCGCCGGCCTGATCGCCGGCGCTGCCGCCTTCACCGGGCATTGCTTTCCCGTCTGGCTCAAATTCAAGGGCGGCAAGGGTGTCGCGACGTTCGTCGGCACGGTGCTGGTCGTGTCCTGGCCGGTCGGGCTGACGGTGATTGCCAGCTGGCTGATCACGGCCGCGATTTTCCGCATCTCCTCGCTCGGCGCCCTGGTTGCGGCGCTGGCGGCACCGGTCGCAGCACTGGTGATCGGGCGGCCGGATGTGGCGATCATGACCGGCGTACTCGCGGCGCTGATCTACTGGCTGCACCGCGCCAATATCGCCCGCATCCTCAAGGGTGAGGAACCGCGGATCGGCGGCGGCAAGAAAACCGGCACAGACGGGGCGGCGGCAACAGAGAAGGACGGGGCAGAAACGGAGGACTAGTGGAGCCGGCCGAGCTGAGCTTTACCGAGCGTTGTGACTGGTTGCGCCTGGCAAGAACGCCGCGCATCGGTCCGGTCGGCTTTGCCCGATTGCTCGCCCGCTTCGGCACAGCCGAAGCCGCCCTCGACGCCCTGCCCGGACTCGCCCGCACCCGCGGCGCCCCACGCCCCGACATTCCGCCGCGCACAGCCGCAGAGGCCGAACTAGACGCCATCGACCGCGCCGGCGTGCGCCTGCTGGCCAGTTGCGAGCCCGGCTATCCCCACGCCCTCGCCTGCATCCCCGCCGCACCACCGGTCATCCTCGTCAAGGGACAGCTGGAGCTGGCCACCAGGCCCTGCTGCGCCATGGTTGGCGCCCGCAATGCCTCCGCCGCCGGCCTGCGCTTTGCGCGCGAACTCGCACACGGTCTCGGCAGCGCCGGTGTCACCCTCGTTTCCGGACTGGCGCGCGGCATTGATGGTGCGGCCCACACCGGATCGCTGGAGACAGGCACCATTGCCGTGCTCGCCGGCGGCCTCGACTACATCTATCCGCCCGAGCATTACGAGCTGCACCATGCGATTTCCGAACGCGGCCTGCTGCTCTCCGAAATGCCGCTCGGCAGCCTGCCGACAGCGCGGGACTTTCCACGCCGCAACCGCCTGATCTCCGGACTGTCGACCGGGGTGCTGGTGATTGAGGCAGCGGTGAAATCCGGCTCGCTGATCACTGCCCGCTTCGCCGCCGAACAGGGGCGCGAAGTGATGGCTGTGCCGGGCTCGCCGCTGGATCCGCGCGCCCGCGGCGCCAATCAATTGCTGCGCGACGGCGCGCATCTGATCGAAAGCGTGGAGGATGTGCTGGCGATCCTGGAAAACACCCCTGCCATCCGCGCCGAGAACCCGCCTGCCGCGAACGGGCTGGAGGACGACACACTCGACTTCATCGACTGGCCCGGCCTCGACAGTGCGGACGACGCACCGGCTCAGCCCGCCCCGGCCGAACAGGCAAGACCGCCCGAACAGGCAAGACCGGCCGAACGCATCAAGGCGCTGCTCTCGCCGGTGCCGATCTCGGCCGACGAACTGTCCCGCCAGGCGGACCTGCCGGTCGGTGAAGTCCGGGCGATTGTGCTGGAACTGGAAATCGCCGGGGAAATCGACCTTCTGCCGGGCGGGTTGGTTCAGATGTCGGGATCATCCTGAAGCATGACCGAGCCCTCAAGCTCAACCATCAGGGCCGCAACCTCGATCAAACTGCTGCAACGCCCCAGACCGGCCCGCAGGGCCCGTTCGCTCACTTCACGCAGATCGAGGGCGATCCGGTGCAAGGCGGGGTCTGCGGCCCCTTCAAGGCGTGGCCGTCGGCCGAACAGGTCACGCTGGATGGCCCGTCTCCGGCGGTGCGCCACTCTGGCTGGCATTTTCTCAGGCTTCATCGCCCCCGGCTCCAAAGTCCGGGAAACCTCATACAACCTTTTCGTGCTTTAATCAAATTCGCCCGCTCAATTCCGGGGCAGGTCTAGTCGTCGAGTGCCGCGAGCAGGAGATCGCGGGCCTCCTGGACCTGGCGCGCCAGGGCCGCTGACCCGCCGCCGGTATCGGGATGCAATTTCTTCATCAGGTTACGGTGCGCCTGCCGGATTTCCTCCCGCGTCGCGTCGGGACCGACCGAGAGGATTTCCCGTGCCTCCGACACACTCATTCCGCCGCCGGACTGGGGTGGACGGCCCGATTGCCCCGGGCCGTTCTGGCCGGGCGCATTGACGGCGATGCCCAGCATGCCGAGGCCGAACAGGCCGATGGGGATGCCCAGCGGCATGGCCCCGCGCAGGGTCAGCAGGGCTCCGGCCAGCAGGGCTCCGCCGCCGAGCAGCATGCGCACAAGGCGCGAGGCGCGGGCCGTCTTCTGCCGGGAAAACCACCAGGCAGCGCCGAGAAAGCCTGCGAGGGCGAGGAAACCGAGTAAAAATGCCGCCATATCAGAAGGGGATGGATTGTCCCTCGAGGCCGGAGAGCTTGAGAACGATCAGAAGATCGCGCAATTCCTGCCGCGCCGCGACATGGCTCATCGTGAATGGAAGGGTCGAACCGCTCTCGGTCAGGTCGAGCAGGGTCAGCCCCAGCGGGAAGAGTTCGCGATAGATCACGCGTTCGGCAAAGCCCGGCGCCAGCCGGAAACCGATCCGCTGCGATAGCATTTTGAGGCCTTCGCCGACGCGCCGCTTGTTGCGGGCATCGAGCATGGAAACGCGGTTGCGCATCACGACCCAGTCGATCGAGCGCCGTTCCAGCGCCGCCTTGCGCTTGCGGCATTCCCAGACCATTTCGCTGTAAACGCTGGGCCGCCCGACCTGGAACGTGTCCGGATCGATTTCGGCGAGCAGGTCAAAATCGACAAAACTGTCATTGACCGGCGTGACGATGGTGTCGGCGGAAGAATGCGCCAAGCGCGAATACAACGTGTCGGCACCGGGTGCATCGATGATGATGAAATCGGTACGGGCCTTGAGATCGCCCAGCGCAGTGGAGAAACGCTCGGTCTCCTCCGCCTCGACAATGTCCAGGTCCCGCTGCGCGCTCGGTGCGAGTGCGATTTCCGCCGCCCGCGGCAGCTGGACGCCGTGTTTCTCGCACCAGGCATTCCGGTTGCCGAGATAACGGGAAAAACTGCGTTGGCGCAGATCGAGGTCAAGCGCACCGACGCGCTTGCCCATCCGCATCAATGCCACAGCCAGATGCATGGCGACGGTGGATTTCCCGGCCCCGCCCTTCTCATTGCCGACGACGATGACATGCGCCTCGGCGGCGCCATCGCGTGGCCGGCCGATCGGGCGGGAGGGGAGTTTGAAGGCAGGATGTGTGGTCATGGTTCCGGCAACCTAGTCCGCGCGCCCGCGACGCGACACAAATTCAAGCAGGCCGAGCTGTCAGTGCGGGGCAGCGGGCACGAAATCCGCCAGAGGCAGTCCCGCAAACTCGACAGGCATGCAATAGGCACCGGCACGCTCGATCACGGCGCAGGCCTCGCGCGCCTGGGCCAGGCTATCATAGGGGCCCGCCTCAAGCCGCAGGAAATCGCCGCGGCCCGGCAACGTCACCGCGGCGAGACGCGCCTCGCGGTCGCCCAGCTGCTCCGGAAAGCGCGCCTGCAGCTCGGCCCAGCCGGACACGGCATTGGCATAAATCCGGTAGGAGGCGAGATGGACGCCATGCCACAGGCTCGGCGCATCCAGCATGTCGGCCGGCGCCGGCGGCAGGGAGCCGCCCCCGGCGACGGGCCCGGCGACCGCCGGTCGTGGTGCCGGCTCGGCCAGGGCCTGGGCGAGCGCGCGCAATTCCGGCGCCACGGCGGCCAGGCTTTCAGGGTCATAGCGGGCCCGGCGATCGAGCTCGCGGGCCGCCAGATCGGCAAGCCGCGCGTTCTGGGTCCCGGCGATCGGAGGCAGGGCCGCAACGGCCTCCGGCGCGGTGGCGGCCCCGGTGGTCGCGCAGCCGCCCAGGACGGCGGCAGCAGCCAGCAGGCTGACGAGAAGGTGCGAAGTTTTCATGCCATCACATCTAGACCGAGTCGGGCCGCTTGCCTCCCTCATCGCTTATGATTATGCCGTGGCCAACAGTTTTCCGGTACCACCATGCTCAACCTGCAAATCCCCTCCGCCACAACCGTTTCGTCGCTTCGCGCCCGCATTCGCAGCTGGCGCGATGAGGGGCTGACCGTCGGCTTTGTTCCGACCATGGGGGCCTTGCATGCCGGTCACCTCGCCCTCGTCCAGCTGGCCAAGGCCCAGTGCGACCGGGTCGTGGCCAGCATCTATGTCAATCCGGCCCAGTTCGCGCCCGGGGAGGATTTCGAGGCCTATCCGCGTTCGGTGATCGAGGATTCGCAGCAGCTCACCGAAGCGCATTGCGATCTGATCTATCTGCCGACCACCGAGGTGATCTATCCGGAAGGCTTTGCCACCAGCATTTCCGTCGCCGGGCCCGCCGAAGGGCTGGAGAGCGACGCCCGGCCACATTTTTTCAACGGCGTCGCAACCGTCGTGGCGAAACTGCTCAACCAGGTCCGTCCTGATGTCGCGGTATTCGGCGAGAAGGATTACCAGCAATTACTGGTCATCCGGCAGCTGGTGCGCGATCTCGATCTCGGAGTCGACATCATTGCCGGCGAAACCGTGCGCGAACGCGACGGGCTCGCCCTCTCCTCGCGCAATGCCTATCTGACGCCGCAGGACCGCCAGCGCGCCGCACAACTCAACCGCATTCTCAGGCAGTTTGCCGCCGACCTCGCCGCGGGGAAGACCGTGCCGCAGGCCCGCCAGACAGCGCTGGAGGCCTGCGAGGCCGGCTTTGATGCGGTCGATTATGTCGAGGCCCGCTGCGCCGACACGCTCGCACCGCTCGGCGATGCAGCACTCGAGGTGCCGGCCCGGGTGCTGGCCGCTGTTCGGCTTGGCTCGACGCGGCTGATCGACAATTGTGCAGCCCTGCCTTCCTGACGCCGGAATTGGCGTTAAGCTGGACATCTGGTTTGACGTCGGGACGCTGCGAAATGAAACCCACCCTTTCCCTGGCCGCACTGGCCTGGCTGACCCTGCCCCTGATCGCCTGTGGCCAGCCGGCGGCACCGGAGGCCGAACCGCCGGCGATCGTGCGGCCGCAAGTGGTGCGGCCCGAGATCGTCGCCACCTACCCGCATGACAGCGCCGCCTTCACCCAGGGCCTGTTCATCCATGACGGGGAAATGTTCGAGAGCACCGGCCAGGTCGGCGAATCCAATCTGCGCCGCGTCGAGCTGCAGACCGGGCATGTGCTGCAACAGGTCAATATCAACCCGCCGATCTTTGGCGAGGGCAGCACCCGTATCGGCGACGAGATTTTCATGCTCAGCTGGGTTTCCGGTGCCGGCATGGTGTTCGACGCCGGCTCGTTTGAACTGATCGACCAGTTCTCCTATCCCGGCGAAGGCTGGGGCCTGACCACGGACGGCAACCGGCTGATCCTCTCGGACGGTTCCCCGCAATTGCGCCTGCTCGACCCGGAAACGCGGGAATTGACCGGCACGATCGACGTCACCCTCAATGGCCGTCCGGTGCGGCGGATCAATGAGCTGGAATGGGTGGATGGCGAGATCTGGGCCAATATCTGGCAGACTAGCACCATCGTCCGCATCGATCCGGGGACCGGAAATGTCACCGGGCTGATCGATCTGACGGCGCTGTTGCCGGCAGAGGTGGAAGACCCGCGCGATGCGGTCGCCAATGGCATTGCCGTCAATCACGAGACCGGCCAGATCTATGTCACCGGCAAGCTGTGGCCTGTTCTCTACGAGATTCGCCTGCCTGCCGGCGGCGAATAGAGGCTACCAGGCGCCGATTTCCATCAAGCGGGCCCGGAGCTCGTCGGAGAGGCCTTCTCCGCCCTCACCGGGTGCTGAGAGGTCACGCGGGGCATCCTCGGGCTTGAGATAGCGCCAGCCCTGGAAGGGCCGCTTCGGTGATGGCGCGGTGCGGATCAGTTCCGGCGACATGATGATGGCGCAACGCTTGATCCCGTCCTCACCCTGTACCTGTTCCAGCGCGATGATCTCCGAACGGCATTGCACCGCGCCATTGATCACCCAGTAGAGCGATCCGCCGGCCTCGATCTCATCCTTGCGCGTCGGCATCATCCGCGTGACATGCGCAATGACCTCCGGCTCGCCGGCAGCGCGCCGGGCGAGGATTTCCTGCGTGCGCCAGGACTCGAGTTGCTCGATTTCCTTCACGCCGACACAGAGCTTGATGAGATGCATGACCATGCAGACGGGTTAGGGCGAATCCGCTCTCCGGTCAAAGCTGCAAGACGGGCAATGCCTCAGGCGGCCTGGCGATCCGTGAACCCCTGCGGCGCAGCCAGATCGATATCAAAGGTCTTGGCGCTCTTGGGCAAATCGGCTTGCGGCGCCCCGAAGAATTTGATCTTCAGCTTGACCGCAGCGGTCAGGGCCTGCTTGGCCATCGCTACCAGACCCTCCGTCGAGGTCGATTTTGGTGTCCAGCCGAACCGGCGGCGCAAAAGGCCATTGGCGTAGAGGACCGCATTCTGGCGGCGCGATTGCGGCGTCGAGATCTCGAACGGCACCGAGACATTGATTCCCGACTGGTTCTCGATCCGGTGCGGCCCGTGCAGCGGCCAGTTGATGGCCATGCCGGGATGCAGGTCGAGCATGAAGGCATCCTTGTCCCAGGCCGGGTCAAAATCGATGTCCTCGGTCTTGTCCTTGTGCAGCACGCCCTCGACATCATCCCGGTTGAGATAGGGCAGCCGTGGCGGATATGTGCGGAAACGCTTCACGCCGCGCATGTGCCAGAGCATGGTTTCCGACACGTCCGAGTGCAGGAAGACCTGGGCTGCAGGCGAGGAAATCAGGATGCCGGCCTCGGCCAGGAGCGGCCGGAAACCGGGATTGGCGCGCTTCATGTCAGCCAGCATGGCGTCGAAGATCGGGCGGTATTGCTCATCGAGATCCATCGCATGGCGCAAATTGAGCCAGAGCTTGCCCTTGCGCACCGCCTCGATCAGCTCCATCCCGGTCAAGGCGCCCGGATCCCCGGCCCGCCAGCTGTCATGATCGGTGGCGTCATCGCCCATGGTACAGAAATCGATCAGCTCGCGCGGATGCCGCTCGATCAGGGCCGCCAGCGCCATGTCGGAAAACAGGTGATGTTCGTGATAGTTGTGACGAACAACGGTCGGTTCCCGGCGAAACTTCTGCCGGGCCTCAACTGACCAAGTACTGCTGAAACGCTCCATGAAAGTGTCACGCATTGAACCGGCTCCCTGTGCTCTCCCCTCTGATGAGCAGGATTGGTGCCAGCTTCGCGTCAGGCGGGAATTCAGGCCGCCCCTTCGTCCAGCTCCTGCAGCAGGACGAGAACATCGCCCTCGGCGACCTGGGCGCCGGCCTCGACGCGCATCTCGGCTATGGTGCCATCACGCGGCGGGGCGAGCGCATGTTCCATTTTCATCGCTTCGAGCACGACCAGCGCCTGGCCGCGGACAACAGCGTCACCGGCCGCAACATTGACCGCGAGCACCTTGCCCGGCATCGGCGCCTTGATCGTATCGCCCGCTTCCAGGGCATCGACCGCTGCGTCAGGATGAGACAGGGCGAACAGACTGGTGCAGCCGCGTGACGAAACGAGACAGCCCTGATCGAGCCGTTCAAACTGTGCGATCACGGTCTCGCCATCGGCCCCGGCCTGGAACAGATAGCCATCTTCAAGGGCCTCGACCTCGAGTCCGTCCAGTTCCTGCCGCTCACCGCCGGCCAGGACCGTCAGACAGTCGCCCTCGATCTCCAGCGAGACGTCGATCCGGGTCCCGTCGACCTCGAAGCGGTGACGGATCTGCGGCGCCGCATTCATGCGCCAGCCATCGGCGACATCAAACGGATCGGACAGGTCGGCCAGCAGCGGCGTCAGATCGAGTGCACCGAGCACGGCAAAGCCGGCATCGGCAAGGCTGATCGCAGGCGGCACAAGCGTGTCGAGATGAGTCTCGATGAAACCGGTATTGAGTCGCGCGGCAAGGAAATCCGGATGCATAACGGCGCGGCGCAGGAAACCGGCATTGGTCTTGACCGGCCAGACAACCAGTTCGTCGAGCATCACCGCCAGCCGCAACGCCGCCTCGTGACGGGTCTCGCCATGGGCAATCAGCTTGGCGATCATCGGATCATAGTGGAGCGAGACCTCGCCGCCCTCCTCGACCCCCGTCTCGACCCGCGCCTCGACATCGTCTTCAGGCAGGTCGAGCCGGTGCAGCGCACCGATCGAGGGCAGGAAGCCGTTGACCGGGTCCTCGGCATAGAGCCGGGCCTCGATGGCATGGCCGTGCAGGCCGATCATGTCCTGTTCCGGCACCGAACCACCGGCGGCGACGGTGAGCTGCAACTCGACCAGATCAAGGCCGGTGACCATTTCGGTGACCGGGTGCTCGACCTGAAGCCGGGTATTCATCTCCATGAAGAAGAAACCGTCTTCGTTCAGCTCGCCCGAACCGTCGACGATGAATTCCACCGTACCGGCGCCGACATAATTGACGGCCTTGGCGGCATTGATGGCGGCGGAACACATGGCGGTGCGCACGGCCGGCGTCATGCCCGGCGCGGGGGCTTCCTCGATCACTTTCTGGTGGCGGCGCTGCAGCGAGCAATCGCGCTCATACATGTGCACGACACGGCCACGGCTGTCGCCGAAGACCTGGACCTCGATATGACGCGGATTGGTGATGAATTTCTCGATCAGCACCCGGTCATCGCCAAAGCTCTTGAGCGCCTCGCGCTTGCAGCTCTCCAGATCGGCGAGGAAGTCGCGCTCATGGGCGACCTTGCGCATGCCCTTGCCGCCGCCACCGGCGACGGCCTTGATCAGGACCGGATAGCCGATGGCGCCGGCCGCATCCTTGAGCAATTCGGGATCCTGGTTCTCGCCATGATAGCCGGGCGTGACGGGCACACCGGCGGCTTCCATCAGCGCCTTGGCGCGGTCCTTCAGACCCATCGCCCGAATCGACTCGGCCGAGGGGCCGACAAAGATGATGCCGTTCTCGCTGCACGCTTCGGCAAAGGCGGCGTTTTCCGACAGGAAGCCATAGCCGGGATGGATCGCATCGGCGCCGCACTGGACAGCCGCGGCAATAATCTTGTCGGCGCGCAGATAGCTTTCCGCCGCCGGGGCCGGTCCGATCGCAACGGCGTCATCGGCCATGCGAACATGCAGCGCCTCGCTGTCGGCTTCGGAATAGACCGCGACGCATCGAATCCCCATTCGCTGCGCCGTGCGCATGATGCGGCAGGCAATTTCACCGCGATTGGCAATCAGGAGTGTCTTGATCATGGCGTATCCGGCTCAGGTTTCGCTTCCGGTCGCCGGTATCGCACAGCCCGATCCAGGAGGAAACGAAAGATGCTGATTTGCCGCCCCGCGGGCCCGGCCAGCAGTGCTCGACGCTTGGAAAGGGGCCGCACCTGCCGCTAGGTTTGGTTTCGAGGCGATGGGGCCTGTCCGGTAGCCGCCTGGCGACCGGACACCACAGGGGAGCATAGACGATGAAACAAGGCCTGATCGCCTGTATGGCCAGCCTGGCGCTGGTCGCTTGCAGTGGCAATACCGCAACCGAAGCCCCGCAGGCGCTGGATGTCACGCCGGCCGCCTTCGATGCCGGCGAGCTGGCACAGACCCTGGCCGAGGCGATCCGCTTCCGCACCATCTCCGCTCCCGGTTTCGAGGATGAGACCGCGGCCGATTTCGACGCCTTCCGCGAATTTCTCGCCGAGCGATTCCCGCTGGTCCACGCCCGGCTGGAGCGTGCCGAGCTGGGCGGTCATTCGGTCATCTTCACCTGGCGCGGCAGCGATGCCGAACTCGCTCCGGTCATTTTTCTCGCCCACCAGGATGTCGTGCCGGTCGAACCGGGCACGGAAGAGCGCTGGGCCTATCCGGCCTTCGACGGCGTCATCGCCGACGGCCAGGTCTGGGGCCGCGGCACGATGGACATGAAAGGCCACCTGATCACCCTGCTCAGCGCTGTCGAGCGCCATCTCGCCGAAGGCACCGAGCCGGCGCGCACGGTCTATCTCGTGCTCGGCGCCGATGAGGAAGTCGGCGGCGCCGGAGCTCGCGCCGCGGCGGACTACATTGCCCAGACCGGTCAGCGCGCCTGGTTCACCCTCGATGAGGGCGGTTTCACGATCATGGAAAACCCGGTCTCCGGCACGCCCGCGGCCATGATCGCTGTGGCGGAAAAGGGCTATATGACCGTCGAGATCACCGCCCGCGCCCGCGGTGGCCATTCCTCGACGCCGCCGGAACACACCTCTGTCGGGCTGCTGGCCCGGGCCCTGGTGCAGATCGAGGACGCCCCCTTCGATCACGGGCTCGATGGCGGCCCGACGCGCGCCATGATCGCCGCGCTTGCACCACAGGCGAGCGGGATGGCCGGCTTCGCCATGAGCCATTCCGGCCTGTTCGGCCCGCTCCTCACCCAGCGCTTCATGGCCGATGATGCCAGCCGTGCCCTGCTCGGCACGACGATTGCGCCGACCATCGTGCAAGGCGGGATCAAGGATAATGTCCTGCCGCAGGAATCTCGTGCCCTGGTCAATCTGCGCCTGCACCCCCGCGATACGATCGACAGTGCCCTGGCCCATCTGCGCGCCAGCGTCGCGGACCTCGACGGCGTCACGATCGAGCCCTGGGGCGCGATCAATAATGCACCGCCGGTGGCGGCAACCGAGGGGCCGGCCTGGGATCTGATCGCCGGCGCCGCCCTCACCTTCGCGCCAGAGGGCGCGCCCGCGGTGCCGATGATGCTGACGGCGACCACCGATGCGCGCGCCTTCGCGGATGTGTCGGAAAACCTCTACCGCTATGCGCCGGTCCGGGCCGGCATGGACGATGTTGCGCGCATCCATGGCGATGACGAGCGTATCGCCGTCGAGGATCTTGCACGCATGGCGGCTTATTTCCACGCCGTGATCGGGGCCGCCGTGCGCGCTGACGCAGACCAGTAGTCAGCAAACGGGCCGCGCCTCAGCCGCCCGTGTCCGGCGTCAGTTTGGCCGGCCGCGATTGCACCGAGGCGACCAGCACGAAGCTGATGATCATCAGGAGATACCAGGAGCCGAGCTTGGCCAGGGAGACCATGTGCCAGCCGGCCTCCTGGCCCGGATAGGCCCAGGCGCGAGCGAAGGTGCCGAGGTTTTCAGCGAACCAGATAAAGAGCGCCACCAGCAGGAAGCCGACCACAAGCGGCATCGGCCGGTGGGCCGCATCGGGGCGGAACCAGACGACGCATCGGCCATAGACAATCCCCGTGGCGAGGAAGAGGAATATCCGGAAATCGGGGCCGTAGTGATGGGCGAAGAAGTTGGCGTAAACCGCGACGGCCAAAGCGATTTGCCAATGCATCTTCGGAAACCGGTCGAAGCGGAAATCGAAGATGCGCCAGACCCGCGCGATATAGGATCCGACCGCCGCATACATGAAGCCGGAGAAGAGCGGCACGCCGGCAATGCGCAGCAGGCTGGCCTCGGGATATTCCCAGCTGCCGGCATAGGTCTTGAAGATTTCCATCACCGTGCCGACGACATGGAAGGCGGCGATCACCTTCGCCTCCTCCCAGGTCTCCAACCGAGTGGCGATCAGCATGATCTGGATCGAGAGCGCCGCCAGGGTCAGGAAATCAAACCGCGCCAGGGCCCAGCCGGCCGGATACCAGAGATAGGTCCCCAGCAGCAGGGCCAGCATCAATCCGCCGAACAGGCAGGCCCAGGCCTGTTTGATGCCGAAGGCGACGAACTCGAACACGCCCTGGGTCCAGGGTCCGCGCACGAACCAGGCCCGCAACGCCTCACGGCGCGCATGCAGGAATGCGCGCGGATCCGGGATCCGGAACACTGAGCCTCGCAGCCCTATTCAGCCCAGCTCGGCTTGCGGCGCTCGAGGAAGGCGGCGAGGCCTTCGCGGCCCTCTTCGGAGACGCGGCGTTTGGCGATTGCCTTGGCGGTATGGACAGCGAGGCCGTGATCGATCTCGCGGCCGGTGACCTCATCGACCAATTGCTTGGCATCGGCGACGGCGCCCGGCGCCGTTTCAAAGGCCAGCTTGGCGAGGTGTTCCTCCATCGCCGTCATCTCTTCCATATTGGCGACGACGTATTGGGCGAGGCCCATATGGTAGGCGAAATTGCCGTCAAAGCTCTCGCCCGAGGCAAACAGGGCGCGGGTCCATTTCGGGCCGATGGCGCGGATCACATAGGGCGCGATCGTGGCCGGCGTCAGGCCGAGTCTCACTTCGGAGAAGCGGATCTTGGCATCGGCCATCACCACGCCGACATCACAGGCCGCCAGCAGGCCGGCACCGCCGCCCATGGCAGCGCCCTGCACCATCGCAACGGTCATCTGTGGCAGGTCGTAGAGGCGCTTGAGCATGGTGGCGAGGGCCAGGGCATCCTGCTCATTATCGGTCTCGTCGAAATGGGCTGCCGACTGCATCCATTCCAGATCGGCCCCGGCGGAGAAGCTCGGCCCGGCACCGCGCAGCAGGACCATGCGGACATTGCCCGGATTGGCGCGCAGGGTCTCAAAGGTCTCGGACAGCGCCGCAATGACCTCGGCGTTGAAGGCATTGTGCTTTTCGGGCCGGTTGATCGTGACCACGGCCACACCGGCAGGGCTGACATCAAGCAGGACAGGCGCGTCGCTCATCGGATTTCCTCATTGTGAAACTTCTGATCCAGACTTAGCCCCGCGACGCAGCCGGGCCAAGGGGCGGATTGCCGCTGGCTGGAGATTGCAGACAAGACAAGGGCCGCCGGCACGAATGCCGGCGGCCCCAATTCAATCCGTCATGACCGTCACGGCATCAGTCGCCGCGGAAGATCAGACCCTTGAGGATGGACAGCACAATGATGCCGACAAAATAGCCGACAGCCAGCGCGCCAAGATACAGCAGATGATTCTGCGTGACGAAATCGGCCATGAAGGCGTTCATGTCGAAGCCAGCGCCACCGCTGCCACGCACCATCGGCATCACGACATCGACGATGCGATGAATGATCACACCGACGACGGTGAAGATGATGATCCCGCCGATTTCGCGCATCAGCAGCGCCAGAACCAGGGCGATCACGCCGAGCTGAATGCCCAATGGCATCCAGTTGATGGTCGATACGCCATCGCCTGCATAGGCGACGAGCCCCGGCCTGAAGAAATCAAGCCCCTGATTAAAAATGCCGATAACCGGCTCCAAAAATTCCATACTAAAATCCCCTCCCGCCATTAATGACGACGCTTACCTTACCCCAAGACGCGCCCATTAGGCTAACGATGTTTCGTATTGCCAAGTTTGGAAAGCCTGTTCTCCTCTCAGGCGAATTTTATTAAAGATTTGTTACAAACCGTTTTGCTGTGGAGAGAAATGGATCCGGTGCGTCCGGATGGCAAATCACAGCCAGGCCGGGGCCGCCGGGAGGCGATGGACAGGGCGCGCGCCCTAGATCGCCTTTCGCCCCAGCGTCGTCACCCGCTCGAGCATCCGCGCCCGCCCCTTGGCGCCGGCGGCCTCCACCAGACCCAGAATCGTGTGCCGCACCGGGTTGAAGCCGACCATGCGGAAAATATTCTGTTCGACGGCTTTCACGCTGTGCGCCCCGAACACTACCTTGTAGAGCAGGCCGGGCATTCCCATCGTCACGATCAAGCGCACCGACTTGCCCTTCATGCGCCGCACCAGCGCCTTGCCGTCTCCGCCCGATGCATCAATCAGGAAATCGCCGCGACCGATCTGTTCCAGAAATGCCTTGTCGATGGCGGGCATCGACCCCATCCACAAGGGATAGATCATCGCGACATGGTCGGCCGCAGCGATCTTGGCGCGTTCGGCGATGATCGCCTCGCCCGGCGGCTGCTCGAACTCCGCCTGGTTGCGCAGGAACTCGACCGGCAGTTTGGCGACATCGATCCGGCTGACCGTGTGATCGCCCTCACCGGCACCATGGGCATAGGCATCGGCCAGGGCCTCGACGAAATGTCCCTGGGCCGGATCCGGATGGCCATTGATGACACAGACATTTTTCGACATGGACGCATCTCCTTGCCAGCAGTCTAGCAAGGCCGGTCCATTTCTCCGGCGCGGCACGGAGCCGCAGCCAGCATCACCTACATCCGGAACAGGCCGAAGACCGTCTTCTCGATCGGGGCATTGAGCGCCGCCGAAAGCGCCAGACCCAGCACGCGGCGCGTGTCGGACGGGGCGATGATACCGTCATCCCACATCCGGGCGGTGGAGTAATAGGGATTGCCCTCCGCCTCATAGCTTTCGCGAATCGGGGCCTTGAAGGCTGCCTCATCCTCGAGCGGCCACTCCTCGCCGCGATGCTCCATGGCATCGCGCTTGACCGTCGCCAGCACGGCAGCGGCCTGTTCGCCGCCCATCACCGAAATACGGGCATTGGGCCACATGAAGAGGAAGCGCGGACCGAAGGCGCGGCCACACATGCCGTAATTGCCGGCGCCATAGGAGCCGCCAATGATGATGGTGAATTTCGGTCCCTTGAAGGTCGACACGGCGGTGACCAGCTTGGCGCCATCCTTGGCGATACCGCCATGCTCGGCCTTCGAGCCGACCATGAAACCGGTGATATTCTGCAGGAAGACCAGCGGAATGCCGCGCTGGGCGCACAGCTCGATGAAGTGGGCCCCCTTCTGCGCGCTCTCCGAGAACAGGATGCCGTTATTGGCGATAATGCCGACGGGCATGCCGTAGAGCCGGGCAAAGCCTGTCACCAGGGTCTCGCCATAGAGCTTCTTGAATTCGTCGAACACCGAACCATCGACCAGGCGGGCAATCACTTCGCGCACATCATAGGGCGCGCGGATATCAGCCGGCACGACACCGTCGAGCTCGGCCGGGTCCAGCGCCGGCTCGCACGGTTCGGCGAGATCCAGGTCGACTGTCTTGACCGAATTGAGATTGGCGATGATGCGACGGCAGATATGCAACGCATGCTCGTCATTGGCGGCATAGTGGTCGGCAACGCCCGACGTGCGGCAATGGACATCGGCGCCGCCGAGATCTTCTGCCGAAATGACTTCACCCGTCGCGGCCTTCACCAGCGGTGGCCCGGCCAGGAAGATCGTGCCCTGCTCGCGCACAATGATGCTCTCGTCCGACATCGCCGGCACATAGGCACCGCCTGCCGTACACGAGCCCATCACGACCGCGATCTGGGGAATACCCATGGCCGACATATTGGCCTGGTTGTAGAAAATCCGTCCGAAATGCTCGCGATCGGGAAAGACATCGGCCTGGTGCGGCAGGTTGGCGCCGCCGCTATCGACCAGATAGACGCAGGGCAGACGGTTCTGCATCGCGATTTCCTGGGCGCGCAGATGCTTTTTCACCGTCATCGGATAGTAGGCGCCGCCCTTGATGGTCGGGTCATTGCAGACAATCATCACTTCGCGGCCCGAGACACGGCCAATGCCGGCGATCATGCCGGCGCCGTGCACATTGCCCTCATACATGCCATTGGCCGCCAGGGCGCCGATCTCCAGGAGGGGCGAGCCGGGATCAAGCAGACGTTCGACACGTTCGCGAGGCAGCAATTTGCCGCGCGCGACGTGCTTTTCGCGCGAGCGCTCCGAGCCGCCGACGGCAGCTTCGGCCGTCTTCGCCCGCAACTGTTCCAGCAGGCCCTGCATGGCGTCGGCATTGTCGCGATAGGCCTGGGAGCCGGTATCGATGGCGGTCGTCAACTGGGTCATGAAGAGCCTCGGAATGGGGCGGATGGGTGAGGCTGCTTACCTCGCCTGACGCCCTCAAGGCAATCACCCGTGCATCCAAACCACCCCTCCCGGGCATCAAGGATGCGGACAATGTCGAGAGGGGACCAATCCGATGCTCCGCAGAACCGCATTCCTTTTCCTGGCGCTCGCCATGAGTTCCGCTGCCCTGGCGCAGACAGCACCGTCGCAAACGCCGCAGGTCATGATCCTTGGCAGCTTCCACTTCACCGGCGGCGGCAGCGACTATGTCAACGCCGCGGTTGCCGACTATCTCAGCCCGGAACGGCAAGCCGAGATCGCCGACGTCCTCGACCGGCTCGAGGCCTTCGCACCGACACGCATTCTGGTCGAGCTGGAACCGGACGGGGAGATGGCCTTCAACCAGGCCTATGACCAATACCGCGCCGGTGAGCGCGCCCTGACGGTGAATGAACGCCAGCAGCTGGGCATGGCGCTGGCTGCACGGCTGGGCCATGAACGGCTTTACGCCGTCGACTACTCAAACGGGATGGATTTCGACGCCATGCTGGGCGCCGCCCAAGCGGCCGGGCAGACAGACCTGCTCGCCCGATTCGAAGCCTTCATCGCCCCGATCCAGACTCAGATGGCGTCCCCGGAAGAGGCCGCCCTGCCGGTGCTAGACCGGATGATCGCGATAAACAGTGCCGAACAGGTCGCTTATCACGACCTGTATCTCCTGCTGGCCCAGATGGGTTCGGCTGAAAATCCGGCCGGTGCCGAGCAGATGGAACTCTGGTGGGGCCGAAATCTGCACATCTTCGCCAATATCGCGCGCACCACCGGGCCCGGCGACCGTGTGCTGGTGATCTATGGCGGCGGTCACAAATACCTGCTCGACCAGTTTGTCGATTCGGCCCCCAATCTCGAACGGGTCGATCCCCTCGCCTATCTGCAGTGAGCCACAGTCCCTGTTGCCGGTCCCTCCCCAGCGGCCGGCCACAGCGTCCGGCCCTTGCACGCCTTGGCAAGGGCCGGACATGAATATGATAATCATACGGCCTTCCAAGATCAGCCTTGGAGCGCGGGCGAATTCGTCATAGTCTGACAACCATAAGGCGGATTGAAACCGTCAGCCGTGCCGCATTAACTTCTGATTCAGAGGTCGGGCGCAGGCTTTGGTAAGAGGGGCTCCGGTTCACCGGATCGACACAGGGAGGTGTCCATGCGTTCGCGTTTTGCTTTGGCCGCCATCATGTCCGCCCTGGTCTCGCCTGCCGTTTGCGCGCAGGCACTCCAGGACGCACAATCCTGGACGACACGGATCGGCGAACCCGGTGATTCCACCCTGTTGCGCTGGCACTTCTCCAGCGAAGAAGCCGCTCCGGCGGTCGGAGTGATCTCCGGAGAATCAAGCCTCGAGACCGATGTCACCGCCCTCACCGGCCAGGTCGACTTCTTCCCGTTTGGCGATGAATTCTACCTCTCGGCCGGTGCGGTACGCCCGCTGTTCGGCCAGACAACACCGGTCTGGGCCCAACAGCCCAACAATCCCGCCTGGGCCGGCTTTCCCCACGCCGAATTGTCGGAAGACCTGCGCGAAAGCGGGCTGGAAAGACTCACCAGCTATCTCGGTGCCGGCATTACCGTGCGCAATATGGATCAGTGGAGCCTGACCGTTGAAGGCGGGGCCTATTTCCAGGATCGCGGCCGTGACCGCCTGCAGATTCTCGACCAGGACACCGGCGAGACCATGACCCTGCTCGACGATCTCGACACCATGGACAGCCAGGCCGTTGGCGAAACCCAGGCGCGCTCATTCCGTCCGGTCGCCCATCTCGTGATCCGCCGCCGCTTCTGAACCCTTGCCGGCATGAGCGACAAGATCGCGCTTTGCGCTTCGCCCCGGTCCGTGGTTTCCTCCGAATCATCCATTGAGTCAGCCTCCCGGCTGGCCTGAAGATTCGCCCGACGCTCCATGGCACTCAATCTCTCCTTTCTGCCCTTTCTGAAACGAGTCGAGAAATCCGCCCTCAACGCGGTCGAGGCCGAGGTTGAATGGTTCTGCCTGCCCGCCGGACAAGTCCTGTTCCGCGAGGGCGATCCGGCGGATGCCTTCTATCTCGTGCGCTCCGGCGCCCTGGCTGCCTTCCGAGAAGGCGCCCTCGGCCGTCCCGACCTGATCGGCTATATCCGCGCCGGCGAGCCGGTTGGCGAAATGTCACTGCTCGACGAGAGTCCGCACAGCGCCAGCGTCTACGCCCTGCGTGATACGGAACTTGTGCGGCTGCCCAAGGCCAGTTTCGACAAGCTGACCCGCAAACATGCCAGCCTGATGCGCGAACTCGCGCGCATGATGTTGGCGCGGCTGCGCGGCACTGAACGCAATGTCAGCGCCGAGCCGAAAGTGTTTGCGCTGATCGGCACCTCCCCGACCATCGACCTCGCCTTCCGCGCCGATGCGCTCAAGGAGGCCCTCGGCCGTCTGGGCAAGACCTGCGCAATCTGTGACGAGAGCTACGCCGAATGGAGCGGGCGCCAGCTCGATGCGTTCGAGGAGAAGCACGATATCGTCCTGCTTATCGCCCGGCTCGGCGATCCCGTCTGGGCCCGGCGCGCCATGGGCCGCGCCGATCGCATGTGGCTGCTGGCGCGCTCCGATGCCCGGCCCTCAACCCCACTATTGCCCGATGATCCCTCGCCGGCTGCCAAGCTCAAGCTGATCGACGTGGTCATGCTGCATTTCGGCGGCATCACACCGGCCTCGCGGCCACAGGAGTGGGCCAGCGCCGCCGAGGCATCGCGCGTCTTCCACTGGCGCCAGGAGCATAGCCGCGTCGATGCCGACCGGCTGGCCCGGACACTGACGGGCCGCTCGGTGGGCCTGATCGTGTCCGGCGGCGGTGCGCGGGCCTATGCCCATATCGGGGCGATCCGGGCCCTGCGTGAGGCGGGCATGAAATTCGACTTCGTCGGCGGCGCCTCGATGGGCGGCATCATTGCCGCCGGTATCGGGCTCGACTGGAGCGATGACGAGCTGGAAGACCGGATCCGCCGCGCCTTTGTCGATTCCAATCCGCTTGATGACTGGACCCTGCCGGTGATCTCGCTGGCCAAGGGTCGCAAGGTCGATGCGCGTCTGAAGGAGCATTTCGGCGAAGCCGAGATCGCCGATATGGTGCGCCCCTTCTTCTGCCTCTCCTCCAACCTCGCGACCGGGCGCGCCTTCGTGCATCGCAGCGGCCTGGTGCGCGAGGCGCTGCGCGCGACGGTCGCGATTCCCGGCCTGTTGCCACCGGTCGTCCGCGACGGTCAGATCCTGGTCGATGGCGCCGTATTCACCAATTTCCCGGCCCGCGAAATGCGCGCCTTCCATCGCGGCTCCGTCGTCGGCGTTGATGTCAGCCGTGCCCAGGGCCTCGATCCCGATGATTTCATCGATCCACCCAGCTTCTTCGGCTGGGTGCGCCAGCACGGCTTCAAATCCCTGCCACCGATCGCGTCCCTGCTGATGCGCGCCGCCACGGTCGGCGTCGCCGATGACCGCGATACCGGGCGCGAGGCCGCCGACCTGCTGATCCTGCCGGAAACCAGCGTCGATCTGCGGGACTGGGATCGTTATGACGAATCGCTGGAAGCCGGCTTCGAGGCCGCCCAGGGCATGCTCGCAGGATTGAGCGATGACATGCGCGCACGGCTCGGCCTGCCACCCCGCTAGCGGTGGCCGGGTCAGCCTGGCTGATCAATCCAGTCGAGCAGACGCAGGGTGCGCTTGGCCGCGTAATCCATCATGCAACCCGCCTGCACCAGCGGCTGCATGGAACCGCCCTCATAGGCCGAGGCGGCGAAGGCACAATCGGCATCGCGCAACGTCATCCAGGCCCGCTGCGCATCGCGCAGCCGGTCCGTGCGCGGTGTATCCAGCCGCTGCATCAGAGCATCATAGGCGGTGTTGAGACGGGCATCCCAGGCATCGTATTCCTCGACCGTGCAGCGGATCATGCCGGAATTGGTTTCGCCGTCGGGGGTCAGGTTCATGCAGGCGGCGCTGTACTGGCCGACACATTCCGCTTCGCGCGCCGCGATGTCGTGATGGCGCCCAAGGCAGACATCGATCGTGTTGGCGGCCGAGAGCATCGGCATGCGCTGCTCCGATGCCTCACCGGATTTCTGCGCTGCACCGCAGGCGGAAATCCCCAGGGACAGGGTGGCGGCGATCATCAGGATACGCATGGCAAAACTCCGGCGGTGGCGAGGCCCACACCCTAGCGCCCCCGTCCGGGCGGCGTCCAGCGACGCTGCCGTCAGGCGCTTTCGTTGAACAATTCGCGCCCGATCAGCCAGCGGCGGATTTCCGAGGTGCCGGCGCCGATCTCGTAGAGCTTGGCATCGCGCAGCAGACGGCCGGTGGAATACTCATTGATATAGCCATTGCCGCCCAGCAGCTGGATCGCATCCAGCGCCATCCGGGTCGCCGCTTCGGCAGCATAGAGGATGGCACCGGCGGCATCCTTGCGCGTCGTCTGGCCACGATCACAGGCCTTGGCGACGGCATAGACATAGGAGCGCGCGGCATTCATGCCGACATACATGTCGGCCAGCTTGCCCTGGACGAGCTGGAAGGAGCCGATCGAATCGCCGAACTGCTTGCGCTCGCGCACATAGGGCATCACGACATCCATACAGGCCTGCATGATACCGATCGGACCGGCCGAGAGCACGGCGCGCTCGTAATCGAGACCGGACATCAGGATCTTGGCACCGCCATTGAGCGGGCCCATCACATTCTCGGCCGGGATTTCGCAATCCTCGAACACCAGCTCACCGGTTTCCGAGCCGCGCATCCCCAGCTTGTCGAGCTTCTGGGCAACAGAGAAGCCCTTGAAGCCGCGCTCGACCAGGAAGGCGGAGATCCCGCGCGAGCCGGCATTGAGATCGGTCTTGGCATAGACGACCAGCGTATCGGCAGCCGGCGCATTGGTGATCCACATCTTGGTGCCGTTGAGCACATAGCGGTCGCCGCGCTTTTCCGCCTTCAGCCGCATCGAGACAACGTCCGACCCGGCACCCGGTTCCGACATCGCCAGCGCACCGACATGCTGTCCGGAGATCAGCTTGGGCAGATAGCGGGCTTTCTGTTCGGGATTGCCCCAGCGGCGCAGCTGGTTGACGCAGAGATTGGAGTGGGCGCCATAGCTCAGTCCGACCGAAGCCGAGGCGCGGCTGATCTCTTCCATCGCCACGACATGTTCGAGATAGCCCAGACCAGTGCCGCCATCCTCTTCAGGCACCGTCATGCCAAGCAGGCCGAGGGCGCCCATTTTCTCCCACAGATCAGCAGGAAACACGTCGGAGCGATCGATTTCCGCCGCGCGCGGCGCAATCTCGTCAGACGCAAAGGAACGGACGGTGTCGCGGATCATGTCCGCAGTTTCACCGAGGTCGAAGTCGAGGGAAGGATATTGATTGGAGCTCATGCCCAGCGACATATCACTCAGGCCGGAGCGGTCAAGATCGATCCGTGCCATCACGGGCCGGAGTGAGCCAGGCCTAGCCTGCCCGGCGGCGGCGTTTGGCCGCGAGAACCGATGACAGCATCCAGCCGGCCGTGATGACGAGGAAACCGCCGGCAACAACCGCCAGCACACCCCAGGTCGGATCACGTTCAACCCAGACACGCGGCCAGTCGCCATAGACATCGAGCACACCGGCCGCAGTCACGACCACGCCGGCAATCAAGGTCGCCAGGAAGCCCCAGCCATCCTCGTCACCGGCAGCCGTGGCCGGCTTGGCCTCGACGAACATGTCGGCACTACCCACCAGGTCGCTCGGGGAGAAGCTCTCCTCGTCTTCGGTATCATCGGCGATCGCGGCATCTGTGCCGGCCAGCTCGTCATGATGTGCGATCTCATCGCCATCGGACACGCCAGCACCGCCCTCACCGGAAATATCGCCAACAGCCCCCTCGCTGGGCGCCGGGGTCTCGGCGGGATGTGGCGGCGGTGTCCGCTCACCGGAGACGGCCAGGGTCCGCTCCACGATTGCGGCGGCCTCAATGGCGGCATCCGGCTCGACGTCCGCTTCGGCTTCGGCTTCGGCTTCAGCTTCGGCTTCGGCTTCGGCTTCGGCTTCGGCTTCAACCGATTCATTCTCGGCCGGCACAGGCCCGGACGAATCCGGTTCAAGCATGGCTGTGGGATCGATCTCGGGCACCACGGCCTGGACATCCTCGATCTGGGCGTCGAACTCATCAACCGGCTCGATTGGCGCGGCAGCTTCAGCTTCCGGCGCAGCCGGCTCGACCAGGTCTTCCGGATCGAAGCGCGCCGACATCGCGCCGGTGAACACATAGCCCAGGCTGACATCACCCGGCAGTGCGTCATCGCCGACAGGCGTCAGGCGCACGTTTTCCTGCCGGCCGACGACAGCGGTCTGGACCCGGGCGATTTCCCGCGACATGCGGGCAATCACCTGGGCGGAGGCCGGTATGGCGGCGGCGGCCGGTTCCGGGCTTGCTGGCGCCGAATTGTCATCGGCGACAGGTTCGAGCTCGACCTCAGCCTCAACTTCGGCCTCAGCCTCAACTTCAGTTTCAGCCTCAACCTCGGTCTCGGCTTCCGGCTCCACTTCGGTTGTGTCCGAAGCCGCAGCCTCGATTTCCGTTTCAGCATTGACCGGGGCGGCGGCTGCCGCCGTTTCCGGCATCGCGTCTTCAGTCACCGGAGCGGGCATATCGGCCTGTGTTTCCACGTCCGGCGCCGGCTCTTCAACCACATCCACGGTCTCGACCGGGTCCGACTCAACCGGCTCTGGCTCTACCGATTCAGGCTCAACCGGTTCAATGACGGCTTCGCCGACAGGTTCCGTGACCGGCTCGGCCGCTGTTGCGGCGTCGATCTCCGGCTCAGCCGGAGGCGTGTCAGCGTCCTGCGGCATTGCGCCGACCGTGGCGAGAATACGGGCAATTTCACGTTCTGCCTCACGGCGCGCCGCGTTTTGCGCGCTCATCACCGGCGGCGGTGGCGGCATGAGGGAATCCGGCAAGGCCGGACGGACCGGCGCAGCAGCAGCCGGCTCCTGAGCATCGGCAGGATGCTCAACCTTGATCACCACATCGACCATGGCCGGCTTGCGGACGGCAGCGGTTCCGGCCGGGGTCAGACCGGTCAGGATCATCGCGGCTTCGGCTTCACGGCGGGCGGCATCGCCCTCGCCATAACCGGCCAGCGCTTCGGCAGCGGCCTCGACCCGGCCTTCAAACATGTAGCGCGCGACGTCGGAGGTCCGGAAGGCGGCGGCGCCGATGTCATGGACAAAGGATGTCAGCGCATCGCGCTGCGCGTCAGGCAGGCGGTCCGGAAATAACTCGTCGACCACCGCTTCAGCCTGCATCACATCATAGAGCAGCAGGAGCGATGCATCATCGCGCGAAACCCGCACCCCCTCACGCGCCGCAGCCCGGTGACCGAAGCCGACGCGCCAGCGCCCGTCGCTGCCCTGGGCGGCGAGTTCGCGATAAGGCTCGAACCGCTGAATGAGCTCGCGAGCCGCCGGAGAAGATTTCAATTGCGGTTTCATCGTGTTCTGTTTCGAGACCCGTCACTGCATCAGGTCACAGCCACTGCAAGCCCGATGCCGGACGGTTCAGCTCGCCTCGTCGACGAAGACGTCAGTCGCGTCCATCGCGGTGAAGGGCGCGAAAAATCCGCCGCCGCTACCGCCGCCGATCAGATAGATACCGCCCTCAAGCACGGCTGCATCCGCCGCAGTGCGCGGGGTCGGCAGATCGGGCTCAGTGCGCCACGCCGCTTCGCCCGGCTGCCAGGAGGCATGGCGCCGCAGCGTCAGGCGTTGTTCGCCATCGCTGCCCGTGCCGCCGAGAACATGGATACGGCCATGATGCACCACCGCCGCGATCCCCGTGCTGGCTCCCGGCAATTCGGGGCCGGTCGCCCAGGCATCGCCTTCCACGTCATAGATATCGACCTGTGCCGAGAGTTCACCGCCCAGGGAGCCACCAATCACGTACAGCCGCCCCTCGGACGCCACGATGGCAGCGCCGCGCCGGGTTATGTCGTCGGGAATCTCGATGGTTTCCCAGTTACGGGCCTCGGGATCGAATACATAGATGCTGTTATCGTCGCGTGTGCCGCCAATCGCGTACAGGTGCTCACCATAAGCGAGCATCGAGAAATCCGCCTTGGGTCCGGGCATGGCCGCTTCGCTCTGCCAGACCCCGCCCTCGGGCGACCAGGACCACATCGAGGCCGTCGGCTCGACACCCAGTTCACCAGGCGCATAGCCGCCAGCGGCATAGATGCGGCCATTGATCGCCGCCATGCCAAAACGCTCCAGCCCGCGCGGCAGTGCCGTTTCGGGCATCCAGCGATTGAGTTCTGGATCAAAGACCTCGAATTCGGCCCGCGGCGAGGTCAGCCCCGCACCGCCGGCGGCATAGAGGCGTCCGTCGAGCACGGCCACGGCCAGCCCGGCACGGGCAACATCAAGACGGGCCGCCGATTCCCAGCGTCCCTGGGCCTGGGCCGGGACAGCCGGAGCCGCCAACAACACCGCTGCTACAAGCCATTTGATCAAACGCACCATTACTCCACCACTACTCCGCCCGGCACCCGGTGCAATATCATCACAACAAGACCATTGTCGCCAGCCCCAGAAACGCGAGGAAGCCGACCACATCGGTCACCGTCGTGACAAAGACCGACGATGCCACGGCCGGGTCGGCGCCGGCGCGGACCAGGCCGAGCGGGATCAAAATGCCCGACAGGCCTGCCAGGGAAAGATTGACGATCATGGCAATGCCGATCACGGCCGCGATTTCCCAGTCGCGGAACCACAGCAGGGTCACCGTCGAGATCAGGACCGCGAAAATCACGCCATTGATCGTGCCGGTCGCCAGCTCGCGCCAGATCACCCGCATCGAGTTGGCCGCGGTCAGATCGCGTTCGGCGATCGCCCGCACCGCAACGGCCAGCGATTGTGTACCCGCATTGCCGCCCATCGATGCCACGATCGGCATCAACACGGCGAGCGCCACCACCCGCTCCAGGGCGCCCTCGAACATCGCGATCACGCCGGAGGCGAGGATCGCGGTGCCCAGATTGACCAGCAGCCAGGGCGCACGCGAGCGCACCGAACTGAGCACGGTATCGGCCAGACCGGCCTCGTTGACGCCGGCCAGGGCGAGCATGTCTTCCTTGTTCTCGTCCTGGATGACGTCGACCATGTCTTCCAGGGTCAGCATCCCGGTCAGACGGCCGGCGCTGTCGACAACGGGCGCGGAAACCAGATGGTATTTCTGGAACAGGTAGGCGACCTCTTCCTGGTCGGTCTCCGGCTTCACCAGGATACGCGGCGGCTCCATGATGTCGGTGAGATGGACATCGCGCTGGGCGCTCAGCAGGCGGCAGACCGGGATCTCCCCGACAGGGCGAAATCCGGTATCGACGACAAACAGGTCGTGGAACTTGTCCGGCAGGTCGTCGGCCGATTCGCGCATGTGATCGATCGCATGGCCGATGGTCCAGAAATCCGGAGCCGCAACGAATTCGCGCTGCATCAGGCGGCCGGCGGTCTCGTCATCGAAGGCGAGACTTGATTCGACCGCCTCGCGGTTGATGTCGGAAATCTCTGCCAGCACGGCGGCGCGGCGCTCCGGCTCGAGCTCCTCGACCACTTCGGTGGCGTCATCGCTGTCGAGTTCGGCAATCGCGGCGGCCAGATGCGAAGGATGGAGATAATCCATCACGACTTCGCGCGTGCCCGGATCCATTTCGGCCAGCACTTCGCCGGAGAAGATGTCCGGCGTCAGTTCAGCGAGAATACCCTGCTGGCCGGCCGAGAGCTGTTCCAGCACATCGGCGATATCGGCCGCATGCAGTGGTGCGAGCAGACGCCGGATCAGCTCCGAATCAAGGTCGGAGATCGCCTGGCGCAGTTCGGCAACGAATTCGGGATCGGTATCGGCACGGGCCGAACTCTCTCGATGGAGGTCTTCTTCAAAAGCGATGTCGCTCATGGGGGCCTCCCTGTGCTGGCTGATTCAGCGGCACACTAGGACGCAAGCGCCGCAAAGGCGAGAGAGCCCGGGTTTGCGACGCCAAATATTTGCAGGCCATTTCGAGAAAGTATGGTGCGGTCGAGAAGACTCGAACTTCCACGGGTTTTACCCCACAGCGACCTCAACGCTGCGCGTCTACCAATTCCGCCACGACCGCACGTGGAAGAGGCGCGGAGATAGCAACATCCCCTCCCCTTGTGAAGTGCCAAATACTGCGTGAAGTGCCTAATACCGCAGTTTAAGCAGCTGCGAAGAATTCATTGGCATCTGCGACCCCGGTAATCGTGATCGAGATACGATCACCCTGCAAAACCACGTCACCGCGAGCAATGGGGTGATTGTTCGCCAGGATCCACACCTGATCGTCTTCGCCGCTGTCGAGCGGGATGACAGCACCGCGTCCCATCCGCAGAAATTGCTGGATGGGCATTTTCGAGCGCCCAAGCAGGACGGATATCTCGATCTGGACGGCGCCGAGCTGGCTCAACTGCATACTCCCGGACTTGCGATCTCTCGCTGGAATGGTGATGTTTGACCGAACCGGTTTCTGCAGGGTTAAGACGCATGGAGAATACAGTATCGCCCGTCGACTGGGCCGTTTCCGCGCAGCCGGTCGACTATGAGGAGGCCGTTGCGTTCATGGAGGCGCGCGTCGCCGCCATCGCCGGCGGCGAGGCCAATGAGCTGGTCTGGCTGCTCGAGCACCCGCCGCTCTACACCGCCGGGACCTCCGCCAAGCCGGGCGACCTGCTCTCGCCGGACCGGTTTCCGGTCTACACCACGGGGCGCGGCGGCGAATATACCTATCACGGGCCGGGCCAGCGCGTGGCTTATGTCATGCTCGATCTGACCAGGCGCGGCCGCGATGCGCGCAAATTCGTCTGCAATCTGGAACGCTGGCTGATCGAGACCGCCGCCAGCTTCGGCGTCGCTGCCGGCACGCGCGAGGGCCGGGTCGGGGTCTGGGTCGAACGCGGTGATGGCCGCGAGGACAAGATTGCCGCCATCGGCGTGCGTCTGCGCCGCTGGGTGTCCTTCCACGGCATCGCCTTCAATGTCGCGCCCGATCTGACCCATTTCGGCGGCATCACGCCCTGCGGCATCTCAAACCCGCTCTATGGCGTCACCAGCCTGGCCGAGCTGGGTCGGGATGTGTCGATGGCGGATTTCGATTCGGCGCTGCATCTCGCCTTCAACACGATTTTCGGCCCGGCGCGCCAGGTTTCAGCGCCCGGGCTGACCGCCGGCCCCGCGGCCTGATCGTCAGGCCGAGGCCGGCGCTTGCGGCCGGCGCATGCGGGCGAACCAGATCGCGAACAGGGCGATCACCAGCCAGAAACCCAACCAGGATGGCCAGGCCATGCCGGCGACCAGGGTGTCGAGCATTTCCGGTCGCGCCTGGAATTCCGCCTGGAAGGCTTCCTGGAAGCCGGGCTGGTTGATCGCATCCGCGAAGGCCTGCTGGTCGGTCGTATCGACGCCATTGCGTTCGGCAAAATCCGTCATCGCTGCGAACATGCCGGGGAAAAACCCGACCAGGGCGCCAACGCCCTTGCCCAGGATCGCGGCCAGGACAGGCAGAACCGCGAGAACGGGATCCTGGCCGGCATGACGTCGACGGTTGGCATGCAGGCTGAAAACAAAGAACCAGATTGCTGGTAGCGCCAACCAGGACGGAATCACGATCAGGCCAAACTGCATCCGCATCGCATCCAGCAGGGCCAGCGCGACAAGGCCGAGCAGATAGGCCGTCACCGAGGCACGATAGACGGGCAGAAACAGGACGAGCGGATTCATGGGCAGCGCCACCTCTCAGCTGAACACGCGCCACCATTCAGGTTGAACGCGCGTCGCGTCAACCGGAATGGGGCATGGCGGACTGCGGCCGAGACGCCGCGGGCCTGGAATCAGACCAGGGCAGGCTTGAGCTTGAACATGTAATAGCCGACCGCAGCGTTCGCGAGCACGCTGGTGATCATGTTCTTGACCATCAGGCCGGTACCCATCGCCTTCAGGCTGTCCATATCGGTAAAGTCGACACCGCCGAAGACTGGGGACAGGATCGCGCTGATCACAACCGACACCACAATGACCGCCACGATTGCCGCAATCGTCATCCAGCCCGACTGGCCGGCATCATGAAAGCGCTTGGAAAAGATACAGACCCAGGCAAAGGCCAGCACGAGACCGACGACCAGGCCGATCAGGCCGCCGATCACCGGAACCAGCGAAATAATGTTGAGGATCAACGAGACCGCGACGATCGCCACCAGTCCCTTGGCAAAATCCATCGGGCCGAGCTTGCCGCTGGCGCCGAACAGGACGCGTTGGGCGTCCTTGGGATCGAGAATAAAGTCCTGAGCGTTCATGTGGTTCTCCCCGTATGAAGCCCGAAGACTACCCTAAAACGCGAATTTGTGAAGGCAAATTCAGGGATGAGTTGAATCCGCCCCCTCCAGCGCCCTATTCGAACTCGATCATCAGCTCGTCAGCGGCAACGGAGGCCCCCGGCTCGACATTGACGGCCTTGATCACCCCGTCCTTTTCGGCGCGGATGACGTTTTCCATCTTCATCGCCTCCACCACGAGCAGGACCTCGCCGCCCTTGACCGCCTGGCCGGCTTCGACCGCGATCGAGACGACCAGACCCGGCATCGGGCTGAGGACGAGGCGCGAGGTGTCGGCCTTTTCCTTTTCCGGCAGCAGGGTGTGCAATTCAGCCGACCGCGCCGAGCACACCAGCGCCACGGCGGTATAGCCACGATGGCGCATGTGATAGCCCTCGGTACGATCCGAGAATTCCAGTGCGAAAGCCTTGCCGTCGAGCGCGCCCTCGAACATGTGTGCGCCGGGCTGCCAGCTTGTGGTGAGCGCGATCTGCTTTTCCGCCAGCGAAGGCGCCCAGACGCGCGCTTCGCCGGCCTCGCCCAGCTCGATCTCGACCGGGAATCGGCGGCCATCCATCAGCACGACCCATTCGCGCGGCCCCGGTGCCGGTGGCGGCGTGATGCGGCCCTCGATCTGCGCAGCCCGGCGCACGAAGGTCTCGTGCACGAAGGCGGCGGCGCAGACCATCCAGGTCAGCTGGTCCTCGCGCGGCGCGGTGCCGTGGAAACCGTCAGGGAAATGCTGGTCGATATAGCCGGTATGGATACGCCCGGCACGGAAATCCGCCTCGTCGAGCACAGCCGAGAGGAAGGGCGCATTCGATTGCAGCCCCTCGACATGCAGCCGGTCGAGGGCAGCGGCCAGCGTATCGATGGCGATCTCGCGGGTTTTGCCATAGCCGATCACCTTGGCGATCATCGGATCATAGAAGAGCGAGATCTCGTCGCCTTCCCTCACGCCGGCGTCGATACGCAATTCGCCCTCGCCAAGCGGACCGGATTTCGGTTCGATGAAACGTTTGAGCCGCCCGATCGAGGGCAGGAAGCCACGATAGGGATCCTCGGCATAGAGCCGCGCCTCGACGGCCCAGCCCTTGATCTTGACGTCGCGCTGGGTCAGCTCGAGCGGCAGGCCGGCGGCGGAGCGGATCATCTGCTCGACCAGATCGAGCTGCACCGTCATCTCGGTCACCGGATGCTCGACCTGCAGCCGGGTGTTCATTTCGAGGAAGTAGAAATTGCGGTCCTTGTCGACAATGAACTCGACCGTGCCGGCGCTGTCATAATCGACCGCAGCCGAGAGCGCGACGGCCTGCTCGCCCATGGCGGCGCGGGTCTTGGCGTCGAGGAAGGGCGATGGCGCCTCTTCGAGGACTTTCTGGTTGCGGCGCTGGACGGAGCATTCGCGCTCATTGAGATGGATCACATGGCCATGCTTGTCGCCAAGCACCTGGATCTCGATATGGCGCGGTTCCTCGATGAATTTCTCGATCAGGATGCGCTCATCGCCAAAGGCGGTCCTGGCCTCATTGCGCGCGGCCACAAAGCCCTCGCGCGTCTCCTGTTCATTACGGGCAATGCGCATGCCCTTGCCACCACCGCCGGCCGAGGCCTTGAGCATCACCGGATAGCCGATCGCATTGGCGGCCGCGACGGCGGTGTCGGCATCGGCGATCTCGCCATCGGCGCCGGGAATCGTGGAAACACCGGCCTTGGCGGCCAATTGCTTGGAGCGGATCTTGTCGCCCATCGCCTCGATGGCGTGCACATTCGGCCCGATCCAGGCGACACCGATCTTCTCGAGCGCGATCGGAAAAGCGGCATTTTCCGACAGGAAACCGAAACCGGGATGCACGGCATCGGCACCGGTCTGCTTGATCACTTCAAGGATTTTCTCGAGCCGCAAATAGCTCTCGCCCGGCGCCGGCGGGCCGATGAAGACCGCCTCATCAGCCATTTCCACGGCGAGGCTGTCGGCATCGGCTTCCGAATAGACGGCGACAGTGGCAATGCCCAGACGCTTGCAGGTCTTGATGACTCGCACGGCGATCTCGCCGCGATTGGCAATCAGGATTTTCTTGAACATTGCGGCCCCAGGCAAAGCGGGCAGAACGCCCGGACGGTCACCCGGTTTAGCGTGGCTCGCGCCTCTGCGGCAAGCCGGGTTGTGTAACCGGTCAGTCGCCGTCGAGATGATGGTCGAGCCAATCGAACTCGATCGCGCGCAATCGCCCGATCACCGAAACCAGGAATGCCGTCGACCAGCCGATCAGCAGGAAGCCGTTGAAGCCCTCGATCGCGCCGACCAGCCGCCACTTCTCGCCGAGCAGGACATCGCCATAGCCCAGTGTCGTGAAGGTCGAGGTGGCGAAATAGAGCGCCCCCTCAAAGGTCGAGAACTCGCCGAGCATCAGATACAGCAGGGCGTAACTCCATATTTCGACCGCATGAATCGCGAACAGGCCGAACACGACCAGCATGATGAAACCGGTCTGGCGCAAGACATTGTCCTGCGGCCGGATCCGCCCCGAGCGCGCCCGCATGAAGGCCATCAGCAGGACCAGCCCGATCATGTGCATCACCACCGTGACCGAGCAGATCAGAAAGGACACGAACAGGGCGGCAAGCATGAAACCTCATCCATCAGCGATGGTGGCGGGCTGCCACTAGAGGCGGATACCGCATAAATCACAAGACACTTCTACTCCCGCCGCCCGATCTGGGCCATCATCCCCCCTCAGGATTCGCCGGAGCCAGCCATGACCAAGCCGATCTACAGACTCTCCTCGATCGCCCGCCCGCTCGAGCCGCAATACCCGACCAATCGCGCAGTGCTGATCCTGCTGCCGCTGATCGCGCTGGGCACGGGCGGCATCGCCTTCCTCCTGCGCGATGCCGGCCTTGCCGGCGCCGTTTCGGCCGGACTGCAGGGCATGCTGGCCGCCTTCCTCGCCTGGGCGCTGGGCCGCGAGGTCGATCCGGATCGCAACGAGGCGGCCTTCATCGCCATGGCTCTGACCGTGGCTGCGGTCGCCCTGGGTCATGCCCCGGCCCTGTGGGTGCTGGCGCTGGCGCTGATGGGGACACGCGTTGTCGTGCGCACGGTCGGACAGGCCGCCAAGCTGAACGATCTCGCCCTCGTCACCATCCTGGCCGGCCTCGCCGTCTTCGTTGACGGTTACTGGGCGATGGGTCTCGTCGCCGGCTTCGCCATGGCGGTGGACCTGTTCTATGACCACAAGCGGACGCTCAATCTCGTCTTCGCCGCCTTCGCGACCGGCTTTTCGATGTTTGCCCTCGTCCAGAGCGGCGGCGATATCGCGGCGGTGACGCTGCAGCCGCTCGGCCTGGTCGAGCCGGGCTGGAGCCTGGCCGTGCTGGCGCTCACCGCCCTCACCGGCTTTTTCATCCTCACCTGCCCCGCTGTCACCAGCCTGTGCGATGCCAGTGGCGAACCGCTGGAGCGGCGCCGGGTGCGCGGCGGCGGCGTGATTGTGCTCCTGTTCGCCACCGCTGCGATGTTTGAAGGCCAGGCCGGACTGCTGGCGGCGCTGCCCCTCTGGGCCGTGCTGGCAGGACTGGCGGCCGGGCGGCTGGTGCCCAAGCGCAAGCGCGCCTAGCGCTCGACCACGGCCAGCGCGGCCGCCCGGCCCGAGCGCAGGGCGCCATGCACCGTGCCCGGCGCATTGGTCGAGGTCGCCTCGCCGGCGAAGAACACCCGGCCATCGATGGCATCGAGCAGGCGGATCCGGCTGTCGCTGCGGGTCTCGACCGTCGGGAAGGAAATACTGCCGAACGCCTGCTCGTCACTGCCCCAGCGCGTCACCTGCACCCCCGAGGGCTCGGGAAAGCCCGTACCGAACATCGAGCGCAGCGCCTCGAGCGCGAGCTGACCGGTCTGCACATCGCCGACACCCTCCAGCTCACGCGCAAACGTGCCGGCATTGAAGCCCGTGATCATCGGGCCCTGGCCGCTGGCGGCGTGATTGACGAACGCGCTCCATTCACCGCGCTCATCGGCGAGGCGATGGAAGAACTCAATATTGCGCGGCCAGCTGACGGCATCGAATTTGAGCACGCATTTATTGAGCAGGCCCGAGCCAAGCGCGGCAATCGCCGCCGTCTTGGCCGGCGGCAGGCCCGGCTCGAAACGGATATGTCCGGCCTGCAACACGCCCAGCGGCACAGTGACGACGACGACATCGGCCTGCTCGCTGCCACCCGCCGTCGTCACGGAGACACCGCTGCCGTGATAGCTGATCTGTTCGACGCGTTGCCCGAGCCGGATATCGAGCCCGGCGGCGAGTGATTGCGCCAGCCGGTCAAACCCGCCCACCACCAGCGCATCGCCGCCGGGCAAATCCTCGCCCTCGGTCCAGAAACAGCGCGAAAGCTGTTCGAAATCGGTGCCATATTCGTGTTCGACGAGAGAATTGATCGCGAACTGGCGGCGCTGCCGCTTGCTCGCCCCTGTCGCCTCGAGGCCGACCAGGCGCGCCAGCCGGTTGGCCAGCGTGCCGCGCGGGCGAGTGCGGCAGGCGCGCTCGAGCGCGTCGCCGGGCGCATGGGCGGCATAGTCCTGCAGCCTGTTCTCAAGCGTCTCCAGCCGCTCCAGGGCCAGATCCCCGAGCACGCCTTCACCGGCCTCATAGACGGCACGATTGTCATAATCGACGGGATGCAACTCCAGCCCGGCAGCGCGCGCGGCGATCGCCGCCGGATTGCCGCCAACACCATGGATCCAGGACGCGCCCAGCTCGACCGGCAGATCGCCCCATTGCCGGCTCGTGTCGAGACGGCCGCCAATGCGTGTCCGGGCCTCAAGCACGACCACGTCCAGCCCGGCCCGGACCATGTCATGGGCACAGGCCAGACCGGCCGCACCGGCTCCGATGACGATCGCACGGCCTGAACGCCTTTGCGCGGGTGACGGCGATGACATGAGCGCCGTCGCGGTGAGCCCTGCGAGCAGGCGACGCCGATCCACAAACTCAAACGCCATCAATCCATCCCTCGAGAGCGGGTATAATCAGCTTGTTTCAAAAACTTGTCACCCGGCTTTGCGGTCGCATGCGCCGCATCACTGGCTCGGCGGAGAGTCTCTGGCCCCGGATCGCAATCCGGGCAATACTCGCTGTGGAGGATTTCCCATGAGTTCGAGCCTGTCCGATTGCCTGTCGCGCGAGGAATTGCGTGAACTGTCGCGAGCGACCGACTGGCAGGGCGGATTGATGCTGGCCGGGGATTTCGCCCTCGTCATCGCCGCCTATGCGCTGGCCATCACCTGGACCAATCCACTCACAATACTTGTCGCCATCGCCCTGCTGGGCGGGCGTCAGCTGAGCTTTGCCATCGTCATGCATGACTGCGCCCATCGCGCCCTCTTCCACACCCGCGCGCTCAATGAATTCGCCGGCAAGTGGATTGGCGGCGCCGCCATTGATGCGCCCTTCCTCGCCTATCGCAGCTATCATCTCGACCATCACAGATATGCCGGCACCGAAAAGGATCCCGACAAGGGCCTGGTCAAGGACTATCCCGTCACGCCCGCCAGCCTGCGGCGCAAATTCACCCGCGACCTGACCGGCCGGACCGGAATGCGCGAGCTGGCCGGCTCCTGGCAGAACCCGGTACTGGAGGAGAAACTCCCCTTCCTGGTCTTCCAGCTGGTGATGATGACGGCCCTGTACGCCGCCGGAGCCCTGTGGGCGATCCTGTTATGGTGGGCGGCGCGGATCTTCATCTTCCCGGCCGTGATGCGCCTGCGCCATATCGGCGAGCACGGCGTCGCCATCAACCGCCTCGACACCGAACCGCGCAACAATACCCACACCACCCATGCCAACTGGCTCGAGCGCGCCCTGGTGGCGCCGAATTACGTCAACTACCACCTCGAACACCACCTCTTCGCGGCGGTGCCGCCCTATAATCTGCCCCGGCTGCATCGCCTGCTCAGCGCGCGGGGCTATTTCGAGGGTTTCGAGGGATCGAGTGCACCCAGCTATCGGGCGATGCTGAAGAAGGCCGTGCGAACAACCCCGGCACAGCCTGACGCCTGACCCTGGCCGGGCCTAGGAATCGCTGTCCGCGTCGGAACCGGTGAGATGGCGCTGCTCGACCCAGCCGCTCCGGCAAGGACCGGTATAGCCGCGAAGCGTGCGTGGGACAGGATCCAGCCGGCAATATTCGCGCGTGCCACCATAAACGATCCCGGCCCAGACACCTGTCCGGTCCTCGCGTTGCTCACACACCATCACCGCTTCGGCCGGCTGCATCGTGTCGATCGCGACATCAAGGCCGCCCGGCTCGGGATGGACCAGGATGAGGGGCGGGGCATCATGATCGGTGGTCGAATACTTGCCGGGAAAATCGATCTGCCCAGCCAGACAGGACCGGGACGCGCCGTAGGTTACAGGCACGACTTTGACCGTACCCACATTGGTAGCCGGCGGGCGGGTTCGCGGCCCCGCTGTCAGCCATTCACCAAGTGTAAGCACTGAAATCGCAGCCGCGGGTCCAAGGACCAACGCCGCCATCACCCTGAACGCCCCCATATTTCCCCCGGCTTCAGGCTGTCAGATAAAGAGAGGAGTGCGTGCGCGTGCAAGACTCAAAAATATTTACCCCCGCGAGTGGTGCCAATTCGCAACAGTCCGAAAGATGAGGATGACGGCCGCGAGGGGCGCAGAGGGATGTGTACCTCTGGTCCGCGTCCCACGGGAAGAGTGAGTCCGCCCCGGGACAGGCACCAGGGGTGCCAGTCCCTCGACATCGCCCGTCTATCCCCGCCCTCTGCCCATAAATCCCCGTCACCCTGACGAAGGTCAGGGCCCAGTTCACAGAGCGGCAAGGCACGGAAAACTGGTGCCAATTCAATTCACGTCGCGTTTGAAACCGGGTCCTGACCTTCGTCAGGATGACGTTTTTTGGGCGATGTTATCCCCGCCCCCTCAAGCCGCGAGTATGCTCACAGCGTTCCGGTTGCACGGGAGGCGTGAGCTCAGTCACTTGCGGCGGTCGGGAGCGTGGAGCCCATCCGCACGACGGCGTGACAGCCCGAGTTCCGGTGGGGCCATGATCGGGGAAGTGAGGCATTAGGGCTCGACCAATCTTCCACGGTCATTTCGAGGCAGGGCCCGCGAGGGACCTGAGTAAATCTCCACGTGCGGGACGTCTCGAATGTCTCAACTATTTATTGCGCTAACCGGCATTCGCCGGCGTCCCGCACACCTCCCAATCCGGGGAGGACACAGCAAACCTCCAGCGGCGAGCCGCGTGGAGATTTTGGTGCAACCCCCTAAAGCGGAATATTATCGTGCTTTTTCCAGGGATTTTCCGCCTTCTTGTTCTTCAGTGTCCGCAGCGCCGCGATCAGGCGTTTGCGGGTGGAGTGCGGAGAGATCACATCATCGATATAGCCGCGTCCCGCGGCGATGAACGGGTTGGCGAACCGGTCCTCGTATTCCTTGACGTGGCCGGCCATCTTCTCGGCATCATCCAGATCAGCGCGGTGGATGATCTCGGCGGCGCCCTTGGCGCCCATCACGGCGATCTGGGCGGTGGGCCAGGCGTAGTTGACGTCGCCGCGCAGATGCTTCGAACTCATCACGTCATAGGCACCGCCATAGGCCTTGCGGGTGATGACGGTGAGCTTGGGCACCGTCGCCTCGGCATAGGCGAAGAGGAGCTTGGCACCGTGTTTGATCAGGCCGCCATATTCCTGCTTGGTGCCGGGCAGGAAGCCGGGCACGTCGACGAAGGTGATGAGCGGAATGCCGAAGGCATCGCAAAAGCGCACGAAACGGCCGGCCTTGCGGGAGGCATCGCTGTCGAGCACCCCGGCCAGGCTCATCGGCTGATTGGCGACGAAGCCGACCGGCTGGCCGTCGAGGCGGCCGAAACCGGTGACGATATTGGCGGCATAATCCGGCGCGATCTCGAAGAAATCGCCCTCATCGGCAACCTTGTGGATCAATTCCTTGATGTCATAGGGCTTGTTCGGATTGGCCGGCACCAGCGTGTCGAGGCTGGCATCAATACGGCCGGGATCATCGAAGCTCGGGCGGACCGGCGGCTTCTCGCGATTGGACAGCGGCAGAAAATCGATCAGGCGGCGCAATTGCACCAGGGCCTCGAGATCATTCTCGAACGCCCCATCGGCAACACCGGACTTCTTGGCATGGATCGAGGCGCCGCCGAGCTCTTCATGGGTGACGGTCTCGTTGGTCACGGTTTTGACCACGTCCGGCCCGGTGACATACATGTAGGAGGTGTCCTTCACCATGAAGATGAAGTCGGTAATGGCCGGCGAATAAACATCGCCGCCGGCGCAAGGCCCCATGATCATGGAGATTTGCGGCACGACGCCGGAGGCCAGCGTGTTCTGCAGGAAGATATCGGCATAGCCGGCGAGCGAGGCAACGCCCTCCTGGATGCGCGCACCACCGGCATCGAAAATGCCGATGATCGGGGCACCGTTCTGGATTGCGGCCTTCTGGATCTTGACGATTTTCTGGGCATGGGTCTCGGACAGGGATCCGCCGAACACCGTGAAATCCTTGGAGAAGATATAGACCAGGCGGCCATTGATCGTGCCATGGCCCGTGACCACGCCATCGCCGGGAATCTTCTTCTCGGCCATGCCGAAATCGACGCAGCGATGTTCGACGAACATGTCCCATTCCTCGAACGAGCCATCATCGAGCAGCATTTCGACCCGCTCACGGGCGCTCAGCTTGCCCTTGGCATGCTGGGCCGCGACCCGCTTGGGGCCGCCGCCGGCCCAGGCGCCGGCGCGCTTTTCGACGAGTTGTTCGAGCACATCCTTCATGGACGCCAATCCTCCTGCATCAATCAGTTGGGGGATCGATAGCAGACGTCGCGGCGCAAGGGCAATCAATCGAGGATGCTGGCACCGTCATCCGCCCGGCTCCGGCATGGTGCGCTTCTTGCATTTTTCCGGTCTGGACAAGGGAGCATGGCCTTCATGGCGAACCGAGCCATCACGACTCAACTGGTGCCGATCGCGGATCTGGACCGGTCACAACGCGCCAGCTGGCGCGGTTTGCGTGCCGGCAATCCTGCGCTCGCCTCACCCTATTTCTCGCTCGAATTCGCCGACCTGATCTCCGACCGCCGCAACGATACCCAGGCACTTGTCCTGTCACGCAAGGGCTGCACGGTCGGCATACTACCCATGCAGCTCTCGCGCCTCGGCGTCGCCCGCCCGCTCGGCGGGCCGCTCGGCGACCATCACGGCCTCATCAGCGATGATGACAGTCTCGACATCGCGTCAGCCCTGGAGCACAGCCCGATCTCGGTCTTCTGCTTCCACGGTGCCCTGGCCCGGCAAACCGGCTTTGCCGGCCAGGCGTCGCATATTGAACCATCCTGGTCGGTCGATTTGAGCCAGGGCTGCGATGCCTGGCTCGAGGAACGCCGCCGCGCCGACGCGAAAGCGATGCGCAATATCCGCGCCCGGCAGCGCAAACTCACCGAATCGGGCCTCGATATCGTCTACCGGCTCGATGATCGCCGCCCCGAAATGCTGGCACAGACTTTCGCCTGCAAGCGCGAGCAATACCGGCGCACCCATGCCTTCGACGTCTTCATCGCCCGCTGGGCCCGCGAGCTGATCGGCGACCTGTTCGAGCACCAGACCCAGCAATTGCGCGGCTGTCTGTCGACGCTGGAAATCAATGGCCAGCTGGCCGCCGCCCATTTCGGCATGCGTTCGGAAAACGTGCTGCACTACTGGTTCCCGGTCTACTGGCCGGAACACGCCCAGTTCGGTCCGGGCCTGCAGCTGTTCATGGAGATGGCGCGTGCGATGGCCGATGACGGGATCGACACGATTCACCTGGGTCCCGGCGATGCCGAGTTCAAGCAGAAACTGGCCAACGCATCCTTCGATGTCGCCGCCGGCCGTATCGAGCAGCCCTCAATGGCCGCCAGCCTGATGGCCGCGGGCGCGGGCATGGATGCCTTTGCCCGCCGCCTGCCCCTGGGCCGTGTCGCGCGCTGGCCCGGCAAGGCGCTGCACCGCCTCGATACCCTGGCTGCAGCCTACGGCATCTAGTTTCGCGTTCTGATGGAGGACCATTATGGGATTCTTGTCACCTGATGGTGAGATTGGTGCCCCGCTCCAGGCCGCCGGTTTTCTGGCCATGCTGCTCGTTGGCGCCCTCGTCCTCGCCTGCCCGCTCATCTCCCGCGCCCGCCGGGCCGGCCCCGCGGGCCTGACCTCATGCCTGTGGCGATTCGACATCGCGCTCGCGGTCAGCCTCGCGGGCCTGGCCGTGCTCAATCTCGTCGATCACGCCATCACGCCGCTGGCCGGCGTCTATCGCCCTGAGGTCGGTGATGGCGGTCTGGTCGAGAATCTGACCGTGACGCTGATGCTCTTCCCGGTCGCGATCTTTCTCGGCACGCGCCTGACCGGTTCAGGCCAGACCCGGCATTTCGGTCCGGCCTGCATGACCCTGGTGAGCCTGGTGCTGATTGCCGCGTTCGGTGAGGAAGTGAGCTGGGGACAACACTGGTTCGGCCTCGCGGTCCCCGAGGCGATTGCCAGCACCAATCTGCAGTCAGAGATCAATCTGCACAATTATATCCGCCCGGGCGTGATGGAGGCGATCTATTTCGCCGCCGGGCTGGTGCTGATCGTGCTCGCGGCCAATCTGCGGCACGTGCTGCAACCAGCCCCGCAGGCGCCAGGTTTTGTGGCGCTCAAGGCCCTGCTGGTGCTGGCGGCGATCCTGCTCTGCCATCACGTGTTTCAGGAACTCGGCGAGCTGGCCGTCATGGCTGCGGCCTTCCTGGTCTGGAACCGGATCGATGATGGCCGTCTGACGCTGAAGCCACGCTGGCTCCACACACTGACCGGCTACTGAAACGGGTTCAGCTTCTTGAGGAAGTATTGCAGCCCGCCGCGGTTTTCCTTGCGGTCGAGCTCTTCCTGCGACGTCAGGAACGTCGTCTGCACGACATAGCGCTCGCCCTCAAACGGCAGATGGCCGTGCCAGGACTCGTCCGAACGCAGGAATGCGAAGACATAGCCGGCCAGCGGCGGCACTTCCTCGGTGAAGTCCTCGAAATCCTTGGGCCCGTTGAGGACACGGATACAGCCCGCCCCGGTGCCGTCCCACTCGGCATTGAGATAGGTCAGCATGGTGAGGATCTTCGACTTGGAATCGTTATGGATCGGACCGTCGGAGAGCTGCGAGATCTTGCGCACGGTGATCATGCGCGGCTTGTCGGTGAAATCGACGCCGAACTTCTCGGTCATCACCTGCGCCAGTTCCGGCGAATTGAGATCGGCCATCAACTGGTCGAACGTGCCATGGGCCTCGAGCTTGGAGAGCGGCAGATAGCCCGGCTTGTTGATCTCGGGATAGTCCTTGCGGATCTCGGCCGCCTCGGCCTCGCTCAGCGTGCCGGGCGCGACGAAATACTTGTAGGGCTCGGTGCGCAATTGTGCCGCGCGCAGGGCGCCGAAATCGAGAATCCCGCCGGGCCCCGTCTTGCCTGTTGTCGTCGCACTGGTCTCGGCCATGTCGATCTCTTCCGCTTTGCCTTCATCCCACATTAGCGCGGCGTGAGCCGCCATCAAGCCGTCAGGACGCGTCCAATGCACGCAGCAGGCGCTCGGCCGCGATAAGCTCGGCCTTCAAGAGGTCGAGCCGCTGGGCGGCCTCCTCGTCATGACCCCACTGGGCAATCTGATAGGCTTCGTCGATGATGGAGAGCGCAAACACCGCTTCACCGCCACGTTCGCCCTCGAGCAGGGCAAGGCCAAGCACAGCCGAGCTGCACACCGCCGTCGCATGCGCCAGCGCGGTCAGGCGCCAGACATCCAGTGCGGCAGCGCGGGCGTGCACGGCCTGCAGTGCCGCCGCATCCTGTTCGATCGGCAGAATGCCGGTGCCGGAGCGCAATTCAACGCCGAGCTCGCGCCGGGCCCAGTCGAGCATGGGATCCCAGGCCGTGGCCTGCGCCGCGACGAGATCGGCCGGGTCCGGAGCGCGAAAGCACAGCTGGTCATTGGCGGCATAGCGCGTCACCTCCGCGACCGTGGCGCCATGGGCATCGCCCATCAGATCGATGGCGACAAAGCTGAGCCGGTTGGCCGGCATCAAGGGTGCGTCGATACGCTCGCCCTGGGCGTCCCACTCGGCGGCGAGCAATTCAGCCAGCGCTTTGGTCGGGACCTGCAACAGCTTCTTGGCCGGCGTCTTGACCGAACGGCCGTCGAGCAGGACCTGCCAGCCGCCCTCGCCCTCTGCCACGCTGACATCGGTGTAGAAGCGCTTGGGCCGGTTATCTTCCGGCTTGGGCATGCGCACGCCCGGCTTGGTTTCATAGGTCAAGGGTCTGGCCAGTGCTCTCTGTGACGGTCCCGGAACAGGGACACGACGTGCCACTGCCTTGCCGCGCTGTATAGCGCTCCATGGCTCGTGGATCATTTTCGAACTGCAGTCGCCGAATGGCCCGGCCGGGCCGGCTCAGCGCAAACGCACAAGCAGGCCCGTCACCACATCCTCGGGGAGCGCGAACAGGATAAGCGCGGCCCCGGCGATGAGGCCGGTGATCAGGGAAAGCAGGAGCAGGACCCAGAGCGGGAAGGGTTTCGGCCGGCCCGGGCCATCCTTTGCCGAGGCCGGCTCCGCATTGATCTCGGCCGCCAGGGCGGTCACCACATCCTTGCATTCACGATGCTGCGGGATCTGCATCCGCCAGCGGGTGAAGATCAGCTCGGCATAGTCATCGGCCGCCGGCTGGCACCGCTCCAGAATGACGTAATGATGCAGCCGGGCATCATGGAAATTGGCGATGCATTCGGCGGCCAGCCGTTCGAGCGATTTGGGGAGTTGCTCGGAGGCCTTGTAAAAGACCATGCGCTCGATCGCGTAGGGCCCGTTCTGCTTGTGGGCATAACGTTTGCGCACCGCTTCAAGGGCGAGAGGCTCCCGTCGGCGCTGTGGCACCGCCTTGTCGCCCGTGAGCTTTTCCAGCCGCGCGATCTCGCGCCTGAATTCGACGCCGCGCCAATAGTCCAGATCACCCTGCCAGGAGACAGCGAGGAAATCCGGGTGCGCCTCCAGAACGGCCTTGCGGTCCGGATTGTCCTCGGGCGCCCCGGACTGGCCGTCCTTGCTCGCGGCGGGCTTCTTGTTCGGGTAGCAACGAGCCTCCAGGGCCTTTTTCAGGTCAACGAAACTGACTGACTCTGACACTGGCTCGCCCCCGAAACCCCGATTCACCTTGAGCCTAATACACCATCGGTTGATTCTGCGACTGAATTCGCCCTCACCGCGAGTTCAACCCGACACCGGCTGCGCCGGCAACGGGCCTCAACCCCTGGCGGCAAAGGCGTCGAGGGCTGCGCCGAGTGTATCGAAGTCATGGTGCAGCTCGTGGGCACCGCCTTCAGTGATCTCGTCAGGGGTGTGAAAGCCCCAGGAGACGCCGAGCGTATGCACGCCGGCATTTCGGCCCATCGCCATGTCGAAACCGGTATCCCCGATCATCACAGCGCGATGCGCCTCGGCACCGGTCTCCTTCATGGCGTCGAGCACCATGCGTGGATGCGGCTTGCCGGGACCGTGGTCGACGGTCTGGAAGGTATCGAAATAGCGATGCAGGCCATGATGCTCGAACACGCTGTCGAGCCCGCGCCGCGGCTTGCCGGTGGCGACGCCGAGCAACCAGCCCTCATCACGCAGCTTCTCCAGCATCTCCCGGGCACCATCATAGAGCGGCTCGGAAAAGTCCGGCTCGGTACGCATCTCGATGAAGGCCTGTTTGTAGAATGTCGCCAGTTCCGGCATGCGCTCGGCCGGGTAGTCCGCTGGCGCCAGACGCGATACCGCCTCGGTCAGTTCCAGCCCGACAATCGTGCGGGTGCGCTCATAGCTGATCTCGCCCAGCCCGGCGCGCCGGAAGGCGCGCTCCATGGCCTGCTGGATGACGACACGGCTATCGACGAGCGTGCCGTCGATATCCCAGATGGCGAGTTTCAGATCCGGCATCAGGCCAGCTGCGCCTCGATATCGGCCTCGTCGATCTCATGCGGATTGAAGCCGAGCGCGTTGAAGACCTTCGCCAGCGGTTTGGGCAGATCGGCCTCGATGACCAGGGGCGGGCCATTATCGCGCGGGATTTCCAGCCGGCGGGCGTGCAGGCACAACCGCTGGCCGAGATCTTCCGGGGCCGGACGGTGGCAGGTGTATTTGCGGTCACCGAGAATGGCGGTGCCCATGGCAGCGAGGTGGACACGCAGCTGGTGGGTACGGCCGGTGACGGGACGCAGGGCAACCCAGCTGGCCTTCTGGCCAGCATCGGCGACAACCGTGTAGCGGGTCAACGCGTGATGCGAGCCGGGATCGCCGTGCGATGCCCCGACCATCAATTCACGGTCCGGATCACCGCCAGCGCCGGCCGCCTTCTTGAGGAAGCCCTTGATCTCGCCCATGCGCGGCTTGGGCACGCCGATGGCAATCGCCCAATAGGTCTTCTTGGTGCGATGCTGCTGGAAGGCCTTGGCGAGGCGGGCCGCCGCCTTGGGCGTACGGCCGACGACGAGAACGCCCGACGTGTCCTTGTCGAGACGGTGCACCAGGCGCGGCCGCGACATGCCCTCGCCGAAGGCATCGAGCAGGCGGTCGAGATGCTTGGTGGTCTTCGAACCGCCCTGCACGGCGAGGCCGGAGGGCTTGTTGAAGGCGATCAGCTCGTCATCCTCATAGATGACCAGATCACGCACATAGTGAATCTCTTCCGGCGTCAGGACGTCGATCTTCTCGACCTCGCCCGGCTCCGGCAAAGGCGGGACGCGGATTTCCATCCCCATCTCGACGCGCAGATCGGTCTTGGCGCGGCGGCCATCGACGCGGATATCGCCCTTGCGGCAGAGCTTCTGGATCAGGCCCTGGCCGATATGCGGGAAACGGCGCTTGAACCAGCGATCCAGCCGCGAGCCGTCCTCGCCCTGGTCGACCGTCAGTTTTTGAACGCCACTCATGGATAAACTTTCCGCATGATCATCATGCCAATCATCAGCGCCGCCAGCGCCAGAATTACAGAACCCGCCGCATAGGCGAAGGCGTTGAGCCAAGCCTTGCGTTCGATCATCAGGGCGATATCGAGGGAATAGGCCGAGAATGTGGTGAAGCCACCGAGAAAGCCCACCGCCCCGAAGGTTCTCAGCATATGGTGATCACCGCGATCGGTCGCCACCAGCCATCCAACCAGCAGGCCCATCAGCAATGCGCCCGCGATATTGACCGCGAACGTGCCCCAGGGCTGATCCGGGCCGAGCCATTTCAACGCTGCCCGGCCGACCAGATGCCGCGAGATGGCACCCAGTGCCCCGCCCGTGCCAATGAGAAGAATGTTTTGCATCGCGGCTCGATAGGCTGTGCGGGCCGTATTGGCAAGGCCGGGCGGCGTCAGCGCCGGTGCGGCCGCCTATCCCCGCCCGGCTGCGGAGCGGTATAATCGGTCCCGGCACACAGTCCGCGCAGGCCCACTCCCTCACCCGCGCTGGGCGACCTCGCCGGCGCCCGCTTCCAGCTTTCTTCCGGCATCCCCGCTCCCGTCCCGAACGCTTGGCGGATCACCATTGCCGACCCGTAATTTCATGAATAACATGTTAACGTCTGCATTTTTGCATAGCGGCTTTGGCGGAATGACGGTTGTGAAACGTGGCTAACAGCCTATTTACCCCCGTGTGAACCGGGAGGGCCCGGCCTCACCAAGAACAATTGGATTACGACTATGACCCGCATCTCAAATACCCTCAACGCCATCATCAACGTCCTCTTCATCGCCGGCGTCTTCGGCGGCATGGCTGTCGCTCTCGGCGGCACGATCGCTTAGAACGCGCCCCCTATCGGACCGCCTCTGCGGCCCCCGGGACAGATGATCATGCAGACAAAAAGCGGGACCAGGCTCCAACCTGATCCCGCTTTTGTTTTGTCTGCACATAGCGTCTGCCAGCCTTGGCAGAGCGATTTTTCGCCCTACACTGAACCGGTCATCCCTACGCGAGGTTCCGTGCCATGCTCTGCCTGATCGCCGCCACTCTTCTCCTCCAGACGGCCCAGACCGGACCGGCGGAAGATGCCGCACCGGCACCGGCCGATGCCATCGCCGAAACCCCCGCACCACCGCCCACCGATGCCACTACACTGATCGCCCGCTTCGATGAGCAATACGAGGCCTGGGGCGATCTGGTCGCCGAGCTGGCGGGGCGCAAGGCGCGCGAGCGTTATCTCGCCGAATTGCTGTTGCCCGTGATCACCCGCTCCGATCTCGATGACGGCGCGAGCGGCGAGATCCTGCGCGAGACGCGGGACACGATCTCCGATGTCGAGGCGGCCAATACACAATGGGCCCTGGCCCAGCTCGAGCCGGAGCGCTTCGCAGCCTTCGAACTTGAACAGCCCCGCCTCGCCGCTGATCTCCTGCGCTGGGCCGAGCGCGACGAAGCTGGCCACGCCCGCATCGTCGCCGCCCTCGAACCGGTCGCAATGGCTGGCCGCTATGACGCGCAGGCCTTTGCACGAATGGCGGACGCCCTCGCCATGAGCCAGAATGAGCGACAGCTCTACGGCACGGTTACGGCCTGCGTGGACGGCCGGCGCCAACCGGCACGCATTCGCAGACCGGTCGACCTCGCTGCCCGCCGGGCAGCCCTTGGCCTCGCGCCGATGGAGGATGCCTGGGCGGCGTTGATCGCCGCGCAAGGCGAGAGTTGCGAAGCGCCTAGTCCTTCGCCCGAATAACCAGCAGCAGCATCAGCAGAGCCGACAGCATCACGGCAACGCCGCCCAGACCGATGAAGACGCTGACGCTCGCCGGCTCGCCCATGCTGCCATAGAGCATGTAGAGCGCAACAACCATGCACACGCTGCCGAGATGGTGTGCCAGCGTCTGAATCCCCGCGATCAGCCTGGCCGGCAGGTTCAGCACGCGATAGAGCAATCCCCAGGCCAGCGACAACACCCCGCCAACCAGCATGATGTGGGCATGGGTCGGCAATTGGCCGTGATCACCGCTCTCGCCCATGATCTGGCCCAGCGTCATGCCAATCAGCAGCCAGACCAGGCCCAGCACCAGATGGATTCTATAGAGTTTCATGATGTCCTCCCCAGGATGAATGCGCGACGCTAGTCCTGGGAAGTGCAAACTGGCAAGCCGCAATCGTTACGGGCTCGATGGCCCCTTGCCGCGCCGCAGGGCCCGCCAGCGTTGCAGACGCTCGCCAATCGCCGCCTCACGGCCGGCGCCCTTCGGCTCGTAGAAGACGGGCCGTTCGCGCATCTCCTCGGGGAAATAGTCCTGCCCCGACACACCGCCCTCGACGTCGTGATCATATTGATAGCCGGCGCCATAGCCCTGATCCTTCATCATCGAGGTCGGGGCGTTGAGGATATGGGGCGGCGGCATCAGCGAGCCGGTTTCGCGAGCGCTCTTCTGGGCCCGTTTCCAGGCGGTATAGACGGCATTGGATTTGGGCGAACAGGCCAGATGCACCACGGCCTGCGCCAGGGCGAGATCGCCTTCCGGGGAGCCGAGGAATTGATAGGTGTCCTTGGCGGCCAGGGCCGCATGGATGGCGGCACTGTCGGCCAGGCCGATATCCTCGATCGCCATGCGCACAATGCGGCGCGCCAGATAGAGCGGATCCTCGCCGCCCTCGATCATGCGGGCCAGCCAGTAGAGCGCCGCATCGGGGTCGGAGCCGCGCACCGATTTGTGCAGGGCGGAAATGAGATTGAAATGCTCGTCGCGCGACTTGTCATAGACCGGCGCGCGCTTGTTGAGCAGACGCCCGAGCTCGATCCGGTCAATCGGGGTCTCGCGCTCGAAAGTGAAGACTTCCTCGACCAGGTTGAGCAGATAGCGCCCATCGCCATCGGCCATGGTGGCGAGCGCATGGCGGGCATCATCGTCGAGCGGCAGCGGGCGGCCCATTTCCTCCTCGGCGCGGGCGATCAGATCGTCCAGCGCCGCATCATCCAGGCGTTTGAGAACCAGGACCTGGCAGCGCGACAACAGGGCCGCGTTGAGCTCGAAGGACGGGTTTTCCGTCGTCGCCCCGACGAGGGTGACCACCCCCTCCTCTACCACAGGCAGGAAACCGTCCTGCTGGGCGCGGTTGAAACGATGGATCTCGTCGACAAACAGCAAGGTGCCGCGGCCGGCGGCGCGGCGGGCGCGCGCCCGTTCGAAGACTTTCTTGAGATCGGCCACGCCCGAGAAGACCGCCGAGAGCGGCTCGAACTCGAGGCCGCTATCCTCGGCCAGCAGACGCGCGATCGTCGTCTTGCCGACACCGGGCGGTCCCCACAGGACCAGAGAGGCCAGCCGCCCCTGAGCACGCATGCGGGCAATCGGACCATCGCCCCTGAGCAGATGGTCCTGGCCCACGACCTCGTCGAGCACGCGCGGACGCAAACGGTCCGCCAGCGGGCGCGGCGCTTCGGTCTCGAGACCGGCAGCTTCAAACAGACTCGACATGGGTCTAGGCTAGAGCCAGCCAACGCTGTTGCAAGGGGAAGACACGGTATGAGCGAGACCAGAACAGCCATTGCGCCCTATCTGAGCGTCCGGCGCGGCATCGACGCGATCGCCTTCTACAAGGTCGCCTTCGCCGCCGAAGAGCTGGAGCGCTACGAGTATCAGGACAAGATCGGCCACGCGACGCTGCGGATCAATGGCGGCACCATCAATCTGGCCGACGAATTTCCCGAGCATGAGAAGGAGATCGGCACCATTTCACCCGACTCGGTGGCCGGACGCACCACCGTCACGCTGATGCTCTATGTCGATGATGCCGATGCCTGGTTCGACCGCGCCATCGCTGCAGGAGCGGCTGTGGTGCGCCCCTGCAGCGATGAATTCTATGGCCGCCACGGCAGGGTGCGCGACCCGTTCGGGCATGTCTGGGGCCTGGTGACGCTCAAGGCGCCGGCTGCGGCCTAATAGAGCCGCAGGGTCGGCTCATAGCGCTGGCCGCGGCGATCGATCACGATCGGCCATTGGCGTTCACCATCGAAGCGGGACATGATCTCGGCGGCATCCTCCACGGAGGAAACCGGCTGGCCCATCAGCGCGATCAAACGGTCCCCGGGGCGGAAGCCATAGCGCGCTGCCACGGAGCGGCGCTGGACATTCATCACCACGACGCCGTCGAGGAAGGGATCGAGCCCCACGGTCTCGTTGAAGGCCGGCGAAAGTTCGACCAGGCGGACGCCGGAAAGCGGATTGCGCCCTTCAACGGTCAGAGGAGCCGGCTCGGCTGAGCCCGGCGCCGGGCTGACCGGAATATCAAGCTCGATCTGCTCGCCATCCCGCAGGACCTGGAAGCGGGCATTCTCGCCCGCAGCGCGGATCGCCAGGCGGAAACGGGCACCGGCATCATTGCTGATTTCGTGGCCATCCACCGCCAACACGATATCGCCCTGGCGCAACCCGCCCGCATCGCCGGCGGCATCGGGATAGATCTCGCTGACCAAGGCACCTTGCGGCCGGTCCAGATCGAAGGTCGAGGCGATATCACTGGTGACCGGCTGCAGGCGTGCGCCCAGCCAGGGTCGAATCAGCTCGCCTTCGCTCAGGGCCGTATCGACCACGCGCCGCACCATCTCGACCGGGATGGCAAAACCGATCCCGTTCGATCCACCCGAACGCGAGAAGATCATCGAATTGATGCCGATCAGCTGGCCGCGCATATCCACCAGCGCACCGCCGGAATTGCCCGGATTGATCGCCGCATCGGTCTGGATAAAGGACGCAAAATCGGTCTGGCCGACATCCGTGCGAGCGAGGGCCGAGACGATACCGCTGGTGACGGTCTGGCCGACACCGAAGGGATTGCCGATCGCCAGCACGAGATCGCCGACTTCCGGATCATCGGTCATGTTGAAGGGCAGGCTCGGCAGCGGCTCGTCGGTCTCGATCCTGAGCACGGCGAGATCGGTTGCTTCATCGGTCAACAGCACTGTGGCCTCGAACTCGCGGCGGTCAGCGAGCACGACGCGCAATTCGGTGGCGCCGGCGACGACATGGTTATTGGTCACGATGACGCCGGAATGGTCGACTATGACGCCGGAACCCAGCGAGTTCTGTTCACGCGGTTGCGAGCGGAACATGCGCGAGAACACCGGATCATTGGCGAACGGGTTCTGGTTGTTCACGACCCGGCGCGAATACACATTCACCACCGCCGGTGCCACATCGCGCACGATCGGCGCGAAGGAGAGCTGCATCTCCACACGGCTGTCGGGGACAATCCGGTCCTGATTGACCGGGAGCTCGGTTTCCTGGGCCGCAGCGGGAGCCGCGAGCAGGACGATAGCAAGAAACAGGTGTCTGATCATGGCGCACATATTATCCTGATTTTCGGCATGAAAAAGGCGGCTAGCCTGAGCTAACCGCCTTGATCTGATATTTTGATGACGACAAGCTTACTCGTCAGTCATGTCGCTGGCCGCTGCGGCGCGCGCACGGTCGACGGCACCCTTCGCAGCAGTGTCGCGGTCAACCAGCTCGATAACGGCCATTGGCGCGTTGTCGCCATGGCGGAAACCGGCCTTGAGCACGCGGGTGTAACCACCATTGCGCTCGGTGTAACGACCGCCGAGCGTGTCGAACAGCTTCTTGACCTGTTCCTCGTTGCGAACCTTGGACATCGCCTGACGGCGGCCATGGATATCGCCACGTTTCGCCAGGGAGATGAGCTTGTCCATGAACGGAGCCAGCTCCTTCGCCTTGGGAAGGGTCGTGATGATTTGCTCGTGCTCGATCAGCGATGCAGCCATATTGGCGAACAAGGCTTTGCGATGCGAGTGCGTGCGGTTGAGCTTGCGGTGTGCGATGCCGTGACGCATGGCTTGATCTCCTCAGGTCCAGTCGGGAGCCTCTCGGCTGCCTGCTAGACGTGGTCCTCGAAACGTTTGGCGAGATCTTCGATGTTCTCCGGCGGCCAGTTCGGCGCTTCCATGCCAAGATGCAGACCCATCTGGGCGAGAACTTCCTTGATCTCATTAAGCGACTTGCGGCCGAAATTCGGGGTACGGAGCATTTCCGCCTCGGATTTCTGGATCAGGTCGCCGATGTAGACGATGTTGTCGTTCTTCAGGCAGTTCGCCGAACGCACCGACAATTCAAGCTCATCGACCTTGCGCAGCAGCGCCGGGTTGAAGTCGAGCTCAGGCTTGTCGTCTTCCGCCGGACGCGCTTCCACAGCTTCTTCAAAGTTGATGAAGATCTGGAACTGGTCCTGCAGGATGCGCGCCGAGTAGGCGACAGCATCTTCCGGTGACACGGTGCCATCGGTTTCGACTTCAAGAATCAGCTTGTCATAGTCGAGCACCTGGCCTTCACGCGTATTTTCGACGCGATAGGACACCCGCTTGACCGGGCTGAACAGGGCGTCGACGCCGATCAGGCCGATGGGCGCATCTTCCGGACGATTGCGATCGGAAGGCACATAGCCCTTGCCGGTATTGACGGTGAATTCCATGCGGATTTCAGCGCCAACATCGAGCGTGCACAGGACGAGGTCCTTGTTGACGATCTCGATATCAGCCGTCTCTTCGATATCGCCAGCCGTCACCACGCCAGGGCCGGTCTTGCGCAGAACAACGCGCTTCGGGCCCTCGCCATGCATGTGCAAGGCGATTTGCTTGATGTTGAGCACGATATCGGTGACGTCTTCACGCACACCATCGATCGACGAAAACTCGTGCACCACGCCATCGATATGGACGTTGGTGACCGCTGCGCCCTGAAGCGAAGACAGCAGCACACGACGCAGCGAATTGCCCAGCGTCATGCCAAAGCCGCGTTCCAGCGGTTCGGCAATGATCTTGGCATGTCGGGACGGGTTATGACCCGGCTCGATTTCCGGCTTCATCGGGCGGATGAGTTCTTGCCAGTTCTTTTCGATCACGTTCTTACTGCCCCTTCATCAGCCGCGCGGGAGACCCCGACGGCGCGTTCAATATCCGAATTGCACAAACACGTACTAGACGCGGCGGCGTTTCGGCGGACGGCAGCCATTGTGTGGAATCGGCGTGACGTCCTGGATGGTCGTGATGGTGAAACCCACCGACTGCAAGGCACGCAGCGCAGACTCGCGACCCGACCCAGGACCCGAGACTTTCACCTCGATGGTCTTCATGCCGTGTTCCATGGCCTTCTTGCCAGCATCTTCAGCCGCCATCTGAGCCGCATAGGGAGTCGATTTACGCGACCCCTTGAAGCCCATGTGACCAGCCGACGACCAGGAAATAGCATTTCCCTGCGCATCGGTGATGGTCACCATGGTGTTGTTGAAGCTCGCGCTCACATGGGCAACGCCCGATGTGATGTTCTTGCGTTCGCGCCGCTTAACGCGGCCTTGTTCCTTAGCCATAATCTAGGCCCTATTTCTTCTTGCCAGCGATAGGCTTGGCGGGACCCTTGCGCGTACGCGCATTGGTGTGGGTGCGTTGACCACGAACCGGAAGGCCACGACGGTGGCGCAAGCCACGGTAGTTCCCCAGGTCCATGAGACGCTTGATATTCACAGCAACCTCACGGCGCAGGTCCCCCTCCACTTGGTGATCACGATCGATCACTTCGCGGATTTGCAGGACTTCTGCATCCGTCAGCTGATTGACGCGGCGGTCAGACGCAATGGAAACCTGCTCGCAGATCTCCTTCGCCTTGGCCGGGCCAATGCCGTGGATATAGCTCAGCGCGATTTCCACGCGCTTATTCGTCGGAATATTGACGCCGGCAATACGGGCCACAATCCATCTCCCAAAATCAGAACGCCGTGCGCGAGCGAACCAATGGACAACCTTTCGGTCGCCACATGAGCTCGCCCGTCTCGCGAAGGGCGCTATCTACAGTCAGCATTGCCCCCCCGTCAATGGGGTTGCAACAGGGTTGGTTCAGTTCTCTGACAAAGCAGCAGCAATTCCTGCCGCTACCTCATCCACAGGACCCATTCCCGGCACTTCCCGCATCTTGCCTTGATCGGCATAAAACGGAATGAGTTGCGCTGTTTGGTCCTGGTAATTTTTGAGGCGCACTTTAAACGCCTCGATATTGTCGTCTGCACGTCCTTCTTCGGCTGCACGCTTTTGCATGCGAGCCACAAGTTCCTTGTCATCCACCTTCAGGCGGATCACGCAATCCACCTTGCTGCCGCGGCGGGCGAGCGCTGCATCGAGCGCCTCTGCCTGGGCCACGGTGCGTGGAAAGCCGTCAAAGATTGCACCACCGGCGGCTTCCGCCTCGGGCAGTCTCTCCTCGATCAATTCAATCACGATCTCGTCGGACACCAGATCTCCGGCATCCATGATCGCGGCGACGCGTTGACCCAGTTCGGTTCCGGCAGCCTTGGCAGCGCGAAGCATGTCACCGGTCGACAGCTGTACCCAGCCGCGTTCCGCGACGAGCCGCTTGGACTGTGTGCCCTTGCCGCAGCCTGGTGGTCCGAACAGGATAATATTCATCGTTTGCGGCCCCGCAGCTTGGACTTCTTGATGAGGCCCTCATACTGGTGCGCCAGCAAGTGTGACTGGATCTGCGAAATCGTGTCCATCGACACCGAGACCAGGATCAGGATGGACGTACCGCCAAGAGCGGCGCCCCCTCCTCCCGGGCTCAACATCATCGGCACCAGACAGATGAGGGTGAGATAGAGCGCACCAATCAATGTCAGGCGCGAAAGGACGTAGTCGAGATATTCCGTGGTGCGCTGACCAGGACGAATCCCTGGCAGGAAGCCGCCATACTTGCGCAGATTGTCGGCCGTCTCTTCCGGATTGAACACCACTGAGGTGTAGAAGAAACAGAAGAAGATGATCAGCGCGGCATACAGGCTCAGGAAGAGCGGCGTACCGGCCCCGAGATAGGCGACGGCAGTCTGCAGCCATTCCGGACCCGATTGCGACTGGAAGCCTGCAGCGGTCGCCGGCAGCAATAGCAGTGACGAGGCGAAAATCGGCGGAATCACGCCCGCGGTATTCAGTTTCAGCGGCAGGAAGGACGAATCACCTCCGACCATACGGTTGCCCTGCTGACGCTTGGGGTACTGGACCAGCAGGCGGCGCTGGGAGCGCTCGATGAACACCACCAGCACGAGGCCGGCGATGATCAGCAGGAAGCCGCCAAAGAACGTACCCATGCCCATGCCGCCACTGGCGCTCAGGCTCAGCGCACTGCCCAGCATGCCGGGAATGGCCGAGACAATACCGGCGAAAATGATCAGCGAGACGCCGTTGCCGACACCGCGCGAGGTAATCTGCTCGCCCAGCCAGAGCAGCAACATCGTGCCGCCTACCAGGGTAATGACAGTCGAGACGATGAAGAATGGTCCCGGATTGAGCGCCATGCTCAGCCCGTCAGCATTGACCGCATTCATGCCCATCGCAATCGCCAGGGCCTGGCCGGTAGCCAGAACGACGGTCAGGTAGCGCGAATACTGGTTGATCTGCTTGCGGCCGGCCTCGCCACCTTCCTTTTTCAGCTTTTCAAGGCTGGGAATGGTGGCCGACATCAGCTGCATGATGATCGATGCCGAGATGTAGGGCATCACATTCAACGCAAAGATCGCCATGCGCTCGACGGCACCGCCGCCCAGCACATTGAACATGCTCAGGATACCCTGCGAGTTCTGTTCGAACACGCGGGCGTACTGAACCGGGTCAATGCCCGGGATCGGAACCCAGGTTCCGACGCGATACACGATCAGGATGATGACCGTGAACAGAATGCGCTGCTGCAGCTCCTTCGCCTTCGCGAAGGAGCTGAAATTCATGTTTGCAGCAAGCTGTTCGGCAGCTGAAGCCATTAGCTATTCCCCTCGCGGCCGGCGCTAGACCGCTTATTCCGCGGACGCTGCCGCGGGCAGATTCACTTTACCGCCAGCTTTTTCGACAGCCTCGATGGCTGGCTTGGAAGCGCCGGCAACGGTGATCTCAACTTTGGTCTTCAGTTCGCCCTTTGCAAGGAGGCGGATGCCATCAAGCTCACGACGAACCAGGCCGGCGCCGCGCAGGACGTCGGCATCGATCGGCTTCTTGGCGTCGATCTGTCCGGCATCAATAGCCTTCTGGATCCGGCCAAGATTGATTTCGGCCCAGGCCTTGCGGTTCGGCTTGTTGAAGCCGCGCTTTGGCAGACGCATGTGGAGTGGCATCTGGCCACCCTCAAAGCCCTTGATGGCCACGCCGGAGCGTGACTTCTGGCCTTTTACGCCGCGGCCGCCGGTCTTGCCCTTGCCAGAGCCGATACCGCGACCAACCCGAAAACGGTTCTTGGTCGAGCCATCATTGTCGCGCAATTCATTGAGACGCATGTCATTCTCCATTCGAAAGAGCGGTATCCCGCAAGGGACCTACTCTTCGACGATTTCCACCATATGGCTGACCTTGGCGATCATGCCACGGACAGACGGTGTATCTTCCAGGACGCGCTCGCGGCCGATCTTGTTGAGACCGAGGCCGACCAGGGTCGCGCGTTGATCAGCCGGACGACGGATAGGGCTCCGGGTCTGGCGTACTTTGAGGGTCTTCTTGGCCATGACAGCGATCCTTACGCTTCGATCGCTTCGGGTGAGGACGCGCCATCATCGCGGCGGTTCACCACATCACCAACCTTCAGGCCACGCTTGGCCGCAACCGAGCGTGGGCTCGCCTGCGATTTCAGCGCGTCGAAAGTGGCGCGGATCATGTTGTACGGGTTGGAGGTGCCGACCGACTTGGCGACAACATCGTGGATCCCGAGGGTTTCGAGCACAGCGCGCATCGGGCCACCGGCGATGACGCCGGTACCTGGAGGCGCAGCACGCAGAACCACCTTGCCGGCACCGTGACGGCCCTTGCCGTCATGATGCAGGGTGCGGCCTTCGCGCAGCGGCACGCGGATCAAGCTCTTCTTGGCTTCGTCCGTAGCCTTGCGAATGGCTTCAGGAACTTCGCGGGCCTTGCCCTGACCGAAGCCGACACGGCCCTTCTTGTCACCGACGACGACAAGCGCGGCGAACTGGAAGTTCCGGCCGCCCTTGACCGTCTTGGCAACGCGATTGATGTGAACGAGCTTGTCGACGAATTCGTCTTCACGCTCTTGGTCACGACCACGACCGCGTCCGCGACCCCGATCACCACGATCTCCGCGATCGCGCTGTTGCTCGTTTGGATGAGCCATGCGTCCGCTCCCTTAAAAGCTCAGGCCGCCCTCGCGGGCCGCCTCTGCAAGCGCTTTGACACGCCCGTGAAACATATTGCCGCCGCGATCGAAGACGACCTCTTTCACGCCAGCCTTGACGGCGCGTTCGGCGATCATCTTGCCGACGATACCCGCTGCCGTGACATCGCCCCCCTTCGGGTGCTCCTTCTTGGCAGCTTCCTCGAGCGAGCACGCGGAGGCGACAGTGACGCCATTCGTGTCGTCGATGATCTGGGCATAGATGTTCTTCGAAGAACGGAAGACGGACAGGCGCAGGCGCCCATTGGCGAATTTCCGCAGACGGGTCCGGGTGCGCTGGGCGCGCCGGACTGATTTTTCGCGTTGGTTTTTCATCGCTCGCCCTACTTCTTCTTGCCTTCTTTGCGGCGAATGTATTCGCCAGCATATTTGATACCCTTGCCCTTGTAAGGCTCAGGCGGACGGAAGCGGCGGATTTCGGCGGCAACCTGGCCAACCTTCTGCTTGTCCGCACCTTCGATCTTGATCTCGGTGGGCTTCGTAGATGAAATCGTGACGCCTGCAGGCGGCTCATAGACAACGTCGTGCGACAGGCCGAGGGCCAGCTTCACGGCATTGCCCTGCATGGCAGCGCGATAACCGACGCCGACAAGCTCGAGGTTCTTCTCGTAACCCGCTGTGACACCCTGGACCAGATTGGCCACCAGTGCGCGCTGCAAGCCCCACATGGAACGTGCGCGCTTCGTCATGTCGCGAGGCGTGACCTTGAAGCCGTCCTCTTCCTGGGTGACAGACACCTCAGGAACGAACACCATGGACAATTCGCCCTTGGGTCCTTTGACGGTCAGGCCGGTCTCGGTCAGCGTCGTGGTGACATTGGCCGGAATCGCGACTGGGAGTTTACCGATACGTGACATAGGTGCGCCCCCTTAGCTTACGTGGCAGAGAATTTCCCCGCCCACATTGGCTTCACGGGCACTCGTATCCGACATCACACCCTGAGGGGTGGACAGGATAGCGATGCCGAGGCCGTTCTGGACGAGGGCGATATCTTTAACGCCGGAATAGACGCGGCGACCTGGCTTCGAGATCCGTTTGATATTCTGGATCACCGAGTCACCTTCGTAGTATTTCAGCTCGATTTCGAGTTCTTTCATGCCCGTCGAGTGTTCGACTTCCGCATAGTCGCGGATATAGCCTTCACTCTTCAGAACTTCGAGAACGCGACGGCGCAGGGCCGAGGCTGGCGTGCTGACAGTCCGCTTGTTGCGCATCAGCGCATTACGGATACGGGTCAACATATCGCCGAGAGGATCATTCACCATGTTCGCGCTCCCTTACCAGCTCGACTTGACCATGCCGGGCACCAAGCCCTGGCTGGCCAGATCACGCATCGCGATACGCGACATGCGGAACTTGCGATAGAAAGCACGCGGCCGGCCCGAGACCAGGCAACGGTTGCGCACGCGCGATACCGCGGAATTCCGCGGCAGGCTTGCCAGCTTGAGCTGAGCGGCAAAGCGCTCCTCAACCGGCAGGTCCTTATTACGCGCAATCGACTTCAGCTGCTCGCGCTTGGTCGCATAACGCTTGACCAAGAGCTCGCGCTTGCGATTGCGCTCCACTGCAGATTTTTTCGCCATTTAGTCTCTCCTGCGTGCAGGGCCCGATCGGCCCGCGCCCTTGTTGCGTTAGTTCGAAAACGGAAAATCGAACTCGGCCAACAAAGCCTTCGCTTCTTCATCCGAATTTGCGGTGGTGCACACCACAATGTCCATGCCCCGGATCTTCTCGACCTTGTCATAGTCGATCTCAGGGAAAACGATATGTTCTTTCAAGCCCATCGCGTAATTGCCGCGACCATCGAAGCTCTTGCCGTTCAGGCCACGGAAATCCCGGACCCGCGGAAGCGCGATCGTGATCAGCCTGTCGAGGAACTCGTACATGCGATCCTGGCGCAGGGTTACTTTGGCCCCGATCACCTGTTCTTCGCGCAGCTTGAAGCCAGCGATCGAATTCTTCGCGACGGTCTGGACCGGCTTCTGGCCGGAGATCGCCTGGAGGTCTTCGAGCGCGCCCTTGATCTTCTTGGAATCCTGGGCTGCTTCACCAACACCCATATTGATCACGACCTTGTCCAGGCGCGGGATCTGCATGACGTTGGCGTAGCCGAACTTTTCCTTCAGCTTATCGCGGATTTCCTCGCGATATTTCGTGCGAAGGCGTGGCGTGTATGAATCAGACATCGATCACCTCACCCGAACTTTTGGCGAAACGAACCTTGCGGCCGTCATCAAGCGTCTTGAAACCGACACGGGTCGGCTCACCAGTTTTCGGATCGACCAGAGCCACATTGGATTTGTGGATCGTGGCTTCTTTTTCCTTGATCCCGCCTGGATCGGCTTGCGTTGCGCGTGTGTGGCGTTTCACCACGTTCACGCCGGCAACGATCATCCGGTCCTCGGCTGGAATCACTTTCATGACTTCGCCGGTCTTGCCCTTGTCACGGCCAGCGAGAATGACGACCTTGTCGCCCTTCTTGATCTTGGCAGCCATTACAGCACCTCCGGAGCCAGCGAGATGATCTTCATGTGGTTCTTGGCGCGAAGTTCGCGCGGAACCGGTCCGAAGATACGCGTGCCGAGCGGCTCGTTATTATTGTTGATCAGGACAGCCGAATTGGAATCAAAGCGAATGACGGTACCGTCCTTGCGCTTGATGTCCTTACGGACGCGAACGACGACCGCTTTGCGGACATCACCCTTTTTCACGCGGCCGCGTGGAATGGCTTCCTTGACGGAAACGACAATAATGTCGCCGACGTGGGCATAACGGCGCTTGGCGCCGCCGAGCACCTTAATGCACTGCACACGGCGTGCGCCGGAATTGTCGGCCACGTCCAGATTTGTCTGCATCTGGATCATCGCAGATCCTCCTTATGAGATGGCGTTTTCCAGTTCAAGCCTAGGCTTGACCCGGAACTACCTCCCACCGCTTAAGTTTCGACTTGGGTGCACATTCCTGGATCTGGATCATATCACCGACCTTGAATGCGGATTGCTCGTCATGCGCGTGATAACGCTTGGTACGGCGAACCGTCTTGCGAAGCAGGGGGTGCAGGAATGTCCGCTCCACCCGAACCACAACGGTTTTGGTACCTTTATCGCTCACCACGACGCCTTGCAGGATACGCCTCGGCATCGCTTAACTCCCTTGCTCTTGCTGCGACTTGCGCTCGCTTTGAATGGTCCGGAGACGCGCGATGTCGCGGCGAACCTGGGTAAAACGAGCCGTGTTTTCCAGCTGGCCTGTAGCCGCCTGGAAGCGCAGATTGAACTGCTCCTTTTTCAGCTTGAGGATATTATCCTTCAGCTGATCTTCGGTCATGGCGCGAACGTCAACGGGTTTCATCGTTCCGCTCTCCCTTACTCGCCCAACCGGGCGACGATTTTTGTCTTGATCGGCAGCTTTGCAGCGCCGAGCGACAGGGCCTCACGTGCGACATCGTCCGGAACACCGTCGATTTCGAACATGATCCGGCCCGGTTTCACACGACACGCCCAGAATTCTGGCGTGCCCTTACCTTTACCCATCCGGACTTCAGTCGGTTTCTTGGAAACCGGCACGTCCGGGAAGATACGGATCCACACGCGCCCTGCCCGTTTCATATGACGGGTAATGGCGCGGCGGGTCGCTTCAATCTGACGCGCGGTAACGCGTTCAGGCTCAAGCGCCTTAAGACCGTAAGATCCGAAGTTCAGCGTGAAGCCGCCTTTGGCAACACCCTTGATCCGACCCTTATGGGCTTTGCGGAATTTTGTACGTTTCGGTTGCAGCATGACCCGATTTCCTTACGCAGCCTGGCGGCCCGAACGGGCGCGCTGCTCACCCGACTCCTGGAGCCGGCGCTCCTGGGCCATCGGGTCGTGTTCCATGATCTCGCCCTTGTTGATCCAGACCTTGATCCCGATGATACCCATCGCGGTCTTGGCGGAGGCGGTCCCATAATCGATATCCGCACGCAGCGTGTGGAGCGGCACGGAGCCTTCATTATACTGTTCGGTCCGGGCGATTTCGGCACCGCCGAGACGGCCACCGCAGACGACCTTGCAGCCCTTGGCACCCATACGCATCGCCGACTGCAGTGAACGCTTCATCGCGCGGCGGAAAGCCACACGGCGCTCGAGCTGCTGAGCGATCGATTCCGCGACGAGCGTGGCATCGATCTCAGGCTTGCGAACTTCAACCAGGTTCAGGAAGACTTCGCCATCGACCATTTTCGAGAGTTCGCGGCGCAGGACTTCGATATCGGAGCCCTTCTTGCCGATCACCACACCCGGACGCGCCGTGTGAACGGTGACCCGGCACTTCTTGTGCGGACGCTCGATCACGATCTTGGAAATGCTGGCGGCCTTGAGGCGCTCTTTCAGCACTTTGCGGATCGCGAGGTCTTCGTGCAGCAGCTTGGCGTATTCGCCAGCCGATGCATACCAGCGGGAATCCCAGGTACGGTTGATACCGAGGCGCAGACCGATCGGATTAACTTTCTGACCCATCAGGCGGCCTCCTCAATTTCGCGAACCACGATGGTGAGCTCGGAAAACGGTTTCAGGATCTTGGCACCGCGGCCACGGGCACGGGCCCGGAAACGCTTCATCACCAGGTTCTTGCCCACGAATGCTTCGGCAACGATCAGTGAATCGATGTCGAGGCCGTGATTGTTTTCGGCGTTCGCGATCGCAGACTCGAGGGTCTTCTTCACATCAAGCGAAATACGCTTGCGGGAGAATTCCAGATCGGCGAGAGCCCGCTCGACCTTCTTGCCGCGGATCAGTGCGGCAACCAGGTTGAGCTTCTGGCCACTCGTGCGGATCGTCCGCAGCTTGGCGCGCGCTTCATTATCGGCGACGCGGCGAGGATTGGCTGATTTTCCCATCTCTTATCTCCGCTTCGCTTTTTTATCGGCCGCGTGACCGTAATAGGTCCGGGTCGGTGAAAACTCACCAAGCTTGTGACCGACCATGTCTTCCGACACGAGCACAGGCACGAACTTGTTGCCGTTGTGAACCTGGAAAGTCAGGCCCACGAATTGCGGCATAATGGTTGAACGGCGCGACCAGGTCTTGATCGCTTGTTTACGGCCACCTTCGTGCGACTTCTCCGCTTTTTTCAGCAGATAGCCGTCGACGAACGGACCTTTCCAGACAGAACGAGGCATCGTCGGCTCCCTATCGCTTCTTGCGTTCGTGACGCGAGCGGATGATGAACTTGTCCGTAGACTTGTTCTTGCGTGTTTTGGCACCCTTGGTCGGCTTGCCCCATGGCGTCACCGGATGGCGACCACCGGAGGTGCGGCCTTCGCCGCCGCCGTGCGGGTGATCAACCGGGTTCATGACAACACCGCGGACCGACGGACGCTTGCCCATGTGGCGCTTGCGACCGGCCTTGCCGAGATTGATGTTCGAGTGGTCCGGATTAGAGACCGCACCGACCGTTGCCATGCACTTGTCAGACACCATGCGAAGCTCGCCGGAGGCCAGACGGATCTGGGCATAGCCATTATCGCGGCCAACCAGCTGAACATAAGCACCGGCAGAGCGGGCAATCTGGCCACCCTTCTCAGGCTTGAGTTCGACATTGTGCAGGATCGTGCCAACCGGAACCGATTTGAGCGGCATCGCATTACCCGGTTTCACATCGACCTTGGCCGAAGCGATGATGACATCGCCTTCCGCCAGGCGTTGTGGCGCCAGGATATAGGACTTCTCGCCATCTTCGTACTGGATCAGCGCGATGAAAGCGGTCCGGTTCGGATCGTATTCCAGACGCTCGACCGTAGCCGGCATGTCCCACTTGCGACGCTTGAAGTCGACAAGACGGTACAGACGCTTGGCACCGCCACCGATACGGCGGGCAGTGATGCGTCCCGTATTGTTGCGGCCGCCGTGTTTCGACAGACCCTCAACAAGGGATTTTTCCGGACGGCCCTTGTGCAGTGCGGAGCGATCCACAAGCACGAGAGCGCGACGGCCCGGAGACGTTGGTTTGAATGTTCTCAAAGCCATCTTAGAGCCCCGTCGTCACATCGATCGAGTGACCCTCGGCGAGGGTCACGACCGCTTTTTTCTGGTCACTACGACGACCGCTGATACCGCGGAAGCGCTTTGTTTTACCGTGAATCCTGATCGTGTTCACGGCCGTCACTTTCACCTTGAAGAGCTCTTCGACCGCCTCGGCGATCTCCTTCTTGTTGGCGCTCAGCGGCACAAAGAAGACAACCTTGCCGTCTTCCGACAGCAGGGTGGACTTTTCCGTGATCACTGGACCCAGGATGGTGTCGTAATGGCGCGCAGCAGCTGACATGTTCAAGCCTCCTTCGCGCTAAGACGTTCGTGGATCTTCGCCACGGCCGACTTGGTCAAAACCAGCGTATCGCGACGCAGCACGTCATAAACATTCAGGCCCTGGACGGGCAGAACGTCGACGCACGGCAGGTTGCGAGCCGCGAGTGCAAAATTCTCATTGACGGCCTCGCCATCGATGATCAGCACATTCGAAACACCGAGACCGGCGAATGAATTGCGCAATTCCTTCGTCTTGGGCGCGCTCAGCGTCGCATCATCAAGAATGATGAGCGATTGCGAACCGGCCTTGGACGACAGCGCATGGCACAGGGCCAGCGAGCGCAGCTTCTTCGTCAAATCGTGGGCGTGGCTGCGGACGCGAGGACCGTGTGCCTTGCCACCACCGACGAATTGCGGAGCAGAGCGAGCGCCATGACGTGCAGTACCGCCGCCCTTTTGCTTGCCAAACCGCTTCTTGGTGCGGGCGATTTCGGAACGGCCCTTGGTCTTGTGCGTTCCTTGCTGCCGAGCGGCGAGCTGCCACTTGACGACACGCTGCAAAAGGTCGGCGCGAACTTCATCGATACCGAAAACGGCATCGTCAAGCTCGATGGCACCGGCATTTTTCGCCGCGAGGGTCTTTACCTCGAACTTCATGCTTCCGTTCCTTCTTCGCCATCAACGGCCACCGGAGCCGGATCGGCCGCCGGAGCGTTGATTGCGTCGAGCGTACGGAACTTGCCAGGAAGGGGCAGATCGGCAGCGCCGTGACCCTTGATGGCATCCCGCAACTCAACCCAGCCACCGGCGGAACCGGGGACTGCACCTTTGACAAGCACCAGGCCGCGATCGGTATCGACACGAACAACCTCGATATTCTGGGTTGTCACGCGCACGGCACCCATATGGCCGGCCATCTTCTTGCCTTTGAACACCTTGCCCGGATCCTGACACTGACCGGTAGAACCGTGCGAGCGGTGCGAAATCGACACGCCGTGGGTGGCCCGAAGACCGCCGAAGCCGTGACGCTTCATCGCGCCTGCAAAACCCTTACCAATCGATGTCCCGGCCACGTCAACTTTCTGACCTGGTACGAAGTGGTCGGCAGTCAGCTCGGCGCCGACTTCGATCACTGCGGTTTCCGGAACCCGGAATTCCACAAGCTTGCGCTTGGGAGCAACTTTGGCTTTCGCGAAATGCCCGCGCATCGCCTTTGGCGTGCGCTTGGCTTTCGCCGTGCCGGAACCCAGCTGCAGCGCCAGGTAACCGTCGGTTTCGACGGTCTTGTGGGCCACAACCTGGCAACCTTCAAGATGGAGCACCGTGCAGGGCACGTGCGATCCGTCTTCAGCAAAAACGCGGGTCATGCCGAGCTTGCGGGCAACCACGCCGGTTCTACGATCTTCCTGGTGCATGGTCCTAGGCTCCCAGCTTGATCTCGACGTCCACGCCGGCGGACAGGTCGAGCTTCATCAGCGCGTCTACCGTTTGTGGGGTCGGGTCGACAATATCGAGAAGGCGCTTGTGGGTCCGGATCTCGAACTGCTCACGCGACTTCTTGTCGATGTGCGGCGAACGCAGCACGGTGAATTTCTCAATGCGCGTCGGCAGCGGAATCGGCCCGCGCACGTTCGCGCCAGTGCGCTTTGCCGTAGAGACGA
>NZ_JBLWTD010000006.1:102421-144379 GCF_048270265.1 Maricaulis sp. | reverse complement strand
CACCCCTCATCCAGCCTTCGGCCACCTTCTCCCCATGGGAGAAGGACGGGCGTTGCGCGCCTTTCTCTATTCAAACCATATATTTTGTCATCCCGGACGGATGCCCGGACGCGTAGCGATCCGGGCGTAGATCCGGGACCTACCCGCTACTCCAGCTGGATCCATGGGTAGGTCCCGGATCTGCGCCCCGCCTGCGCGGGGCATCCGTCCGGGATGACACGCGTTTTGGAATTTTGAGAAAGGTCGATGGGACAAGCATGAGAGCACCCTCCTCTGTGCCAGGGGCATGCCTCAGGCAGGCGGGAAATCACGCCATCCAGCTGCGCAACCCCTCGGGGACCACCGCAGTCGGATCAACGCCACCATGCCGCCAGTAGAGATCCTCCCAGCCCGGATTATCCTGTTCGATCAGGTTCAACTTCCACTGCCGCCGCCACCGCTTGATCCGTTTCTCGCGGGCAATAGCCTCGTTGATATCCTCGTGCGCCTCAAACCAGACCAGCTGATCGACACCATAGCGAGCCGTAAAACCCGGTACCTGCCACGTCTTGTGTTCATACACCCGGCGCAGCAACGCATTGGTCACGCCACAATACAGCGTGCCCTTCGGCCGCGAGGCCAATAGATAGACGAAATATTGCATTCTGCAATTTTAACGAGAAAAACAAAACGTGTCATCCCGGACGGATGCCCGGACGCGGCAGCGGTCCGGGCGTAGATCCGGGACCTACCCGCTGATCCAGCTGGTCTTGCGGGTAGGTCCCGGACCTGCGCCCCGCCTGCGCGGGGCATCCGTCCGGGATGACAAGCGTTTTGGAATTTTGAAGAAGAAGCAGTGACGAAAAGAAGAACCTACTCCTCCTCATCCCCCTCACCCGGCCATTCCACAATCCGGTCTTCCCAGTCCTCCGGATCAACCTCATCCTCGGAAATCACCTGGTTGCGGATCGACATCCCCGCTTCATGCACACTCATCGGGTCGCCCGACACCAGCGGGTGCCAGTCGAACAGATCCTTGCCTTCGCCGATCAGGCGGTAGGCGCAGGTCTGGGGCATCCATTCCAGTTCGGTGACGTTTTTCGGGGTGAGGATGACGCAGTCGGGCACGCGTTTCTTGCGGTTGGGATAGTCGCCGCATTGGCAGGTATCGGCGTTGAACAGGCGGCAGGTGACGTCGGTGTGCAGGCGCAGGCCTGAATCCTCGTCTTCCAGCTGGATCAGGCAGCACTTGCCACAGCCATCGCACAGGGATTCCCATTCGGGCTTGGTCAGTTGCGACAATGTTTTCGTTTTCCAGAAGGGCTGTGTCATGTCTATCGCCTGAATTTGGCCCATTTGTTGGGGCCTGAAGTTTACCGCGGGCCTGCGCGTTTGAGCAGGGCCGGATTTCGGGTGGCTATAGCATGTTCAACGAGCCGTATCGCGCCGATCACATGATGGAACGCGAGCAACGCCAGCGGCGCACGCTGATCATCGGCGCCAGCGTGACCGGCGTCAGCCTGCTGGGCATGCTGATTGCGGCGCTGCTGGTATGGGACTGGGCGTTTCACGATCTGCCACCGGCACCGGCCTCGGCAGCGGAATTATGGTCGGTGCGACTGGAGCCTTCCGTCACCGTGCTCGACACCCATGGCAATGTGCTCGCCGTGCGCGGACCGCTCTATGCGCGCGCCGTCTCGCTGGAGGACTTGCCGCCCTACCTGCCGCAGGCCTTTCTGGCGATCGAGGACCAGCGCTTTTACGAGCATGGCGGAGTGGATTATCGCGGCGTGGCGCGGGCCTTGTGGACCAATCTGCGCGCCGGGCGCTCGGTGCAGGGCGGCTCGACCATCACCATGCAGCTGGTGAAGAATCTGATCCTCACCCCCGACCGTCTCTTGCGGCGCAAGCTGCAGGAGGTCCGCCTCGCCTGGGCGCTGGAGGACAATCTCACCAAGACGGAAATCCTCGAGCTCTATCTCAACCGGATCTATCTCGGTGCCCGCGCCTTTGGCGTTGAAGCCGCCGCGCATCGCTATTTCTCGAAGGCGGCAACCGATCTCACCCTGGCCGAGGCCGCCATGCTGGCCGCCCTGCCCAAGGCGCCCTCGCGACTCGATCCGACCGTCAATCTGGAAGCCGCCCAGGCACGCGCGGCGCAGGTGCTCGCGGCGATGCTGGAGGCCGGCTTCATCAACGAGGACGACTATGCCGAGGCGATGGCCAATCCGGGCGTGCCGGTGCCGGCCAGTCTCGACCCGCAGGCCGGGGTGACCTGGGGCTATGTGTTCGATTATGCGGTGCTGGAGGCGGCCCGGCTGCTGCCGGACGACGTGCCCGATCTGGTGATCCGCACGACGATTGATCCGGCGCTGACCCTGGCGGCGCGGGAAAGCATTGCCGGCGTGCTCGATCGCGATGGCGAAGCGGTCAATGCCAGCGAAGCGGCGATTGTCCTCCTGGCGCCGGACGGGGCGATCCGTGCCTTCGCCGGCGGGCGTGATTATCTCACCAGCCAGTTCAATCGCGCCCTGCAGGCCCAGCGCCAGCCCGGCTCGGCCTTCAAGCCGATCGTGTTCACCGCGGCGCTGGAAGCCGGCTACGACCCCTCATCGGCGGTCTGGGACGAGCCGGTCGATCTCGACGGCTGGGAACCGGAGAATTTCTCCGGCGGCTATCGCGGCCTCGTCACGCTGCAGGAAGCCCTGCGGCGCTCGATCAATACCGTCGCGGCCCAGGTCGCCAGCGATGTCGGGCTGGGGCGGATTGTCGAGACCGGTCACCGGATGGGTATCCGCTCACCACTGCCGGAACTGCCGGCGATTGCGCTCGGTGCCGCCGAGGTCAATCTGCTGGAGCTGACAGCGGCCTATTCGGTCTTCCCGCGCGATGGCCAGCGCTTTGATCCCTGGTTCATCGAGAGCATCACCAATTCGCGCGGCGATGTGCTTTACGCCCATCCCGAGACGCCGCCAGTCCGCGCCCTCGCGCCGGAGATTGCCCGGCCAATGTCCACCATGTTGCAGGATGTGGTAATATCGGGAACCGGACGTCGCGCCATCCTCGCCGGCGGCCGCGGCGTTGGCGGCAAGACCGGCACCAGCCAGTCCTTCCGCGATGCCTGGTTCATCGGCTTCACCGAGGACTACACGGCGGGCGTCTGGGTCGGCAATGATGATGACAGCCCGATGCGCAATGTCACCGGCGGCGGCCTGCCGGCGACGATCTGGCAACACTACATGACCCGCGTCCACCAGGGCGTCCCCGTCCACGCGCTCAGCGCCCCGGCGCCGCGCACGCGTTCGGAACGCGAGGAAAGGCTGGCCGCCTTCTACTCGGAACTGTCGGGGGCCTTCGACGCGCTGCTCGAGGCCACGCCCTCACCGGCCGCGGGCGATCCCAGGGAGCGCTGAACCAGCTCGGTGAGCGTCGCGATCTGCTGACGCAGGCCGGCGATCTCGCCCTGCAGCTCGACGACATCCTCGCCGACCTCGGCATCGCGTTCCTCTTCGGCGTCGAAATGCTTGGATTGCAGGCTGTCGACGATGATGGCGATGAAGAGATTGAGAATGGCGAAACTGGTCAGCACGATAAAGACGAGGAAGAACAGCCAGGCCCAGGGATGGAATTCCATCACCGGCAGGGCGAGGTCCGTGGCCCAGCCCTCCAGCGTCATCACCTGGAACAGGGAAAAGGCCGTATCGCCCAGCGTGCCGAAACGCTCCGGATTGGTCTCGGCGTAGAATTTGGTCGCCATCACGGCGGAGACGTAGAAAGTCAGCCCCAGCACCGCCATCACCGCGCCCATGCCCGGGATCGCCCGCAGCAGGGCTTCGACGACCTTGCGCATTTCCGGCATCACCGAGAACAGGCGGAAGGCGCGCAGGATGCGCAGCGAACGCAGGACCGAGAAGCTTCCCGCCATCGGCAGGACCGAGGCGAGGATCACGATCAGGTCGAACCAGTTCCAGCCGGAACGGAAGAATTGCAGCCGGTAGGCGACGAGCTTCAATGCCAGTTCGACGATGAAAATCCCGACCACGATGCGGTCGATCAGCGGCAGGAAGTCAAGAAACCACGCCGCCCGGAACGGCAGCGTATCGAGGCCGAGCGTGATCGCGTTGAAAATGATCACCGCCATGATGGAATTGCGAAAGACGTCGCTCTCGACGAAAGCGGTCAATCGCGCACTGATACCGTTTGATGTCACTGTTCCTGCCCCCGGCTTCGCCTGTTTCCTAAACTTGCGAAGGGGCAAGTCAACTTTGATTTGAACCCCTCAACGCCGCGCCACGCCCCGACTCGAACGGGTATTTTCCGCCCAGACACCCTTTCGCATAATATATGACCCTGGCCACGCCGGACGATTTCACGGCCATGGGCGGAGGAGTGCCGCGGGAAACACCACTCTCAAACTGCTGATTAGCAATGATTTTTCAGAGAGACTCGAGCCGTCACGCGCTCCTTGCGGTGCGCGACTGATCGCGAATTCGCCGCCCGGAGCGCCCGGGGCCGCTCGCGCCTTAGACTCGCCTTAACGCTGGGCAGCGCCTTGTGATCGTTCATCTGTCGCCTGAAAGTAGTCTTCATGCTCATCGAGTGGATCAGTAGCCGGCCGGACCGGGGGGCCGCGGCCGCGTCCTCAATCCGGGATATCGACAGCGAAATGGCGATCGCCTTCCGGCCGATCGTGCGTGGCTTCCTGATATCGCTCTGTGTCTATTACGGCCTGCTGACCCTGTCCTATCTCGTCTTCCCGCCGACCGATTATCCGATGTGGGAATATGTCGGCATGGTGACCCTCCTCAGCAGTTCCTCCCTGGCCGCATGCCTGATGTACCAGAGCAGCGCACGCAGCAGCAGCAAACACGCGATGGAGGTCTACAACCTCGTCGCCAGTGCCATCACGCTGGCCAATATTGCCATCCACATGTCACTGCATTTCCAGGCGGCAAACCTGGTCTACTACATCCTGGCCATGCCGGTTTTCGCGATCTCCTGCGTCAGCATGCGCGCCATGATCGCCGGTGCCGTGGTGACCGTGGCGACGATGATGGTCTTCATCACGATTCACGTCCCGTCCCTGCTGGTCGACTATCTCTTCCTGGCCCTGGCCGCGAGCTTCGCGGCGACGGGCATGGCGACCCTGATGCGCAGAACCCTGCTTCGCGCCATCGAGGCCCGCATGGAGGCCGATGCGAACCGGGGCAAGGCGGAAACCTTTGCCGCCAAGGCCGACGCCCTGGCACGCCAGACACGCGACCAGGCCGAGCGGGATCCGCTGACGGGCCTGGCCAACCGGTTCAGCTTCTTCAATGTCTTCGGTACCGCCCTGGCAAGCCGCCGGACGGCCGCCCAGGACACGATCCTCGCCCTGATCGATCTGGACGGGTTCAAGCCTGTCAATGATGCCTATGGCTATGCCGTCGGCGACCAGTTGCTGGGCGATGCCGGCCGGCGGATCCTCGCAGTGGTCCCGCGCCGCAGCCCGGTCGCGCGCCTCGGCGGTGACGAGTTCGCCATCCTCTTGCGCCGGGATCGCCTCAAGGTCAGCCTCGAGGAATTCGCCCGGCGCCTGTGCGCCAGCCTCGGCGAGCCGTATATCATCGACAATGTCCAGGCCAATATTTCGGCCTCGGTCGGGCTGGTCGTCTGTGACCGCACCGACCTGTCGATCCGGCAATTGATGGAGCGCGGCGATTTCGCCCTGCGTGCCGCGAAGAAGACCGCCCGCGGCGAAGCCGTCATGTTCAGCGCCCGTCACGAGAAGGACATGCTCAATCTCGGCAAGATTGACCAGACCCTGCGGGCCTGCCCCCTCGACACCGAATTGCGCGTCGTTTTCCAGCCCCAATACGATCTGGAACAGGGCCAGACCTATGGCTTCGAGGCGCTCGGCCGCTGGGACAGCCCGATCCTCGGGCCGGTTCGCCCCGACATTTTTATCAAGGCCGCCGAGACCACGGGATTGATCCGCAAAATCACCCAGACCCTGCTCCGCAAGACGCTGGACGCCGTCAGCCAATGGCCGGAGCATCTGCACGTGTCCTTCAACCTGTCGGGCCACGACCTGATGTCACCGGTCTCGGTCAGCGAAATCCTCGACCTGGTCAAGCAGAGCGGTATCGCGCCGAACCGGATCGAATTCGAGATCACCGAAACCGCCATGATGGCCGATATCGATCAGGCGCGCCGCTCGATCGAGCGCATCGCGGCGCTGGGCTGCAAGCTGGCCCTCGATGATTTCGGCGCCGGCTATTCCAACTTCAGCTATCTGCACCAACTGCCCGTCAACAAGATCAAGATCGACCGCTCCTTCGTCACCCCGCTGCTCAAGGACGCCTCGGCGAGCAAGATCATCCGCACCATTATCAATCTCGGCCATTCGCTCGACCTCGATTGCGTCATCGAGGGTGTCGAATCCAAGGCCGAACTCGATCTTCTGCGGGAGATGAATGCACGTTACATCCAGGGCTACATTTTCGGCCGGCCGATGGAATCCAGTACCGTCGCCACCTATCTCGACGCCGAGGCCCAGACCGCCCCCACCACAGCTCCGGCCCGCCCGGCCACCGCAACCAACGCGAGCGTCGCCAAATTCCCCGTTCGCCGGCGCTGACCCGTCTCCCGGGCAGGCCCGGGAGACGGCAAGCTTTTGTTAGTCCGCCGGCGGCACACTCCGGCCATGGCCATTCGCACCGCTCTCGCTACTCTCCTGATCCTTGGCGCCGCCGCCGTTCCGGCCCGCGCCGGCGACGTGCTGACGGGCTGGACCCGTCTCGGCTCGGTCTATCAAAGGACCAGCCTCACAGACGGCAATCAGACCATGTGTGCGGCCTTGTGTGACGGACAGGCGCAATGCCGCTCCTGGGTCTGGACGCCGCCGGGGCTCGAGGATGTCGACGGCAGCTGCGCGTTGCTGGCCTCGACGCCGGCACCCCGGCCCGCGCCGCAACGCGTTACCGGTCTGGCCAGCGATATCGCAGCCCAGATCGAGGCCGCCAGTGAGCGCGCGCCCAGCGCCCGCGAAATCGCCGCCCTACGCGCTACTCAACCCGGCCCGCACTGACAGGCCAGCCAATTCCGGGACAATTTATACGGTCCCGAAGACAATTCTTTTACCTACACCAGGCATGATGTCTCCCAACGCTCTGGCAGCGACACCGAAGAGAGACGTTTCATGGCCGTCATCAGCAAGTTGAACAGCCTCCTGGATCTGGCCAAGGAGCGATCCAGCGATCGCCGGCGCACCCTCTTGCGCGAAGTCACCGACATGTTCTTCGACGCGCCACCGGAACGCGACACGCCGGTCTCACAGGAATTCGACGACGTGCTCAGTGCCCTGGCCGAACAGACGGCGCAGGGGGCCCGTGCCGAGCTGGCAGAACGCTTCGCCGATGCGCCGCTGGCGCCGCGCGGCGTGCTGCTCAAACTGGCGCAGGACGCGATCGAGGTCGCCGGACCGATCCTGGCGCGTTCCACGGCCCTGAGCGAAGCGGAACTCCTCTCGATCGCCGAACAGGGCGCGCAGCCCCAGCTCAAGGCGATTTCCCGGCGCGAACAGGTGTCCGAACGCCTGTCGGATACGATTGTCCGCCGCGGCGATGACGAGACCGTCGCCGTCCTGATCCGCAATGAGGGCGCCCGGCTGTCGCGCGAAAGCTTTGAATCGGTCAGCGAACGGGCCGAGCGCTCCAAGGTGCTGCAGGCGCCGATGGTGACCCGCAAGGACACGCCGGCCGACCTGCTCGGCGATTTGATGCTGACGGTGGAAAACCAGCTGCGGGACCACATCCTGGAACGCTTCGACGGCATGGATCCCCACCTCGTCGAACAGGCGCTCGCCGCTTCGCACGCCCGGCTGAGCCAGCGCATGGAACAGGATCGCGATGTGCAGGAGGCGGAGAAATTCGTCCGCGGCATGGCTGTTCGCAAAATGCTTGATGGCAGCCTGCTGGCGCGTCTGCTGCGCGAACGCGAAATGACCCGGTTCCATGTCGCCTTTGCCGAAATGACCGGTGTCGACCGGGTCGCGGCGCGCCGGGCCATCGAACAGGACTGCATTGATCCGCTCGCCCTGATCTGCCGCTCGGCCGGTTTCGACAAGGCGTTGTTCGTGACGCTGGCCGTGCTGCGCAGCAATGCCACCGAGGACGCCTTCCGCGACGCGCGCGAGCTCGGCCAGATCTATGACCGCATCACGCCCGAGGATGCGGCCCGCGCCATGCGTTTCTGGCGCATGCGCCGCGACATCGCCGCCTAGAGGCGGGACGACCGCCGCCCCATTCCCTGCAGGGACAAGTTCCGCCACGTGCTAGGCTTTGCCGGTACAGTGAAAGGATTGCCCCGCATGACAGCCCCCCTCGACCGTTTTCTCGCCCTGAGCGAGGCCCTGCGTGACAGCAAGCCGCGCCCGGACCGTCAGGCCGCAGCCTTTGCCGCGGTCGCGCTGGTGCATGCGACCGGTGAGGATGAGGGGCTCGTCGCGGCCACGAAGGCACGGCATGAAGCCCTGACGACAGCGCTGGGCGGTTTTCGCGCGCCCAATGGTTCCATGCGCTGGGTCTATGCCGCCATGCTCGCCGCCCATGGTGTCGAGCCCGATCATTTTCTCGGCGCGCGCCAGGCCCTGCGCCAGGAGTGCGCCGCCTCGAAAACCGGCGCCCTGCATGCCGGCGGCTCCCGCGCCGCCCTGATCCTCAGCCTCGGCGAGGAGGCCGGGCCGCAGACGGTGCAGGCGTTCTACGCCATGAAGCGTGCCCTGCGCCCGCCCTGGTGGCGGTCGGACGATGCCGTGACCGATACCTTCGCTGCCGCCCAGGTTCTGGCTCACACGCAACCGGACGCCGTCCGCGCCGCACGCGAACATGCCGAGACCGTCTTCGGTGCCGACCGGCGTGCCCGCGGCCACAAGCGTGATGGCGCGCGCCAGTGCGTCCTGCTCGAACAGGCGCCGGAACGGGTGCTGGTTCGTTTCAATGCCATCGAGGATGCGCGCCGGGCCGACCGCTTCCTGCGCGGCCAGAGTGATCGCGCCATGGCGATGGACTGGGCCGCCGCCGGCCGGACGCCGGAAGATGTCCAGCACATCGCACAAATCGCCGCCGCGATGCCGAAGCATCTGCCGTCGATCGGCCATGCCCGCACCCGGCTGGCCAGCCTGATCGCCTTCGATGACCAGGCCCGGGACCCGGCCCGCAGCGCCAGCGCCCTGGCCGCTGTCATCGCCGCCCAGGCGGCCATGATCGCCGCGGTCTCCGCCGCCAGTGTCGCGGCCACATCGGCGTCAACCAGCTAAGCCGCGCGGGCTGCTAGGCCTTTGCCTCGGGCGGCGAGAAAAGCTCGGCGCCCTGCTCGAGATAGATCGAGCTCGACGGGAAGGCGAATTCTGTGCCGGCTTCCTCGACAATCGTCTTGATCGTGAAGGCGAGCTCTTCCTTCAGCCTCAGCCATTCGCCCCAATTGGTGGTCCTGGTGAAGCAATAGAGCATGAAGTCGATCGAGGACGGGCCGAAACTGTCGACGCGCATGAAGGTCGAGACCTCTGGCGCCTGGGCATAGTCCGGATGGCTGGTAACATAATCGAGCACGCGGTCGCGAATGGTCTTCAATTGCTCGACCGTGGTGTCATAGCGCACGCCGATGATCCAGTAGGTGCGCCGATGGGTCATGCGGGAGAAATTCGTCACCGCATTGTCGGAGAGTTTCGAATTGGGGACGTAGACCGGCCCCTTGTCGAAACGGCGCACCAGGGTGGAGCGGAAATTGATCTCCTCCACCGTGCCCTCGACAATGCCATCGACCTTGATCCAGTCGCCGGGGAAGAAACGCTTTTCCGCCAGCACCAGCAGGCCACCGATCAGGTTCTTGAACAGATCCTGCGCCCCGAGACCGACGGCGACGCCGAACAGGCCGAGGCCGGCAATGATGCCGCCGACCGGAATATTCCAGATCTGCAGCACGGCGGCGGCGCCGATAATGACAAACAGAATCCGCATCGCCTTGGTCAGCCAGTCAAGCATGACCGGGGTGAGCGCATTCTGCAGCGCCCGCATCAGATGGATGAAGGGCTCGACGGTATTGTGCAGGGCCCAGAAAATCCCGATCGCCACCAGCGAGGGAATGATCCGGTCGATGTCGGAAATCGCCGTGCTGCCCGTCCCGGCCTCGAGAATATTGAGGGCGAAGAACAGCGCGACGGTCACCGGCAGGAGTTTGAGCGGCCCGGCAAGCGCCTCGACAATGGCATCATCGACGCCATTGTCGGTCTTGTGTGCCATGCGCTTGAGCACGGCGATGAGCGTGCCGGCGAGGACCGACCGCAAGGTGATGCCGAGCACGATGATGATGACGGCGCTGATCCCGTGCGAGACGCTGACGCCGAGAAAGGAGGTCTGCCAGACAGAGACGATCTGGTCCCAGAGTTCGGCAGACTGGGCGAGAAATCCGCCGTCATCCTGCAGCATGATCATGAGGCCCGCTCCCGCACGCGGTGGAACTGGATGTTCGGGAATTTCTCTTCCGAATAGGAGACTTCCCAATTGCTCTTGGCCAGGAAGACCGGATTGCCATCGATATCGACCGCCATGGCGGATTTGTGCCGCTCGCCAAAGGCATCGATCTCCTCCTCGGTGCCGCCGAGCCAGCGCGCCGTCTCATAGGGGGCCGGCTCGAAACTGACCTCGAGCCCGTATTCCGCAGCAACACGTTCGCGCATCACATCGATCTGCAGCGAGCCGACCGCACCGACGATGAAATCGCCGCCGAGCACCGGGCGGAAGAGCTGGGTGACGCCCTCCTCGGCCAGGCTTTCCAGCGCCTTCTTGAGATGTTTCGCCTTGAGCGGATCGGCCAGGCGGGCCCGGCGCAGGATTTCCGGCGCGAAATTGGGAATGCCGGAAAAGCGCAGCTTGCCGCTCTCCGACAGGCTGTCACCAACGCGCAGGGTGCCGTGATTGGGCACGCCCATCACATCGCCGGCAAAGGCCTCGTCGGCGATCTCGCGGTCCTGGGCGAAAAAGAGGATGGGTGAGGAAACGGTGAGCTGTTTGCCGGTCTCGGTCTTGAGTTTCATGCCGCGGCGGAACTTGCCCGAGCACAGGCGCACGAAGGCAACGCGGTCGCGGTGATTGGCGTCCATATTCGCCTGCACCTTGAAGACGAAGCCCGACACTTCCTTGTCGCCGGGCTGCATATAGGTCTGCTCGCCATTGATCTGCACCTTCATCGGTGCCGGGCCGGGGATCTTGTCCGCCAGCCCGTCGAGCAATTCGCGCACGCCGAAGCCGCGCAGGGCCGAGCCGAAGAAGACCGGCGTCATATGGCCCTCCAGAAAGCTCTGCGGATTGAAGGCGGGGCAAAGCTCGCGCGCCACTTCGGCGCCATCGCGGGCCTCTTCAATCTCGGCATCGGAGAGAAGCTCGCGGATTTCCGGACCGTCGAGCGGCAGCCGTTCCGAAGCCGCTTCACGGTCATGCTCGACGCCGGGGCGCTGATAGAGCACGAGCTCATCCGTCACCAGATCGACCACGCCCTTGAAACGCTGGCCGGACCCGACCGGCCATTGCATCGGCACGGCATCAAGGGCGAGCTTGTCCTGGATGTCCTGCAGCAGATCGACCGGGTCCAGCGCCTCGCGGTCCATCTTGTTGATCAGGGTCACGATCGGGATATCGCGCAGACGGCAGACCTCGACCAGTTTCAGCGTGCGCGGCTCAACCCCCTTGGCGGCATCGAGCACCATGATGGCGCTGTCGGCAGCGGTCAGCGTGCGATAGGTGTCCTCGGAGAAGTCTTCGTGGCCAGGCGTATCAAGCAGGTTGAACAGGAGGCCGCGATGTTCAAACGTCATCACGGATGCCGAGACGGAAATCCCGCGCTCCTGCTCGATCTTCATCCAGTCGGAGCGTGTGCGGCGGTTTTCACCACGCGCGCGCACCTGTCCGGCCATGCGGATCGCGCCGGCGGCCAAGAGCATGGTCTCGGTCAGCGTGGTCTTACCGGCATCTGGGTGAGAGATAATGGCGAAGCTGCGGCGACGCGCCCATTCCGGCGCATCAATCGTCGGAGAAGTCATGAACTGGCCCGCTGAGAGTGCAAGCCCCGAACTAGCCTGATCAGTAGGCGCTGTGCAAGTTTTCCGTCACCCGGTTCCAGACTTCCTCATTGATCACCGCCGGGTTCAGTTCGCCGTCCTTCTGGCGCTTCCAGAGATAGGTCAGGATGACCATCGGCACATTGGCAAAGCGCAATCCGACATCGTCCGGCCCGCGGGCATTGCCGGGGCGGACACCGAGCAGGGCATTGGCCCCCGGTGCGCGAAAGGCGATCAGTGCCGCCAGGTGCCGGGTGCGCTCGGGCTTGTTCGTCGCCATCATCGGGTCGACATAAAGGGCCTCGCGCAGCAACAGCGTCAGATGCCCCGTCGTGAGGGTCTCGAACTGGGAAGGCGGCAGCGGAATCGTGCCGTCCTGCAGCACCGAGTCGACATCGCCGAGATCAAAAACGGTTTCGTTGAACAAGAACAACATCGCAATCCCCCGCGAACCCCTCACTTCCAACTGCCCACACCCTAGCTGCGGGTCGTTAAAAATCCGCCACCGGCTCGGTCAGAAAATGCCGCCCCGCCCGATCCTCAATCTCGATGACCCAGATGTCGGGATCGTCATCGGCGCGGCGGAGACAATAGGCATCCACCTCCGCTTCCGGGAGCGGCCCCTGGCGGTGGCGCGTCCAGATCCGTTCACCATTTTCGTCCCGCGCCGGCACAAACAGGGTCGCCTGGCCGCCCAGATCTGAAACCTTGACGAGTACCGCACCCGCATCTTCGTCTCCGTGGCGAATGACATAGGCGGCCGCCAAGCCCGATTCAGCCCGCCGCAACAAGGCATCCACCCAGAATTTCGTCTTCAGTTGAATCATTTTCATTGCTGGCAGCCGAATTGCTTAATAACGTATTAACGGGGTAAGGGAGCGTTCTATGTTGGTACGAGTTGCGTTGGTTGCGATGGCACTTTGTGCGTCGGCGGCAAGTCAGGCCTTTGCGCAGGGGAATCAGAACGACCCTGCAACGGTCAGTGTGGACCAGAACGGCACCGAAGGCACCCGGATCGAGGAGCGCACGCTCGCCGATCTCGAAACCGGGATGGATGCCTTCGTTCTTTCCTCCAGCCAGTCGCGCACCAGCATCCGCTTCTACCTGCCAGCCAACACCTACAGCTCGGAAGCCTGGCTTCGCCTCGCGGCACGCCCGGCCAGCGACCACTCCAATGGCCGCATCCACGTCGCCATCAATGGCGGCGAGCCGATCGTGATCCGGCCGCAGCCGCGCTCGCTGGAAGCACGCTTCGCCCTCTTCTCCGCCGACATCATGCCCGGCGAGAACACCCTCGAGATTTCCTATAGCGTCGACAATGCCACCACCGGCTGGATCGTCGATGCCCGGCGTTCGCAATTGCGCCTGACGCTGGAACAGGACAGCCCGATCGCCTCGCTGGACGAGCTGGAACAGGCGCTCGCCGCCGATTTCGCCGCGCCGCGCCGCATCGCCCTGATCACCGATATCAGCCGCGAACGCGCCACGCTGGAGAGCCTCGTCGCCCAGGGCGTGGCCCTGCGGGCCGGCAATGTGCCACTGTTCGGTGGTGATGAGGCCAATGCCGATCTGGTGATCCGGATTGCCGAGAATGACCGCCTCTCCGGCGATGACCGCGCCATTCTGCGTACAGGCGAGCGCAGCCAGGGACCGGAAATCGCCTTCGGCCCCGGCGAGACGCCACGCCTGATCGTTACCGGCCGCAATATTGATGAGGCCGTCGCCGCCGGCCGCCTGTTCGCCGCCCGCTCCTTCGCCGGCTATGGCCGCAGCTTCGTGGCCGCCGATGCGATCACGGCCGGGCGCCTCGGCCGGCCCCAGGTCCGCGATGCCCGCCTGCTGAGCCGCAATGCCGATCTGCGTACCTTTGCCGCGTCCGGCCTGCCCTTCAGCGCCGACCAGGGCTCGCGCACGGCGGTGCAGTTCACCACCCGCACCCGCGCCGACCGTTTCGGTGCCCTTTCGGTCCTGGCCCGCAGCGCGCTCGTCAGCGGCGAAGCCTGGCTCTATGCCTGGTATGGCGAGGAGACGGACCACGCCCCGGCCAATCACAACCTTCTGGTCATCGGACCGGACAGCACCGGCATCGCCGCCATGGGCCGCAATGCGCCAGCAGAGTTCGGCGCCGCCATGCGCGCCGCCGAGCGTAGCCGCGGTCAACGCGGCCTGATGCGCCTGGCAGCTGCGGCCTATGCCGATGAGAGCGCGCCGGCAGCCACGCCCGAGGACAGCACCAGTATTGGCGTCGCCTCCCTGTTCCGTGACTCGCAACAGACCGGCCGCTGGATCGGCACACTGACCTCGCCGGAGATGTCCTCGTTTGAATCCGCCGGCCGCAGCCTGGCCCGTTCCGACCTCTGGCACGCCCTCGAGGGCCGGGCCGCAGTGTGGAGCGTGCGCGGTGTCACACCGCTCGATTACAGCGTCACGGCGCCGGGTGTGCGCGAGCGCGTGCAGGAGTTTGCGCTCGACCATATGCGCGATGCGGCCTTCATGCTGTTCGGCGTTGCCTTCATCATGCTGATCCGGGGAATCTGGCGCCGCCGCCGCGTTCACGCGTCGTAAAACTTGCCATGCTAGCTTCAATTCCTCGGATGTTCGGGGAATTGAGATGCGCCGCGCCTATCACGCCATGGCCCTGGGCCTGTTTGGCCTCACCGGCGCTGCCGGAGCCCAGAACGCCGATCTGATCTTTGGCGAACGCACTGCTGCGCTGGCGATGGACGCCCATTGCGCCCTGTTCACCGACCGCCAGAGAGCTGCCCTCGATGCCGCGCGCCTGCAGGCACGTGGTGTCCTGCTGCGCAGCGGTATCAGCCCGGCTCAAATCCGCAATTATGGCGCCGAGTTCGCGGACGAAGCGCGCGAACTCGCTTGCGATTCCGAGACGGTTCGGGCGATGCAGGCGCGGGTTCTGGCCGCATTCGACGGCTATCTGCGTGTCCCCAACATGACCTTTCCGGGCACGGCCTTCTCCTGGTTCGCCGACCGCCAGATTCTCACCGACGCACCGGTCTGGGCCCTGGTCCAGGATACCGGGCGCGTGCGTGCCGGCATCAGCCGCGTCGGTGGCGATATCCGCTTCACCGTCGCCCTGCCCGGTGGTGGCGACTATATTTCGGCGATCCTGGTGATGCGCAATACCGAGCGCGCGCCGGATCTCTACGACCCGACCATGAACGGCATGTTTGCCGGACCGTCCAATGCCGCCTGGGCCCGCTGGACACCGCCGGAATATGCGCGCCGGATGGTGTGGGCCAGTGACCAGATCAGCGGCGCCGCAGCCGATGCCCTGGCCGGCGTCACGCAGGGCCACGCGTTTCGCTTCCCGCTCTCGGTGGTGCAACAGCTCGACGCGCTCGACCCGCGCGAGACCGCCCGGATCGATTTCATGGACCGCAATGGCGATCGCATGGCGTCGGAATATTTCGAGATCGGTGACTTCGCCGCGGCGGTCGCCTTCTTGCGCGCGGCAATCGACGAAAACACCCCGATCGAGCTTCCCGAAAGCTGAGGCCTCAGGCCGCGCCGGCCGTGGCCGCAAGCGACTTGGAGGCTTCCTGGGCGCGCTCGATCTGCTGATGCACGTCGAGCCGGTGCAGCGTATCCACCTGCCCCATGACCTGTTCCAGCACCGGCAGCGTGACGGTGATGGTCGTGCCGACGCCCTTGGCGCTGGCAATCGTCATCGCACCGCCATGCAGCCCCGCCAGGGCCCGCACCAGCGACAGTCCCAGCCCGGTACCACGGGTATCGACTTCGCGCGCGCTTGATGCCTGGCGATAGGGCTGGCCCAGCCTTTCGGCTTCCTTCGGATCGATACCGATACCGCTATCACCAACCGCCAGGACCAGATCGGATCCGGAGGCCCGCACCATCACCACCACGGCCCCGCCCTGTGGCGTGAACTTCACGGCGTTGGAGAGAAGATTGAGCATGATCTGGCGCAGCGCCTTGCGGTCGGCATTGACCAGGATCGGCTGGTCACCGGCCTCGACCGTCAGGCTCAGCCCGGCTTCCTCGGCCTGCAGCCGCATCATCTTGACGCTCAGCCCGACCACTTCGGAAATATCGAACCTCTCGCGCGAAAGATCATAGCTGTCGGCCTCGATCTTCGACATGTCGAGCACATCGCCGATCAATTCCATCAGATGCTGGCCACTTTCATGGATCAGATCGGCATATTCGGCATAGCGCGCCGGCATCGGTCCGAACAGGCGCGCCTTCATGACATCGGAGAAACCGATAATCGCGTTGAGCGGGGTCCGCAGTTCGTGGCTGACGGAGGCGAGGAATTGCGACTTTGCACGGGCCTCTTCCAGCGCCAGAGCACGCGCCTCTTCCGCCTCGCGCAGGGCGTTTTCCGCCTCGGCACTGTAGTCCCGCGCGATCACGGACACGGAGCCGCCCGCCATCGGACGGGCATCGAGACGGACGCGCTCGGCATGGCCCTTCTCGCCGCGAATGCTGAGGAATTCGGAAAGCGGACGCGTTGCGGCGCGGCGGCCGGCACCGGCCAGTTCGGCGCGATCCTCGTCTTCAAAGCCGAGATCAGCGAAGGGCAGGTTGTTCAGCTCGCGTGGCAGGCCAGGCGACAATTCGCGCACGCCCTCGGAGACGGCGAGAATATTGCCGTCCGCATCACAGGCCAGAAGCGCTGCCGGTGCCGCGTCAAAGGCACGGCCGCGAACACGGCCATGTTCGGCCTCGCGACTGGCGGCATCATTGGCACGGATCGACCGGATCGAGGCACAGGTGAAGCCATAGGCCACGACCAGCACCACACCGAGCACGAAGGGAAGGTGATATTCGACCGCGATCGATTGCGGCTGGACAAATGCGGTCAGCTGCAGCGCAGTCACGATAATGGCAGCCAGGCCCGACATGGCGCCAGCCTTGACGATGGCCTCACGATCACCGCCTGCGGCAGCCATCGCCGGCGCCAACAGGAAGGCGAGCACGCCCGTGCCGGTCACACCGCCCGCAGTCACGGCCACAATCGCCGCGAGCCCCGTCCACAGCATGGCGAGTACAAAGCGTTCGAAGGAACGATCAAGACGCGGTGCCAGCACCAGACCGGCAATTGCCGGAAAGGCGACGCCCAGCAATCCGGCCGCATTCAGCCAGACCGGACCGTCGAGGATCGGCCAGAGTTGCGGCGCGGCCGCAGCGACCGTCGCAATCCAGATCAGATTGGCGACAGGACCTCCCCGGCGGGCAATCCAAGCAGCGATATCTCGTTTTGGTTTTTGCATCTTTTCCCGTTGCGACTCAGCGCAAACCCTATGGTGCAATCTTTGCCTCCGGCGTTAACAAATACTGAATCTTAAACTTTTGACGTTTACCGTTTCGAGCTGGAAAGCCTGTCTCCTGTCTATGCATTTCTTGGCTTGGAGACCGGGGCTGTCCGGGGCACACTGTCGGTTCCCAGGGTTATGGAGGCTACCCCATGTTGATATCCATCCTCGCAGCGCTTGCTTTGACCACCGCGCTCCAGAGCGAGGGGCAGGACGACAGCACGATGGCACAGCCCCCGGTGTTGCAGCTTGACGCCGTCGCGGCGCCGGCCGCCGATCCGGTCCGCGCCGCTGCCGGCGACTACGCTGCCTATCATGGCGTCGTCGCAGACCTGCGCTCCGCCCCGATCGGGTCGGGCGAGGATCTCGACTCCGCCATGGACCGCCTGACCGCCTTTTATGTTCACGACCGCCTGGTGCGCGCCTGGATCGCCTACACGGCGATGATCGCCGCCCAGCACCCCGAATATCTCGATGATGTCCGCGAGCTCGCCGACTATTATGGCGAACAGGCTGCCATGTCCGGCCTGCTCTATGATCCCACCTACGCCATCAGCTTCACCCATGCCGACACCGCGGAAGCATCCGTGGTCGACGCGCTCGAGCGTGACAGCGCAGGCATCCGCGAGGTTTCCGACCGTTACCGGGCTGCCGCCTACGACCTGCAATCAACGCGCTGGGCCCAGGCCCGCTCCGGCAATCGGCGCGACCGCCTCTCCGCCCTGGAGAATGCGGGATCGGGACCGAGCGTGCCGCTGAGCAACGAGTTTCTGCTCTCGCTCGACACCGGCCTTGAGGGGGTCGTCCCGGCCTCGGCCCTGTATGAGCATCCGGAAATTGCGCGCATGAGCGCCTATGCGACGCCGCAACTTTCACTCACCGTCGGCGATGCCGCAGTCGATCCTGACCGCGATCGCATCGGGCGCATCCTGTCGGTTGCGGCCCTGCAGGCGATCTCCAACGATCCGACCCAGTCGACCGAACTGGTCAATGCCCTGCTCTCCGATCCGGTGGTGGAACGCTGTCTGACCTGGGCGCGTCTGGACCTGCAACAGTGCGTCGCCGCCGGGCACTTCAAGTATGAAGACAGTTTCTGTATCGCCGAGCATGCCCTGCTCGATGTCAGCCGCTGTCTGGGCGTGTCTGCTGCGACAGGCACGGACTGATTAGGATCACGTGCGACCGGTATAAAGGTTAACGAAAAGTGTACCGATCAGAGACAACATCAAATTTTATACAAAAATAATGCTTCAGTTTCGCACGCTGTTTTCGCTAAACCCCGGAATCGCGTGCAATAGCTGAAAACTTTCCCTAGCCTCGATCCTGCAACCAATGTCGGTACGACCGGCAACGGTGTTGGTATGAGGTTTGGTGATGATGTTCTTTCTGCGCGCTGCTTTCTGGCTGGCCATTGTGTCGGTTTTCGTTCCACGTGATTTCGCGGGCGAAGGCTTTGACTTGCAGTTCAACACGGCGTCCACCCAAATTGACGCCGGCGAAGCCCTCGGCAGCTGGTGTATCGACCGCGAAGCGCTTTGCGAGGCCGGAGCCGAAGCGGTGCAGCTCGGCGACTTCCTCGCCGGCTTCGCCGCAAACCGGATCGAAGCGGCTATTGACGAGCGCAACACGGCGAATTCCTGAGCCCGGCGCGACCTTCACCGCAACTGCGCCTTGATCCTGCCCGCAGCGCGCCTTAACTCGCTGTGATGACACACACCACAATCCAAGCTGAAGTCGAGGATCTGGTCGAGGAATTCGATCTGCTGGACGACTGGGAACAGCGCTATCGCTACCTGATCGACATGGGCAAGGTCCTCCCCGCACTGCCAGAGGCAGAGCGCACCGAGGAAAGCCGCGTGAAAGGCTGTGTCAGCCAGGTCTGGCTGATCGTCGAACCCGGCGAGAATGATTGTCTTGAATTCCGGGCCGACAGCGATGCCCATATCGTGCGCGGCCTCGCCGCCCTGCTGCTGCGCCTGTATTCGGGCCGCAGCCGCGAGGAGATCCTGTCGGTCGATGCACGCGAAGTGCTGGGCCGGATCGGCCTGTCGGAACACCTGTCACCGCAGCGCTCCAACGGGCTGAACTCGATGATCGGGCGTATCCGCGGTGCCGCAGCCGCCTAGCGCGTGATGCCGTAGTGCCGGGCCAATTGCTGCAGCGCCAGCTTCAGGACCGTCCGGCCTGACCGCTGCGCCCAGCCAAAGCGGCGTTCGACGGCGCTGATCCCCTCACCGCGAATACACACTGCCACCAGAACCGGTTCCAGCCCCGTGCCGACAGCCGAGAGTGCGTCCATGACCCGATCCTTGGCCGCCATCGCGGCGAGCGGTACCGCATCGGGCCCGCCCCGCCAGCCCTTCTGCCGCGCGGGCGCGGTCAGGTCCCAATTGCGGGTTGTCTGCTGATGCAGGCTGGAACGGGCATAGTCGGCGCAAAACCGCTCAGCCGCCGCCAGTTCGGACGGATCGAGATACGCCGCCCAGCGACCGAGCGTGCCTTCCTGTGTATTGACCTGAACCGGCTGAAGCCGCCCGTCCTGCCCGAGAATGGATGTCGCCGCCATGGTGCGATGCTGGCCGGCAAATTCCCCGCCCTGCATCCGTCGAAGCGCCGCGCGTCCGGGCGCACCCAGTTCAATCTTCTCGCCATCCTGGCTCAACAGGCCGCTGGCCAGCGCTTCGCGCAATTGCCGCGCATCAAGGCGGGCCAGGGGCCGGCGGCGGCGATCGCCGCCGGGATAGACAGCCAAGCCGCCTGAAGCCTCGCTACACGGCTTCAGGGCCGCCCCCTTGCGCGCCAGACAGCGTAGCCAGCGCGGTTCGGTCTCGCACACCGCCGGCATCAACCCGGCTCGCCCGGTTGCGGTGCCGCGCGCAGGCAGGCCTCCAGCGCGTCCATTGATTGGTCAAAGCCGTAATCGTCGCGCTGGTCCTCGATCCGGTGGCAGGCATGGGCCGCCGTCGAGCGGTCGCGGCCGAAGGCCTGGGCGACGCGGGTCAGGGACAGTTCAAATGCGACATGGGCGAGATACATGGCGGCCTGGCGGGCGAATGCGGCCTCGCGCGAGCGGCGGGTCGGGGCCTCGAGTTCCTCCGGCGGGACGCCAAAGGCATAGGCAACTGCACTCTGGGCCAGACGGGCCCGGGCGATATCCTCATTCGCCCTTGAAACATCTTGCGTCATCTTGCGCTCCCGATCTTCACGAACCGGAGCGTCCTTTCCGTCACCCCGGCCCGCCCATGCTAGGAGGGCCACACCCAGGCGGGGATAATATTCCTAATCGGGTCGCAAGAAAAGGCCGCGCAACCCCTGCGGGTCACGCGGCCAGCACTTTACTTACCCGATTGAAATATCAGGCCGAAAAATAGGCGATGATCAGGACGATGGCGAGGAGCGCGCTGGTCCAGATCGCGAGCATCCCACTGGGGATATCTCGGCTCAGGGCGCCCATAGGACTGAATACCTGATAGAGCCGGCCGCCGATGCCGCTCATCAAACGGCCCCAGGCATTGCCTGCCGCCGCCGAAAGCCGGTCGAGCATCAGCCAGGTCCAGCGCGCCAGCCCGTCGCCGAAGCGGCGATAGACCCAGTCTGTGTCCAGGTTCACCGACCGTTTCTCGTCCGGATAGGCACCGATCTTGAGCAGGAAGGCGAAGGCGAAGATCGCCCCGATCAAGAGCTGCATCTGACCGACCACGTGATCGAAGGTATAGGGCTGGTAGATCGCGTTCTGGTACGGCAGCAAATCGTAGAGCTTACCGTAATTGATCCCGAGATAGATGCACAGCAGTGCGCCCAGCCCCATCGCCATCAGCATGTTGACCGGAGCCTCGCGAACCCGGTGGCCGCGATCATGGCTGAAGAAGGCGAAGAACGGGATCTTGATCCCCGAGTGCTCCAGCACCCCGGCCGAAGCGAAGACGAGGGCCAGCCAGACCAGCCAGTGACCATCCTGGGCCACGGCGGCCAGGATCATCGACTTGGCGACAAAGCCGGAGAAGAGCGGGAAGGCGGAAATGGAGGCCGAGCCGACGAGGCAGAACACCGCCGTTGCCGGCATGGACTTGAACAACCCGCCCAGCTCGGAGGCCTTGACCGTACCAACCCGCATCAGGACCGCGCCCATACTCATGAACAGCAGGCCCTTGTAGAGGATGTGCACGAAGGCGTGCGCTGCTGCGCCATTGATCGCCAGATCGGTACCGATGCCGATACCCACGACCATGAAGCCGAGCTGGTTGTTCAGCGAGTAGGCCAGAACCTTGCGCAGATCGTTTTCGACCACGGCAAAGAAAACCGGGAAGATCGTCATGATGGCGCCGATATAGATCAGGCTGTCCTCGCCCGCGAAGCCGCGCGCCAGGGCATAGACCGCCATCTTGGTCGTGAAAGCTGACAGGATCACCGTGCCCACCACCGTCGCCTTGGGATAGGCGTCCTGCAGCCAGTTGTGCAGGAAGGGGAAGGCGCACTTGATGCCGAAGGCAATGAAGATCAGGAAGCCGCCCGGCGTGTTGAGGCCGATATGCTCAAACGCCCAGCTGCCGGTCTCACCGGCATGGATCACCGCACCGGTCAGCAAGAGTACGCCCGACAGGACATGGATGGCCAGATAGCGCAGGCCGGCCTTGGTGGCGGCCTTGTTGCGCGCGCTCCAGATCAGGAAGACCGAGGAGATCGCGGTCACTTCCCAGAACAGGAAGAGCGTCATCAGATCGCCGGCAAACACGGCGCCGAGCGCGCCGCCGGCATAGATCAGCCCGGCGGCATCGGTGATGCGGTCCTTCTCGTGCAGGCCGTAAAGCCCGTTGAGGAAGGCGGCGATGATGAAGATCAGGCCCCAGATGCGGCTGAGTTCGTCATAGCGCAGGGTTTCGAGCGTGAAGCCGCCGAATTCGACAATGCCGTAATGCCCGATATCGAGCGAATACCAGCACAGCCCGGCCAGCACCGGCGCGACCAGCGCCAGGACCTTGCGAACCAGATTGTTCGGCACGACGGCCGCGATCAGCCCGGCGATGATAATCGGAAGGGCGGGTGAGATATTGCCGAACAGTTCACTCATCGCCGGCCTCCCCGTCCCAGTAGTTCTCCTCGCGGCCGAGGAAGCGGCGGATGATGAACCAGCCCCCCATCACGGCCAGCACGAAACTGCCAAAGCCGGCCAGGGCGTAGAAGCCCGGCATCTGGGCAAATTCCAGATATTCATGGCGATGGTGGAAGAAATCGATTGCCGCCAGACCAATGGTCAGCACGCCAAGCACCCAGACCAGACTCGCCTTGAGCCAGTCGGCTTCAAGCCACAGAAACGGCCGCGCGATCGGATGAATGAGATCGTCTTTTTTGCTGGGTTTCTGACTCATAAGGCTGTCTCGACAATCGCGACCGGTTCAAACACAGGCAGGAGGTAATCCCGCAGCGGGCCGATCAGGAAGAACAGGATGATCACGCCAGCGGCCGTGATCACCGGCGGCAGGATCACCAGCACCGGCGCCGGCTTCTTCAGCCGGGCCTCTTCGGGCGGCTCGAAATACCCGCGTGCCGACAGCGGCAGCAGATAGGCAATATTCAGCAGGGACGAGGCAATCAGCGCCACGGCCAGGATGACATGACCGGACTCGAATGCGCCCTGCAGCAGGAAGACTTTCGGCCACATGCCCGCAAGTGGCGGCAGGCCGATGATCGACAGGGCACCGATCGTGTAGGCACCGAACAGCCAGGGCATGTGACGGCCGAGACCGCGCATCTGCGAGATATTGGTCTTCTTGGTCGCCGTATAGATCGCACCGGCGCTCATGAAGAGCGTGATCTTGGCCCAGGCGTGCATCACGATCTGCAGCGCCCCGCCCAGCATGGCCAGGGGCGAGCCGAGCATCACGGCCAGGGTGACATAGGAGAGCTGGCTGATGGTGGAATAGGCCAGCCGGGCTTTGAGATTGTCCTTGGTTAGCGCGATCATCGAGGCCAGCACGATGGAGCCGGCCGCGATCCAGGCCAGCGGCAGCGAGGTTGGCGTCGCGACGATCAGGGCCGGTCCGAAGATATAGACCCCGACCTTCAGCATCGCGAACACGCCCGCCTTGACGACGGCCACGGCGTGCAGGAAGGCGGAGACCGGCGTCGGTGCGACCATGGCATTGGGCAGCCATGGATGCACCGGCATCAGGGCAGCCTTGCCGATACCGAAGGCGAACATCACCAGCAGGATGCCGGCCATCAACGGTGTCGCCTCGTTGAGCGCGAGCAAGCCGCCGGCAACGAAATCCGTCGATCCGGCAATGAATTGCGTCGCGATCACAGCCGGCAGGAGCAGGCCGATCGAGGTGCCCAGCAGGATGGTGAGGTAAATCCGGCCACCACGCCGCGCCGCGGCATCGCCCTTGTGCGTGACCAGCGGATAGGTCGACAGGGTGAGCACTTCGTAGAAGACGAACATCGTGAGCAGATTGCCCGACAGGGCGACGCCCATGGCGGCGGCAATGGCGATGCAGAAACAGACATAGAAGCGCGTCTGGTTCTTCTCGTTATTGCCGCGCATATAGCCGATCGAATACAGCGAATTGATCAGCCACAGACCACTCGCCACGGCGGCGAACAGCGCGCCGAGCGGCTCGAGCGTGAAGGTCAGTTCCAGACCCGGCGCGACCGAGGCCAGGATCAGGGTCGGATGGCTGGGGGCAATCTCCACCAGATAGGCGACATTGAGGGCCAGCAGGACGCCGGAGACGAGGGTTGCGCCCTCACGGAGATTCGGGCGCGAGCCCAGCAGGGCGACCATGACGCCGCCGAGCGACGGGATCGCCAGCGCCAGCGCCAGGGCAAGTTCGGGAGACCACATCATCTAGCGCCCTCCCATCATGGCTTCGGCAGCCTCACGTGCCAGATACACGAGCGGGGCGGCGTTGAAGAAGAAATACACATTGGCAATCGCCAGGATCGACATCGGCACCACGGCGGCCCAGGGCGCCATGGTCGCCGGCATCGCCTTGCCCTGGTGGCTCGGCGGTTCCTGCATCCAGATCGCCATCAGCATGCGTCCGATATAGACCAGCGCCAGCAGCGAGGAGACGATCAGCGCCGCCACAGCCCACCACCAGTCGCGATCAAGCGCGGCGAGGATCAGATACCATTTCGAGGTGAAGCCGACCGTCAGCGGCACACCGACCAGCGACAGGCCGGCAATGGTGAAGGCGCTGGCGGACACCGGCATGGTGCGGCCGAGCCCGTTGAGGCTGTCCATGCTGCGGACGCCGAATTTGAGGGCGAAGGCGCCAAGCGCCATGAAGAGCGCGCCCTTCATCATCGCATGGTTCATCAGGTGCAGCAGTCCGGCCGACAGGCCTGCCTGCGTGCCGATACCCAGGCCAAGCATCATGTAGCCGACCTGGGCAACCGAGGAATAGGCCAGCACCCGGCGCGGGTCGTTCTGGAAGATGGCCTGCACCGACGCCACGATCATGCCGACCGTGCCGAGCACGGCGAAGATCCAGGTGAAGGAAATCGCCACGAAGCTGACTTCCGGATGGAAGACCGAGAACACGAAGCGGATCAGGACGTAGAAGGCCACTTTCGTCGCGGTCGAGGCGAGGAAGGCGGTGACGAAATTCGGTGCAAAGGCATAGGCGTTGGGCAGCCAGACATGCAGCGGGAACATGGCCGCCTTCAGACCCAGCCCGACGACGATGAAGGCGAAGGCTGCCTCGGTCACCCGGGTATGACCATTCTCCGCCAGAATGCGCGCGATATCGGCCATGTTGAGCGTGCCGGTCGCCATGTAGAGGAAGCCGACACCGATCACGAAGAAGGTCGCGCCGATCGTGCCGAGAATGAGGTAGTTGTACGAGGCCGTCAGCGCCCGGCGATCCTTGCCGCCGCCCATGGCGACGAGCGCATAGGTCGAGAGCGAGGAGACTTCCAGGAAGACGAAGACATTGAAGGCATCGCCGGTGATGGTGACGCCGAGCAGGCCGGTAAAGCAGACCAGGAAAGCCGAATAGAACATCGGCTGCTTGTCCGGCTCGATTTCGTCGGCCACGGTCGGCAAGGCGTAGATCGTGCACAGCAGGCCGACCAGGCCCACCAGCAACAGGATCGGGACGTTCAGCGCATCAACGCGATACTCGATCCCCAGGGGCGGCGCCCAGCCGCCGAGATGATAGCTGATCGCGCCCGCGGTCGAAATCTCGCCCATCAGAACCAGGGCCATGACGGCCACGACAATCGCACCCAGCAGGGCCACGCCCCAGGCCAGGCGGCCATTGGGCATCAGGGCCGCGATCGGTGCGAGGATCAGCGGGATCACGACCAGAAGCACAGGCGCATGCGCGGCGATGGCCGCCGGTAGAAGGTGAGCCAGAAATTCCATCAGCCGGCGGCTCCTGTCTCACGCGAGTAATCGGCAGTATTCAAGGCATCATCCTCAATCACCCCATAGGCTTCGCGAATGCGCACCACCAGGGCGAGTCCGACCGACAGCGTCGCGACGCCGACCACGATCGCGGTCAGGATCAGCACGTGCGGCAGGGGGTTGGCATAAATGACGGTTTCGGCAACGTGCCCGGCCGCGGCAGCGCCGTGCTCGACGGCAGCAGCGCCATGATCGGCAGCGTCAGCGGCATGGTGCTCGGCCACGATCGGCGGCTGGCCGCCGAACACCTTGGCCATGTTGATGTAGAACAGGCAGACCGAGGTCTGGAACAATGACAGGCCGACCAGGCGCTTGACCAGATTGCCGGTCGCAAACACCACATACAGCCCCGTCATCATCAGGATGAGGATCGGGATATAGTTGAAACGTTCGAGCAGCATATCGAGCATTCTACCAGTCCTCGTCCGCAATATCGGGGATCCGCCCGGCGAAGGCGTAGAATACCGACAACATCACCGACGAGACCGTCAGCAACACCCCAAGCTCAACCAGCATGATGCCGTAATGCTGCCCGGTATGATGGCCCTGATCGGGATGCAGGGCGTCGTAGTCGAGGAAGTTCAGCGGTTCGCCGGCACCGTCCATCAACATCGCCGCGATCCCGACCCCGGCATAAAGCAGCAGGCCGAGGGCCGCGCCATAGCGGATCGCCGTCGGCGGCACCGCGCGCTGGGCCTCATCGATCCCGAAGATCAGGGCATAGAGGATCACGGCAACGGCGAGAATGACGCCCGCCTGGAACCCGCCGCCCGGACCGAAATCGCCGTGGAACTGGACGTAAAATCCGAACACCATGATCACAGGGATCAGCAGTTTGGAAACGACACTCAGGATCAGATGTGGATTCACGACGCCGCCTTTCCCTTCTTGCTCTTCGCCTTGGGGTCACGGCGCCGGGTGCCGAAACCGAGCAGCAGGACCACGCCGAGACCGGCGGTGAAGATCACCATGGTTTCGCCGAGCGTGTCATAGCCGCGATAGCTGGCCAGCACGGCCGTCACGATATTGGGCACCGCGATATCCTCGGGCGTGCGCTCGAGATATTCCCGCCCGACATAGGAATTCGCCGGGGATTCAGCATCGCCATAGACCGGCATGTCGGGCACGGCATACAGCAGTGCCGCACCGGCGGTGACCACGACAGCCAGCGCCGCCCAGTGACGGGAGGCCTTCGTCGGCTCGCTCTCGCGTGCCGTCAGCAGCATTGCGCCGAGCAGGAGAACGGTTGAAATCCCCGCGCCGACCGCCGCCTCGGTGAAGGCCACATCGACCGCATCGAGCGAGACAAACCAGGCCGCCGACAGCAGGCTGTAGACGCCCATCAGCATCACGATCGCAAACAGGTTGCGCAATCGCACGATGGCGATCCCGACCGCGAACAACATCGCCATCAGGGCATAGTCGAGATATTGGGTGAGATCACTCATGCCTGACCCTCCTCCTGGCCGAGCTCACGCGGATGCTTCGGCTTGAAATGAGCCAGATCCGGCTTGTGTCCGGCGCGGTGAGCCGCATTGGCCACGGCATGGGTCGCCGTCGGGCTGGTGAGGAAGAGGAGCAGCGCCACCAGGGCAAGCTTGGCAACGGTCTGCCAGTCACCGGCCTGGAAGATCAGCCCCATGATGATGAGTTCGGCGCCGAGCGTGTCGGTGACGCCGGCCGCATGCATCCGGGTGTAGAAGTCAGGCAGGCGGATAACGCCGATCGCGCCGGCCAGCACAAAGACGAGCCCGACCGACATCGAGGCGACGCTGAGGGCAAACAACAGGTGGTGTCCGATTTCAGCCAGGGTCATCAATCGTCCTCCCCGTCGATGGCCCGGCGCAGCGACATCTGCGCCAGCGCGATGTCGAGCGAGCGATAGCGGAAGAATTTCAGGATCGCGATGGTCGAGACGAAATTGATCAGGGCATAGAGCATGGCGATGTCGATCGCATCCTGCCGCCCGGAGATCGCACTGAAGACCAGCAGGAAGAGGATCGTCTTGGTGCCAAAGGAATTGGACGCCAGAACGCGGTCATACAGCGTCGGCCCGGCAAACAGGCGCGCCAGCATGATCGCCATCGCGCCGGCCATGCCGAGCGCAATGATGAAATTGAACAGACCCATTAGAGCACCTTCCGCTTGCCATCGGACGCAACGTCGGACCGGGCACCCATCTCGGCGAAGCCGGACGGATCGGTGAAGCTTGTATCGAGGGCGTGGACGAGAAACCCGTCCTCCTCGACATCGATTGTCACCGTACCCGGCGTCAGCGTGATTGAATTGGCGAAGACGGCATGGCCAAGGCCGGAGCGCTGCTCGGCCGGCACACGCACCAGCCGCGGCTCGACATCCATGTCCGGCTTCATCACCAGTCGCAATACGGCGAAATTGGCCGCCACGATCTCGCCGCCGAGCCAGAACCAGTAGGGGACCAGCGACCAGGCCGGCGCCAGCGGCACCGTCTCCCGATCGAGAATTCTCATCCGGGCCGCCAGGGCGACCGTTCCGGCCACGCTCAACACACCGAAACCGATCACCAACGGATAATCACCGGAGAGCGTGTACTGGCCCGACAAGGTCAGCCAGAGCAGGACAAGGATAGCCGTCAAACCGACGCCGTAAGTCATGGAAACTCCCCGCACGTATTCGCCTGAACCTCGGCTTTTAACCCGACATACCGGCCTTGACCAGACAAGCCGGACGGCAAGCGCAGATCATCCGCACCGGGAGAGGCGCCGGGAAGTTTCTCGTCAGGGGTGAGTTGCGGCAGCGGGCCTGAAAAATGCCGCTCAGCGCTTGTCGGCATCCTCGAAGGTGAGGTTCCAGTAGCGCAGTACAGTCTGGGCCTTTTCCACAGACAGACTGTCATAAACCTTGCGGGCCGGCTCAACCGAATCATCCTGGGCCGGGCGCCCGATTCCGGCCCAGAGGCCCTGGAAACTTGCCCATTTCAGGCCGGTGGCCTTGCACAGGATCGCCAGAGGCTCGCCGGCCATATCGTCGATCATCCGCAGCAGAAGACGTTTGTGGATCGCAGCCAGGGTTGCGATTTCCGAGATGAGTTCGGGTTGCGCCCCTTCGACGCAGAAGGCATCGATCGCGCCCTCCAGCGAGCCATAGGGGCTCAGCCGGGCCGCGTCACGATTGCGCTGGCGGCGATCAATATAACGCAGCACCCGGGTCACCAGCGGATCGTCCCAGCCCTCCTTCGACACCATCGGGAAAATGTCCTCGGTGGAATCGATCAGGATGGTGCGGTCAACCGCAAAGCGCTCGAGGATCTGGTAGCGCTCAAAATGCTCGCAATCCCAGAACAGGCGGAAGGCCTGGGCGGGGCGTAATTCGTCCCGGCGGATCAGAAGCGCCGCATAGCGCACCTCGTCCTGGGCAGCGCCGACCAGGCGGTCGATGGTCGGTGCGGCCAGTGCCGTGGTCTTGTTCTTCAGAACGCATTCCACCACCGGCGGCTCGCCCGCGGCAACGAGCGCTGCAGAGATGATTTCACTGATATTCTCTCGTCGGGCGATCGCCATCCGGTGCTGCAGCGTTCCGGCCTGCACAATCTCGAGCAGGTCGAAATCGGTCAGGGCGCGGGAGTCCTCGAGAATGGGCTGGGCGATTTCGAAATCATCACAGGCCAGCAGGCGCAGCAGGCGGCTGGGGGCCTCGACCAGGCCGGCAAGGCGGCGGGCACAGCGCTGACGCACCGGGACATCACTCGCCTTGAGGATATCAAACAGCAGGTCGGCAACGATCCAGCGCTCGCGCGGCGTCAGGCGGCTTGATGGCAGGCCGACAATATCGGCCAGCCGCCGCGCCAGCACATCCCGCGCGCGGCGGGGGGCTTCCGGTATCAAATCCAAGGGTTCGGCGTTCGCCATCCCGGCCGGTCCATTCCATTCAGCTTACGCCCACACCATGGCTCGCTCTTGTTAATGAATGGTGCGTTCTGCGGCGGGCCAGAGCGATGCCCCGATCCGCGAGCCGCCAATCGGCAGCGGCCGGCCCGGCCATGCGAGGCTGCCTGCCGCCCAGCTTGACTTTGGACAGGCAAAGGCTGAGATTCACAGCATGAACACGACCACACGACGGCTTCCGACTTCTTACAGGGCATGCCCCATCGCGGGCATCTGACCCTCGGCCCAGTCGCGTCGCGCCCCGGTCGAGGGGTATAGGCTCGCTTTGCGTATTGCGCGTTCCGCAATCCCGACAGCGCAGCCCCTTACGCGACACAGCTCCAGAATTTCCAATTCGACCGCAGCGACACCCGAAGTGCGCCGGCGGTTCAGGTTTTATGACGAGGTCAGCCCATGGCTCCCGCTACCAAAAGAAAACTCAAGCCTGCGATCACGATGACCCGTTCCGATCATGAACGGTTGTGGCGACTGGCCGAGTCCCTGCCCGATACGTCCGCCAATGTCGCCGAGCCCTTGCTGGCCGAGCTCGACCGCGCACGCGTTGTGGCTGACAACAAGATCGCACCGAAAGTCGTGCGCATGGGCTCCAGCCTGTGCTTCACCAGCGAGCTCGGGGATGAAAAGCATGTCACCCTGGTCTTCCCCGGTGAGGCCGATATCGAAGCCGGCAAGGTCTCGATCCTGACGCCGATCGGTGCCGCCCTGATCGGTCTGTCCGCCGGCCAGACCATCGACTGGACCGCCCGCGATGGCCGTGTCCGTCGCCTGACCGTGAAAAGCGTCACGCAGGCCGGCGATACTGCCAAGGCCGCAGCTTCCCACGAATTGCCGGCATGACCGGACGCCAGCTGCCGGCCACGGCCGCATCCGCATGCCCGCCACGGCCCCAAGACAGGTAACCTCACCTGTTGCCCATCACCCTTCATTCGGGCGATCATCGCCTTGCCCCGGTCCCGCTCCGGGGCAAGGCCGGTGATGATGACGGGCGCGGCGGTGGCGTGCACGCCGGAGCGACAGGACCAGAAGTTCCGCCCCCCTATTCGCCGCGCCATCCCCGCCCCAACAATCTGCGTCACCCTGACGAAGGTCAGGGCCCAGTTCGCAGAGCGGCAACGCACGAAAAACTGGCGTCAATTCTATGCCCGTCGCGTTTGAAACTGGGTCCTGACCTTCGTCAGGATGACGTCTTTTGGAGGCGATTTATCCCCGCCCCCAGAACCCTGGCGCATAATCGCCCCGTTCCGGTCGCACGGGAGGCGTGAGCTCAGTCACTTGCGGCGATCGGGAGCGTGGAGCCCATCCGCACAGAGGCGTGACAGCCCGAGTTCCGGTGGGGCCATGATCGGGGAAGTGAGGCATTAGGGCTCGACCAATCTTCCACGGTCATTTCGAGGCAGGACCCGCGAGGGGCCTGAGTAAATCTCCACGTGCGGGACGTCTCGAATGTCTCAACTCATTATTGCGCTAACCGGCATTCGCCGGCGTCCCGCACACCTCCCATCCGGGGAGGCACCTCAAACCTCCAGCGGCAAGCCGCGTGGAGATTTTCGTGCAGGCTCAGGTCTTCTCGGCGCGCTTCACCATCTCCTGCTTCACCTTCTCGGCCAGCTGGATCAGGGTGAAAGGCTTGGGCAGGAAGGAGACTTCCTGCTCTTCCGACAAGGTCTTGGAGAACTCTTCGGCGGCATAGCCGGAGATGAAGACGATGCGGGTATCGGTCAGCATGTGCCGCGCCTTCTGCAACAGGCCGGGACCATCAAGCCCCGGCATCACGACGTCGGAGAGCAGGAGATCGAAGCCCTCGGTATCGTCCTCGAGGATTTCAAAGGCCTCCTCGCCATCGCAGGCCTCGACCACATCATAGCCGCGCTTGACCAGGGTCTTGGCCGCGATATTGCGCACCGCGTCCTCGTCCTCGACCAGCAAGATTCGGCCATGGCCCGACAGATCGGCCGGAGCCGGCTCGACCGTGCGCGCCTCTTCGGCCTGCTTGAACTCGGCCGTCTCCGCATCGGTGGGGACGTGACCTGGCAGATAGATGGTGAAGGTCGTGCCCTTGCCGACAGCACTGTCGGCAAACAGGAAACCGCCGGACTGCTTGACGATGCCATACACGGTCGCCAGGCCCAGGCCCGTGCCCTTGCCCGCTTCCTTGGTGGTGAAGAAGGGCTCGAATATCTTCTCCAGCGTTTCGGCATCCATGCCATGGCCTTCATCGCTGACAGCGATAGAGACCCAGGGACCCGGCCGCGGATTGGGGCCGCCGGCCTTGCGCACATCCTCATCGGAGAGCACGGCGGTGCGGATCACCAGCGAACCGCCGCCCTGGTCACGCATGGCGTCACGGGCATTGGCAGCGAGATTGATGATCGCGGTTTCCAGCTGGCCCTTGTCGACCTTGATCAGCGGCACGTCGCGGCCATGGATGATATCGAGCCGCACCGTCTCCTCGACGATCTGGCGCAGCAGCACCGAGACATCCGACAGGAGGTCACCGATATCCATGGCTTCCATGCGGAAGGTCTGCTTGCGCGAGAAGGCCAGCAGCTTGCGCACCAGGCCGGCGGCGCGAACCACGGTCTGGTTGATCGATTGCAGCTCGCCATAATCGGGATCGCCGACCGGGTGGCGATTGAGCAATTCATCGCAATTGAGCCGCACGGCAGTGAGCAGATTGTTGAAGTCGTGGGCGACGCCACCGGCCAGCTGGCCGACCGCCTGCATCTTGTTGGCCTGGGAGAATTGCCGCTCAAGCTCTTTCCACGCCGTCACATCGATGATGTAGGCGACGCGCTTGCCGCCGCGCGCCGGGGCGAAGGCGAGGTGGACATAGGTCGCCGCCTCGCTGTCGAGCCGTGCCTCGGCCGGCTCCTTGCCGCCGGCCATGGCAACCGCGAAGGCATCGGTCGCCGAGCGGCCGTCTTCCCAGTTGAAGATCTCGCGGAACTTGACCCCGGGGATCGCCTTGCCGCCCGAGAGCTGGACCAGGGACGGGTTGACGTCCTCGATCATCGCGCTTTCCGGATCGGCACCGTCGAGACGCACCACGCCGAAGGGGGCGCTGGCAAACATGTCGTCGAGCGTGCGCCCGGCCGGACGTGCCTCGCCCATCGACTGGGCCACGCCCGGCGGCGAACCGGTGGGCGACAGGCCGTAGAGCACGCCGCGCCCGATCGAAGGTTCTCCGGGCGCCCATTCGATTGCGACCACGACCGGGCTTTCAATGCCGTCGCGGGCCCGCAGACGGCAATCAATGCGCGCGACGCCCTCGCCGCCCCGCGTCTGCAGCACGGATTTGGCACCATCGCCGGTGAGCACGTCACCAAGGGTGGGGAAAGCCTGCCCCTCGATCAGGCCCAGCCATTCGCGCAGGGTGGCATTGCCCATCGCGATCTCGCCATTGGCGCGCAAGGAAAACAGGCCGACGGGCGCATGTTGCGACCAGTCCGCCATCGCCGAGGCCTGGCCCATCGAGCGATCACCAACCGGCGTCAGGCGCCACAGGATCATCTGGTCGGGCTGCGGAATGGCTTCAAGGTGGAACTGCCCGATCCCGCCATCAGCGAGATCGAGCGGTGGCAGCAGCTCGCAAGCCCCCTCACCGCGCGCGGCGGCACGGGCCAGACGATAGACAGCACCGTCACCGCCACCGGCGCCGGCCCAGATACGGTCAATGCCGGGAATGCCGAAACTCTGGCCGAAACCGGCCGTGGCCCGCGCCAGATCGCGATAGGCCGCATTGGCCCAGCGTGCCGCGCCGCGCTGGTCGGTCATCAGGACCGGATCGGGGAAGGCCTCCATCGCCTGGCCGGCCAGCATGGCCGGGCTCGGGGTCTGGTTCTGGTTGATCCGCTTGCGCATGCTGCGCCCGGCGGTTTCGCCGGCAGCAATGGCGTAGAGCACCAGAAAGCCGATGGCAGCGAGGCCGGACAACAGGATGAAGCCCTGCCAGCCATCCTGGCCCGCGGCAAACAGGGCCGCCAGCGCAGCCAGGCCGACGATGAAGACACAGACCCAGAAGGCGACCCGGCCAAAGGGCTTCGACCAGAAGGACTTGCGCCCGGCTGCGGACTGGGCGTCGGTATCGGAGGCGGGCAGTTCAGCCATGGGAGGCTCCAGCACGAATCAAAAAGCTTGGGGTACAGACTACTCGCTCGGAGCGTATTGTGCGCGACCGCGTGAAAGCGACAGCACATAGCCGATGATCTTGGCCACGGCCTTGAAATGGTCGACGGGGATTTCCTGGTCCAGCTCGGCGGTCGCGAACAGGGCCCGCGCCAGTGGCGGATCCTCGACGATCGGGATGTCATGCTCCCTGGCCACTTCGCGAATCCGCAGGGCGACCTCGTCGACACCGAGCGCCAGACAGATCGGCGCCGAGGTCTTGCCCTGCTCGTACAGGAGCGCGACGGCGTAATGGGTCGGGTTGGTGATGATCACCGTCGCCTCAGGCACCCGCGCCATCATGCGCCGCTGTGAGCGCTCGTGACGCAATTGGCGCAGCTTCGCCTTGACGTGGGGGTCGCCCTCGGAATTCTTGTGCTCATCCTTGATTTCCTGCTTCGACATGCGGTTGCGCTTCATGAAGCTCTGCTTCTGGAAGGCATAGTCGGCCGCGGCGATCAGCGCGTAGACGACCAGGCAGGCGAGCATCAGCTCGATTGAAATCTGGCGCACCAGACCGAGTATCTCCGAGACATCAAGCGCCGGCATGCCGGCCAGCAGGTCGCGCTTGGGATAGATCACCACGAAGGCGGCCAGGCCCACCAGCCCCATCTTGCCGATACCCTTGAGGAAGTTGGCGACACCCTGCGGGCCGAAAACCCGCTTGAAACCCTCGACCGGATTGATCTTGGAAAGCTTGGGCTGGATCTTGTCAGTGGTGAAGATCATGCCCTGCTGCAGGTAGTGTCCGGCGAAGCCGGCACCGGCCAGCACCAGGATGGGCACGCCGACGATCAGGGCAACATGCCAGGCCGTGGCGCGGACGGTCGCCAGCAAGGCATTGGGATCGGTCGCAAAGGCGTCGGCATGGTCGAAGTAGACCACCAGCGTTCCGGCCAGATTGCGCGCCATCGGCGGGAACATGAAGCTGAGCAGGGCCAGCCCCGCGGCAAGGACAAACCAGCCGGGCACTTCCTGCGATTTGGCGACATCGCCCTTCTCGCGCGCATCGTCGAGCCGCTTCTGGGTCGGTTCCTCGGTTTTCTGACTTTCGTCTTCGCCTTCGGCCATCCTCGTCCTCGCTAGGTCATATCAAGGGCGAACTGGCGCATCCGGTCGAGCCAGACCGCGCTCATCGCGCCGAGCGATATGGTGAGAATGAACAGGCCGACCATGATGTTGGACGGCATGGCGATGAAGAAGATCTGCGCCTGGGGCATCAGACGCGAAAGCACGCCGAGCGCCAGGTAGAAGACCAGGCCGAACACGATCATCGGCGCCGCGATCTGGATTCCGAGCCGGAAGGCGTCGGTGAAGGCGTTGAGCGCCCACTCCGCCGCATCGGCCAGTGCCGGCAATTCCCCCGGCGGAAAGACCAGATAGGAATTCGCCGTCGTCAGGAGCAGGAGGTGATGCAGATTGGTCGCGAACATCAGGACCAGGAAGGTCAGATTGAGCAGCGTGGCGAAGATCGCGCCCTGCTGGCCCTGCGAGGGGTCGAACGTCTGGGCAAAGGCGAGACCGCTCTGCATACCGATCACCTGGCCGGCGATCGCCGCCATCGACATCAGGATCCGCGCGATGCCGCCGATCATCAGACCGACCAGCATCTCGCTCATCACCAGTCCGGCCATGGGCAGGGGCTGGTCCGGCATCGGTGGCAGGGAGGGCGCGACGATCGGTCCGAGCATCAGCGAGACCAGCAGCGCAAAGGAAAGTCGGATCCGCATCGGAATGCTCGGCTCGGCAAAGCCGGGCATCAGCAACAGGATGGAGCCGACCCTGGCGAAGACGAGCCCGGCGGCGAAGACCAGCCCTGGCAGGTCGGGAATCATGGATTGACGATCCGCTCGATAACCGAGGCCATGAAGCCGGAGAGCAGTGCGCCCATCAACGGCAGAAAGATCAGCATGGACACAAAGATCGCGATGATCTTCGGCACGAAGACCAGTGTCATTTCCTGGATCTGGGTCAAGGCCTGGAACAGGGCGATCACGATGCCCACGGTCAGACCGGTCAGCATGATCGGACCGGCCATCGCGAGGGTCAGCCAGATTGCATCGCGTGCAAAGTCGAGGACTTCGGGTCCGTTCACGTGTCTTGCCTCGGCCGGCCTGGAGAATCGGGGTTACGGTTAATTATCTTTACGCTTCGCCGCGTCGCGTTAAGAAAGAGTCAATTTTCGACTTACACGGGGATGAACCACCATGGCATTGCGATCACTTCTGACCGGCAGCAGCGCGCTGATTCTACTGGCCGCCTGCTCGCCGCAGACCAGCGAAAACACCGCGGCGCCGAGCGAGGCCACCGCCACCGAAACCGGCGCCGAAGCGGCGACCGCGGCAGTCCAGTCCGAGACCGAACGGCTCAATGCATGGTTCGACGAGCAGTTCGCCGCCGAACTCGCCTTCTCACCCGAGGGCAAGACCTATCTGGGCATGCTCGATGATCTGGAGGCCTATGGCCAATGGGATGATCCCTCGGAGGCTGCCTTCCGTGCCGGCCTGCAGCGCGCGGCCGACCGCCTGCGCTACATGCAGGAGAATTTCGACTATGACGCCCTGACCGAGGAGGCCCAGGTCAGCTGGCGCTTCGCCGAATTCATCGCCGCCAATGATGCCCAGCAGGCCGAGTTTCGCGATCACAACTACACCTTCACCCAGTTCTTCGGTCCGCATACCGACATGCCGACCCTGCTGATCGGCTATCACCAGGTCGAGAATCTCGACCAGGCCGAGGCCTATCTCAGCCGCCTGTCCAGCCTGGGCGACACGCTCGAAGTCCACACCGCCCAGGCCGAGGCGCAGGCGCAGGCCGGCGTTATTGCGCCAGCCTTTGCCTATCCGATCGTGATCGGCGCGGCGCAGCGCTTCATCACCGGGGCGCCCTTTGACGACAGTGGCGAGGATTCGCCGATCCTGGCCGACTTCACTGCCAAGGTCGAAGCTCTCGATATCGATGATGCCGACAAGGCAGCGCTGATCGACCGCGCCATCACAGCCCTGACCGAGGGTGTCGCACCGGCCTATCAGCATCTGATCGAAGTCATGGAGCGTCATGCCGAAATGGCGGACGGCCGCAATGATGGCGCCTGGGCCCTGCCCGATGGCGAAGAGTATTATCGCAGCCAGCTGACCAATTACACCACCCGCACCGACCTAACCGCGGCTGACATCCATCAGACCGGTCTGGACGAGGTGGCCCGCATCCATGGCGAAATGCGCGCCATCATGGAGCAGGTCGGCTTTGAGGGGACGCTGCAGGAATTCTTCACCTTCCTGCGCACCGACCCGCAATTCTACTATCCGGATACCGAGGAGGGCCGCGCGGCCTATCTCGCCGAGGCCACCGCCATCATTGACCGCGTGATGCAAGCGGCACCGGATTATTTCGGACAATTGCCCGCAGCCGATCTGGAAGTGCGCGCCGTCGAGGATTACCGCATCACCACGGCCACCGGTGCCTTCTATGAACCCGGTTCGCTCGATGGCTCCCGGCCCGGCGCCTACTACGTCAACCTGGCGCATATGGCGGAGAGTCCGAGCTATCAGATGGAAACCCTCGCCTATCATGAAGGCGCCCCGGGGCACCATTTCCAGAGTTCGCTGGCCCAGGAACTCGAAAGTGCGCCGATGTTCCAGCGCCTGACCTGGTATTCCGCCTATGGCGAGGGCTGGGCGCTCTATGCCGAAAGCCTCGGCAAGGACATGGGCTTCTTTACCGACCCCTACAAGGATTTCGGCCGCCTCTCCTACGAGGTCTTCCGCGCCGCCCGCCTGGTCGTCGATACCGGCATTCACGATCTGCACTGGAGCGAGCAGCAAGCCATCGACTACATGACCGAGAACACACCGATGGCGGATACCGATATCCAGAACGAAATCCGCCGCTATATCGTCTGGCCGGGACAGGCGGTGTCCTACAAGATCGGCATGCTCACCATTCTCGACCTGCGCCAACGCGCGATGGACCAGCTGGGCGATGATTTCGATTACGGCGAATTCCACGATGTCGTGCTGACGCACGGCTCGGTGCCGCTGACCCTGCTGGCGGAACTGGTCGATGGCTACATCGCCGACAAGCTCGCCGCACGCAGCGCTGACTGATGCCGCGGGCCGGAGGCGGGTCACACCGCCTCCGGCGCCGCTGTCCTGACGGCATGTCTTGACCGGACCGGAATATCCGCTGACGGTATTGTCCGGATAATGAGCAAGCCGGGCGCGGGCGAAAGCCTCGCAGGACAGCCGGCGGAAGACATCGGGGAATCGAGATGCGTCGTATATTCCAGGCACCGATGGCGGTGTCGCTTTTGGCATTGATGGCCGCCTGTTCGCCGTCACAACCGGCGGCGAGCGAAACGGCCGCACCGGTCGAGCAGAGCGCCGAGGCCGCACAGACCGAGTCACAGCGGCTCAACGCCTGGTTCGCCGGTCTGTTCGCGGAAGATCTGGCCCTGTCGCCGGAAACCCAGACCCAGCTCGGCGAGGTCGATGATCTCGACGCCTATGGCCGCTGGGATCCGGTTGGCGAGGCCGCTTCGGCTGCAGCCAATGAGCGGCGTATCGAGCGTCTGGCCCGGCTCCATGATGAATTTGATTTCGATGCGCTCGACGCCGAAGCGAAGGTCTCCTACCGCGTGTTCGAATATCTGCAGGAGACCGGGATCCGCAATTACGGCTTCCGCGACCAACGCTACATCTTCACCCAGATGTTCGGCCCGCATACCGGCATGGCCACGATGCTGATCAGCCAGCATCGCATTACCAATCCTGACCAGGCGGAGGCCTATATTCGCCGCCTGCAGGGTATGGCTCCGATCCTGCGCGAATTGATGGACCAGGCGGAAAGCCGGGCCCAGGCCGGTGTGATCCCGCCGCGCTTCGCCTTCGGCTATCTGATCGACAATACGGCCCAGCTGATCGCCGGTGCGCCCTTCGACGATAGCGGTGAGATCTCGCCGCTGCTGGCCGATTTCACCGCCAAGGTCGAGGCGCTCGACATCGAGGACGCCGCCAAGGCCGATCTGATCGCCCGTGCGACGACGGCGCTGCTCGAACAGATCGGGCCTGTCTATACAGACCTGCTGGCGATGTTCGAACGGCATCGCGAGATGAGTGATGATCGCGACGGTGCCTGGAAGCTGCCGCGCGGCGAGGCCTATTACCAGGCCCAGCTCGCCAATTTCACGACGATGGTCGATCTCTCGCCGGAGGAAGTGCACCAGACCGGCCTCGACGAGATCGCGCGCATCCATGGCGAGATGCAGGGCATCATGGACCAGGTCGGGTTTGAAGGGACGATGGCGGAATTCTTCGAATTCATGCGCACGGACGAACAGTTCTACCTGCCCAATACCGACGAAGGCCGGGCCGAATACATGTCCCGCATCGACGCGATCTTCGACCGGGTCCGCACAGTCCTGCCGGATTATTTCGACACCATGCCGCGCGGCGAGCTCGTCGCCCGCGAGGTCGAGCCCTATCGCGCCGCCGGCTCACCCACAGCCTTCTACAACACCGGCAGCATGGACGGCACACGTCCGGGCATTTTCTACGCCAATACGCTGAACATGCGGAACCTGCCGCTCTACCAGATGGAAACGCTGGCCTATCACGAGGGCATTCCCGGCCATCACTTCCAGCTCACCCTGGCCCTGGAGGCCAGCGAGGCGCCGATGTTCCAGCGCCTGCTCTACCTGCCCGCCTTCGGCGAGGGCTGGGCGCTCTATGCCGAGAGCCTCGGCAAGGATATGGGCATGTTCACCGACCCGTATCAGGATTTCGGCCGCCTCGCCTATGAGCTCTGGCGCGCGGGCCGGCTGGTCGTCGACACCGGCATCCACGCCATGCGCTGGACCCGCCAGGATGCGATCGACTATCTGCGCACCAACACCTCCTTTACCGAGGAGGAGATTACCCGCGAGGTCGAGCGCTATATCGTCTGGCCGGGCCAGGCGACGGCCTACAAGACCGGGCAATTGCGCATCCGCGCCCTGCGCGATTTCGCGCAGCAGGAGCTGGGTGACGCGTTCGATTACGGCGAATTCCATGATGTCGTGCTGACGCATGGTTCGCTGCCACTACCGGTTCTGACCGAACTGGTGAATGATTATGTCGCGGCCAAGCGGGCCGAGACGGCGCAATAGGAAGACAAGAAATGAAACAGTTCAGACCGCTCCTCGCCAGTACCGCCCTCGCCGTCCTGCTGGCGGCCTGTTCCGGCTCCACCGGCTCGGACACCGACACCAATGCCGCTGCTCCAGCCCCTGCCGCGACACCGGCTTCGGATACGACGCCCGCGGTGGACACCCAGGCCGTTGCAGCCGAATCCGAACGCCTCAATGCCTGGTTCGAGGAGGTCTTCCAGCGCGATGTCGACCGCTCGCCGATGATGCAGACATTCCTCGGGCGCAAGACCAATTATGACCAGTGGGGCGATGCCTCACCGGCCTTCGATCGGGAATCCTACGAACTGAGCCAGGCCGATCTCGCCTACATGCATGAGAATTTCGACTTCGATCTGCTCAACGACAGCGCTCAGATTTCCTGGCGTCTGTTCGAATACGACGTGCAACGCGAGGCCGATGGCCAGCGCTGGGCCGATCATCGCTATACCTTCACGCCGCGCTCGGGTCCGCACATGAATGCGCCGACCTTCCTGATCAATAATCACCGCGTCGACACGGTCGCCGATGCCGAGGCCTATATCGGCCGCCTGCGCAATTTCGGCGCCTATATGGACCAGAATATCGAGAACGCCCGGCGTTCCTTCGAGCTCGGCGTCTCGACGCCGGACTGGACCTATGAGCCGATGATCGCGACAGCGCGCAACATCATCTCCGGCGCTCCGTTCGAGGATGGCCAGGACAGCCCGCTGATGTCGGACTTCCGCGCCAAGGTGACCAGCCTCGAGATTGATGATGCCGAACGCGAACGTCTGCTCGCCGAGGCCTCAACGGCCCTGCGCGAAGTGGTCGAGCCGGCCTATCACCGCGTCATCGCCCTGTTCGAGGAACAGGCCGAGAGCGCGACCAGCGATGATGGTGTCTGGAAACATCCCGACGGCGGTGAGTTCTACAATTACCTGCTCAACGGCTACACGACGATGGATATCTCGGCCGAGGAGATCCACCAGCTCGGCCTCTCCGAAGTCGCGCGCATCCATGGCGAGATGCAGGACATCATGACCCAGGTCGGCTTCGAGGGTTCCCTGCAGGAATTCTTCGAATTCATGCGCACTGATCCGCAATTCTACTATTCCAACGACGAGGCGGGCCGCACAGCCTATCTCGCCGATGCCACGGCACTGATCGACACCATGCGCGAGACGCTGCCGCAGATGTTCTTCACCTTCCCGCGCGCCGAGCTTGAAGTGCGGCGGGTCGAGCCTTTCCGCGAGGCTTCGGCCGGCAAGGCCTTCTACAACCGTCCGGCGCCGGACGGGTCACGGCCGGCCTATTATTACGCCAATCTGCGCGACATGGCCGACATGCCGACCTATCAGATGGAAGCGCTCGCCTATCATGAGGGCATTCCGGGCCACCACATGCAGCTGGCCATCATGCAGGAACTCGAGGGTGTACCCTCCTTCCGGCGCTTTGGCGGCTATACCGCCTATACCGAGGGCTGGGGTCTCTACAGCGAATATCTGCCGCTCGAATTCGGCTTCTATTCCGACCCCTATTCCGACTTCGGACGCCTGGCGATGGAGCTGTGGCGGGCCTGCCGCCTCGTGGTCGACACAGGCATTCACCATCACCAGTGGTCGCGCCAGCAGGCTGTCGACTATCTCGCCGAAAACACGCCCAATCCGCAGGGCGATGTCGAGAACGCGATCGACCGCTATATCGTCTATCCGGGCCAGGCCAATGCCTACAAGATCGGCATGCTGGAGATTCTGCGTCTGCGCGGCATCGCCGAAGCCGAGCTGGGTGAGGCCTATGACATCCGCGCCTTCCACGATGTCGTCCTGACCCAGGGCGCCATGCCGCTGGCGATCCTGGAAGAACGCGTGCGGGACTATATCGAGGCCACACCGCACTAGGCCTGAACGCCAGACAGACAAAGGGCCGCCCGATAGCATCGCGCGGGC
>NZ_JBLWTD010000006.1:0-102411 GCF_048270265.1 Maricaulis sp. | reverse complement strand
CCGCCGATAGGCTCGGGAAACCCTTTTTGTTGGTGGTCGCTGCGGCGAGCCTACATCGGCATGCGCAGGATTTCCTGGTAGGCGCGAACCACTTCATCGCGGACTGCGACCATGGTTTCCAGCGAAATCTCGGCGGCCGAAACGGCTGTCGCAACATCGATCATCTCGGCCTGGCCGGTGGCCGACGCGGCGGTCAGCTGCTCGGCATTGCCCAGCGCGCCAGAGGTCTGGTTGATGGCGTCGGCGACCAGATTGCCAAAATCGAATTCCGGCGACTCGGCCTTGTCGCTGCCACCGGCGACATTCTGGGCGGAACGGATAGCGGCCTGGTAGGCCTGTACTCCGGTAAGATCGGCTGCCATGCAATGGCTCCTTCAAACTCGTTCTGAGCGTTGTGCGCTAGCGGCGCAGAAGATCAAGCGCACGCTCCTGCATGCTGCGGCTGTTTTCAATCATGTTCAGATTGGCCTCATAGGTGCGCATCGCCTCGCGCATATCCATCATTTCGACCAGCATGTTGACGTTCGAGGTGCGGACATAGCCATCCTCGTCGGCGGCCGGATGGCCCGGATCGAATTCGAGGGTGAAATCGGAATTGTCCTGGGCGACATCGGTCATGCGCACACGATTGATCCCCGTGGCGCGATCAAGCTCGGTATCGAAGACCGGGATCTGGCGCTGATAGGGATCACCGCCCGCTTCGCGAGCGGTCGAGTCGGCATTGGCGATGTTCTCGGAAATGATCCGCATCCGGGCCGCCTGGGCTCGCATGCCCGAGGCCGAAACCTGCATTGCGTCTGAAGCGTTTCCCATGATTCAATCTCTCACTTATCGTCCGGCCTGGCGGATCGCCGTGCGGATCATGCTCAGGCTCTTCTGGTAGAGGCTCAAGGCGCTCTCGTATTCCAGGCGGTTTTCATTGGCCCGGATCATCTGTTCCTCGAGCACGACCGAATTGCCATTGACCGTGGTCTCGGAGTCCGGGGCATCCTGCGATTGCCACTGCCGCGTCGGCGAACTCAGTGCCGGTACGCTCGGACCGTTGCGGGCCGATGAGCTGGCAGCGGAGCGCGCCTGCAACTGATCCTGGAGCACGCGCTGGAACTCGTTCTGATCGAGGTCCTGGGCGACATAGCCGGGCGTGTTGGCGTTGGCGACATTCTCCGCGATCACCCGCTGGCGCTGGGCGTGGAAACTCATTGATTGCTTCAAAAGCCCCAGTACGGGCACGTCATCGGGTCGCATGGCGAATCGCTTTGTGATTGGAGTTCAGGCTGCGCCCGCACGGTTAACGCTGGCTTAACCGCATCGGCCCACAAGGCGAAGGGAAGCGACACGCGGCCCTGTCCATGAACGATATCATCGATTGGAACCAATACCTGCTCGCGCTGATGGTCCTGCTGGGCCTGCTCGGCGCGATGGGACTGTTTGGCTATGCGGTGCAGCGTGGCTGGATCCTCAGGGGCATCACCGGCCTGCGAGGCCTGACGGCGACCACCCGCCGCCTCGAGATCCGCGAGACGCTGATCGTCGATCCACGCCGCCGCGTCGTGATCATCCGCAGCGATAACCGCGAACACATTGTTCTGCTGGGCGCCGAGCGAGAGACCATTCTGGCCAGCCATGACCTGCCGGCCGAAACACCACTGGATCACGGGGATACCGGGACATGAAAAAGGCGTTCTGGCTCTATCTCGCCCTGTTTGCCATCGGCGCCGCCCTGCTGTTTGGCGGCGGTGCCCAGGCCCAGTCGATCACACTCGACACCGGAACCGAAGGCGGTCTGACCGAGCGCGTGCTGCAGCTCGTCGCCTTGATGACCATCCTGTCGCTGGCGCCCTCCATCGTCATCATGACGACCAGTTTCGTGCGCATCACCGTGGTGCTGTCACTCCTGCGCACCGGGCTGGGCCTGCAGCAGAGCCCGCCCAATGCGGTCCTCGTCAGCCTCGCCATCTTCCTGACGGCCTTCATCATGGCCCCGGTCTTCACCCAGTCCTACAATGAGGGCATCGAACCCCTGCTGAACAACGAGATCGAGCTCACGGAAGCCTTCGATCTCACCACCGGGCCCGTAAAGACCTTCATGCTGATGCATACCCGCGAGGATGATCTCGGCCTGTTCATCGGCATGTCCCAGGAGGAAGTGCCCGAGACCCCGGCCGACGCCTCATTCTTCGTTGTCGCGCCGGCCTTCATGATCTCCGAACTGCGCCGTGCCTTCGAGATCGGCTTCCTGCTCTTCATCCCCTTCCTGGTGATCGACCTGGTCGTCGCCTCGATCCTGATGTCCATGGGCATGATGATGCTGCCGCCAGTGGTGATCTCACTGCCGTTCAAGCTGATCTTCTTCGTGCTGGTCGATGGCTGGCGACTGGTGACCGGGGCATTGGTGCAGAGTTTCGGCACAATCGGGTGACGAACGGCTGACCGCCGGCATCAGGGAATCCGAGGCTATTGCCCGCAGACCTTCCCTCGCATTGATCAGGCCGGTCCACTGCCATTATTGAAGCGGGCCCGGAAGGGTTCCATGAAGGCATCGAGCGTGTCGATGCTGGCAATCCGCGCCGCCAGATCCGAGAAACGGACATTACCCGGCGGGATATCATCATCGGTCAGGACCTCGAACGCGGCGCCCCCTTCGGTGGTCGACATCGCTTCGCCGTAACGGCGGCCGAGCCGGCCCGCAGCGGCGCGGTCTCCCGACATGGAATAGGCAATGGCCGCGCGAACCAGATCGGATTGTTCCGACGGGGTCAGCGGTGCCGGATCGAGATAGCGGTTACCGAGGAGCGCCTCCAGGCGGCGGCCTGTATTGGGCCAGTCGCGCTGGGCCCAGGTCACATCGGCCCGCAAGCGGGCGGCAGCCGGCGACTGGTCATCCTGGATCAGTTCCAGCGCCTGCTCGTGACGGCCAAGTTCGGACAGCGCGCGGGCCTCGAGCAGATAGCGCTCGTCGACCAGTGTTTCGGGCAGACCGGCCACGCGTGAGCTACGGATGGTATTGAGGGCGTCCTCGTAGCGATGGTCCATCAGGTAAACCACGGCGAGATCGGTGGCGACACGCGCCCGCGCCGTCGGCTCGCGCAGGCGGTAGGTGCAATCAGTGCCCTCACTGATGCGATGACAACCGACCTGGTGCTGCAGCAGTTCTGACGCCGGGCCCAGCAGATCAAAGGCAATCAGGCGGTCGGCCAGCCGCCGGATCATGCGGTCGCCATCGGACCCGATCGGGGCAAGGTGCTGGTACTGATAGAAGATCGCGACGGCCTCAACCGGATCCATCCGGTCGGCTTCGCCATCAAGGAAGAGGCGGCGAAAGATCGAAACCATGTCCTCGCCGATCCGGCGTCCGGCCTCGGTCTCGGGGAAACGCGATTGCGCCGTACTCATGGTCTGCAGGCCGCGCGCGAAACTGCCCGACTGCACATAGAGCTCGCCCAGCAGGCGCACGGTATCAAGTTCGATCGTGTCGCCGCGCCAGCGGAAGCGAAGGTTTTCAAGCCCGTCGATCGCCTCTTCGCGGGTAATGCGTCCATCGGCGACTTCCAGCCGGTAGAGTTCGTACAGGGCCTGCGCCTCAAGCGGAGGCACGCCGGACTCGGCGAGGTTTTCGAAACGGCGGATGGCTTCATCCGGATTGCCCATTTCCGCTTCCACGCGCGCCGCAATATAGGCGGCGTCCAGCCGGGTGCGGGCATCGGGCTCACCCGCATCGACGCGGTAGAGATAATCCTGGGCGGCAGCGATATCACCCAGTTCGAGCGCGGCCCGTGCCTGGGCCACCGCGAAACGGGCCTGCCATTCCGGCGGATAGCTGCCGGCCACGGCCTGGCCGGCCAGCAGGCGCCGGCGCGCGTCCGGCCAGCGTTCCAGCCCGACAGCGACCATGCCGCGCCACAGATCGGCCGCCGGATCGAGCAGCAATGAGGGATCGGCGAGATAGTTGGCCGCATCGTCGAGACGGTGCATCTGGTAGGAGGCGACCGCCTGCAGCGCGCGCACCTGGGAATCATTGGCAAGCTGTGGCTCGCGGTCGATGGCAAAATCGAGCATGCCCAGCGCTTCCGGCGCCATATTGCGCGCCAGCAGGAAGCGCGCCAGGGCGATACGGCTCTCGGAGCTGTCCTCGAGAGCGGACTGCCGCAGGCGTGCATTCCAGGCCGGGGTGAAGGGCCCCTCGCCCCGCCATTCGGCAAAATGCATCATCGCTGGCGAAGCCAGGGCGGCGGCATTGGCACCGCTCGCGCTGAGCGGCCCGCCGGCCGGCGTCAAATCGAGGCCACCCGGACGGCCGATCGCGGCGCCGGCACCGATCAAATCAAGTTCCAGATCCTCGGCCACAACTTCCACAGCGCCGCCATGAGCCGACGGCAACAACGCCCCGCCGACAAAATCGCGCCGCGAGATCAGCCCCTGAACCGGGCCGGTCGCGGTCACCACGGCAATGCGGTCGCCGACCACAGGGTCAGGAACCCAGCGGATGGCGTGCGCGCCCTCGAGCCCGATCAGAATACGGCCCGGCCGGTCGCGGCGGGCATCGCGGCGGATCTGGACCGGGCGTGGCGGGGCATCGATCCGGTCGCTGAACACAATGATCCAGCGTCCGCCATCAATGCGGGCCTCGGCCTGGGTGACCCCGGAGGTGACCAGCCGCACCGCGGAGTAATCAGCGCCCTGGAGAACTTCATAATCGCGGACATGCGCGTGGGGTCCCTGCGGGAACTGACCCAGCTGCAGTGCCGCTGCCGCATCGAACACGATCCAGATTGCATCGCCACGCCGAAAGATCGCCGCGCCAACCGGAGCAGCCCAGGGAAACTCAGCCCGCAGATCGCCATTCGCGACGGCAAGGCTCACCTCGACGATGCCATTTTCCGGCACCGGGTCGAGGGTCGCGGCAGGTGTCACAGATTCTGCGACCTGCATGAGCGGCACTTCACCCGTCGGCGCAATTCGCGCCGGGCCGGCATCGGCGGCTTGTGTCAGCGGGTCAGTCGGTCCGGTATCAGTCGCGGCAGGATGAGTGTCTTCGTGTTCGGGCTCGGCAGGGGCCGGCGCGGACGGTGCGTCAGCCGGCGTGCCGAAGCTGGCCATTTGCGCCAGCAGAGCGGCCGCGTCGGCAGCCGCCGGGTCCGGCAGGTCAATATTCACCCGCGCACCATCGGTCCAGGCTCGCGCCTGAACGCCGGGCTCGAGCTCCAGCCGCAGGGTCCAGTCATTGCCATCGCGTTCCTGCGATGCCGTGCGCAGGAAATTCGGCGGCGAGCCGGTGAGACGGCCGAGCGCAATCTCCGCAGGTTCGCTGAAGCGCAATTCGGCGACATCGCCGTTCTGGCTGAGCTCAAACGGAACAGCATGCGGCCAGATCAGCTCCAGCCTTGTATATTCAGTGGTCTGGCCAACGCGATACTGTACCGGCACCGGATCGATCGGTGGCGGCCCCACTGGCGCGTTGGCGGCAATTTCGGCGGCCCGCGCCGCGGCGTCGCGCTCGGCCTGTTCGCGCGGCGAGATGATCGGCGCCAGTGCCGGCGTGCCCGGCGGAGCGAGATCGATCGCCACCTGGTCATAGCTGCTGGTAATATGGGTCTCGACCGGCCCTGTCAGGGCGATGCGCAAGGTCGCGCCGTCGGCGTCGAGCCGCGCCCGGGCTGCCAGCGCACCGATCTCGTCAGCCAGTGACGAGACATCGGCCTGCAAGGCCTCGCCCAGACGGACGATCAGGACAGAATATTCAACAGCGGCCGTCGCGGACGCATCCCCGACCTCGTCATCGTAATCGATAACAATGCGCGCAGTTGCGCCACTGCGCTCGACACGGACATCACCGAACGTCTGGGCCAGGGCGGTCGAGCTCAGCAGACAGGCGAGCGCCAGACCGGACAGGGAGCCGATATGTCTAGCCGCCTTCGGCAATCCGCGCCTCCAGCTCGGCCACGGTATCAGGAAGATTGCTGCGCGCGGCCATGCGCTCGGTGAGGCTGGCCGCCGCCGGCGGCGTCATTTCAGCGAGAATGCCGCCAAAGGTCCGTTGCGACATGCGCGAGGCAATCTGCAACTGGGTATCCAGATCGAGGCTGGAAATCCGCGTCGCGGCATCGCCGGCGTCCATGGCGGCATACCAGGAAACGATGACATTCATGTCTTCCGACTCACGCTCGGTCAGATCGCCGGCGAGGCTCTCGATCTGGGCGCGCAATTCATTGAGTTCCCCGATCTTCGCATCGACGCGTTGTTCCATGGCCAGCATCAGGGCTTCGCGCGTTTCCAGCTCGCTTTCGCGGCGGTCGAGTTCGACGGAACGCTCGCGCAGGCGGTAGATCACCCGCTCCTCATCGGCGGTGCGGACGCCATTGGCGATCCGGGCGGCGAATTCGTCAGACGCGCTGCTCGCGGGGGCGGGCACCGGCTCCGGTGGCGTGCCGGTACCCAGACTGATCGGCGCTGCGGCCTCCGGCTCAGGATCGTCATGCCCACTGGCCGGTGCATCGCCGGATCCCTGCTGCTCCATCGTCGTGGCATGGGCCTGCCACCAGTCGGCAGCGCCGTTGGCGACGGAAATCGCCTTGAGGGCGAACAGGCCGCCCATCAGAATAGCGAGGACAGCAAGCAGGCGCATGGGTTCACGCATCACGGACTATCTCACATCCTTGAGGCCGTTGATGACGGACGAGCCGGCACCCTCGGGAAAGATTTCCGAAGCGCGGCGGCGTTGCGGCCGGCGCGAAATCGTGTCGGCGGTGCGGTCGGCATGGCCGGTCATCAGACGCAGCTCCTCGGCCAGCCCGCGTGCCTCGAGCACACGGGCCTGCAAGACTTCGCCGGACTCCGTCGTCGCCCGCTCGAGCGCGGCCAGGCTGGCACGCGCACGGTCCGTGGCTTCGTTAAGCGCGATAACGCCTTCGCGGACGCCGTCCTGGCCGCGCTTGAGCGCATTCAGACGGCGATCGACCCGCCAGCACATGACCACGGCCACCAGCAACAAACCGGCGACAAGTGCCTCGAAAACCAAACCTGCGAGCGTCATGCGAACCTCATCATTGCTTTTTTGGCTACCGGCGAGAGCGGACCGCTCAGGCGCAGGGCTACGCTATGTCCGAGTCGGCCCATACGGCCACGCGTCAACGGCACATTGCCGCAACGCAATTCCACTTCACTGGTCGGAGAGGCATCAAGGAAGAGCGTGTCGCCAACCTTGAGATCCATCACCCGGCCCAGCGTCACACGCTGCTCGTCGAGCACGGCGTGAACTTCCATCTTGGTCGACCACAACTCGGTGGCCAGGTGGCCTTCCCAGATATTGTCGCGACCGAATTTCTCACCCATGAATTGCTGCAGCAGCATTTTCCGGATCGGCTCGAGCGTCGCATAGGGCAAGAGCAGCTCGATGCGCCCGCCGCGGTCTTCCATATCGATGCGCAGCTTGACCAGGATGGCGGCATTGGCCGGCCGGGCGATGGCGGCAAAGCGCGGATTGGTCTCGACGCGCTCGAGATCGAAATCGACCTCTGTGAGAGGCTGGAAAGCCTGCTTGGCATCGCCGAGCACGACTTCAATCATCCGCTGCACGAGCATGCGCTCGATCGTGGTGTAGGGCCGGCCCTCGATGCGCATGGCAGAGGTACCGCGGCGGCCGCCGAGCAGCACGTCGACGATGGAATAGATCAGGTTGGAGTCGACGGTCAGCAGACCGTAATTGTCGAGCTGTTTGGCGCGGAAGACGGCCAGGATGGCCGGCAGCGGGATCGAGTTGAGATAGTCGCCGAAACGGATCGAGGAAATATTGTCGAGGCTGACCTCGACATTGTCCGAGGTGAAATTGCGCAGGCTCGTTGTCATCAACCGGACCAGCCGGTCGAACACGATCTCCAGCATCGGCAGCCGCTCATAGGAGACGAGTGCCGAATTGATGATGGCGCGGATACCCGACTTGTCGGCCGCATCATCATCGGAGAGCGAAAAGCCGAGCAGGCTGTCGATCTCGTCCTGGTTGAGGATGCGTTCAGCCGCGCCGCCATTCTGGGGCATGTCCGATGAATCGTCATCGCCGCCAACCATGGCCTCCCATTCGGAAGCCAGGTCGAGGTCGTCGCCGTCCTCGGCCATCGCTTCCCATTCGGCAGCGAGCGCATCTTGGTCCATATCGTCAGACATGCAGTTCGGTCCTAATCGACAATCATGAATTCCTGGATCAGCACGGCATCAGCGTATTCAGGCTCGATTGCCAGGTTCACGCGCCGCAACAGTTCCAGACGTACCCGGTGCATTCCCGCCGAGCCGTAGAGATCGTCCTCACGCAGTTCGCGCAGGAACATGATGAACTGGTCCATGATCGGATCGATGTGGGCATCGACGACCTGACCGAAGTCCGGGTTTGAGGATTCCAGCGTGATCTTCAGCATCACCGTTACCGGGCGGCCATCGACCGAACGGATATTGGTGATGATCGGATCCTCGGCACCATCGGCATCGCGCAGCGGGAAGTAATAGGCCTGCGCCTCGTGCTCCGGTTCCGGCGCACCGTGCGCACCGGCCGCTGCCGCCATCACGGGCTGGCCATGCGAGTCGAGCACGGGCTGTCCGTGTTCGTCGAGCACCGCTTCCATGACAGCTTCATCACCGCCGCCACCAGCAAACATCATGAAGCCGGCCACGCCGGCCAGCAGCAGGATGATTGCAGGCAATCCAATGAACAGGCCCAGTTTGAGCATGCCCATTTTCGGCTTGGCTTTGGCTTCGCCGCCGTCTTCATCTTCATTTTGGTCGGCTTCGTCGGCCATGACGGTCTCCAGCAAGGGAATCGCTTTCCATGATTAACGGCCAGCGCGGTTAACACTCCGTAGCCTTGGCGCCTGAACCGGCAATTCCTGCCCAGTTGCCCGGACAGGTTTGCCCCTGCATGGCGGGACCCTGATGCCACTACCCGCACCAAGCCATTGATTTCGCCAGATATTAACCTTGGCACGCCGGATGCAATGGATGTGGCTGACGCCGCAGACCGTGGCGAACTTCGGCATCCAGAATGGAATATGCCCATGGATAATGCCCTGATGATCGGCCTTTCGCGCCAAATGGCCCTGCGCCAGGCGATGGATGTGGTCGCAAACAACATCGCCAACGCCAATACGGCGGGCTTCAAGGTCGAATCACTTTTGATCGAGAACATCGCTGCCCCGACGGCCCAACAGGCCGACGGCCCCACCGACCTCCAATATGTCGATGTCTGGGGCATGGGCCGCGATTTCCGCCAAGGTGCGCTGGAAGCCACCGGCCGGCCCCTCGATGTCGCGATTGACGGCGACGGCTTTTTTGCCGTCGAGGTGAATGGCGCCGAGCAATACACCCGCGATGGCCGCTTCCATCTCGACAACAATGGTCAGCTTGCGGCCCATGACGGCGCACCGGTACTTGATGCCGTCAGCCGCAGCCCGATCGTGCTCGACCCATCGGCTACCAGCACCACCATCACCGAAGGCGGCGCCGTCATGCAGGACGGCATCGAAGTCGCCCGGCTCGGCGTGTTCGAGGTCACCAATCTGGCAGGCCTGTCGAAACAGGGCAGTGGCCGCTACGTCCAGACCGACAATGCCGATGGCAGAAATACACCGGAGGCGGCCTTCGCCCCAACCGTCAGACAAGGTTTTGTCGAGGCATCCAACGTCCAGCCCGTGGTCGAAATGACCGACATGATGAGCGTGATGCGCAGCTACCAGTCTGTGTCGAAATTCATCGAACAAACCGAAGACATCAACCGCCGCGCCATTGAGCGCCTCGGCAAAGTCTAAGAGGAAAGAGAACCGATATGCGCTCTCTCATGACAGCAGCCACCGGCATGCAGGCCCAACAGCTCAATGTCGAGGTGATCTCGAACAATCTCGCCAACATGAACACCACCGGGTTCAAACGTCAGCGGGCCGAGTTCCAGGACCTTCTCTACCAGAATGTCCAGCAGATGGGCATCAGCTCCTCCGACGCCGGCACCATTGTCCCCACAGGGATCCAGGTCGGGCTCGGCGTCCAGACCGCCTCGATCTATCGCATCACCGAGCAAGGCTCGCTGGCCAATACCGGCAACCCGTTCGATCTGGCGATCAATGGCGACGGCTATTTCCGTATCGAGATGCCCGATGGCAATGACGCCTATACCCGTGCCGGCAGCTTCGCCGTCAGCCCGGAAGGCGAGATCGTGACCGCCGATGGCTATACCGTCGCGCCCGGCATCGTCATCCCCGAAGGCGCCCGCAGCGTTGCCATCAACGAGCAGGGCCAGGTCCAGGCGTTGATCGACGGCCAGACCGATCCGCAGACGGTCGGCCAGCTCGAGCTTTCGACCTTCAATAATGATGCCGGCCTGGAAGCGATCGGCAACAACCTCTTCCTCGAGTCCGCCGCCTCCGGCTCTGCCGCCACCGGCACACCGAGTTCGCCGGGCTATGGCTATGTCATGCAGGGTTTTGTCGAGGCCTCCAACGTCAATGCGGTGACCGAAATCACCTCGCTGATCCAGGCCCAGCGCGCCTATGAAATGAATGCCCGCGTCATTACCGCGTCCGACGAAATGATGTCCGCCACCTCGAACCTTCGCTAGGAGGACCGATAGATGATCCGCGCAAGCCTCATTGCCCTCGCCTGCCTCACCACGGCACCGGCCCTCGCATCAGAACCCGTCTTCCTGCGCGAAACGCTGGTCGTCGAAGGCCCGCAAATCACGTTGGGCGATCTGTTCGAGTTCAACGGACCGGAAGCGGCGACCGTGGTGGCCCGTTCACCGGCGCCCGGTTCGCGGGTCGCGCTCGACGTCAATTATGTCAGCCGTATTGCCGCCGATCACGAGCTCGACTGGGCCAACGCCTCCGGCCTGCTGCGCCTGACGGTCTCCCGGGCCAGCCGCGTCGTTGATGCCGGCGAACTGACCGGCATGATCGAGGGCGAACTGTTTGCCCGCGAGGGAGGCCAGCACGAAGTCCAGCTGGCCAATTCCAACCTTGCCCTGCACGCACCGGTCGACACGATCGGCGGGCCACAGATCGATTCCATCAACTACGATCCGCGTTCGGGCATGCTCAGCGCCGACATCACGCCCTATGACGGCGCCGAGCCGGTCCGCGTAACGGGCCGCGCCTTCGAGACCATCGACATTCCGGTCCTGGTCCAGCCCGTCGCTGCCGGTGACGTCGTCCGCAACGACAATATTCGCTGGGTATCCCTGCGCAGTGACCGGATCCGTCCGGACTCGGTGCTCGACCCCGACGCCATCATCGGTCACCAGGCCCGCCGCGCCCTGCGCGCCAGCGAACCCCTGCGTGGCTATGACCTGCAGGAGACCATCCTCGTCAATCGAGGCGATCTGGTCACCCTGATGTTCGAGGCCCGTGGCATCCAGCTCAGCGTTCGCGCCCGCGCCATGGAAAATGCCGCCGACGGCGAGCTTGCCCGCTTCGTCAATCTGCAATCCAACCGCACTGTTGAAGCCATGGTGGACGGCCCCGGCCGCGCCCGCGTCTTCGCCAGCCCTGCCGCCAGCTTCTAGGTTCGGGAGAACATCATGATCCGCAAAATCGCCGCCATCGTCGTCGCCTCACTCGCCCTGCAGGCCTGTGGTGCCACCACGCGCCTGTCACAGGTCGGGCAGACCCCGCCGATGACCCCCATCGAGAACCCGGCCGTGCTGGCCGGTACCGGACCGTCTCAAATTCCGATGCCCGTCATGCCGGGCCGTCTGCCGGCCACCCAGACCAACTCGCTGTGGAGCGCCAACTCGCCGACCTTTTTCGGTGACCCGCGCGCCGCACGCATCGGCGATATCCTGACGGTCAATATCGACATTTCCGACAGCGCCCAGCTGAACAACACGACCAGCCGCTCACGCACCGCCGCGGAAGATGCCGACCTCACCGAATTCTTCGGGATCGATCTGACCGGCTTCTTCAATGACAGTATCGACCCGTCCTCGCTGACGAGCCTCGGATCCAGCTCCTCGACCTCCGGCACCGGAACAGTCAATCGCGGCGAATCGATCTCGCTGACGATCGCCGCCATTGTCACCCAGGTTCTGCCCAACGGGAATCTGGTGCTGGCCGGGCGTCAGGAAGTGAGGGTCAATAATGAAGTGCGTGAATTGCTCATCAGCGGCATCGCGCGTCCACAGGATATCGGGTCGGACAACACGATCAGTCACACCCAGATTGCCGAAGCCAGAATTTCCTACGGCGGACGCGGACATCTCTCGGAAGTCCAGCGCCCCAGCTATGGTCAGGAACTCTACAATATCCTGATGCCGTTCTAGGACGAAATCCCGCCACCATCGGGCACATCTGGGCCGTCACGACTACTCGTGGCGGCCCTTTTTTTGGGAGAAAATGGAAGGCTTGGGGCCGGTCAGTCGTCGCGGTGGACGCGTTCCTTGCGCTCGTGGCGCTCCTGCGCCTCGAGGCTGAGCGTGGCGACCGGGCGGGCATCGAGACGGGCCAGGCTGATGGGCTCTCCGGTCTCTTCGCAATAGCCGTAACTGTCATCCTCAATACGGCGCAGGGCGCTGTCGATCTTGGAGATGAGCTTGCGCTGGCGGTCGCGGGCGCGCAGTTCGAGCGAACGGTCGGTTTCAGTCGAGGCACGGTCGGCGATATCGGGCAAGGCGCCCATGTCTTCCTGCAAATTGGTCAGCGTCGACTTGCTCTCGCGGAGGATGTCTTCCTTCCACGCGAGCAATTTCAGACGGAAATATTCCTTCTGCCGCTCATTCATGAACGGCTCGTCGTCGCTGGGCATATAGCCCGCGGGGAGTTCGATCGGTTCGGATTCCATCATCGCCCTCTACTCAATTTTAACAGCCAACAGGCGCTCCCCCAGAAAGCGGGCGGAGCATATGCACGGTGTTCGGCAAGTCAACGCGGTGACGCTGTTGGCCCGGAACGGACCACTAGCAAATATCTGACCAGTTTGACGGAATGGTGTCAGCGGCTGCCGGAGGCGGTGACGCAATCAGCCGAATTTGGCGAGTTCCACAGCGGCCCTGATCTCGACTTCATCGAGCGCCGCTTCAAGCCCGGCATCATTGGTGTCGTCGCGCCGCGTCTGCAGCAGATCCATCAGCGCAACCAGCTTGGCTTTCGGCAGGCCGCCTTCGAGCAGGGAAAGTTTGAGTTCGTCGAGCACGTCCAGCAGGTTCATGGCACGGCCGGTCGCCTGCTTGCGCGCCTCGGTGAAGTCGCCAACCGATTGCAGTGCCAGAATGGCATCCACGGAATTGATCCCCGACATCGGCGCGGTGGCCATCGCAGAGGCGGATTGCGCGGCCTGTTCCAGCGTGAAGCTGTCACCACCGGCGCGGGATCCGGAGGTCCGTTTGCTGGATGATACTGAGCTCGCTGAGCGTGGGCCGGTGACTTTCATGACGAGAATCGCTTCCTGTTGGACTACCATCAGGGATGCGCCGCCGCCGTTAACAGAGGCTTAACCCGCCACCCCAGCCCGGCAAATCCTGCCCGGCGATTGTCGCAACCGGTCACATTTGCCGCCTCGCCTCGGGAATTGCCGACCGCCAACATGCTGATTTTACGCGCATAATTTTATATACCCTCGAATGGCAACTGGCACAGGCTTCGCAATGCACTGAGCGTATCATTCCGGAGACTGCAAAATGCGTCTGTTCATCGCCCTGCTGACCGCCTGCCTGATGTCGGCGCCTGCCCTCGCCTCGTCCCGAATCAAGGACATGGTTGATGTGGAGGATGTCCGCGACAATCACCTGGTCGGTTACGGCCTTGTGGTCGGCCTCGACGGCACCGGCGACTCGCTGCGCAATTCCAGCTTCACCAATCAATCGCTCAACGCGATGCTTGAACACTTCAACGTCAACACCCGCGACGCCAGCCTCAACACCCGCAATATCGCCGCTGTGATGGTGACCGCCACCCTGCCGGCCTTTTCGTCCCAGGGTTCGCGCATTGATGTCACCGTCTCGGCGATCGGCGATGCAGGCAGCCTGCAGGGCGGCACGCTCATCGGCACGCCCCTTTTCGACAGCCATGGCCGTGCCTGGGCCGTCGGCCAGGGCACACTGACCATTGGCGGCTTCTCTGCCGGCGGCGACGCAGCCTCGGTGACCCGCGGCGTTCCGACCAGCGGCCGCATCGCCAATGGCGCGCTGGTGGAAAACCCGTTCGACGGCACCGGCATGGATCCATGGCAGGAAATCGCCAACCGCACCTCGCTGCGGCTGTCGCTGCGCAATCCCGACTTCACCACCGCCCGCCGCATGGCCGATGTCATCAATGCCTTCATGGGTGCCGAGGCGGCACGGGCGACCAACCCGTCGACCGTCGAGCTGACCCGTCTGGCCTCCTACAATGGCGACATGATCGACCTGCTTTCGGAGATCGAACAATTGCGCGTCCAGCCCGACCAGCCGGCGCGCATCATCATCGACGAGAATACCGGCACCATCGTGATGGGCGAGAATGTCCGCGTCTCTACCGTGGCCATCGCCCAGGGCAATCTGACGATTACCGTCCGCGAAAGCCCGATCGCGAGCCAGCCGGCCCCCTTCTCCGACGGCGAGACCGTGGTCCTGCCGCGCACCGACGTCTCGGTCGCCGAGGACAATACCCAGCTGGGCGTCCTTGATGGCGGCGTCTCGCTCAGCGAGCTGGTCGACGGGCTCAACGCTCTCGGCGTCACGCCGCGCGACATGATCACCATCCTGCAATCCATCAAGGCAGCCGGTGCGCTGCAGGCAGAAATCGAGGTGCTGTAATGGAAGGCTTGCTCGACCTTCAACTCAACCAGGCGCTCAGCGCATCGCGCTCGAGTGGCGTCACGGCCCAGACAGCGGGCACCACGCCGGAGGCCGCCCGCGCGGCTGCCGAGGACTTTGAATCGGTCTTCCTGGCGCAAATGATGGAAGCGATGTTCGCCCAGGTCGGCGAGAACGATCCTTTCGGTGGCGGCCCAGGCGCCAATGCCTTTCGCGGCATGCTCAACGAGGAATATGCCAAGGTGATGGCGCAGTCGGGCGGGCTTGGCTTGTCGGATCGCCTGACCTCGGAAATCCTGCGCTACCAGGAAGCGGCCGACGGCCAGGGCGGCGCAGAGGGTGGAGACAGCGAATGACCGAACTTGCAGCCAGAAACGGGAATGAGCGCGCCGAGGCCCTGCTGCGGCTGACGGCCCGCCTGACCGAACTCATCCAGAGCGAAACCCGCATGTTCCAGCGCCGGCGCCCCCAGGACGCGGTCGCGCTGCAGGATGAAAAGTCCAAGCTGGCCAACATCTATCGCGCCGAAGTCGCCCGCGCCCGCGCCGAACCCTCGCGCTTTGCCGGCGCCTCGCCGGCCGCAAAGCAGGCGCTGCGCCAGGTCACCGAAAGTTTCCACGCCGCGCTGGCCGAGAATTCACGCGCGGTCACCGCGATGAAGATCATTACTGAGGGTGTGGTGCGCGCGATTGCCGACGAGGCAGCCCGCCAACGCAATACGGGCAATGGCTATGGGCCCGGAGCGGCACAACGCCCCCAGCGCACAGGCCATGTCTCCATCGCCCTGAACCAGACGGCCTAACGCCGTTCAGGCCCGGCCCGCGGCTGCGGCGGTCACGCCGGTGGCCTGCCCGTCCTAGAAATATCCGCTACTGGTCGTCGCACTGCCCAGCCGCTCGAGTCCGGCCGTGTAGTTCGCCAATTGCTTGGTCAGATAGGCCGGAACCGTGCCACCGGTCTTGCCGGGGCCATCCTTGAGCAAATTCTTCAACGCCGCGGGCGTCGTCAGCTCGCGATAGGCGCGCTGCACGATCGTCATGGCATGGCTGATCGCATCGAAGGCGGTCTTGGCCGTGTCCTTGTCGGTCAGGTTCAGCAATGAAGGCAGATCCATCGCGAACAGGGGCGGCGCATCGGCCGAACCGTCGGTATCGAGGACCGAAGCCTTCTTCACGATCGCACCGGGTTCCATCCCCAAGGCCTTGAGCAGGTCGCGGCCCTCCGAGCCGGCGAAGAGTTCGATCGTCGAGCCTTCCTTCGGCGCGATACGCAGGGCATCGCCATTGCTGACCCGGCGGACATCGGCGGTGCCGTCGAGGACCAGGGCTGCATTGATCTTGAAGGTCAGCGAACGCATCGTGTCATCGCTATCGACCGAGATCTTCTCGCGGCGCCCGCCATTGACCGAAATATAGAAGAAGTCGCCATCGCGAGCAGCGGTCCGGTCGGTGATAACGCGGCTGTCCGAATAGGTCAGCGCCCCGGCGGGCAGGCCGAGGGCGTCCAGCACGGAATCACCGCCTGCAACGACAGAGACGCCGGTGGCCTCACTGACACCGTTGCGCCCGCTCAGCTGCACAGCCCAGTCCAACGCGCCGTCGGCGGCATTGAAACTGGCGGCAAAGGCATCGCGCTCACCGATCAGGCTCTGGCCCGGCAGGGAACCGGTCGTCTTGCCGGCGAGATAGACCTTGTCGCCATCAAGCGTGATGGCATTGGCGGTCTCGTCCTTGTCGGAGCCGAGGAAGGTCGTGTAATCGACCGTCGCCGCAGCGCCGTCAGTCAGCTTGACCAGGAAGGCATCGCGCTCACCGCCGGAATAGGCATTGAGCGGCGCGCTCGGCGCGAAGGCTGCGCTGGCCGAACCGGCGATATAGATATTGCTGCCGTCCACGGCGATATCGCCGATACGCCCGGCACCAAGATCGCCAAGCGACTGCGTCCAGAGCGGTCCGGCCGCCAGGTCGCTCGTGTCGAACTTGCGGATCACGCCGACGCCGTCTTCCTGGCTGGCAACGATCAGATTGCCGTCCGAGGCCATGGTAATCGCCGACACCGCTTCCTCGCCGACATCGCCGAGACGCGTGGTCGACAGGGTCGTGCCGCTGGAATCGATTGCGCGCAAATAGCCGTCCGTGGCTCCGCCGAGATGGCTGGCACCCCCGAAGGCCGAGGCGGCCTTGCCGGCAACATAGATCGTGCCATCGCTGGCGATGGCGACGGCATTGGGCTGATCATTTCCGGTGCCGCCGAAACGCGACAGCCACTGCTCGACACCATTGGCATTGTACTTGGCGACAAAACTGTCCGTACCGCCCACATCCGTGGTCGTGCCCAGCCCACCTTCGACGACACCGGCGACGACGACATTGCCGCTGTCATCAACGGCGACACTGGTCGCTTCGGCATCGGCGGCAGCACCAAGCACACGGCTCCACACCATCTTGCCGGTGGAGTCGTACTTGGCGAGGACCATGTCCTGCTCGCCCTTGATCTCGGCGCCTCCCAGCGCGGCCGACGTGGTGCCGACGACAAAAACACTGCCATCGATCGCGGTGGCGCTGGCCTTGATCTCCAGCGGATTGGTTTCTTCCTTGGTGCGGGTCTCGCCATCCTCACCACCGACGATCGCGACTTCGCTCGTGTCCGGATTGGCTTCGAGCCGCGTCGAGAAGGCCGTTGTCGGCGTCGCCGCGCCGAGATCGGTCAGCTTCACGACCTGACCGGCCGCGCTGTCGTTAAGGCCGGACGTCCCAGCCAGATAGATCGCAGGGCTGGCCGAGGCCGCACTGAAGCTGACAACCTCGGTCGAGATTCCGGCAATCTTGAAACCGAAATCGCTGCCGGCAATCACCCCGTCCTCATCGGCCGTGCCGATCTTGACGCGGGAGAAGCGGGTCAGCACACCGACGGCATCGAGGGCGGTATTGATGTGGTCGGCGACATTGTCGAGCGAGCGGGTCGTCGCGCCCATGTCGGCCAGATTGATCGCGATATCCTGGGTAATGCCGTTTTTCTTCACCGAGACGGTAAACTGCACGTCCCCGGTCAGGCTTGCCACTTCGGCATCATAATCGCCGGTGTGTACGGTGCCGGTTACATAGACAGACTCGCCACGGCTGATCGCTACCGCGCTCTCGGCACTCGACACCTGCTCGCCCTTGAGCAGGGTGAGCCCGTCGAGATCCATCGAGTCATAAAATGAATCCAGCTGCGAGAGGCCCTCGCCGAAACGCCGGTCGAGAAAGCTGCGGTCAGTCGCGGAAATGGTCTTGTCCATGGCCTTCTCGGCCACCGCCGACAAGGTTTTGAGCCCGACATAGAGATCGAACAGTGCCTTGTAGTCATCCGGCGCGTCGAGATCGGAAAACCCGCTGCCCTCGAGATTGAAAAACGCGCCGTTGGCCAGGACGCCCCGCCGCAATTCTTCGATCGATCCGGTCGTGCTGGAGACATCCCAGGGCGGGGTGATATTCGCGGCCGCCGTCTCGGCAGCGGAACGGGTCTGCGGCACAGCACTGGAGGCTTGTGATGAGTATAGCTTGGACTGGTACCAGCTACTCAATACCGATGAATCCAACCCGTAAACGGCCACGACGCGAATTCCCTTTGGTCCAAAGCGTCAAACTAGTCCCAGAGTGCGAAGAAAGTCTTGCCAGAAAGGGACAAAGGCGTCCGGTCAGGCGGCGGCGCGAAAACGGTAGGGCGCGCTGACGATCTCGGCCTGTTCGCAACCATCCAGACGGCGCTGATCGAGCCGGCCGGCATTGATCGCCACCAGGTCCGGGCGGCGCAGGCACAATGCAGCCAGCTCGGCCGTCGAAGCCGTCGCCGCCGCTTCGCCAAGCTCGGCATAAACCGCCTGGAAAAACTCGAGGTCTTCGGCGTAATCCAGCGTCCAGCGCAATCGCTCCAGGCCCTGCCCGGGTCCGGTGAGACTGGCATGGCTCAGGTGCGGATGCTGCCGCAGCCAGGGCGTGACGTGCTCCCGGTCTCCCGGCTCGCGTGCCAGGCGGTCTGCGCGATAGAGCAGGACGGCGGGAAAAACCTCGCAGTCCAGGCCATGCGGGAAGAGCGGCGGCATCGAGTTGGACGCATAGTCGGCATGCGTATCCTGCAAGAGGGCAATCACGCGCTCGCAAATCTGCGGGTCGATGAACGGGCAATCGCTGGTGACGCGCATAACATATTCGGCGCCGCAATCACGCGCCGCCTTCGCATAACGCGACAGCACGTCATCTTCAGAGCCGCGGCTGACCGCATAGCCTGACTCGCGGGCCGCCTCGGCGACGGCGTCGTCAGCGTCGGTTTCCGGGATAGCTGCGATGACATGGTCAGCCCCGCCTATGCGGGCGCAGCGATCGAGGACCCGGGCCAGCGCCGTTTTCTCCCCAAGCGGATTGAGGATTTTGCCCGGCAGGCGGGTCGAGCCGAAACGGGCCTGAATGATGATGGCGAGGGTCATGAGCGGCCTCGGTAAGTCGCGCGATGAAACAGGGTTGATTCAGTGTCAGCGCCGCCCTCCTAACGGCTCGTTAACCGCACCACTCCAGCGTCGTATGCAATAGGCGAATCGCGAGACCCGATAACATGGCCAAGACCCCGACCGAAGATGATGCTCTCGAGCAAATGGTGATGAGCCGTACCTTCCGCGAACCGCGCATCGACCTCAACGGGAAGTCGGTCCTCATCACGGGCGGCACCGGCTCCTTCGGCAAGCGCTTCGTCGAGACGATCTGCCGCGAATACAAGCCGAAGAAACTGATCATCTTCTCGCGTGACGAGCTGAAGCAGTACGAAATGGCTCAGGAATTCTCGCCGCAGCAATATTCCTTCCTGCGCTATTTCATTGGCGATGTGCGCGATGAATCGCGCCTGGAACAGGCCATGCGCGGCGTCGACATCGTCATCCATGCGGCGGCGCTGAAGCATGTGCCGATTGCCGAATACAATCCGTTCGAGTGCATCAAGACCAATGTGATGGGTGCCGAGAACGTCGTGCGGGCCACGATCAAGTGTGGCGTCAAACATGTCTGCGCCCTGTCCACCGACAAGGCTGCCAACCCGATCAATCTCTATGGCGCCTCGAAACTGGCAGCGGACAAGATCTTCACCGCCGGCCAGCATATGGGCGGCGCCGACGGGCCGATCTTCTCGGTCGTGCGCTATGGCAATGTGGTCGGGTCACGCGGCTCGGTCATTCCCTTCTTCCGCAAGCTGATGGAAGACGGCACCGACCATCTCCCCATCACCGACCCGCGCATGACGCGCTTCTGGATTACCATCGAACAGGGCGTGAATTTCGTGCTGTCCACCCTGGCCATGGCGCGGGGCGGCGAAGTCTTCGTGCCGAAAATCCCGTCGATGAGCATGGTCGACCTCGCCCATACCATCGCACCCGGCCTGCCACACAAGGTGATCGGCATCCGGCCCGGCGAGAAGCTGCACGAGATCATGGTGCCGTCCGACGATTCCCGCTCGACCATCGAGCTGGAAGACCGCTACGCCATCCTGCCGGCCTATGCCGGCGAACTGATGGCGCGTTATGTCAGCAAGGGCGCGCGCCGCGTTCCCGATGGCTGGTCCTACTCCTCCGACAACAATGCCGAACAACTCGACGGCCCGTCGCTGCGCGAACTGATAGGCGAAGCGAACGCCGCCTGATGCCGGACGCGGCTGGTTCCTGCCACGTGCTGTTCCGGGCCGATGCCCGCCCCGAGCTGGGCGGCGGGCATATCATGCGCTGCCTGTCACTGGCCGCCTCGCTCAAGGCCCGCGGAGCCAACATTGCCTTTGCCTGCGCACCGGGCAGTGCCGAACTGGTTCCCGCCCTGTCCCGTTCCGGCCACCCGGTGATGACCGCGCGGTCCGCCGCTGATTTCGACCTTCCCGAAGCATGGAACGGCCAAGCCGACGCGATTGTCGTTGACCTCTACTCATCAACCCGCGCCGACGAGAGCCGCATGCGCCGGATCGCGCCCGTAATCGCGGTGCTGGAGGACCTTCCGGAACGGCTCCATGATTGCGATCTGTTGGTCGACCAGGGGTTTGACCTCCTGCCCTCCGATTATGCCGCGCGGGTACCGCCCGGCACCACCCTGCTGCTCGGCCCCGACATGACACCGCTGCGGCCCGACTTCGCCCGCTTGCGGGCAGCTTCGCTCGCCCGGCGCGGCGACGATGGCGAATTGTCACGCGTGCTCGTGTCGATGGGACTGACCGATGTCGGCGGGATCAGTGCGCAAATCGTCGCTCTGGTGCGCGCCTGCCTGCCAGCCGTCACCATCGACGTCATTCTCGGCCCACGCGCGCCGAGCCTGCCCGGCTTGCAACAAGCAGCCGAAGGTGACCCCAACCTCAATATTCTTGTCGATGTCGACCGCATGGCGGAGCGCGTCATGGCCGCCGACCTGGCGATTGGTGCCGGTGGTGGCAGCGCCCTTGAACGCTGCGTCCTCGGCGTGCCGAGCATCGTCATTGTGCTGGCCGAAAACCAGCGGCCCGCGGCACGGGCCATGGCAAGGGCAGGCGCAGCCCTGACCATCGAATCGCCCGAAGCTGTGACGGCGCTACTGCCCTCCCTGCTCCGCAGCGTTTCGGCCCGGCAATTGGCGGACCTGTCGGGCAAGGCTGCCGGATTGTGCGACGGCCAGGGCGCCAAGCGCATCACGACGGCCTTGCTGGACCTGATCGCCCGGCGCCCGTGAATGCGCGACTGACAAGACTTGCTTAAGCTCCGCCCAGCAGAGTCGGCCCGATGCACGTCCTGATTCTCTCCCCCTATCCTGACGCACTGATCGCTCCGATCGAGGCGCGAGGCGATCGCGTCACCGTGCGTTCGGATCTGGTGAGCGAAGCCGAATTTGAAGCCCTGCGCCCGGACTGGATCATCAGTTACGGCTATCGGCGTCTCATCGCGTCCCCGGCACTGGAAATGTGCGCAGGCCGGATTGTGAATCTCCACATCTCCCTCCTGCCCTTCAATCGCGGTGCCGACCCCAATTTCTGGTCCTGGGTCGACTACACGCCCAAGGGCGTCACGCTGCATCTCATTGATGCCGGCATGGATACGGGGCCGATCCTGGTGCAGCGCGAAGTCGAACTCGACCCGGATACCGAAACCCTGAAATCAAGCTATCTGCGACTGCGCCGGGAGATCGAGGAGCTGTTTGCCCTGCATTGGGACGACATTGTCTGCGGCGGCCTGCAGCCGCGCGTCCAGACGACCTCTCTGCCGATACACCGCGCCGCGGACAAGGCGAAGCTGTTCGCCATGCTGCCCCTGGGCTGGGACAGCCCCGCCAGCGCCGTCATGCGCCTGCCACGCATCGCGCAGGACGGATTGGTGGGTGAGGCGCCGGATCAAGATTGCCCACGCGGCACTGGCGCCCACGATCTCGCCGCCCCGGATCGAACGGCAAATTAAGTTTCGCGGCCGAGTGTCGGGCATAGTCTTCACTGGTGATTCGCTCTATGCGCAACGCCGCTGCCCGGGAAATCTCATGCCTACCGCAAACGATCCCACATTCGATTTTGCCGGCCGCCCGGTCGGGCCCGATCATCCACCGCTGGTGATTGCCGAAATCTCGGCCAACCATCTCGGGCGTATTGATCGCGCCATCGAGTCGATCGAGGCGGCTGCGGCCTGCGGCGCCGATGCGATCAAGATCCAAACCTATACCGCCGACACCATCACCATTGATCATGACGGCCCCGGCTTTGTGATCGAGGGCGGATTGTGGGACGGGCGCTCATTGCATGACCTGTACAGCGAGGCCCACACACCGTTCGAATGGCATGGCGAGCTGTTCGCCCGGGCGCGCGAACTGGGTGTGCCGCTGTTCTCGGCGCCCTTCGACCACACGGCCGTCGACCTGTTGGAATCGCTCGACGCGCCCGCCTACAAGATCGCTTCTTTCGAGATCACCGACCTGCCCCTGATCGCCCGCGTGGCGCGCACCGGCAAGCCGATGATCATGTCGACCGGCATGGCCAATCTGGCCGAGATCCATGACGCCGTCCGCACGGCCCGCGAAAACGGCGCCGAAGGGCTGGCACTGCTGCACTGCCTCTCCTCCTACCCCGCCCCGATCGACCAGGCCGATCTGCGCACGGTGCCGCATCTGGCCGAGGCCTTTCACGCCGTCGCCGGCCTGAGCGACCACACGCCGGGCACGGCCTGCGCCGTCGCCGCCGTGGCCTTGGGTGCTCGGGTGATCGAAAAACACTTCACCCTCTCACGCAGCGATGGCGGACCCGATGGCTCCTTCTCGCTCGAGCCGGATGAGCTCAAACGCCTGGTCGAGGATTGCCACAACGCCTTCGCAGCACTGGGCTCGGTGCGCTACGAACTGGCCGGGTGCGAACGCGGCTCGGTATCCTTGCGGCGCTCACTCTACGTCGTCCGCGATATCGCCGCCGGGGAGCCGCTGACGGCGGAGAATGTCCGCTCGATCCGGCCCGGTCACGGACTGGCACCGAAATTCTGGGATACAGTGATTGACCGGCGCGCCTCTCGCGCCCTGAAGCGTGGTGATCCGCTGGCGATGGACATGATCGACTGGCGCGCCTCTGGAGATGAAGCATGACCGACACCACGCAGCTCGACGCCTGGCGCGGCGAATTCGGCGACCGATATGTGGACCGCAATGAAACCCTGACCGATGTGCTCAGGATGCGCACGCGGATGTGGGCCGAATTGCTGAAGGGCACTTACGGCGCCGAGCCGGAGAGCATTCTGGAAGTCGGCTGCAATATCGGCCTCAACCTGCGATCGATCGACCGGCTGTCCGGCGCCTCGCTCCACGCCGTCGAGCCCAACGCGAAGGCCCGGGAAAGACTGATCCGCGACAAGGTCCTCCCCGCCGGGAACCTGCATGATGCGGGCGGCCAGAACCTGCCTTTCGACGATGCCAGCATGGACATGGTGTACTCTTGCGGTGTCTTGATTCACGTCCATCCGGACGATCTCGGCGCCGTCGCCGACGAAATGCACCGGGTGTCCAATCGCTGGCTTCTTGTTGCGGAATACTTTTCGGCCAAGCCGGAATCCATCCCCTATCGGGGCCGCGACGACCTGTTGTTCAAGCGCGATTTCGGCGGCTTCTTTCTCGACCGTTTCGACGATCTCGAGATCGCCGCCGATGGCTTCCTGTGGCAACGCACCACCGGCATCGACGACATCACCTGGGCCCTGTTTCGCAAGAAAAGCTGCTAGACGCCAAGCACATCATTGAGCGCGGCCACCACCCGTTCCGGATCATCTTCCGCCATGTCCGCAAACAGCGGCAGGCTCAGTGTGCGCTGATAATAGGCCGCGGCACCGGCCGGGGTCTGATTGCCATAACGCCGGCGATACCAGGGCTGCGACGGTACCGGGATATAATGGACCTGCGAGCCGATACCCCGGTCCCGCAATCTGTTCATCACACTGGCCCGATCCGTGCCCGCAGCGACAAAATCGATCCGCACCGGATAAAGATGCAGGCAGGGATCGCAATCGGGCGTCCGCGCCAGGGCGCCGATGACGGGATGCCCCTCCAGAGCCGCGTCATACGCCGCTGCGAGCGTCTTGCGCTTCGCGGCGAACACATCGAGCCGTGAGAGTTGCGAGCGCGCCAGTGCCGCCTGCACGTCGCACAGGCGGTAATTCCAGCCCAGCTCCTGCATTTCATGCCACCAGGGCTCGTCCTGGCCCTGTTCCATGCGCGCCGGATCGCGCTCGATGCCGTGACTGCGCAGCCGCCGCAGTCGAGCGGCCAGCGCGGCATCATTGGTCGTCACCATACCGCCCTCGCCGGCCGCGATCGTCTTGACGGGGTGAAAGGAGAAACAGGCCGCATCGGAATTGTCGCCCGCTCCAACGGGTTGCCCGCGCCAGCTTGTGCCCAGCGCATGGCAGGCATCCTCGACCAATTTGGCGCCGGCAGCCGTCGCAATCTCCCGCAGCGCCGCCATGTCTTCGCACTGCCCTGCCAAGTGCACCGGCAGCACCGCCTGCAGCCGCCCGCCTGACACGCGCCCGATGGCCTGACGCAGCGTATCCGGCGTCATCAGGCCGGTCTGCGCGTCGACATCGGCAAACACGACATCCGCGCCGCAATAGATCGCGGCATTCGCCGTCGCCATGAAGGTGATCGCCGGCACGATGCAGACATCGCCCGGTCCGACATCCAGGCCTGCGAGCGCCAGATGCAGGGCGGTCGTGCCATTGGAGCAGGCAATCGCGTGCCCGGCGCCGGTCGTCGCGGCAAAATCCGCCTCGAAGGCGTCGACTTCGGGCCCAGTGGTGAGCCAGTCGGAGCGCAGGACGCGGGCAACAGCCTCGATATCACTGTCGTCAATGGACTGGCGGCCATAGGGCAGGAAGGGTTTGGGCATGGGGTGTCCTCAAAGCACGCCACATCATGACGCGAGTCGCTCAAACGAAAACGGCACCCGCTTGGGGTGCCGTTCCGCAGCAAGGCTGCCGTGGTGGGGCAGGCTAACGAGTCTACTGGAAGAGGTTGAGAATGATCTGCGGCTGCGAGTTGGCGATCGAGAGGGCCTGGACGCCAAGCTGTTGTTTGACCTGCAAGGCCTGCAAGTTCGCACTCTCCACGGCCAGGTCGGCATCAACCAGACCGCCGACCCCCTTGGTAAGCGCATCCACCAGTTTGGTGACGAAGCCGGAATGCGCCTCGATCTTCTTGGTGTCCGAGCCCAGATCGGCCAGCGCCTGATTGACGTTGTCGAGGCTGGCCTGGATCGTTGCCATCACCGAGGTTGCCAGGGTGGCCGTGCCGAGGCTCGCCGTTGTCGGGATGGTGAGGATGGCCCCGCCAATGCTCATATCCTGGGACTTCAGCGTCACCGTGCGGGCGGCGTCGGCATCGGCCAGGAATTCGACACCGTTGGTCACGGAACCGTCGAGCAGATTGGCGCCGTCAAACTCGGCATTTTCGATGATGACCCGGACCTGGTCGAGCAGGGCCTTGAAGTCGGAATCATAGGCCTGGCGGGAATAGGAATCGAGCGAGGGGTCCATCGCCGCCGTGGCCTTCTCGCGCATCTCGATCAACAGGTCGGAGATCGTCTCGCCGGCGGCAAGAGCGACATCGCCGATCGTGGTCGCCCGGTTGAGACCGGTCTGAACCGCGTCCAGAGCGCCGATATCAGCACGCATGCCCTGGGCAACCGCGTAGATGGCGGCATTGTCCTTGGCGCCGGAAATCTTCAGCCCGGTATTGATCCGGTTCTGAACATTTTCCATCTGATCATTGGTCTTGTTCAGGTTTTGCAGCGCGACCATCGCGGCGGTATTGGTGTGGACACTCAAGGTCATGCGATATTCTCCCGCAATTCACCGCGCCACTCTTGCGTGACGCCTCGAATGTGAGAGCGCAAATGCCGTGCCGAACCGATGCCCACATATTATGTGGCATTTTCAATCGGTTATGATTTTCTGCAAAGTGGCGCCCGACGGCAAAAGTCGCAAATTGCCGAGTCGTGAAGGCCAGACCGGTCAGTTTTGCCCAGCGGGTCAGGCTGTGCGGTTGACCAGGCCAGCCCGGTAGGTGCGCAGATATTCCACCAGATCGCCATGCGACTCCGGCGGCCATCGGCGAATGGTTTCGCCGGTATCCTTGTCGATCATCAGATAGATGAAATCACCCGTCGGACTCTCGCGCTGAATGCTGAGTCTGGAATTACTGAGGACATCGCGGGCCAGGCGCTCCAGCTCGGCGATGAACTCGCCTGAGGGCCGGTAGGCCGTGTCCGGTGTTGCGGCCTGTTTTTCAACCGGCGTGACGCGGGTTGGATCGGGCCGGGAACGAACGCTTAAAGCGTCGCGCGCTTCCAGGAGCGGATTGGCCACAAAGGGTGGCCGAGTATAATTGGTGTCAGCCATTTTCTTGTCGCCGACGCAGAGGCGTCGGTGCCTCCAGAACCTCCCCGTTCAGTGCCCAGGGAAGGTGGATGGCGGGCCGGAAGGCCCGCCATCCGGTTCCGTGGATTAACGGAAGTAGCCCAGGATCGTGCTCGGAGCACTGTTTGCGATCGACAGAGCCTGAACGCCAAGCTGTTGCTTGACCTGCAGGGACTGCAACCGCGCGCTCTCTTTTGCCAGATCCGCGTCGACGATATTGCCGATACCCTGCGTCAGGGAGTCAGCCAGCTTGCCAACGAAATCCTTGTGGATACCCAGAGATTTCGAAGCCGTACCCAGGCGAGCCAGGGAGCTGTTGAGGTTGTTCAGCGAGGTCGAGATGGTGCCGGCAAGAGTCGCGGCGGTACCAGCCGAATCCATCGAAGCGGTCGCGGTCAGCGTAACTACGCCGCCACCGAGCGACAGGTTCTCGTCGACGATCGAAATCGTGGACGAGCCCGATGCATTGGCGAGAGCCGAGATCGAGGTCACCGAGTTGTTGATCAGGTTGGTGCCGTTGAACGAGGCGTTCGAAACGATCTTGCCGATCTGGTCACGGAGCGCCTTGAAGTCTTCGTTCAGGGCGGAGCGCGATGCCGTATCGAGGCTGGTGTCGGAAGCGGCCAGCGCCTTCGACTTCATTTCGATCAGCAGATCGGAGACGGCTTCACCGGCAGCCAGAGCAACATCAACCGTAGAGGTCGCGAGATCCAGGGAGCTGCTGACAACGTCATAGGCCTGAACATCGGCACGCATTTTCTGGGCGATGGCAAACTTGCCGCCATCATCCTTGGCGGAGGCAACTGCAAGACCGGTGGTGATCCGGCTCTGGACAGTTTCCAGGTCGCGGTTGGTCTGGTTCAGCTGCTGCAGTGCCACCATGGCACCGGAATTCGTGTTGATTGTAGCCATTTCTTGGCCCTTTCCGTTCTGGTTTATCTCGGGCGTTTTGCCCGGCGGATCTTCTGATCCACGGAAAACCTCGCAAGCTACGGGCCAGAAACTGCCTGCTACAACAGGTTAATCGGGGGAAGATTGGCGCAACTGGTGATGTTCGCGAATCACGACCAGCGGCGGTAACCATTCAATCGGCAATATTTGCCGCCTCAACCGGGCGGGAGCTCGGCAAAACTTGCCGCGGGGAATATTTTTCTGATTTACGAAAGGTTAATTCCGGATTGCGGGCATGCTTACGGGCCCCCGCTCGCGGAACCAAAAAAATCGGGGCCGCCCGAAGGCGGCCCCGATCGACGAGGCTACTGGAAGAAGGAAAGAATGGTCTGCGGATTCTGGTTCGCGATCGAAAGCGCCTGGACCCCCAGCTGCTGCTTGACTTGCAGCGACTGCAGGCGTGCGCTTTCCTTCGCGAGGTCCGCGTCAACAATATTCCCGATACCCACTTCAAGGGCGTCGGAAAGTTTTGTCACAAAATCCCCGTGAATATCCAAAGATTTCGAAGCCGTGCCGAGGCGCGCCAACGCAAGGTTCAGATTGTTCAGCGAGGTCGAGATCGTTCCCGCGATAGTATCGGCAGCACCGGCCGTCGCAAAGGATGCCGTCGCGGAAAGGGTCACGATTGCGCCCCCCAGCGACAGATTCTCGTCGACGATCGAAATCGTGCTGCTGCCGTCCGCATTTGCCAAAGCAGAGATGGACGTCACGGTATTGTTGATCAAGTTCGTGCCATTGAATTCGGCGGTACTGACCATCTTCGAGATCTGGTCACGCAGGGCCTTGAAGTCTTCGTTCAGGGCCGTCCGGGACGCAGAGTCCAGAGAAACATCAGATGCCGCCAGTGCCTTTGCCTTCATCTCAATGAGCAGATCCGAGATGCCCTCGGCCGCCGCAAGCGCGACGTCGACGACGGACCCGGTCCGGTTCAGACTGTCCGTAACAACGCCATACCCGCCCACTTGGGCACGCATACGCTGGGCGATGGCGAACTTGCCGCCATCATCCTTCGCGCCGGCCACATCCAGGCCGGTGTTGATCCGGTTTTGAACCTCTGTCATCTGAGCGTTCGTCTTGGTCAGGTTCTGCAGAGCCACCATGGCTCCGGCGTTGGTGTTCACTGAAAGCATAATCATTCCTCCATTCTGGAAGTGGTGAAGTCAGTCGATTGACTTGGACTTTTTGTCCTGCACACCAGGTCGCAATTCGCGTGCCAGCGACCACACGCCCAACGCATTGCTTTCAATGATCTTTTTTACCTGACAAGCGATGACAGGAGGGTCTTCGAGCGAATGTGCCGCCCAAATCTGCCGACCCGGCAGATGCTGCCCCGTCACAGTCCGGACGCGAGGAAATGTACGCCAGGCGCGCCGCTCAGCCGGCGGTGCCGCAGGCATCGCGCAGCACGAAAAAGCCGGACGCATGGAAGTGCGCCCGGCTTGCCGGTCTCTGTCGAAAGGGGAAGGTGTTACGCCGCAGCGGGGCAGCTAGGCCGCGTTGTGGGCCATGTTTGGCTGCGGTTGCGGTGCCAGCCCCTGCATGATGGTCCGGTTGAGATCAATCAGCACCTCGAACTCTCCCGTCCCCCGCATCACCTGCGACGTGTATTTCGCGACGAAAATCGAGAGGGAAATAATCGAGGCCCGCAATTGATCCGGCAATTTGTTCTCGGCGCTCGCACAATCGGACCCGAGATTCGACCAGAGGCGCCGGTTCCAGTCCAGCGCGTCAATCCGGGTGGCAATCTCCAGCCGGTCAGTCTCCGACGCCTTCATCAGGGCGCGCGTGACCTGGGCAAACAGCCGGTATTCCGTCGAGCGCGGATCTTCCACGCGCGTCGACGCTTTCTGATAGGCCTGAAAGGACATTATTTTAGGCGCTCCTCTTCAAACGCGATCAATTTCTTGCAGCGCATCAAAGCCTTGTAATATTCTCCGGCCATGACATCGCGGCTGATCGTGACGCAGGACGCCAGCACGTCGGTCGCCGAAACGGCGCCCATGAATTCATTCATCCGCAACACGAACTGCTCGTATTGATGCTCGTCGGCCTGATCTGACAGATACATCATCATGATCGGGAAATAGATGTGCCGGGCCGGCGTCGTCACTTCGCTGGCCTGCATGATGTCCTTCTCGCGAAGTACCGATGCCCGGTTCTGCAACAAGAGCGTGGCCCGGCGATCACCGTTTTCAACCACGGCACCGTTGAGCACGAACTTCTCGCCGGGCTTGAGCGAGATTTTCAGGGCCATGATGTGTCTCCAGTCAGCGAAATCCGGGGCTTCATGCCGTCGACTGCACGTTGGCAAAGCCGGATGAATAAATGGTTTCGGCCATGAGCGACACGCAGCGCATCGCTTCGCGGGCCCGTTAGCAAGTTTTAAATCGAATCCCGGCCAGCTGAAGCTGATTCCTCCACCGCCCCGGACCCGATAGGCTTGGTATGACTGATGCAGCCCTGAGTGACGAATTTCAGGCCGAGGCCGAAGCCGCCAAGAATGAAGCGGTTGGCGCCCGCGGCGCGCGCGGTCGCCTCTCCACGGAATTGCGGCTGGGCGTCGTGCCCAAGGCGCAGCGGGACAAATATCGCAAGGCCTCCAACCTGGTCGCCCGCGGTATCAAACTGTCCGATGAGGGCGACCACCAGGAAGCATCCAAATACATTCTGCGCGCCCTCGATATCGCCCCCGATGCCGCACTGACAAATCATGCCGTCGGGCTGGTCCTGTTCCGCGTCGGGCGATTGTCCAAGGCTCTGGAGTATTACGAACGCGCCTGGAAGATCGATCCGAAGGATGCGGAGATCTACCTCAATATGGGCATTGTCGCGTGGAAGCTCGACATGCTGCCGGCGGCTGAAAAATTCTATCGCCTGTGCGTCCAGCTCGATCCGGGCAATCTGAACGGCGTCATCAATCTCGCCAGCGTCCTGCGCGACCAGGCACGCATTGATGATGCCATCGAGATCTTGCGCACCGCGATTTTCCAGTACCCGGAAAATGTGGAGCTGTGGAACTCGCTCGGCACGGTGCTCGCCGAATCCGGTGATCCGGCCGGCGCGACAACCTTCTTTGCCGAGGCCCTGCGCCTGAAACCCGACTTCGCCCGCGCCCACAACAATATGGCGAACATGTACGAACTGATCGGCGAGCCCTTCAAGGCGGTCGAGCATTTTGAGCAGGCGTTGAAGAATCCGCAGGACCCGGTCGACCGCGCCACGATGGAACACGGCCGCTCCCTGCTCCTGCTCGCCTGTGGGCGCGTGGCCGAGGGCTGGAAGGCCCAGCAATCGCGGCTCGACCTGAACAATGCCCAGGCCACTGTCTTCGCGATGAACTGCCCGCGCTGGGAGAGCCTTGACCTCGCGGACCTCAAGGGCAAGACGGTCGTGCTTGTTGGCGAACAGGGGCTGGGCGATGAAGTCCTTTTCCTCAACACAGCGCAGGAATTGATCGACGCGGTGGGCCCCGAGGGCGAGTTGCGGATTGCCTGCGAATACCGGCTGGTGCCGCTGGTCCAGCGCTCCCTGCCCAAGGCGAAGGTCGGCAATCACACCTCGGTCAAGCTGGAGGGCCGCGATGTGCGCACCGCCAACCATCTCGATGACGGCGCCGATTACTGGACACCGATGGGTGATCCGCTCAATGCGCTGCGTCCAACGCTGGAAAGCTTTCCAAAGCGCCCCGCCTTCCTGACCGCTGACCCCGAACGGGTCGCCGCCTGGCGCGACTATCTCGGTCAGGTCGGTGACGGCCTGAAAGTCGGCATTCTCTGGAAATCCCTCAAAATGAACGTCCGCCGGGCCCGCTTCTTCTCTGAATTCGAGGACTGGAAATCGATCTTCGCCGTTGACGGGGTCGATTTCATCAATCTCCAGTACGGCGAAATCTCCCGCGAGCTGAAACAGGCCAAGGAGCTGTTCGGCGTCGATATCCATCAACCCCGGGGCATCGACCTCAAGATGGATCTCGACGATGTCGCCGCGCTCTCGTCGACCTGCGACCTGGTCATCGGCCCGATGAATGCCACCAGCAATCTCGCTGCCGCGACAGGCGGTCTGGTCTGGTTCATTCACGCCCGCTCGACGACCTGGCCACTGCTCGGCTCCGACCACATGCACTGGTATCCCCAGACCCGTTCCTATTTCGGCAAGGGCTTCCGCGAGTTCGACACGCTGATGCCGCGGGTTGCCGCTGACCTCGAACAACTCGTCAAAGACCGGAAATGACCAGGCCGGCCGCCAGCCTGGCCATCCGCGCCGACGGCGATTCCCGGATCGGCCTGGGCCATGTGATGCGCTGTGCTGCCCTCGCGCACGCCCTGCTCGACGCCGGGCACCGGGTCATCTGGATCAGCCGGACACCGCAGTCCATCCCGGCAAGACTCGCCGCCCGGATCGACATCCGCAACATGCCCCCCGACACCGTCGAGGCCGATAGCCTCGTGCCGGCGCTCGCCGCATTACGGGTCAACGGCCTCATCGGCGACTGGCAGACCACCGACCCTGATCTGTGCCGGCAGCTGCGCCAGTCCGGCATCTGGCTGGCCCTGATCGGCAATCATCTCGGCGGCGCCGAGGCGGACCTGCTCGTCCATCAGGGTTTCGGGCAGACCCCGGCCGACGATACCGCGGGCATATGTTCGGGCAGCGCGCACATCCTGCTTCCGCCCGGATATGCCGGCCTGCCGGCCCGCACGGTCAAGCCACAGGTGAAACGCCTGCTCATCTCACTTGGCGGCAGCGAAACCACCATTCTGGACCGGGTACTCGGTGCCCTGGCGGGAATGCCCCGGCTTGCCAATGTCGACCTCGATATCCGCCGCGCCGCGCCGCGCACCACAGCCTTGCCTGAATGCGGATTGCTCGATGCCCTGAGCGCGGCTGATCTCGGCATTCTGGCGGCGGGAACCACGCTGCACGAGGCCGCCGCCACCGGGCTGGCCGCCATCGCCCTGCCGATCGCCGCCAACCAGAATGGCCGTGCCCGGCAATACCAGGCCCTCGGGCTCGGCCTCAGCCTCGACCCGGCCGAACCCGGTTTCGAAACCCGGTTGCAAGGAATACTGGGGGATCTGCTCGACGCAGCAGACCGGCGGCAGAGCTTCAGCGCAGCCGGGCAGGCCTGCGTCGATGGCGAGGGCGCCGCCCGTGTCGCCGCCCGCATCGACGCCATGATTTCGCGCGTACCGGCACAGCCGGACGCAAGCCTTTCAACGGCAATTGCTGGTCCGCCATCCTGAATCAGGATCAGTATTTGCGTGCATGACAGCCCCGCCAGCCGGGGCACAAAGGGAGAGCCGCGTGAGTCACGTGCCAGCAGACCAAGACGCCCGCCCGGAAGCGCCGGCCGCAGCCGGCTGGCCGGATTTTCTGGTGATCGGAGCGCCGAAATCGGGCACGACTTCGCTCTATCACTACCTGCGCCAGCATCCGGACATCTTCCTGTCGCCGACGCGCAAGGAGGGCCGCTTCTTCTCCGACATCTGGAAGGGTGAGGTCTACTGGCCGGAATTCTATCATTTCGACGCGCCCAGCTCGGCGGCCGACTACCAGGCCCTGTTCGCGCAGCGCCGTGACGAGGCCCGCGCCGGCGATGTCTCGCCGGACTACCTCGCCTATGCCGATATCGCCGCGCCGCAGGCGCTGAAACTGTGCGGGCCGCAAACCCGGGTCATCGCCATCCTGCGCAACCCGGTCGACCGGGCCTGGTCGCACTATCTGCAGAATGTCCGCCGCGACGCCGAATTCCTCTCCTTCGGCAAGACGCTGGAGATCGAGGCGGAACGCAAGGCGGCCCATTGGGGCTTTCAGTGGCTCTATACCGATACCGGCAGATATGCCGCCAAGCTGGCGCCATGGCTCGACCGTTTCGACCGGACGCTGGTCCTGCTGCAGGACGAACTCGACCGGGACGCGCCGGACACGGTGCGCCGGATATTCGACTTCCTCGCAATCGATCCCGATGCACCGGTCTCGCTGCAGGAGCGCTTCAATACCGGCGGCATTCCGGCCGCCAAACTGCCGGTACTGGCCGGCGCCTATGACGATCGCAGCGGCGAAAGCTTCGAGGCCCTGCACGCCGAACTGGTCGCGCCGGTGACCGGGATCTCCTCGGCATCAACCGCCGATGGTGTTTACCCACCGCCCGGCGCCGCACCGGTGAAGGTCCCGCCCATGGACCCCGCCATCCGCGCCCGGCTCGAGGCGCGCTTCGCACCGGAGATTGACGCGCTGGAAACCCGGCTCGGCCGCTCGCTCGACATCTGGAGACCGGCATGATGCCGCACGAACTCTCCAGCGGTGTCCTCGTGACCGGCGTCGGCGCGCCGCCCGGGCTGGGCACGGTGCGCTCGCTCAAGGGCGCCGACAGCGCGCTGAAAATCGTCGCCGCCGATCTCAATCCCCTCGCCGCCGGCCTGTTCGAGCCCGGCGTTGAAGCCCGGCTGCTGCCGGCCGCCAGCGACACCGATGCCTATCGCCGCACGGTGCGCGAGATCTGCGCCACGCACGGGCTCGACATCGTCATTCCCGGTTCGGAAGCCGAAGCCGCGGCGCTGGCGCCCGTGGCGCGGGAATGGGCAATGGATGGCCTGCGCGTGCCTGTGCCCGATCCGGAGGTGCTTCGCTTCGGCATCGACAAGGGCCTGCTCCTGACACGCATCGCCGAGGCCGGCCTGCCTGTGCCGCAAACCCTGCAGCCCGACAGCACAGCCGATCTGGACCGCTGGGATGGTGATTTCCCCTGCGTGCTCAAACCACGCTGTTCGCGCGGCGCGCGCGGCGTCAGTTATCCGGCTGACATGGCGACCCTCAAGCGCGACTGGCCCGAGACCGTCGCCGCCCACGGGCCCAGCCTGGTGCAGCAACGCATCCCTGGCGGGCCGGAGACGATCTACACCATCGGCACGCTGTGGAATCGCGGCGAGCTGATCGTCTCGACCCTGCATCGCAAGCTGCAGACCAATCCGCCCAGCGGCGGCGCCGCCATCGCCGGGGAGACCGTGGTCGACCCGGGCCTGACCGAGGCCGGTCTGGCGATCCTGCGCGCCACCGGTCCCTGGCACGGCCTCGCCGCCGTCGAGCTGAAACGTCCCTCACCCGATGCCCCGGCCTATCTGCTGGAGATCAATCCGCGCATGTGGGGGTTTGGCTATCTGATGACGCTGGCGGGTCTCAACGTGCCCGCCCTGCTGGTGCGCATGCTGTCCGGACCGGAGCATCTCGCCGGCCATATCCCGTCAACCTTTCCGCCCTATTCTCCCAAGCGAATGGTCAGGTCCTGGCAGGACATAGAGATCCCGCTCGATTGGAAAAGCGTCACATGAAGCGTTGCGTTGCCGTCATCCAGGCCCGGATGGGCTCCAGCCGTCTGCCCGGCAAGATCCTCGAGCCCCTGCACGATGATGTCTCGCTGCTGGCCTATCAGTGCCGCCGCCTGCGCCATATCGAAGGCGTCGACGAGCTGTTGATCGCCACCACCACCGCGCGCCGTGACAATGTGATCGCCGATCTGGCTCAGGCCGAAGGTATCCGGGTGTGCCGCGGTTCCGAGCACGATGTGCTGAGCCGTTTCGTGCGCGCCGCCGATATGAGCCTTGCCGACACGCTGGTGCGCATCACCTCGGACAGCCCGTTTCGCGACCCCGGGGTGATTGCCCGCTGCGTCGCCGAACACCGCGCCCATGGCGCCGAATACACCCGGCCGGAAGCGGGGCATCTGCCCAAGGGTCTGCGCGCGGAAATCGTCGAGACGCGCGTATTGCGCCAGATCGACAGCGACAGTGCGACCACGGATCGCGAGCGCGAGCATGTCACCCTGCGGATCCGCGAGAACCCCGGTGCCTATCGCTGTCTCACCGTCGCTTTTCCTGACGAGCTGCACCATCCCGAATTCGACCTCTCGGTCGATACCGCCGACGAGCTGGAGTTTGTCCGCATGATCCATTCAAGCCTTGAGGCGCGCGCCTGGCCCGCCGATATCGGGCATATCTGCGCCCTGCTGGCCGAAATGGCGCAGGGCCGGCAGCAACAGCAAAGGATCGCATCATGAGCGCCGCCACCACACTGATCGCCGAAATCGGCTCCAATCATGGCGGCAGCCTGGATGAAGCCAAACGCTATATCGAGGCCAGCGCCCGCGCCGGCGCGCAGATCGCCAAATTTCAGTCGCTGACCCGCGAAGGCCTGATTGCCCGCAAGGCGAAGGATGCCGCCACCGGGGAATGGATCGACAATCCGCGCTATGCCGCCTTCACCAATCAGGGCCTGCCCGATCACTGGCTGCCACAGCTCAAGGCCTGCTGCGACGAGAACGGCATTGAATTCATGTCGACGCCCTTCGACCTGGAGGCCGTCGACATGCTCGAGGCCATTGGCGTCAAGCGCTACAAGATCGCCTCGGGCGATCTGACCTTCACACCGCTGCTGCAGAAAGTCGCCGCCACCGGCAAGGCCGTCATCATGTCGACCGGGGCGAGTTATCTGGAAGAGGTCGCGACCGCGATCAAAACCCTGCAGACCTCTGGCTGCAGCGATCTGACCGTCCTGCAATGCACGGCGAGCTATCCGCCCAGCTGGGACGATCTCAATCTCAATGCCATCACGACGCTGAAATCCACCTTCGGCCTGCCGGTTGGTCTGTCGGATCATTCACCGGGGCATGTCGCACCGATCGCAGCGGCGGCGCTCGGTGCGACGGTGATCGAGAAACACGTCACCTTCGACCGCACGAGCGCGGGCCCGGATCATCCCTTTGCGATGGAGATGGATGAATTTGCCAGCCTCGCCCGCGATCTGGCCGCTCTGGCCACAGCCCTCGGCGATGGTGAAAAACGCCCCGCCGCGAGCGAGATCAATCGGCGCAATAATCTGCGCCGCGGCGTCTATGATCCGGACACGGGACTGCCGACCGAGGCCGCGAACGGCGTCTGGCTGCGCCCGCAATACAAATAGCGAAAATCAGGCGGTACGGATCTTGTCGATCTTGTTGGCCGAGACCCCGTCAACCATGGTGCGGTTGATCATCGGGTGATCCTCGTCCTGCGGGCCGAAATCACTGTCGGGATGATAGGCGATCACGCGCATCTCGCTGTCGAAAGTGCGGAATTTGTGATTCCCCTCGAACGGGATGCGGAACATCACGCCCGGCTCAAGCGGAATGATGCCCTCCGGCGTCACGCATTCACCGCGGCCCGAGAACACGACCCCGATACGATCGGATGGATGCGTGTGCGGAGTCTGGTCAATGCCTGGCGGGAAATAGAGCAGGTTGAGACAGGCATCGCCCATCCGTACCGGCGGGATCAGCAGGCTGTCGGTGCAGCCATCAATATATTTCAGCCGGCCCTTGTCCTCGACCGGACCGCCAAGCATGAAAAAGCCCTGGGCGCGATCGCGGGCGATGACGATGCCGCGTCCGCCTGAAATCGTCACCTGGTCATTGGCGGAGAAATACATGCCCGGCTTCAGCGTGAAGCGGCCGGAGGCGCATTCGATCACAGCCTCGCCTTCCTGGACGAAACCGAAAAAGGCCGTTTCCGGCTGTAGCAGATCGAGCGCCTCACCATCCCAGGCATGCAGCGTCGTCGGGAAGTTGGGATCGCAATCGGCGATCTTTCCGGTCTTCCAGTCGAAGCTGTAGAAATTGCGGGTTGGCGTAAGCTCGATCGGCATGGAACGCACTCCTGATTGAATCATGTCCCCATGCGGCGGGGATTCGCTTTATGGATTGTTAATGGCACATCGAAGCTGCCGCTTTTGCCGGAGCTGAATCGCGCCCCTACCCTCGCTTGCATAATCGCGCTAAGTCGATGGCATGCGTTTTCAAGGTACAGACAGTTACGTCGCTGACAGCGAATTGAGCGCCGCGGTTAACGCCGCGATCGCTCTGGAGCGTCCGCTGCTCGTCAAGGGCGAGCCGGGCACGGGGAAAACCGAACTGGCGCGCCAGGTGGCGGATGCCCTCGGCATGCCGTTACTCGAGTGGCACATCAAATCCACGACAAAGGCACGCCAGGGTCTGTATGAGTATGACGCCGTCGGGCGTCTGCGCGACAGCCAGCTCGGCGATGAGCGCGTGCACGACATCTCCAATTATATCCGCAAGGGCAAGCTGTGGGAGGCCTTCACGGCCGAGAAGCGCTCCGTCCTGCTGATCGATGAAATCGACAAGGCCGATATCGAATTCCCCAACGACCTCCTTCAGGAGCTCGACCGGATGGAATTCCATGTCTACGAGACCGGCGAGACCATCAAGGCCGTTGAACGCCCCGTCGTCATCATCACCTCGAACAATGAGAAGGAATTGCCGGACGCCTTCCTGCGCCGCTGTTTCTTCCACTTCATCGCCTTCCCCGACGAAGAGATGATGCGCGCCATTGTCGAGGTCCACTTCCCGGGCCTCAAAAGCCGGCTGCTCGCCGAAGCGCTGAAGATGTTCTACGAGATCCGCTCGGTCCCCGGCGTCAAGAAAAAGCCCTCGACCTCCGAATTGCTCGACTGGCTCAAACTCCTCCTGATCGAGGATATCGACCCGGCCCTGCTGAGCGAGAAGGACCCGCGCAAGCTGATCCCGCCGCTGCATGGCGCCCTGTTGAAGAATGAGCAGGATGTGATGCTGTTCGAGAAACTGGCCTTCATGGCGCGCAGAGCGCCGGCCGGTGGACCGGGGCGCGGGCCAGGTGGTGGACCGGGCGCAGGCTAAAGGGCGAATTCGCCCAAAGCGCACGCCTGCCTTGCATTTGCCCGATTGAGGCAGGAGACTTTCTCCTTGGCGGCCACATTTTGCGGTCAGCCCGGATCGGGGGATCGTCATGCTTCGCACGCTAGCGCTTTGCGCACTCATCGGATTTTCGCTCCAGTCGACAGCCGTCGCGCAGGACACGACCGAGGCGCAAAACAGGATAAACGCCGCGATCACGCTCGCCCAGAGTGGCGATCTCAATGGCGCTGCGGCTGAAACCGAACGCGCCATTGCCGCCGCGGAAACCCTGCAGGACCGGTTCGACGGCCTCTATGTGCTGGCGCAAATCCGGGACGGGCAGGAACGTCATCGTGAAGCCGCCGAAATGGCCGAACGCGCCGCCGCCCTGGTTCGCGATGAACCCGATGCCGGCGAGCTGCTGCAGGCCGCGCTCGGACTGGCGGAACAGGCCTATTACCGCGCGCAGGACCGGGATTCCTGGTTTCGGGTCGGGCAGGAGCTGCGGGCGCTGAGCGATATCGAGCTCGCCCTGTTCTGGCGCGACCTGGACAGCAATCCGGAACATGTCTTCACGGCCGCCCATTGCCCGACACGGCTCGGTGGCGCCGTTCGGGCCTATATGAGCAACCTCAATGCGACCGGCACGGATGAAGAATGTCAGTATATGATGGGCGACATCCCCGCCCCCCGCATCACAGTCTTCATGTCCCGGATCACCAGCACCGACACGCTGGACGCCCTGTATGACGGAACCGTCGAGCAGATCAACGTCGCCTTCAATCACCCGCGCGAAGTCAGTTCAGACCTGCTGGATTTCGCCGGACTTCCAGTACGGCGCGGAATATTCGCCCAGGGCACCACGCGAACCGGCCTCTGGCTTTCGCTCGTCCACGGCTGGTCGCTGAAACTCCGCCTGACCCATGATGGCGAACTCACGAACGACCAGATTGATGCGATCGCGGCCGACTTGTTTGCGGACCTGCCCGGGATTGAAGCCCATCTGGCGCATTGCGACGCCCTGGCAGCAGGCGATGCAGCCGAACCCGGAACACCCGGCGTTGGCGATGCGGTGATGCTGCAGCTCCACTTCGAACAGGCTGAGCTGGCAGAAGCACGGCAATGCTTTCTCGGTCTGCCGGAGTTCAACAATGGCCGCCACACCCTCGCCTGGAGCGATCTGGGAGCCGATGGCGAAGTCCTGCGCTATATCGCTGCCAGCCGCGATCCGGGCTCGTCCTACCGCGTTATCCTCGCCCCCGGCCTTTCCCTGACGGGACCTGGCAGCGCACCCTACTTGCTGGCCAGCCGCAACCAGGAAGGCCTGTTCCTCCTCGGGGCATTCGATTCGCTCCCCTCGCCGCAACAATTCATCGACTATGCCGAACGGGCAGCCGCTGGCCAGCTGACCAACTATGCCTCGGTCACGGTCGATGCGGACGGCCAGACCCAGATCTCGGTGACCGATGCCATCCTGGGCGGATCGGAGACCGAATAGTGCCCCTTGATCACAGGGCGGGGCGGACTGTATGTTGACTGCCAGACCAATGGAGAGCGACATGGACCAGCGCGGCTAAGCCGCGCCGCTCGGGAGACCGGGGGCGCATTTCACCCGATGATTTGTGAAATTACGCCCGGAGTCCGCTCATGCCTGCTTCCACACCCACGTCCGCCATCCACCCTGCCCTCGATCCGATGACGCTGCATCCCATGCCGGCGGCGCCGTCGATGGCCTATCTCAAACCCCTGCTCGCCGATCATCCCAAGATCGAGGCGGGGGATTACAGCTATATCCATTCCTTCACCGATCCGGCGCGCTTTGCCGACCAGGTGAAATACGCCTTCGATTTCATCGATGACCGGCTCGTGATCGGCAAATTCTGCTCGATCGCCGCCGATGCCAGCTTCGTGCTCAATGGCGGCAATCATTTCGCCGACCGGCTCTCCACCTATCCCTTCCCCATCTTCGGCTGCTGGGGCGAGCCCGATCCCGGGCCCTGGCCCAACAAGGGCGGTATCACGATTGGGCATGATGTCTGGATCGGCTGGGACGCGACCATCATGCCTGGCGTCACCGTCGGCCATGGCGCGATTATCGCCACCAAGGCGGTCGTCACCAGCAATGTCGAACCCTACACCATCGTCGGCGGCAATCCGGCACGGACCATCAAGCGGCGCCTGCCGGAGGCCGATATCGAACGCATGCTCGCACTGGCCTGGTGGGACTGGCCGGTCGAGCAGATCGCCGCGGCATCGGACGCGCTGATGCAGGCGGATGTCGCGGCACTGGAGGCGCTGGCCCCCGTCTGACGGATCAGCGCGACGGCGGCGACAGGGTGTAGGTGGAAGCCGTGGTCCAGTCCGCCTCGGGGCTGGCGCGGCGCTCTTGCACAATGACGGCACCCTCCGCATCCAGGCGCTGCCAGACCCAACGATCCAGCGCCGCCGCCGGCGCACCGCGCAACCCGGCATAATAATTCTCTGTCGGCGAAGCGATCGTCGCTCCGGGTGCATCGAAGAATACCGCGCCTTCGCCGCCAGACGAAGCGATCGCATAGCGATGCCGCTCGCCGGGGGCATCGGAGAGGCTGAATTGGGTCCAGAGCTGCAACATGGATGACCAGCTCCACGCCAGGAAGGTCTCCCGGCCGGAGATGTCCAGCACGCCTGCGATGGCGCAACCATCAAGCAAGCGGCCGGCGTCGAGATGACCGTTGACCGGCTCGCCGTTCGCGTCCGCGCCGGAGACGGTCCATCGCCCCTCCAGCACGTCAAATGCACCATGCGGCGCCTCGCTACAGATCCGGCCGGGCTGAAAGCCGGGCCACGGCCCACCCCGCGGCGTGCTCACAGCGTCCTGCCCCAGGCGATAGAGGTCGATCACGGTCCAGGTCGACCAGCTATCGCCACCATCGCCCGTATTGGCGCCTTCCCAGCGAAAATGGTCCGGCTTGATATCGGTGAATGTATAGCGCCGGGTACTGGTCGTTTCCGGCGTCGAGCGTGCCGGGTCATGGCTGTAGAGCTCGATGCGGCCATTTTCTTCCGGACCGATCAGCTGGTCCATGAAGGCGACACCATCCCAGCCCGGACGCGGCCAGTGCTGGGCCATGATCCAGTCCCCCGTCTCGCCATCGAGATAACGGATCGAAATACCCGAAGCGCGCCCGGCCGCGTCGGTGGCCTCCAACGGCCAGGCCAGCTCGACCACAGCCTTGCCCCCGAGCATGGTGAAGACCTGTTGATGCACCTGCTGGCCCTCGGCGGCAAAGCCCAACCCGTCCGGATCGCGCAGGCGCCAGTTCGAGCGCCATTCCCCGATCCAGAAATCAAAGGCGCGGGCCTGGGGTGTTTGCAGCGCGGCGGCAAAGTCCGTCTCCGGCGCATCACCCCAGTCGTCCGGCTCTGACACGGGTGTCTGCACCAGCATCAAACCGGCGATCACACTCAGAAAACCGAACATGGCCACTCCCCCTGATTTTCGCGGTATTGGACCCGATGATGCGGCGACAGGCGTCCGGACGGCCAATCACAAACCGGTGAGCCCGGCAGCGGCGTGCGGCGGCGCCCCGGCCGGGGCCATGCGCCACCACACCTTCACCTGCCGACGAGACCGCCGGGGTCACCGACCTGTCAAAAAATCAGAAAATGTTTCTGTTTCCGATTGTGTCCCTTCCCGGAATGTGGAATTTTCGCTGTCAGGGCAATCCATGTCGCTATGCGGCAGGGATGCATAGGTGGATACGGGGAAATCGGGATGAAGACGACAATGCGGAACATGATCTTGGGCGCCGCCGCGCTGACGCTGGCTGCCTGCGGCAACCAGGTCGACACGTCGCGCGACCTGTCAGCGGCGGACAGCGACTACCAGACAGTGCTGCTGGAGCAGTTGATCGACGCCCAGCCCGGCGATGTGATCGAGATCCCGGCCGGGGTCTACAGCTTCACCCGCTCGCTCAGCCTGAATGTCGATGGCGTCACCATTCGCGGTGCGGGCATGGACGAGACCATCCTGAGCTTCCAGAACCAGATTGCCGGCGCTGAAGGCCTGATCGTCACCGGCAATGACTTCACACTGGAAAACCTCGCCATCGAAGACACGATCGGCGATGGCCTCAAGGTGAATGGCGGCGAGAACATCATCATCCGCGGCGTGCGTGTGGAATGGACCAATGGCTATGCGACCGAGAATGGCGCCTATGGCATCTATCCGGTCCAGACCACCAATGTCCTGATCGAGAACACGGTCTCGATCGGCGCGTCGGATGCCGGCATCTATGTCGGTCAGTCGCGCAATGTGATCGTTCGCAACAGCCGCGCCGAATACAATGTCGCCGGCATCGAGATCGAGAACTGCATCGGCGCCGATGTCTATGGCAATACCGCCACCAACAATACCGGCGGCATTCTCGTCTTCAACATGCCCAACCTGCCACAGCCGGGCTATCACACCCGCGTCTACGACAATGACGTCTTCGCCAACAATACCGAGAATTTCGGCCATGCCGGCACCCCGGTCGCCAGCGTTCCGGCCGGCTCGGGCATCGTCATCAATTCCAATGACCAGGTCGAGATTTTCAACAACCGGATCTCCGACAACAACACCGCCAACATCATCATCTCCAGCCTGCACTCGACCGGCTATTCTTCCTACTCGGTGCAGGAGGATTTCGATCCCTATCCGGAAGCAATCTGGATCCATGACAACACCTATTCCGGCGGCGGCACGTCACCGGACGGGCTGGATCTGACGGCCCTGAAAGTCGCGATGTTTGGTCTTAATGGTGCCCTGCCGGATGTGTTGTTTGACGGCTATGTCGATGAGGGCAAGTTTGTCGATGGCGCGATGCCCGCCGAGCTGCGCATCTGCAATAGCGACCCGGTCGAGGTCCTCAATGCCGACGGCCCGAATGGCTATGCCTCGCCGCGGCTCGACACCGAGGCCTTCAGCTGCGCCCTCGAGCCGCTGAGCGGCGTCGAACTGGCCTTCGCAAACTAGGAGCGTGATCATGAGTGTGTTGCGCGGATCCCTGCTGCTGCTGATTGCGATCTCGCTGGCGGCCTGTTCGCCGGGGCGCGCGACACCGCAATATCACGCCACCGGCAATCCCGGGCTGCTCTCCGAATGGGGGCAGCTGGGCGTGGCCGGCGGTCAGATCCACCTGGCCGAGGGCGTGGTCCCCTACGATCTCAACACACCGCTCTTCACCGACTACGCACTCAAACTTCGTACCATCTGGATGCCGCCGGGCACGCAGGCCACGTATCGCGAAGGCGCTGCGCTCGACTTCCCGGTCGGCACCGTCATCACCAAGACCTTCTATTATCCGCTCGCCGACACCCCCGGCATGGTCGCGGCCGGCGACGGGCACAGCATGACCAATGCCGATGGCAGCCTCGACCTCTCGCGCGTGCAATTGATCGAGACCCGCATCCTGGTCCACCGCGAGGATGGCTGGTCGGCCATCCCCTATCGCTGGAACGAGGACCAGACCGACGCAGTCCTGCACCGTTTCGGCGATATTGTGCCGTTGCAGATGATCAGCGCCGATGGCGAGCAGATCGACTTCGATTACGTCATGCCCGACACCAATCAATGCGCCAGCTGTCATGCCCCGGATTCCAATACACGCGCCATCGCTCCGATCGGTCCGAAACCGCGCCATCTCAATCGCGATTTCGACTATCCTGACGGAACACGGAACCAGCTTGAATACCTCACCGAAGTGGGCTTCCTCACCGGCGCGCCGGACACAGCGGATGCGCCGCGCAATGCCGACTGGGAAGATGTGACGGCGCCGCTTGAAGCCCGCGCCCGCGCCTATCTCGACGCCAATTGCTCGCATTGCCACAGCCCGGTGGGACCGGCAGACACCTCAGGTCTGGACCTGGAACCGGGCGTGCCGCACAGCCCCGCTGCCGGCTTCTGCAAGCCGCCCGTCGCGGCCGGTGCCGGGACCGGTGATCGCCCCTTCGATATCTTCCCCGGCCAGCCGGACAATTCGATCCTGCTCTTCCGCCTCGACAATATTCATCCCGACCAGATGATGCCGGAGATCGGGCGCTCGACCATCCATACCGAAGGCGTCGCCCTGATCCGGGAATGGATCGAGAGCCTGCCGGGTGATTGCGGCTGATCAGTCCTGGCCGGGGGCCAGATAGGGCTCGAGATAGCGCTGCAGCGCCATCAGGGCTTCCGTGAAATAGGCCTCGCCCTCTTCCGGCTTGTCCCGCGCCTCGAAGATCAGGATCTCGGCCGCGCAATAGATCTCGACCGCCATCCGGGCGACGACATCCGGATTGCCACCATGGAAGCCGTCCAGCCCGCGGCGCCAGCGCGTCGCGAGCACACTGGCTAGGCGCAGATTCCAGGCCTGCCGCACCGCACGCAGTTCATGCGTCATCAGGGTGAGACGGAAAACAGCGCCATAGGACGGATTGTTGGCGACCAGTTCGCGCAGACCGAAAATCATGCTGGAGAGGCTCGCCTCCCAGTCCTGCTCCTCGGGATCCTCCAGGATGCTGGACACGATCCGGTCGGTCTCGATCTTGAATTCCTCCAGGATCGTGCGGTGGATCGAATAGATATTCGGGAAGTAACGATAGACAGAGCTGACCGGCACATCGGCCTCTGCCGCGACGGCCGTGGTGGTGATGGTATCGGCCTCATCACGCTCCAACAGACGTTTGGTTGCCGCGACAATCTTTGCGATCCGCACTTGCGAGCGCTTCTGTTGCGGTGCCGCCCGACGCTCCAGATCAACCATTTCTGTGGGAGCACGCTCGTTCACGGTCAGCCTCTTTGATATCACACTGCAAATTCGCACATCATGCCGTTGAAACAAGTGTGACCAATTTACGTCAGACAGCTGACATCGCAAGAACAGCCATGCAGGCCACTTGAATACCTGAAAAAAATTCTGTTTCGTTTATATCGCAAAAGAAGCCGATTTACCAAGCGCAAAACGGCTGGCGCCGCACGTTGCGCGGCGTCCGGCCGTGAACGGGCCAATGCCCAGGGGGAAAGAATGAGACTCACCACTTCAACACGCCGGAATAGCCTGCGCTGCCTGCTGGCCTCGTCGGTCGCGTGCATTCTCGTAGCGCCCGTGATGGCGCAGGATACGGCTGAAACCCAGGACGTCATCACCGTCACGGCCCAACAGCGCGCCCAGTCCTCCCAGGACGTACCGATTTCGCTGCAAGTGCTCGACAGCGAATTCATCGATTCCGTTGCCGCCGATGATATGGGCGACCTGGAAGCTTTCGTCCCCGGCCTTGATGTCTCCAATGGCAGCCCGACCCAACCGCGCTATTCGATCCGCGGCATCACAACGAGCGATTTCGGTGTCGGCACCGACCCGGCGGTCGGGATCTATGTCGACGGCATTTATGCGGCCCGCTCCGGCGCATCCCTGCTCGCCTTCAATGATATCGAGCGCATCGAGGTCCTGATGGGGCCACAGGGCACACTGTTCGGGCGCAATTCCGCTGCCGGTGCCGTCTCGATCATCACCCGTCAGCCGAGCGATGAGCTGGAAGGACGGATGGCGCTGCGAATTGGCAGCCATAACCGCGTACGCACCGAGGGCATGATCAACATCCCGATCACCGACAATCTCGCAATCCGCGCCAATATCCTGCGCAACAAGGCCGATGGCTGGCTCACCGATACCGTCACCGGCGAGGACTACCGCCGGGAGAATGGCTCGGCCGACCGGATCACGGTGCGCTGGAACGCGACACCGTCAACGGAGATCCTGCTGCGCCACAGCCGCGACAATATCAGCCAGGACGCTCGTCCGGCGATCGGCATTGTCGACCTTCCCGCCTATCCGGCTACGCCTGCATTGCCGGTAGACAGCACCACCTTCCTCAACCCGTTCAGCGCACCGATCCGCAATGATGTCGCCATCAATCGCGAGTCGCGTGACCTGGCCGAAACGACGCTGACCATCCATCAGGAGATCGGCGACATGACGCTGACCTCGCTGACCTCCTATCGCGAGTTCAGCACGATGAATCGCGAAGACGAGGACGGGACCAACCGAATCGACACCTATTTCGACACCAGCAATGTCGAGGAGAATGAAGCCTTCTATCAGGAACTCCGCCTGGCCGGCACGTCCGGACCGGTCGATTGGCTGATCGGTGCGAGCTATTATGATGAGTCCGCTTCTCAGGTGTCCGAGACCCACACCTATACCGATACGGTCAACACGGTGCTGGGCAATATCGGTGCCGGCACGCCCTTTACCGATCTCGAATACGGACTTCTCGTGCCGTTTAATCTGGCCTTCTCCATGCTCGGCCACCCGTGGTCGGAGAATATGTACAATGAAGGTGAGTTCACCGCCCGCGCCATCTATGGCGACATGATCTGGTCGGTCACGGACCGCATGAATCTCTCCTTCGGCCTTCGCTATACCGAGGATGAGAAGAGCTTCCAGTGGCTCAATGGCTCGCGCCAGGCTGACAGTCTCGACCAGACCCTGGCGGCCCTGGACAGTGCCGGCATCCTCGGCCTTGCCGGCGCCTCACCGTCCGACTTCCTGTTTGACTTCGTGTTCGACCTCTCGCCGCTGGCCGGCGTGGCCTGCGACAACGGCGTCAATGTCGCGGAGAATGTCGCCTGCATCCAGCGCGACAGCTGGAGCAATCTCAGCCCGCGCCTCGTCCTGGACTACCAGCTGACCGATAATGTCATGGTCTATGGCTCCTACAGCGAAGGCTACAAGGCCGGAGGTTTCAACTCGGTCGAGGTCGGCTCGCGCTTCCAGAACGAGAATGTCACGAGCTGGGAATTCGGCTTCAAATCCGATTTCATCCATCCCGACCTGATCTTCAACATGTCGGTCTTCTCCTATCTGTATGAAGGCAAGCAATCCGTGCGCCTGGTCGTGCCAACCGGCGGCGGCATCCCGCAATATCTCGTCCAGACCTCCGATGACGAGGCCATTGGCGTCGATCTCGAACTGGACTGGGACGTCTCCGAAGCGCTGCGCCTCTACGGCAATGCGCAATGGCTCGACTCGACCCACAAACGCCGCGTCGACAGCAACGGCGCCGATCTGTCCGGAGAGCCCACGGGCGAGCCCTACTGGAATCTCGCCGTCGGTGCGGAATACGTGATCGACTGGGGCGGCAATGGTGACCTCACCCTGCAAGCCAACCATTCCTATCGCGGCGAAAGCCGGTGCAACAGCCAGTCGATCCTGCAGGGCACTTGCGGCGGTTATGCCGCATTCGAGACCGGCGAAGCGCGCAACCGCACCGATCTGCGGCTGCGCTGGACGGCACCAAATGAGAACCTGACAATCAGCGCCTTCGCGAACAATCTGTTCGATAACCAGTATGTCGAGGGCGTCAATAATCTCACCGCCGACACACTCGGCACGCCGTTCGCAACAATCTCGACGCCGCGCGTCCTGGGGGTCGAGATCGGCTACGACTTCTAGAGCCTGCTTCCCGTATGACTGGACGGCCCCGCCTTCGGGTGGGGCCGTTTTGCCATGGGCACATGGCCGCCTTTTCCTGCGGGGAGAAGACCGCTAGGTTGCCGCCATGCTCCATCATTTCTTCACCCAGCTGCGCGCCGCCAAGATCCCCGTCACGACGCGGGAATACCTGACGCTCCTCGAGGCCCTCGACAAGGGCGCCATCGATCCGGATATCGGCCATTTCTACGCCGTCAGCCGCGCTGCCCTGGTCAAAGACGAGAAGGCCTTCGACAAGTTCGACCAGGTCTTCGCCCATGTTTTCAAGGGCGTCGAGACGCTGGGCGATCTGTTCGGCGAGAACGAGATCCCCGATGAATGGCTCAAGGCCATGATGGAAAAACTCCTCACCGAGGAAGAGAAGGCTGCGATGCAGGCCCTCCCCTTCGACGAGTTGATGGAGACCCTGAAAAAGCGCCTCGCCGAGCAGGAAAAGCGCCATGAGGGCGGATCGAAATGGATCGGCACCGGCGGCACATCGCCATTCGGCCATGGCGGCTATAACCCGGCCGGCGTTCGCATTGGCGGTCCGGGCAAGCATGGCCGGGCGGCCAAGGTGTGGGAAAAGCGGCGTTACAAGGATCTCGACGGGGACCGAGAACTGGGGACACGCAATCTGAAGGTCGCGCTGCGCCGCCTGCGCAAATTCGCCCGCGACGGCGCCCAGGAAGAACTCGACCTCGACAATACGATCAGCGCCACCGCCCGCCAGGGCTGGCTTGATGTCGTGATGCGGCCGGAACGGCGCAATGCGATCAAGGTTCTGGCCCTGTTCGATGTCGGCGGCTCGATGGACCCCTATGTGAAGCTGTGCGAGGAATTGTTCTCGGCCTCACGTTCCACCTTCAAGAACCTGGAATATTTCTACTTCCACAATTGCCCCTATGAGGGCGTGTGGCGTTCCAATCTGCGCCGCCGCGCCGAGACGGTGCCGACGCTCGATCTGATCCACAAATATCCGCATGACTGGAAGGTGATCATCGTCGGTGATGCCGCCATGGCACCCTATGAGATCACCCATGCAGGCGGATCGGTCGAAGGCTGGAATGACGAGCCCGGTGCGGTGTGGATCAAGCGCCTGGTCGAGACCTGGCCCAATCTGATCTGGCTCAATCCCCAGCCCGAGGAATGGTGGGAATATTCCCACTCGACCAAGCTGGTGCAGGATCTGATCGGCCCCCAGCGCATGTTCCCGCTGACTCTGGAAGGTGTCGACGAGGCAATCCGGGAACTGGCGCGCTAGCTAGCGTCGCGTGCCGCACACCCGCCCCATGCGCAGCCATTGCGTCACCGCCCAGGCGGCCGCTTCATGGCGCAGGCGCAGGAGTGCCTCATGCGGGTCGAGCCAGACCAGTTCATGGTCGTCCTCGATCTTGCCATCAGTCATCTCGTCGAGGGCACACAGGAAAAAGCCGCACTGATTGCGCCGCCGCTCGCCGGTGCGGGTGATGGTGAACTGCTCCGCCCGCGTCACGAGGGCGCCGGGCCGGACCGTCCAGCCGGTCTCCTCGCAGAATTCGCGCGCCAGGGCCTCGGCCTCGCTCTCGCCGGGATCGATCATCCCGCCGGGCAGGTCCCAATTGACATAGGTCTCGCGCGCAATGCGCACGACCGCGATCCGCGCCTGATCGTCCAGCGCGATACCGAAGGCGCAGGGACGGTCGATATAGGGCGCGCCGGCCTCGCACAGCCCGAATTGCGGCACAGCTTCGATGGTTTGCGTCAGGTCCACACGCTAGCCAATCGGATTGACACGACCATCATCGACATCAAGCCCCAGCTCCTGGTCGATGCGGGCGACCCAGCCGCGCACATTGAGGAATTCATCGAGATCGAACCCGCCTTCATCGGCCAGGCGCGTATAGGCGACCAGGGCGATATCGGCGAGCGTCATGGAGTCTCCAACGATAAAGTCACGCGACAACAAGCGCATCTCCATCACACCCAGGGCGCGGCGCCCTTTCGCCATCAGCGCCGGATCAATCGAATCCTCGGGCAGTTTCAGGAAGGCCTTCTGGAAGCGGCGAACGGCGATGGCCGGTTCATGGCTGTACTGCTCCCAGAACATCCATTCGAGCATTTTCGCCTTGTCGAAACTGTCGGCCGGGATCAGCGGCGAACCGCCGGCGAGGTGAAAGATGATGGCGTTGGACTGGGCCAGCAGCCGGCCGTCCTCGCGTTCCAGGCACGGCACCTGGCCGGCCGGGTTGATGGCGAGGAAATCATCGGTGCGCGTCTCGCCTTTCTGGACGTCAATCTCGTGCCATTCATAGGGAATGCCGAGATAATCGGCGGTCCATTTCACCTTCAGGCAATTGCCACTGCGGCGATCGCCATAAATCCTGACCGGCTGCGTCATCGCGACTCTCCCTTGTTTCGCCGCCACCATAGCGCGGCTGGCGGGCAGGTCGAACAGGCAATGCGGCCCGCAGCCCAGGTGTGACAGCTCGCCTCTTGGGGGATGCCGCCGCGCCGCTTATAAGCGCATCAGGACTGGAACAGGTTGAGCCGATATGACGACAGTGACCGCTGCCACACGCACCTCGCCGGAGGAATGCACCAGCATGGCCCAGGTCCGCGAGGGCGTGGATGCCGTTGACCGCGAGCTGGTGGCGCTGATTGCCGAGCGGGCCCGCTATATGGAGGCCGCCGCGCGGATCAAGCCGTCGCGCGATGTCGTGCATGATGACTGGCGCATCGAGGATGTGATCACCAAGGTGACCACCGAGGCAAAGCGTGTCGGTCTCACGACAGCGATCGCGGAACCGGTCTGGCGTGAACTGGTCAGCCGCTCGATTGCCTATGAATTCGAAGTCTGGGATCGCACGCGCGAAGACTGACGGCTGATCAGCTGGCGTCGAAGCAACGCCGTGTTGCGGCAAAGGCCAGCGCCACGGCCTCGGCCGCTGCCGGCCAGCCCGCCTCCGGTGCCGTCTCCGCCGCCTCGCAGGCCTCACCCAGTGCAAACGCGCCGACACCGCGTGCCGCGCCCTTGAGCGTATGCAGGGCGGATATCCAGGTCTGGCGATCCGGCGCTGCAGCGATCAGGCCGATACAGCGCTCCGCCTGTTCACACATCAGTGCCAGCAATTCCGCCTTCAGGGCAGCATCACCACCGGTATAGCGGGCCAGATGGGCGGCATCGAATACGGGCGCCGCAGCGTTGGTAGGGGCAGATCTCATCGCCGCAAGCTCGCACGCGCCTCCTTAACATCCCGCTTAACGCGCCGCGATGCCCCCGCAAATTCTGCGCCCAGGGTAAACACCGCCTTGCCGCCTCCCCCGGCGCCACGCCCGGGCCATGCCGGCGCTGAGATCAACCTCTTGCTTTGTGCCAATTCTCGCGTATGTTCCGCCGCCTCCAACCCCGGCGCGCCTATAGCTCAGTTGGTAGAGCAGCTGACTCTTAATCAGCGGGTCCTAGGTTCGAATCCTAGTGGGCGCACCAATCTCCTTTTTCCTCGCATGCACACGGAATCCGGCCGGCCTGGCCATGGCCGGAACGCACAACGCCCGAACTGAAACAGTCCGGGCGCGGCGCTCTGCAAGGTGGTGTCGGGGGGAGGGTTCAGCCGACCTTGCGAACCTCGTTGAGGAAGGTTTCGACCGTCTTGTTCAGCCGCTCGGCGCGTTCCGAGACGCTACGCACGGAATTGAGCACTTCCTGGGATGCCTCGCCGGTCTGCATCGCAGAACGGGAGACGGCACCGACATTGTCGGAAACCGAGCGGGCACTGGTGGCAGCATGCGCGACCGAGCCCGAGATCTCGCGCGTGGAAGCGCTCTGCTCTTCCGAAGCCGCTGCGATCGCGGCAGAGGCCCGGCTGATCTCCGCAACCGCGCGGGTGACATCACCGATCGAAGCCGACGAGGAGGCCGCAGCCTCCTGGATCGCCTCGATCTGGCCGCGAATATCGCCCGTCGCCTGGGCCGTCTGCGCCGCGAGGGACTTCACTTCCGAAGCGACAACCGCAAACCCCTTGCCCGCCTCACCGGCACGCGCCGCCTCGATGGTGGCATTGAGGGCGAGCAGATTGGTCTGCTCCGAAATATCATTGATCAGCTGGACGACATTGCCGATCTGCTGTGCGGCCGAGCCGAGATTGTCGACCACGGTCTGAACCGCCTTGGAGCGCTCATCAGCCTGGGCCGCCATGTTCGAGGAGTTCTGGATCTGCTGCGTGACTTCCTGGATCGACGCGGACAATTGCTCGGAAGCTGCCGCCACCGACTCGACATTGCTTGAGGCCTCTGCGGCCGATGTCGCCATCATGCCGCTCATGGTGGAGCCTTCAACGGCAGCCGTGGAGAGCTGTTCGGAAATAACCGACATCGAGGAACAGGCTTCGGTCACCTCGCCCAAAAGGGTCATGACTTCGGTGTCAAAGGCGCGGGCCAGATCATTGATCTGGGTCGCACGGCGTTCCTGTGCCTCGGTCGCTGCGCGCTGTTCCTGTTCGAGCTCTTCGGCCTTGAGGCCTTTCTCGCGAAAATGTTTCAGGCTCTCGACTACGGCACCCAGTTCGTCCGTGCGTTCCAGCGCAGCGATATCCAGCGAGTAGTCGCCATTGGCCAGGGTTTCCGTCGCATCGGCAATCGAGCGGACCGACCTGGATATCCGCGTCCCGAAGAAGACGGACAGCGAGATCAGGCCGACCGCAACCAGCGCGGTCAGGCCGACAAACACCATGATGGCCGTCCGCGCGGCTGCATCGGCCAGGTCAGCATCGGCGCGCGACAGGCTGGCAGCCGTGTCGGCGAGTTCCGTGAGATCGCCGCTCAATTCGGTGAAAACGGCATCGAATGGCGCCAGGAATGCAACCGAGCTGACAAAATCGAGTTCCAGCATCTGGCCAACGAAATCGAGCGCGTCGCGGTAGAGCGCCAATTGTTCAGTCAGGCGGTCGATGGTTTCGCCGCGACCGGCTTGATCGGCAAACGGCCGCAGGGTTTCGACCGAGGCTGAAAGCTGGTTGATATTCTCTGCCACGGGCTCGAAAGCGCTCATGACGTCAATGCCCTGCCCCGCCGCCTGCGCGGTGATGATCTGGAAGACGTCGGCATTGATGGTTTCCAGCGTCGTCTGCATGCGGCTGAGGTCAACGCCGACCTCCATGCCCGCAATGACGCGCGCCTGGCTGGCCGAGGCCTGCATCAACGACCAGGTCCCGAGGCCGGCAACGGCGGCGAGCGCGAGGATGGCCGCGATTGGCGCCACGGCGAATGACCGTGCGATCGTGAGATTGAATGATTTGTTACGCTTGGCCATCGAGCCCTCCTGCGAGCAAGTCCGCGAATGCGAATCCGGCAGGGCCGACTCTCTGCCCGAACCGTTTAAGTCAGGGTTGACGCCCCGGCATTGTTTCACCGGGGCGTCAGGTCATTCCCTAGAAGCCTGCACTGATGGAGACCCAGACGCGCGACTCGGTCTGATTGGTCGAATTGGTGACCTCTCCATCGCCGAAATTCGCATTCTGGGCGTTCACAGCGACCGTGAAGTGATCGTTGATCTGGTAGGCACCGCGCATCGACAGGGCGATATACGCGTCGATCGGCACGAGCGTGAGGGTGCCGAAGACCGGTTGCATCGGCATGTTGATCGCCGACACATAATTCGCGTATCCGTCGATAGTGAAGCGGCCATCGGTCCATCCCAGATGTCCGTTCGCAATGTGGGACGGTGTCGCCTCCTCAAAGTTCAGCGGCGTGTAGAACGGGAAGAGGGACATATCGTCCTCAACCTGCTTGTAGGTGTAATTGGCATCCCACGACCAGCCATTGTCCGGACGCCCGGCGAAGGTCAGCTCAACGCCCGAGACGCGGGTATCGCCGCGATTGTTGAACAGGAAGGTCGGAACCGGCACGGACGGCGGAAACACATCCGGCGCAATGCCAAGCTGGCTCTTCACGCCTTCGGTTTCCTGCAGGAAAATCGCCCCGCGGAAGGTGACCGTCGAGGTCAGCGACCGGTCGTAGGCGATCTCGTAATTGGTCACGATCGAAGGCTCGATATCCGGATTGCCCGACGCCACAACGGTGAGGCCCGGCAGATTGACCGGCATGGTGAAGCCGATATCGAACATCGTCGGCGCCTGGACGCCGCGAGCCGCCGACAGGCGAACCGCACCGCCGAATTCCGGTCGCCAGACCAGAGCCGCGTTATAGCTCGGCTCTTCGATGGAGACGTCATAATCAGCCTGGCTGAAGGAGTAGAGCGCCGGGTTCGGTTCTCCGTCACGGCTCCAGTCGACACTGTCATAGCGACCGGCCAGGGTCAGCTCGAGCGCATTGCTGAACTTGTGGTTCCACATCGCCGAAACGGCCGTGGTCTCATAACCGAAATCGCCATTGGTCGGGTCCGGGAACGATCCGGTTTCGCCCTCACGGAACTCGACCGAAAGCCGCACGGTATCATGGCTGCCGATCCGGAAGAGGTCCTGCAGGCGCACCGTATTCAGGCTCGCCGTCAGTGCCCCGAACGCATACTCGATTTCCGTCTCATTGCGGTAGGCAGACAGGGTCAGGAAGCCCCATTCGGTATCGGCTTCCAGATCGCCCTTGTAGGAGACGAGCGTGTAACCGGTATTTTCAGCATAGTAGATGCTGTCGCCTTCGGACGCCTGCACATTCGAGAAGCTTGTTTCGAGCGTCAGGTTGATCTTGTCGGTGAAACGGAAACGGCCTTCAAAGGCACCGGTTTCGCGGCTGAAGTCCGGATCTTCCCCAGCGAGCCGGATGGCGGTGGTGTGATCGGCAAAGGGCGCGAATTCATTGGCTTCGGACGCACCATAGCTGGCGCGGATGGCGATGTTGTCACCGAGCTGGCGCGCGGCGGTGAAGGAAATGCCTTGATACTCATCCGTGCCGGCATCGACGCGCAGCCGGGTGTAGTCACCATGGTTCGGATTGCGGGTGATGATATTGACCACGCCGGCGACCGCGTTGAAGCCATAGAGCGCCGATTGCGGGCCCTTTACGACTTCGATCTGCTGAATCTCGTCGAGCTGGACCGGAAGGGTCGACCAGGCAGTATAGCCATAGCTGTCGAGATAGACTTCGCGGCCATTGACCAGCACCAGTAGGCGCGGCGTGTAGCCGGTCGCGGCACCACGGACAGAGACCTGGCCATCACCATAGGCGTAGCGAGTGACGTCAACGCCGCCATAATGGCGCAGGATGCCGGGAATGTCGTATTCCGGGAAACGGGCGATTTCGTCCTGGGTGATGATGATCATCGTTGCAGGCACATCGGAAGCGCGTTGCGGAGCGCCAGTGGCACCGGCCGTCACGGCTTCACCGAACATCTCGCTCATCGAGGTGTAATCAAGCTCCTGGGCAGACACGCCGGCGCTGAAAGCGGCCGAGAGCGCAATTGCGGAGATTGTCGTCAGGAATGTCGTCGTTTTCATAATATGTCCTCGTTGGGGGCTCCGGCCCACCTAGATTTCTTCAACCATCATTGCGAAAGCCGCCGCGAAGGAGACCGATGAGGCCGAAGCCGCGCCGCTATTGACGACGATCCGTACGGACGGCGCGCTCTGGACGCCCATCACGCATTTGCCGGACTCGACACAGCTCATATCGGTGGAAGCGCTCATCACACCATTGGCGCTGGTCGCGGCGAAGACGCCGGCATCGCCAGCGGCAGAGCCGAGCAGAACCGCAGCATCGGCACCGGCAAGACCGCTCGTGTCCGACGCGGCAACCAGCCGGGGAGTCAGCGTCACGCGGCCAGCCGAAAGGCCACTGCCCATCGTCGTGGCAAGGGCCTGGGCTTCAGCTTCGCTGCCGGCATCGTAGACGATGGCAACAACGCGGGTTGTACCACTGGCGCCTTCGACAAAACCCAGGGCGCGACCGATGACCTCAAGGTCGCGTTGGGTGGTTTCAGCCGCAACCGGCGCTGTCAGGAGCGCACCGGCGATGACTGTCAGTAAGAATTTTTGCATGGGGGGAATCCTGTCCTTTCACAATGACACCCGGGGGGAACACGTGTCGGCAATCCGTGTAGTTTCGCGCCCTTAACCACACCCTTATTCCGGGTAATACGTTATGACCCGATGCGGTGGACCGCCCGCGACGGCCTTCTGGCCTGCCGTTGTTTTGCCCGTTTTGGATTGCATGACGTCTGGATGGGGAAAGCGGACGGGGACATGGCGCGGCGCGCACTGGCCGATCAGGGAGCCGGACAGGCGACGACCGCCTTGCTCGTGCTCGCGACCTGCCTGCTGCCACTGGGCTTGCTGCTACCGGCGCTGCGCACAACCCAGTTCGGTCTGTGGAGCGGAGAGCATTCGATTCTCGGCTTCGGATGGGCCCTGCTGCAGGACAGCGAGTTCCTGCTCGCCGGCATCGTGCTGGGCTTCTCGGTCATATTTCCGGGCTTCAAACTGATCTGGATGTGGCGTCTGCAATTTTCCCGTAGGCCGGACGCCGGCGGCGGCGATCTGCGCTGGCTCGAGCGGCTGGGCAAATGGTCGATGGCGGATGTACTGGTGCTGGCCCTGGTGATTTTCGGCGTGCGCGACAATCTTGTCTTCGCAGCCTCCACCCTGCCCGGCGTCTATCTGTTCGCGGCGGCCACCGTGTTGGCGATGCTCGCCTCCGGCCGCATCGTCAGCCAGCTCGGTGCCCGGCGTGAGGTTGGGCGGGCTACGGCCCCTTGAGCTCGCGCGCCCGGTCGCGCAGCCTGTCGAGCAGGCCGGTAAGCCGGGCCACCTCGTCAGACGAGAGGCCCGTAAGCAGATCGCGTTCGGCCTCCAGCGCCACCGGCGCAATCTCGGCATAGATCGCCCGGCCACTGGCCGTCAGGGACAGCAGACGCGAACGCCGGTCGGCGGCATTGTGCGAGCGGCTGATCAGACCGCGATCAGCCAGGGCACGCACCGCGCGGCTGACCGAGACCTTGTCCATCGCCGTGACATCGCACAGGGCCTGGGCGGTGAGCGGGCGCCCCTCGCCGAGAATCGCGATGACGCGCCATTCCCAGATCGTGATCCCGAACCGGCTCTGATAGGCCTGCGCGACCATCGAACTGACCTGGTTGGACGCGATCGCCAGCCGGTAGGGCAGATAGTCGCCCAGCCGCAGGGGGGCGGTGCCGGTCTCGTCCTGGGTCGGGCTGTCATCCATATCCGGTCTGGTGCCGCAAACGCGTTGCAGCGGCAAGCCAAATGTCGCTCGACGTCACCCCGCCCGACGCGCTATCCCGTTGCCATGACCGACATTATCCCGACTCCCGCCCTGCCAAGCCTGCCCATCGAGGACGATGCGCGGCGCTTTCCCGTCCGCCGCATCTTCTGCATCGGACGAAATTATGCCGAACATGCCAAGGAGATGGGCGCCGAGACCGACGCCATCTTCTTCATGAAACCGGCCGATGCCATCAGCACGGCCCGCACCATCCCCTACCCGCCTGCAACGGCGGATCTGCATCACGAGGTCGAACTCGTGCTCGCACTGGGCGATGGCGGCGCTATCCTTGGCTGCGGTGTCGGTGTCGACCTGACCCGGCGCGACCTGCAGGGCGCAATGAAAGCCAAAGGAGCCCCCTGGGAAATCGGCAAGGCGTTCGAGAATTCGGCACCCGTCGGCCTGTTGCGCTTCGGTCCTGTGCCCGAGCGCGGCGCCATTTCGCTGAAGGTGAATGGCGTGCGCCGCCAGTCGGGCGATCTGTCAGACATGTTGCTGCCCCCGCGGCGGGTCCTGTCGGAGCTCTCGCGCTATTTCACGCTGAAGCCGGGCGACCTTGTCTTCACCGGCACGCCGGCCGGCGTCGGGCCGCTGCAGCGCGATGATCGCGTGACCGCCGAAATCGAAGGCCTGCCGGCGCTCGAATTCACCATCACCTGATTGCCTGCCCGAGGGAGACTGCGATGAAACCTGTGCTCTATGGCTATTGGCGCTCCGGCGCCGCCTACCGGCTCCGCATCGCCCTCAATCTCAAGGGCGTCGAATACGACCAGGTCGCGATCAATCTGAAAGCCGGTGAGCAATCGAGCGAGGCCTGGCGCGCCATGCAGCCCCAGGGCCTGGTCCCGGTGCTCGAATATGGCGAGGCCCGCTTGATCCAGTCGCCCGCCATCCTCGAATGGATCGAGGAAACCTGGCCGCAACCGGCCCTGCTGCCGGCCGACCCGATCGAGCGCTGCCGCGTCCGCGCCTGGGCTGCAGTGATTGGCTGCGACACGCATCCGCTGCAGAATTTGCGCGTCTTGAAAGCCGTCGCCGGCGATCTCGGCCAGGGCCCCGACGGCATGAAAGCCTGGGCTCACCGCTGGACCCAGTCCGGGCTGGCCGCGCTGGAGACCCTGGTGGCCGATGTCCCGCGCAAGACGGATTTTCTGCATGGCGACAAGCCGGGCATGGCTGAGATCTATCTGCTGCCGCAACTGGTCAATGCCCGCCGCTGGGAGGTCGATCTGGCCCAGTTCCCGACCCTGATGGCGGCCGAGGCGGCCTGTCTGGCACTGCCGGAATTCCAGCGCGCCATGCCGGAAAACCAGCCGGACGCGGAATGAGGGCCGTTCAGGGGCGCTGGAGCCGCCAGGCCTGCGCCCGGCCGACCGCGAGCGAGCGCCACAGCCATTCCACCGGACCATAGCGGTAGCGCTGCAGCCAGAAGATCGAACCAAACACCTGGGCCACCCAGACCGACAGCACGATGAGCGCCTGGCCCAGCCTGTCGATCTGACCAAACTGGCCCAGTCCGGGAAAACCGGTGAACAGCCATGTCATCACCAGGGTCTGAAAGAGGTAGTTGCTGATCGGCATCCGACCGACCGCCGCCAGCGCCGCACGCGCGGCGCCCGCGATATCCAGTTTCGCCGCCAGCATGAAAGCCGCCGCATAGCCCAGCGCCAGGATCAGGCTGCCGAAATATTGCGCCACCCGGTTCTGCAGCACGCCTGCGGGCGAGAAGTCCGAGGCCAGGGCGTTCCAGGCACCGGCAAGGCACAACAGGACGCCGAGCGCCAGCGCGACAGCCGCGATCCAGGCGTAGTGCCGGACCGGCCATTGTCCGGTCAGGAAGCCGCTGCGCAATCCGGCCATCCCCAACAGCATGCACCCCGCAATGCGCCCGCTCATGAACACGATCTGCATCATTTCCGACTGCAGCGCGATGCTCATATTGTAGCCGAGCCGGGCGAGAAACCCGGTGCGGTAGAGCGCCTCGATTCCGGCTATGGCATCGGGATTGAACCCCATCGCCTCGGCCGCCGTGATCCGCGAACCGATCAGTCCGCCGATCGCACTGCCCGCCAGAAGCATCAAGCCGGTAAAGCCGATCAGCCCCAGTCCGAGCCCCCACAGGCCGCGCAGTGTCATGCCATTGGCGGCCACGACGATCATCGCCACCAGGGCGAGCGGGACCAGCATGTCGCCATACCAGAACAGATAGGCGTGCAGCAGGCCCAGCAAGAGCAACCAGCTCAGGCGCGGCCATTGCCGCACCGGGTTCTGCCGTGCCGCCTGAGCGCTCAGGACCAGGGCGGCGCCGAACAGGGTGATGAACAGCGTCGTGCCCGATTGCGAGATCAGGCTCTGGGTGACCAGCCAGACCGCTCGATTGCCCCAGCCGGAGAAGTCGGTCTGCAGGCCGGGAATATCAGCCGCAATCCAGACCATGGCGAAGAGCTGGACATTGACGGCGAGCATGGCCAGCACGGCAAAACCGCGCAACGCGTCCAGGGTGTGATGACGAAGGGATGGCGCATGTTCCGGCATTTTTGCTCCCCAGAGGCGAATTCGCCCGGTTTCCGCCATATTCTTACGAAGATTTCACGACCTTGCCCGGTTTGGGGAATTGTATCGAGTCTCAATAATATTCATAACTCAATCACGCATGCGGAAACGCCTTGGGGTGCGAATACGTCATGATCCAGTTACTGGTCTCCCTGATCGAGTGGTTCGCCGTGGCGGCCCTGTCGGTCCTTGGCATCGTCTATTCCCCGCCCCAACCCTGCCTCAGCTCCGAACCGACCGAGCTGCGCCAGGTCATCGTCTGGCAACCCGCCGCTGCGGCCGACAAAAGCCTGGGCATGCAGGTGTCGAGCGGTGATTGTCTGGCCGGGTCCGAGCTCCTGATCCGCGACGCCACGCCGGTCTTTGTCACACCATCGGACCACTATAACGGCTAGCCCGCCGCCCCACCGGGGCCGCTCACCGCAGCCAAACATCCATTTCGCATAGATTATCTGTGTCGATTGCGCGCGTCTGCGGCTATCATCTGCCAGAATGGCTCTCTTGAGCCCATCTGTCCGCATACCCCGTCCGGGAGCGATCACGTTTCACGGCCCGATAGAGCGCAATATGACCGATAAAACGCTAGAAAAATCAGTCCATCTCGCCGAATTCGAATTGGCTGAGCAACAGGCCGAACAGGCTGTCGCCGCGAGCGCCGCGCCGGTCGCGGCCGCCGAATCGCCGGACGTCGAGCCTCGCGAGGCGGCACTTGCGGGAGAACACCCCGGTGGCGCATGGCTGATCTGGCTGGCCAACAGTTTTGCCCTGCTCTGGGTCGGTGGCGCTACCGCCTTCATCTGGGGCGCGCTGGGCGTACAGTCGCTGGAACGCCTTGGACAATACGGTTTCGGGCAATTGACCGGCCTGGCCGTCTTCGCCATCGCCCCGGCTCTGCTGTTCATCATGAGCGGTCTCATGGCGCGCGAAGTCGTGCGCAATGCCCACAATACCCGCCGCGTCGAACGCGCCATCCGCCGCCTGTCCGAGCCGGCCCATTACGCGCGCCACGAGGTCCAGACCCTGTCCCAGGCCGTCACCGGCGAGGTGGATCGCATCAATTCGGCGCTGGAAAGCGCCCTCGCCCGTCTGGCCGCGATGGAAGAAGTCATCAGCCATCACGCGGAATCCCTTGAACTCTCGGCCACCGATGCCCGCGATCGCACCGAGGAGTTGCTCAAGGGGCTGCGCAAGGAACGCCTGCGCCTCGGCGAGGTTTCCGAATCCCTCGACGACAAGGCCGCGCTGATCGCCGCGGCGATCTCCGACCAGTCCAAGATGGTCGCCGCTGCAGCCGAGCTTGCCTCCAACCAGGCCAGCGATAGCGGCCGCCGCATTCTTGCCAGCGTCGAAAGCCTGCAGGACGCCGGCGATTCCGTCACCGAGCGTTCCAATATCGTCGCCACCAAACTGTCCGAACGCACGGCGCATCTCCATGAATTGTCCGACACCCTCAAGGGCCGCTCGGATGATCTCGATGCCGCCTATGTCAAGCATCGCAGCCGGCTCAGCGAAGCCGGCGAGGCCCTGCGCAAGGAGCAGGAGAAGATCGCCGCTGCGCTCGACTTCCATCGTGCCGAGCTTGAAGTCATGGCAACGACGGCACGCGACGGAGCCGATGCCCTCACCTCGGCCTCAACCAATGGCGCCGCGGCCTTCAAGAAATCGGTCGATGAAGCCCTTGAACGGGCCCACAGCCTGGCCGGCCGCGTGCGATCGGAATCCGAATACGCCGCACGCGAGCACGAGGCCGCACTGGCCCGGCTGGTCGCCGCTGCCCAGGAAGCCAAATCGATCTCTGAGGCTGCGATCGAGGCAATCGAGGCGCAGGCCGATGCGGTGACGCAGAAGGTCGAGCATTCCAACGAGATCGCCTTCAATGCGGCACAGCGCTCTGATGACGCCTTCCAGCAACGCCTCGCCGAGGCCGACAAGCTGACCGCGCGCGCATCGCAGGTTGCCGACGAGGCGGCCGAGGCGGTGAAACGCCGGCTCGAGGCCGTGCTGGCATCGGCCCGGGTCGAGACCCAGAATGTCGAGCGTCATATCGACAGCATGACCGACCGTCTGGCCGAACTGCCGGTGATGGCACGCGAACGCGCCCAGGAAGCCGCTGACGCCCTGCGGCGCGGTCTGGAAGGGCTCAATGCCGCCGCCATGGTCGCAGCCGAAGAATCCCAGGAAATCGATGCCGCCTTCCAGGCGCGCATCCGCCAGAATTACGAATTGCTCAGCGACTTCATGTTGCGCATGGGTTCCGTCGCTGGTGGGCGGCGTGTGCCGGACCTAGGCAGCAATGAGCTGCCCGACCCGCTGGCCGGCCGAAAGCGCAAGCCCGTTGAAGACGATGCCGCACAGGCCGAGGCGCCGGAAATCAGCGAGGAAATGAACACCCCGCTCACCGGCAGCCAACCCCGCCGCGCGGCGCCACGCGCTGTCGAGAACAGTGTCGGCTTCCCCGAACGCGGTGGCCGTCAGGCAAGCGAGCCGGGCTGGCGCTGGAAGGATTTGCTCTCGAGCATGCCGCCGGAAGACGCCGACAGCGCCTCAACGGAAGAGACACCCAAATCCCGGCGTCCCGGCAAGCGTGACAAGGACGAAAGCTGAGTTCAGCTTCGGCACCCGTCCGGGGCTGCTTCTGAAGCAAGCCGGATCAGGGCGCGGTCTGCGCTGCGGTCCAGTCGGCCAGCTCGCGGCTCACCTGGATCGAGGCCTGGTCGAAGGCCGCGACAATCGCACCGATGCGATTGCTTGATGCCCGGACTTCGCCAACCAGAACCGTTGAGCCGACAAAGCGCCGGCCGCGCGCGGCCACCAGCCGTGTCGACAGGCGTACGCGCACCAGCGGGGCCCGGTTGTCACCCTGATCGTAGACGGCTTCGAACTCATCAAGGCTGAGGCGCAATTCATAATCGGCGCGCACACCATCTTCCGGCAATGCCGGCGCCAGGCGGGAATCGGTGGCGTTGAAAGTGTCGACGATCAGGTTCTGCATCACGCGCGGAGCGGGAGAGATCCAGCGCGCCGCTGCCATATAGGCAATATGACCATCGGCCATCTGCAGCGCGATTTCGTCACCGGCCAGACCGCGTGGCGCGAGGGGCGGTACAACCTCGACAACGGTCCAGCACTCACCGGTCCAGGCGCGCGCTTCAGGTGAAGACAGACGATAGACCGCCGAGGGCGTTGTTTCCGGCAGCAGGGAGACACAGGCCGAAACCGACAATGCGCTCAGCGCCACCAGCGCCATCTTGATCGAAACGACGTGTCTCATTGCGGCACCTCTACCGTTTGACGGGGCGAACCGGCGACAAAGGCGCCGGGATTGTTTTCAAATTCAGACGCGCTGCGTTCGAGCGAGTCGACCAGCCGGTTCAGATCACCCGCAGCCTGCGTCAGATCTTCCAGACCGTCCTGGGCAAAGGATTCCAGCGAAGGCTGGATTGCCTGGATAAGACCGGTCGTGTCGGTCGCCGCCTGGTTGACCGCAATCGCGGCGGCGGTGGTTTCATTGACGGCCGTGGCCATCTCGTTGGTCAGGAAGGCCTCGGCGGTAACCCCGAACTCCTGCAGGGAGACCGCAGCCGAGGAAATGTCGGACGCCGCCGTGTCGATCCGGCCAATCGCCGAGCGCATATCCTCGACCAGCGATTGCTCGGCATTCACCCGGTCCGTGATCTCACGCAAATTGACCAGGGTCGCCGAGAATTCCTCGACATTCTGGTCGCTGAGCAATTCCGAGAGCCGGATCAGGGTCAGCTGCGCGGCGTCGAGCACGTCTTCGGACCCCTCAACCAGACCTTCAAGCTGCGCCCGGCGCGCGAAGATGCGCGGCGGCTGCCGGCTGGCCGGACTGAGCAGGCGCTGGGCATCGGGAGCCCCGCCGGAAATCAGGATATAGGACAGCCCTGTCAGGCCCTGCGGCTCAAGTTGGGCATAGGAGTCGACGCGGACCGGCGTCTGGGCCAGCACGCGAACGCGCGCAATCACCCGGCTCTGGCCGTCCAGCCCGAGCGAGGTCACCTCACCGACCTGGATACCATTGAAGCGGACTTCGGCGGATTCGCGCAAGCCGCGCACCGGACCTTCGAAGACGACATCGTAAAAGGCGTAGTCCTCGTCGAAGGAGACCTTGCCGAGCCAGACCGCGAAAATGCCGCCGCCCGCGATCAGGATCAGCGCGAACAGGCCGACCAGAACGTGATGTGCCTTGGTTTCCATCGTCTAGCTCTCCTTGCCGACGGTCGCAGTGCGACCGCGCGGTCCGTGGAAATATTCCTGGATCCACGGATGTGGGTTTCGCATCAAGGCCTCCAGTGGCGCAACCGCCGCGACACGTTTGTCCGCGAGTACGGCAATTCGGTCACAGATGGCATAGAGGCTGTCGAGGTCGTGAGTGATCATCAATACGGTCAAATCGAGGGCGCGCGACAATTCCAGGATGAGGCCGTCGAAGGCCGCCGCGCCGATCGGGTCAAGCCCGGCCGTCGGTTCGTCGAGAAACAGGATATCCGGGTCCAACGCCAGCGCCCGCGCCAGGGCGACCCGTTTGCGCATGCCCCCGGACAGTTCGGAGGGAAAGCGGTCGAAGGTCGAGGAATCGAGCCCGGCCAGGCCGAGCTTCATCCCGGCAATCTCCTCCATCAGCGGAATCGACATGTCGACATGCTCTCGTAGCGGCGCCATGACATTTTCGAGCACGGTGAGCGAGGTGAACAGGGCGCCGTTCTGGAACAGGACGCCCCAGCGGCTCTCGATCTCGCGGCGCTCGGACTCCTTCATCTCGGAAAAGGCCCGGCCTTTGAACAGGATATCGCCGTCAGTATATTTCTGCAGGCCGAGGATGGCGTTCATCAGCACGGTCTTGCCCGTGCCGGAACCGCCAACCAGGCCGAGAATCTCACCGCGGCGGATGTCGAGATCGAGATGATCGTGCACGACATGACGGCCAAAACCGGTGCACAGACCCCGAATGGAGATGAGGACATCTTCACTCATATGCCCAGCTCCAGATACATCATCGCGAACAGCGCCTCGATCACGATGACGATGAAGATCGACTGCACCACCGAGGCGGTAACGCGGCGGCCGAGGGATTCAACATCGCCAGCGACCTTCATGCCCTGACGGCAGCCGATGATCGCCACCACCAACCCGAAGACAGGCGCCTTCGACATCCCGACCCAGAAATGGCTCCAGTCCAGCTCGGAATGGATCCGCGCAATGAAGACGGCCGGCGAGATATCCTGGGCGCTCCACGCCACCAGCATGCCGCCGAAAATGCCGGTAATCATGGCCGCGAAGGTCAGCAGCGGTGCCATCAGCACGCAAGCGACCACGCGCGGCAGGACCAGCACCTCGAACGGATCGAGACCGAGCACCCGCATGGCGTCGATCTCCTGCTGCATTTTCATGGCCCCGATCGAGGCCGTGAAGGCCGAGTCGGACCGGCCCGCCAGCAGGATCGCGGTGATCAGCACGGCAAATTCGCGCAACACCGAGATGCCGATCAGTTCGACGCTGAAAATGGCAAAGCCGAAATCGGCCAGCAGGTTGGCGCCCATATAGGCGACAACGGAACCGATGAAGAAGGACAGGACTGCCACGATCGGCATCGCATTGACGCCAACCTCTTCCATGGCCCAGATCGCCGAGGTCAGACGGAAGCTCGACGGACGAACCAGTGTACGCAGGCCGGTCGTGATCGTCTGGCCGAAGAAGCCGATGGTCTCGACCGTCTCGGACAGGGCCGCTTCAAGCCCTGCCCCGATCCGGCCCAGCGCATTGCCAAAGCCGAAGCCCGGCGGCGTCTCGGGCGGGCAGACCTGGGTGCGTTGCCGGATTTCCTCGATCAGCCGCCGCGCTGTCGGATGTTCGCCGATATAGTGGAAATCCCCGTCGGGGATGCCGCAGCGGCGCGTGGCGCGGCCCAGCATATAGGCGCCTGACGTGTCGAGGCGTCCAAGGTGGGACAGGTCGATGACGATCTTGTCAGGCTCGACGCTGGCTTCAACCTGGCGAATGGGCGCATCGACGCGGCCGATCGTATCGATCGTCCAGTCGCCATGGGCCTCGATAATGGTTTTGCCCGCATCTTCGCGCAAAACCACGGTCGCACCATTCGCGGCTATCGCTGGATTACCCCTCATAACCGGGAGCCTAGTCGATTTTGCCCGCGCGAGGGAGTGCCGAATTGCGGCTCAACAGCAAAGCCGCGGCCAGGCCAGCTGCGGCGGGCAGAATCATGATCGCAAAACCTGTAGTTCCAAGCCGCGCAAAGAAATATCCCGACACTGCCGAGGCAATCGCCATCACGACACCGCCAGCCAGGGCCGAATTGATCGCCTGACCAGTCGCGGCAAACCGGTCGGGCACCGAATGTGCGGCATAGCGCAGGAAGCCGAGATAGGTGGCCGCGAAGCTCAGGGCGTGCAGGCATTGCAGGGCGAACAGCGCCCAGAGCGGCGGCGCCAGCGCCGTCAGCCCCCAGCGCACGATCGAACCGGCTCCGCCGATGATCAGCAATGCCGCCGGGCTGAGCCGTCCGAGCCAGCCGCGCCCCGACACCCACAGAAACACGATCTCGACCGCGACACCGCTGGCCCACAGGGCCCCGATGGTCAGGTCGGCATAGCCCTGGGCCGACCAGGCGACAGCCGAGAAAGCGTAGTAGAAGCCATGGCCGCCCTGGATCAGGGCCGAGGCCGCCAGCGCCAGGCCGAACGGTCCCGCCAGCAGCCGGCGCAGCGCCGTGATGTCGGCCTCCTGGGCAGGTGGATGCGGCGCACGCTCGCCCGCCGGCAATCGTGCCGCCGCAACAGAGATCGCGATCGAGCCGCCGATGATGCAGAGCAGGATGGTCTCGCTGCCACGCCAGTCGATCAGGGCTCCGACGGCGAAATTGCTGATGATGAACATCACCGAACCGATCGCCCGCACCGGCCCGAATACGAACAGTCCATCGCGTGCCTGGCGCAGGGCGAAGGCATCGATGACCGGGATCTGCCCGAACAGCACCGCGCCGGACAGGAAGGACAGCACCAGCAATATCCAGGGCGAGGACACGGGAAAATGCAGGGCAAAGACGAGGGTCGCCGCGAGGGCAAACAACAGGATCGGATCGCGATTGCGCCGCGCATTGTCGGCCCAGCGCGCGCCTAGTGGCGAAACCAGCGTCCGTCCGGCCAGCCCGGCCGCGACGATCCAGCCAATCCATTCCGCACTCAGATCCCGCCCTTCCAGCCATTTGGGGAAGTAAGGCAGGAAGGCCCCCAGGGTGAGGTAGAAAGCCCCGTAATAGGTGGCAAAACGAAATCCGGGCGTTCTGAACATTTCAATCCTCTGATGCCCGTTGCCCATAACCCGTGCCACTGTTCCTGCATAGGCATGATGCGCTTGGCGAACAGTGTTCACTTCTATAGGTTCGCCGCCAGATTGAAGCAGGGAACAACCATTCATGGATGCGGACGCCGCGGTATTGCACGGTGCGGAGGACAGTGTTGATACGGCACAAATCCGTCCCTTGAGGGTGCTGGTCACCGGCTATCGCTCCAACCCGCATGTCGGCGGCCAGGGCGTGTATATCCGTGAGCTGACGCGCAGCCTGCGCAATCTCGGTCACACCGTTTCGGTCGCATCGGGTCCGCCCTACCCGGAACTCGATGAGGGCATCGAGCTGATCAAGCTGCCCTCACTCGACCTGTTCGCCGAAGAGAATGCCTTCCTCGCCCTGCGACCGCGGCACCTGCGCTCCTGGGCCGACATGTCCGAATGGCTCGCGCACAATAGCGGCGCCTTTGGCGAACTCTATGCCTTTGCCCGCCGCCTTGAAAACTTCCTGGCTCGCGAGGGCGACCGCTTTGATGTCGTGCACGACAACCAGACCCTGGCGACGCCCTTCCTGCGCATTGACCGCCGCCTGCCCGTCATCACCACCATCCACCATCCGATCGCGATTGACCGCGATTACGCCCTCGCCGCCGGCGGCAAGTGGTGGGAACTGGCGCTGACGCGGCGCTGGTACCGTTTCATCGGCATGCAGGCGCGTACGGCGCGCAAACTGCCGCGCCTGCTCGCTGTATCCCAGGCCGCCAGCGACAGCCATGCAGCCCGTTATGGCGTCGACCCGGCCCATGTCCGCGTCGCCTTCAATGGTATCGATCACGAGATCTTCCGCCCCGACCCGACGGTGGAGCCGGAGCCTGGCCTGATCGTTACCACCGCCAGCGCCGATGCGCCGATCAAGGGGCTGGATGTGTTGATCGATGCCCTCGCCCGGGTCGCCGCGGCGCGGCCACTGGCCCGCCTGCACATTATCGGCACACTGCGCGACGGCCCTGCCAAACAGGCCCTCGCCGCTCACGGCCTCAGCAGCCGTGTCACGACCAGTTCCAACCTGACGCGCGACGCCATCGCCCAGCTCTATCGCCGCGCCCATATCGTCGCCTGCCCGGCGCGCTTCGAGGGCTTCGGCTTTCCCGCCGCCGAGGCGATGGCCTGCGGTGCAGCCGTCGCGGCCAGCAATGGCGGCGCCCTGCCGGAAGTCGTCGGCGATGCCGGACTGGTCTCGATCGCCGGCGATGCGGCCAGCCTGGCCCAGGACCTTGCCCGCCTGCTCGACAATCCCGAGGAGGCCCGCCGCCTCGGCGCCCGGGCCAGTGAACGGGCACAAAAGGAATTCAACTGGTCGCGCCATGCCATGGCGGCCTCGCGGCTCTATGCCGAAGCCCTCGCCGAGCGGAGCCCGAACGCCTGATGCTGACCATGCGACTGGAAGAAATGGACCTGCAACCGGGCATGCGTGTGCTCGATCTTGGCTGCGGCCGGGGCCGGCATTTGCACGCCCTGTACTGGAACGAGGTCCCGCTGGAAGTTGTCGGCGTCGACCTGTCCCATGGCGAGGTCAAGGCTGCACTGGACGGGTTTTTCGAACTGCCACCACCCGAGCCGCACTCGCCGCTTCGCAGTGCCGTGCTCAGCGCCGGCGATGCGGCGCGTCTGCCCTTCCCGGACAACAGTTTCGACCGGGTGCTGTGTTCCGAAGTGCTCGAGCATGTGCCCGATCCGGATGCCGTGCTCGCCGAGATCGCGCGCATCCTCAAGCCCGACGGGATTTTCGCCGCCTCGGTGCCGCGCTACTGGCCTGAAGCGATTTGCTGGAAGCTCTCGACCGAATATCACAATACGCCGGGCGGCCATGTCCGCATCTTCCGCACCAAGGCCCTGCGTGACCAGGTGCGCAAACAGGGCTTTGCCCCGTTCAAGCGCCATTGGGCCCATGGGCTGCACAGCCCCTATTGGTGGCTGCAATGCGCCCTGTGGGAGACGCGCGAAACCAGCACCGCGGTGCGCCTCTACCGCAAGTTCCTCGAATGGGACCTGATGGAGAAGCCAGCCCTGACACAGACGCTGGAATGGTTGCTGGCGCCGGTGATGGGCAAATCCGTCGTGATGTATTTCCGGAAGGTGGGCTGAATGTCCAAACGCGTCGACATCGCCGCCTGCGCTGATCACATCGAGCGCCTGCAGCGCGCCGACGGCTCGATCCCGTGGATCGAGGCGGGGATCTGGGACGCATGGAATCATGGCGAGAGTGCCATGGCGCTGGCGATTGCCGGCCGTGAGACCGCGACACGGCGGGCCTTGGATGCCCTGTTCGAACGCCAGGACGCCGATGGCGGCTGGCGCGGTGACCTCGGTGCCTCGGTGCCGCTCGACGATGCCAATCGCCGCCTGGTGCCCGGCACGCCGGAAACCGCCCGTGACACCAATTTTTCCGGCTACGCCGCAGTCACCCTGTTGCGCTCGGTGCTGGCGCTCGACGACGCTTCGGCGCTGGCGCGCTACTGGCCGCAATTGCGCAAGGCCATGGACTGGGTGCTGAGCCATCAGACCCGCCATGGCGATATCGTCTGGCGTGCACCCGATGAGGGCGAGCAGATGACGGCGCTGGATTCGCTGCGAGCCGGCAATGCCAGCCTCTACAAGGCGCTGGAATGCGCCGTCCAGATCGCACGCATGCTCGGCCATGATGATCGCGAATGGATGACGGCGCGCCAACGTCTCGGCGCGGCCCTGCGCGAGAATGATTCCCGCTTTGACCGCACCGGGATCGACCGCCGCCGCTATGCGATGGACTGGTATTATCCTGTCCTCGCCGGTGTGCTGTCCGCCGAAACCGGCCGCGCCCGCCTCTATGCCCGCTGGACCGATTTCGTCGAACCGGGGCTGGGCTGCCGCTGTGTTGCCGACGAGCCCTGGGTCACGGCCGCAGAGACGGCGGAACTGGCACTGGCCTGCATGTCGGTCGGCAAGAGCGATCAGGCCCGGGCCCTGCTGGCCGACCTGTCACCCCTTGCTGCGAAAGATGGCGGTTACTGGATGGGCTGGCAGTTCGAGGAAGGGGTCATCTGGCCCTATGAACGCCCGTCATGGACGGCCGGGGCCATGGTATTGGCCGCCGATGCGGTTCTGGGGCTGAGCAAGGGATCGGCGCTTCTGGTGCGCAATGCGGTGCCGGAGTTTCCGCTCAAGCGAGGCGGCGCAGAACTTCCAGCGTCCCGACGCGATTGACGGTCTCGTAGAGACCCGACGCCACCGCCAGTTTCCAGATTTCATAGGGCGGACGGCCGCCATCGGCCGGGTCGGGGAAGACATCGTGGATCGCCAGTATGCCGCCGGCGACCAGCTTGCCGCTCCAGCCGCGATAATCCGCCAGCGCTGCTTCCATTGAATGTCCGCCATCGATGAAGACCATGCCGAGCGGCGTGGTCCAGTGGGCGGCAATCAGCGCGGAGCGTCCGACCAGCGGCACGACACAATCCTCCAGCCCGGCGCGGAACAGCGTGCTGCGCAGGGCCGGCAGCGTCTCGACGGCGCCCAGTTCGGCATTGAAGAGTTCGGGGTCGTGATATTCCTCGCCGGCCTGGTGTTCCTCCGAGCCGCGATGATGGTCGAGCGTGTAGAGAAGGCTTCCGGCCTCGCGCGCGGCTGGCCCGAGATAAAGCGCCGATTTCCCGCAATAGGAGCCGATCTCCAGCACGGGTCCCAAACGGCCGGCCTCACGTGCCAGCGCGGCCAGGGCCTCTCCCTCGAGCGGGTCGAGAAAGCCTTTGACGGTATCGGGATCAAGCATCAGCTGAAAGGCGGCAGATTGCGCAGGTCGCGCCGCATGCGCGCCAGCTCGTCGGCCCGGTCGCGCAGGCTCTCGGACAGGAAGGCCAACTGGTCGCGGCTGGAATTCACGGCCGCAATATCGGTCTCCGAGACCCGCTCTGACAGCAGCTCCACGGCGGCATCGAACGTGTCCACCGCTTCACGGGTCAGGCCAATGGCGGTTTCGACATCATTGAGGTCACGGGTCAAGGCCGCCCGGCGGAACGCTGTGGGCTGCAGGGTGACAGCGCGCGCCGCCTGGTCCAGATGCCGCGCCAGCATCACCGCCTGCTCGACATCAGCAACGAAGGCCTCGCCGGCCTCGCGCGCATCGATGACAAGGAACTGACGGTGTTCGACATAGGCCTGTCCGGCAGAAACGACAGGTACGGCGGGGGCAGCGGGGGTTTCAGACCGCCCGGTCAGCCGGTCCATCCAGCCACGCGCGGCCTCCATGGCACCGGATGTCCCGGCCCAGGCATTGTCGCGATAGGTGGTTTCAAGCGCCTGGGCGGCATCGAGAAGGTCGGCCTGCAGCGGATTCGAGCGCAGACTGATCTCGGAAGCATCTGTTCCAACAAGGGAAATCGGATCGCTGGCACAGGCGGAGATCAATCCGCACGCGCACACTGCTGCCATGACACCCTGAAAACGACGCATCAAATGATGGTTCCCAAACACAAAGCCAGCCCCAATAGCTGTGGAAGATATAGTGAGTAGGCGTGAGAAGCTATGCAATATTATATTGATGACGCCCTAACGACAGATGGATGCGATGGATACCGCCTACTCACGCCGCCAGCTCTACCCGCCGATCCGGCCCTATCGCGCCTCGCGGCTGGATGTCGGTGACGGGCATGAGCTCTATATCGAGGAGTGCGGCCGCGCCGACGGTCTGCCGGTCATCGCCCTGCACGGCGGTCCGGGCGGCGGAATCTCGCCGGCGCTGCGCCGTTTCTTCGACCCGGCGCGCTATCGCATCATCCTGTTTGACCAGCGCGGTTGCGGCCGCTCGACCCCGCATGGCGAGCTGAACGCCAATACCACGGCCCACCTCGTCGGCGACATCGAACGCATCCGCACCGCGCTCGGCATCGACAAGGCGGTGATTTTCGGCGGCTCCTGGGGGGCGACTCTCGCCGTCGCCTATGCGCGCGAACACGCCGATCATTGCCTCGGCCTGATCCTGCGCGGCGTCTTCCTGTGCCGCCAGCTCGAACTCGACTGGTTCTATCGCCGCGGTGCCAACATGCTCTTCCCGGACGCCTGGGATCAGCTGGTCGGCTCGCTCAGCACCGCCGAGCGTGAGGATGTGATCAAGGCCTATTACGAGCGCCTGCTGGAGCCGGACATCACCCGCCGGCGGCCCGACGCGCTGGCCTGGTCCCGCTGGGAGAGCGCGCTGATCAGCCTGGCCGGCCAGCCCGATGCGCCGCTGGCCGATCCGATGCGGGCCGATGCGCTCGCGCGGATGGAAACGCATTACTTCGCGCACAAGGGATTTCTCGAGCATGATGGCGCCCTGCTCGACAGCGTGCCGCGCTTCAAGCACCTGCCCGGCATCATCATCCAGGGCCGCTATGATGTGGTGACGCCGCCGCAGACGGCCTGGAGCCTTGCGCGCGAATGGTCACGGGCCAGGCTCCGCCTCATTCCCGACGCCGGTCATGCCGCCGGCGAGCCGGGCATTGTCGACGGTCTGGTCCGCGCCACCGACAGTTTCGCGGATCAGTTCAGCTAGCCACCAAACAGCAGCGGCGTCAGCCCCCAGCCAAACTTGTCATCAAGCCCGAGAACCAGGATCAGCGTCAGCGCGACCGGTGCCAGGAAGCGCATCGAGAAGCGGAAGAAGCCGAACAGCAGCGGCGAGGCGTGCGAAAGCTGGGATCTGGCGATCTCGCGCCTGACCACCCAGCCCATGAAGACGGCGATCAACAGCCCGGCCAGTGGCAGGGCAATGCTGCCCGACAGGAAGTCGAGGAAGTCGAAGAAGGACATCGAGAACACGACGCCGACCCCGACCAGCCAGATGAAACCGCCGAACACCCAGGCGATGGTGCTGCGGCCAAGGCCGGAATTCTCCTCGGCCCAGGCGACGACCGCCTGCAGCAGCGAGATCGAGGAGGTGAGTGCCGCGATCAGAGCCAGAGTGAAGAAGATCGCGCCAGCCAGATTGCCGCCGGGCATCGCCGCGAACGCCGAAGGCAGGGCCTGGAAGAAGAGCGCCGGACCGGCGTTCGGCTCAAGCGCTGTAAAGGCGAAGACGAAGGGGAAGATGGCGAGGCCGGCGATCATCGCCACCGCAGTATCGGCAAACGCGATAATGCCCGCCGACTGGCCGATATTGGCTGTCTTGTCGAGATAGGAGCCATAGGTGATCATGATCCCCGACCCCAGCCCGATCGAGAAAAAGGCCTGCCCCACAGCCGCCAGGAAGGTGGCCGGCCGCACGGCGCTGAAATCGGCCGCGAACAGGTAGTTGAGGGCTGCGCCGGCATCGCCGGCCATCATCGCATAGACCACCATGCCCAGCAGCATGATGAAGAAGAGCGGCATCAGGATGGACGAGGCCTTTTCGATCCCGCCGGTGATGCCCCGCGAGACAACGAAAATCGTGATGAAGCTGAACAGGGAATGCCAGAACAGCACGGTGTAGGAATCGGCAGTGAAGCTGCCGAAGGCTGCAGCGATCGCCTCGGGAGACTGCCCCGTCAGCTCGCCCGTGAACATCTTGGCGATATAGGCCGAGACCCAGCCCGCAACGACCGAATAGAAGCACAGTACGAAAATGCCGCCGATCATGCCGATCCAGCCGAGCGCGCTCCACAGGGGTGGCGAGCCATTGTCCGAGGCGAGCTTTTCAACGGATCCGATGGCGGATCGCTGCCCGTAGCGGCCCACGGAAAGCTCGGCCATCAGCACCGGAAATCCGATCAGCAGGACGCAGGCGACATATATCAGGATGAAGGCTGCGCCGCCGTTTTCGCCGGCCGTATACGGAAAGCGCCAGAAATTCCCCAGTCCCACCGAAGACCCGATGGCGGCCATCAGGAACCCGAACCGCGACGACCAATGCGCATGTGAATCTGTGGGCGCTGCTGCCATGGAACCCCCTATCGCTCGGGGCTGATCCAGCCGGAGCTATTGTTTCAACGGCGACAGATTTCCTCCAAGCACACAGGGCGGTCAAGCGGAAGAATTGACCGCCAGCGGGCCTCAGACAGCAAAAGGCCCCGCCGGCGAATTGCGCTGGCGAGGCCCCTGATATGCGTATCTGGATCCGCGACGCGGAGCCGGTCAGCCGAGGCCGACCATGGCGCCGATCCGGCCGGCATTGAAGCGGTCGTCGAGGCCAAGGACCAGAATGGCCCCGATCGCCACCGGCACGATATAGCGCACGGCAAAATGGAAGAAGGCGAACAGGCCCGGCGATGCATGGGACAATTCGGTCCGCATCAGGGATTTCGGGATCACCCAGCCGGCGAAGACCGCGACCAGGAAACCGCCGAGCGGCAACAGGATCTGGCCGGAAAGCACGTCGACAAAGCCGCCGGCGAAGGCCTCGGAATACACCGCGCCCGCACCGATCATGAAGGCAAAACCACCCAGCAGGCAGGCGGTCATCGTGCGGCCGAAGCTCGCATTCTCCTCGATGAAGGCAACGGTGGCCTCCAGCAGGGAGATGGACGAGGTCAGGGCTGCGATGAAGGCCAGGGCGAAGAAGGCCCCGCCGATGAAATTACCGGCCGGCATGCCCGAGAACACTTCCGGCAGGGCGGTGAAAATGAGGCCGAGGCCTGCAGCCGGATCCATGCCCACCAGGAAGACGATCGGGAAGATCATCAAACCGGCAATCAGCGCCACCATTGTGTCGGCGGAGACGATCAGGACGGCCGAAGAGCCGATATTGGAATCCCGCGGCAGATAGGAGCCATAGGTGATCATGATTGCCGAGGCGACGCTGACCGAGAAGAAGGCCTGGCCGAGTGCGGCGATGAAGGTCTGACCGGTCACGGCGCTGAAATCGGGCGCGAACAGATAGCTCAGGGCTGCCCCGGCGGCACCATTCGTCATGGAATAGATCGTCAGGCCGATCAGAACGATGAAGAAGAGCGGCATCAGGATAGTGGCGACGCGTTCGATCCCGCCCTTGAGGCCACGCGAGACGATCAGGACCGTCAGCGTCATGAACAGGAAGTGCCAGAACATCTTGATGCTGTCGTTGTCGTAAAACATCGTCGCGCCATCGGGTTCGGCGAAACCACCGGCGAAACCGGCCGCCGAGAAGGCCATCACCTGGCCGGCGATGACGCTATAGGTCGTCAGCACCAGGAAACCGGCGGCGGTACACACCCAGCCGACCACCGACCACTTGCCGGACTTGCCGGCCTCGATCGCCATCTTGCGCGTCGAGGTGATCGCGGATTGCTGCGCGTGGCGGCCGATCGCCAGCTCGGCCATCAGGACCGGCAGGGCAAACAGGATGACACAGCCGATATAGATCAGCACGAAGGCCGATCCGCCATTCTGACCCGTCATGAACGGAAAACGCCAGAGATTGCCCAGCCCGACGGCGGAACCCACCGCGGCCATGATGAATGCAAAACGCGACGACCAATGGGCGTGCGTACCCGCGAGCGCTGCTGCCATGAAACTCTCCCCTGATGCCCGGCGCTTGAGCGCCTCGGCGGCTATTGATTAACGCGCACACTTCCCCAACCCTCCTGCCGGGTCAAGCGTGCGTATCCAATGAAACCCCTCAGCCGAACAGGCCGACCCCGCGCGGCGGTTCGGCATTGCGGTGAATGTGCGCCCCGAGAATCAGCCCGAAGCCCGCCAGCACCGCCAGCATCACCGTGCCGCCGTAGGAAATCATCGGCAGCGGCACCCCCACCACCGGCAAGGTCCCCATCACCATGCCGACATTGATGATCACATACAGGCCGAACGTGGTCGCCACCCCCATCGTCATCAGGCGCAGGAAGGTCGATTTGCAACTGGTCGCAATCGCCACGGTATTGGCCAGTACCAGGGCGTAGACCGTCAGGATCACCAGCCCGCCGACAAAACCGAATTCCTCGCCCAGAATCGTGAAGATGAAGTCGGTCTGCTTCTCGGGCAGATAGTCGAGCTGAGACTGGGTGCCCTCCATGAAGCCCTTGCCGGTAAAGCCGCCGGAACCGAGCGCGATCTTGGACTGCAGGATCTGGTAGCCCGCACCGAGCGGGTCGGAATCGGGACTGAACATCGTCATGATGCGCTGGCGCTGATAGTCCTCGAGCCCGTAGGTGAAGAAACCGATCCCCCCGGCAATGCCCGCGATCACGCCGGGCACGATCACTTTCCAGCTCAACCCGGCCAGGAAGACGACCGCGCCGCCGGTCGCGACCAGCAGCAGGGTGGTGCCGAGATCGGGCTGTTTCAGGATCAGCATCGCGGGAATGCCGATCAGCGCCGCCGGTACAAGCAGCCCGCCCAGACGTGACACCCGGTCAGTCGGGAGGTCGTGGTAGAACCGGGCCAGCGCGAAGACGAGCGCGATCTTCATGATCTCGGAAGGCTGCAGCCGGATCGGGCCGATATCCAGCCAGCGCTGCGAGCCATTGACCGTTGCGCCGAAGACTTCAGCGCCGACCAGCAAGACCAGGGCGACCACATAGATCGGATAGGCCACCCCCATCCAGAAGCGCGGTGGAAACATCGCGATCACAAGCATGCCGGCGAAACCGACCGCGAAGCGCATCGCATGGCGCGCCGCCCAGGGTTCCCAGGAACCACCGCCGACCGAGTAGAGCATGCCGACGCCGGCTGCGCCCAGCAGGACCAGGAGCAGAACCAGCGACCAGTTGAGCTCCATCAGCTTGCCCGGCAGGTCGCGCGGGACGCTTTCACGGAAGACGGCCATCAGGCACCCCTCCCCGGCAGATTGCCCAGATCGGCGAAGACACCGGGCCGGCTGGATGGATCGCGCGCCACGACCCGGCGCAGGATATCGCGTGCCGGCCGCGTTGCCGCGCTGGAGCCGCCGCCATGCTCAACCACGACCGCGACGGCGTATTTCGGCTCGTCCGCGGGTGCATAGCAAACGAACAGGCCGTGATCGCGCAGCCGCCAGGGCAGGTCGAGCTGGGTGCGAACACCGGATTCGCGTTCCGCTGCAGAGATCGAATAGACCTGCGCCGTACCGGTCTTGCCGGCCATTTCAATGCCATCAATGCCCAGACCGCCCAGCGAAAAGGAGGTGCCGCCCGGCTCCTCGGCCGCCGCGCGCAGCGCATCGCGCACGCGGGTCAGGGTCTCGTCGCGCAGGCCGACATGCGGCGCCGGCGGTGCCATGGCATTGCGGTAAAGCGTCGGCTCGATCGCACGGCCAGAGGCCACGCGCGCCGTCATCACGGCCAGCTGCAAGGGCGAGGCGAGCATCGAGCCCTGCCCGATCACGGTGTTGTAGCTGTCGCCCGTCGACCAGCCCTCATTGCGCTGCGCCCGTTTCCAGGCCGGGTTGGGCATATTGCCCCGCGCGACGCCGGAAATGCCGATATCAAATTGCTGGCCGATCCCGAAGCGCTGGCCCATCGCATCCAGCCGGTCGATCCCGAGCCGGGCCGCCGCTTCGTAGAAGAAGATGTCACAGGAGGTCTTCAGCGCGGTGCGCAGGTTGACGGCGCCATGGCCCTGACGGCGCCAGCAATGGAATTCGCGATTGCCCAGCCGCACCGAGCCACTGCAATGCACCGTCTCATTGGGCCGGAAAACATTGTGCTCGATCGCTGCGGCAGCCGAGACCGCCTTGAAGGTCGAGCCCGGCGGATAGGTGCCCTGGATCGACTTCTGGAACAGCGGCCGGTGATCATTATTGCGCAGACCGGCAAAGTCGGCGCTGGAAATGCCGCCGACAAACAGGTTGGGATCAAAGCTGGGCGCAGAGACCAGGGCTATCAACTCGCCACTATTGACGTCGATCACGACCGCCGAGGCGCTGTCCTGCCCGAGCCGCTCATAGGCATATTGCTGGATGTCGGCATCCAGGGTCATGACCACGTCATGCCCCTGCTGCGGCGAGGTCGACTGTTCGGGCAATTCGCGGATCACGCGGCCAACGGCATTGACCTCGATTTTCAGGGCACCGGCCGAGCCGCGCAGGTCGCGCTCGCGGGCGATCTCGACCCCGGTCTTGCCGACCCGGAAGCCCGGGTGGCGCAGAAGCCGCTCGGCTTCACGCGTTTCGTTCGCGAGGTCATCCTCATTGGGGGCCTGCACATAACCCACGACATGCGCAAAGGCCGCCGCATAGGGATAGGAGCGCACCTCGCCGACATCCGGCGCCATGCCGGCCAGCTCGGGCGCATTGAGATTGATGGCCGAGAAGGTCTGCCAGTCGAGATCCTCGGCGACGGTAATGGCATTGAAGCGGGCACCGCGGCTGGCCGCACGCAGGACGCGCTCGCGCTCATGGTCGCTCAGCGGCATGAAGCGCGCGAGCCGGTCGAGCGCAGCGGCGATATCGCCCGCCTGTTCCGGCACGATCAGGACGCGGAAACTGTCGCGGTTATCCGCCAGCAGGGCGCCGAACCGATCGAGAATGCGGCCACGCGAGGGCGGGACCAGGCGGAAATTGAACTGGTTGTCCTCGGACAGGAGGCGATAGCGTTCGCCCTCAAGCACCTGCAGCGAATACAGGCGTGCACTCAGGCCCGTAAAGGCCAGCGCCCCGCCACCCGCCATCAGCAGGGCCCGGCGGGTGAATTTCATATCCTGTTCCTGGCGATCAGCGCGCATCGGGTCTCGCGATCATCCTCCGATAAAGCCGGTTCGGCTGCTGCGACGCCGGCGGAGTGCCAGATGAGCGATCAGCGGAAACATCAGCATGGTGGCCGTCGCTTCGATGATCAAGGGGCGGACATCGGCCAGCTGGCCCAGCGCCAGGCTGCCGGCGCCATAGGCAATCGTGTGCGCCAGCACCAGCGTGCCGGCAAAACGCGCCAGGATCGGCGGCAGGTCGCGTGGCATGCCGTCCTCGCCGCGAAAGCGCAGCGCCGAGATGGACACCAGATAGGACAGTGCCCACACGCCCATCGGAGCGCCGGTCAGCAGGTCCTGGCAGAGCCCGATCGAGAAGACGATGATCGGCGGCATGAAGTATGGGCGCAGCCCCGCCCACAGGAAGATGGCGATCAGCGGCCAGGTTGGCATGATGTTGACGCCGTCGATCAACTGCGTCGGTGCAGCCTGGACCACCAGCGCAAGAAAGACGCTCAGGGCGCAGGCGGCCGCAGACCAATAGGGTGTCTGGCGTTCAGAAGATTTTCTCATTCCTCGCCTCCGGTCGGCTGCGCATCAGGGGCCGGCTCGGCATCTACAGCCTCGTCCGCGTTTTCCACCGCCGCATCGGGCTCCTCAGCCGGCAAGGCCTCGGTGTCGTCGGGCGCTTCAATCCGCTCATAGGGCCAGACCCAGACGAAATCGACCGGGGCCTGGTCGGAATAGAGCTGCACACGCCAGCCGCCATCGCGCGTCTCGACCGCCTCACCCACCGGCAGGCCGCGCGGCAGGATTCCGTCATCGCCGGAACTGACAATGCGGTCACCCGGGCGGATGTCCGCGTCGCGGCCGACATAGTCCAGACGCGGGAAGGCGGAGTTGTCGCCGACCAGGATGGCGCGCGCGTTGGAGCGGTCGGCCATCACCGGAATGCGGCTGTTGAGATCGGTCAGCAACAGAATGCGGGCCGAACGCCGGCCGGTCTCGAACACGCGTCCGACCAGGCCGTAGAGATTGATCACCGGATAACCGTCATCAATGCCGGCATCGCGGCCGCGGCCGATCAGGCGGGCGCGGACGAAGGGACCTTCAGGATCGGCCACGGTCCAGGCGCCGATCCGCTCGCGCGTCGCCGGCGAGACGATCTCGAGCGCCGCTTCATAAACCTCGATCCGGTCGCGCTGCCGATAGGCGAGGTCTTCCCAGTAGCGCGCCTCGATCAATTGCTGGCGCAGACGGGCATTTTCCTCGGCCAGCTCACCCTGGCGCCGGAAATAGGGACCGATATTCTTGAGGCCACGCACAGGCTGAGCGGCCAGTTCAAGCACGGGTGCAGCAATATCGGTAAAGCCGGAGCGGAAGCTGGCAAAGCCGGCAGAGCGGGTTTCGGGGCGATCGAAGGCGATCAGGGCGCCCGAGAGGACAAGCAGGGCGATAAACAGTGTTCGAGAGAATCGAACACCACCCTCACCTTCGTGCCGTCCTGAACGACGAGAAGCCAACCACTCACTCCTGCCCTTGCATGAACCGGCAGATTAGACCGCTTCAGACAGAATGGGGCGCCAAAGCTTAAGATCTTCAACCGCCTTGCCACAGCCCAGCACAACGCAGGACAGCGGGTCGTCGGCAAGGCAGACCGGCAGACCGGTCCGCTCGCGAAGCTCGGTATCGAGATTGCGCAACAGGGCGCCGCCGCCGGTCAGGACAATGCCCTTGTCGACGATATCGGCAGCCAGCTCGGGCGGGGTCGCCTCGAGCGCCTGCTTCACAGCCTCGACGATCTGCTCGACCGGCTCGGAAAGCGCGTCGGCAATCATCGCCTCGGTGATCGAGATTTCGCGCGGCACGCCATTCATCAGGTCACGGCCCTTGATATCGAGCGTCAGGCCTTCGCCCTTGATCGGCGGCATGGCCGAGCCGATTTCCTTCTTGATCCGTTCAGCGCTGGTTTCACCGATCAGAAGATTCGCCGAGCGGCGGATATAGTTGATGATGGCTTCATCCATCTTGTCGCCACCGACGCGCACCGAGCGCGAATAGACGATACCCGACAGCGACATCACGGCGACTTCCGTCGTGCCGCCACCGATATCGACGATCATCGAACCGGTCGGCTCATCGATCGGCAGGCCGGCGCCGACAGCAGCGGCCATTGGCTCGTCGATCAGGTAGACCTTGCGGGCACCGGCACCGAGAGCCGACTCATGAATGGCGCGGCGCTCAACGGCGGTGGCGCCGGACGGCACGCAGATCACGACCTGCGGGCTGACCATCGAACGGCGATTGTGCACTTTCTGGATGAAATGCTTGATCATTTCTTCCGCGACGTCGAAATCGGCAATCACGCCGTCACGCATCGGGCGGATAGCTTCGACATTGCCGGGCGTCTTGCCCAGCATGAGCTTGGCTTCGGCGCCAACGGCCTGGACGTATTTGCGCCCCTTCTCGACCTTGTAGGCCACCACGGAGGGCTCATTGAGCACCACGCCGCGTCCCTTGACGTAGACGAGTGTGTTGGCGGTGCCGAGATCGATGGCGATGTCTGCGGAAAGTAAGCCGAAAAGATAGTTGAGCATAGGGCGCGCTGATTTCGAGGGGTGTGGCGGCAAAGCCGCGGAAAAGCTTTTTTTGTTGTGCGATGGTCCGCGCCATATTGCAAGGGGTACGCAGGTGCAAACGCATACTCGCGCGCTTGAACGGCTAGGCCTCTGTGTCCTCGGACGCCTCCGGCGCGACTCCATCGACCGGGCGATTGCGGCGCAACCAGCGCCGGGCGACCAGCATCATGCCGATCCAGCCCGCGACCGCGACCGCCAGGGAAAGCCCGATCAGCAATTGCCCCTCGCTCATGATCGCCAGGATGCTTTGACCGGCGAGCGCCACGACAAACAGTTTCGGCCCGGTGCCCAGCGCCGTGCCGAGCCCGAAGGCCCAATAAGGTGTCCGCGCTATGCCGAAACCCATATTAACGACGATGAAGGGGCCGGACGGCACCCAGCGCACGATCATGCTCGCCAGCAGTCCGTTGCGGCCGATGAAGTCGGAAATCCGGTTGGCCCAGTCACCGCCAAAGCGGGCCAGCAGGCCGGCACCGAACCAGCGGCCGAGATAGTAGTTGACCGTCGCTGCCGCCAGGGTCGAGATCCAGGCATAGATGAAACCGGTGCGCGGCCCGAACGCGACAATCGCTGCGGCCATCAGGCCGAATTGCGGCGCACCGAGAAATGACAGGGCGATAAAGACCAGGATCGTCAGTGGCAGCGCATACCAGCGGCTGGACGCGGAATCGAACCAGTCCCCGATGGCGCCGGGGCCGATATCAAGCACGAAGCGCCCGATCACGAACACCGCCGCGACCACGACGAACAGCGCGATCGAGACGCCGATCGCACGCGCGGCACGCACATCCATTCGCGTGATGAATTGGATCAGAGCGTTCATTCTCTCCGGCACCCGACTGGAAGCAGTGGTTTAACTAAACACGGATCCGAGGGCCCGCAATGATGATCATCGGTCGGCGGCGGCCGGGGATGTCGACACTTCGCCAGCCGCGATTGCGGCGAGCTTGGCCCGTTGCAGCGCCAGTGTCCCCAATTGCTCGTCGAGCAGTTTGAGAATTTCGCGCGCTTCCTGCTGGTCGACCTCCCCGGGCGAACGCTCGGTTTCACCCAGCGATTCCATCAGCGCCGCGATATTGCGGGCATTGCGCCGGCTGGCTTCGCCGGCCAGGGCCAGCCAGTTGGCGTCATCGGCCTTCTCGACCGGCACGAAAATACCGCCAGCCAGGGCGGCGAGGTGCTGGGCGGCAGCGGTGGCGCCGGCCTCGGTCAGCCGCGCGATGCGGGCATAGGAGATGTCATTGCTGGAATCGGGATCGGCGAGCGCATAGACCCGCGTGCGGCTGAGCTCGAGCAGCTTCATCACCTCGGGGATGCCACCCACTTCCTCGAACATGCGCGCCACGACTTCTTTCGGCTCGCCATAGCGGCGTTCCTTGACCGGATTGAATGCCATCTTTGTCCCCAAGCATTGGTTATGGATCCCTGTAACGGACAGAGATGAACAGTTTTATTGTCTATTTCGTGGCACGGCCAAGTCTGGAGCGCAATTCATCGCCCGCCGCCTCGATCGGCAATGTGCGGTCATGCGCCCGTTCGGCCTGCAACCGGTCGCCCGATTCATAGCGCTCGACCCATTTGCGGGCAAAGCTGCCGGACTCGATATCCTCCATCGCCGTATCGAAGACCTTGAGCAGTTCAGGCCCCGCGATGGCATCCTCGATCTCGCGGGCGCCGAATTCCGCCGTGTCCGAGATCGCCTCATACATGCCGGCAATTCCGCGCTGCTGGATCAGGTCGGCGAGATATTTCAGCTCGTGGACGCAATCGATATAGGCCATGCGCGGGCTCACCCCGGCCGCCGTCAGCCGCGTGAAGCTCGCCTTGGCCAGCGCGACCATGCCACCAACCAGCACCACCTGTTCACCGAACAGGTCCGAAACCGTCTCCTCGCGAAACGTGGTCGGGAAGATACCGACATTGCCCGAGCCGATCGCAGCGAGATAGGCCAGCGCCAGCTCACGCGCATGGCCGCTGGCATCCTGGTGCACGGCCCAGAAACCGATCAACCCGCTGCCCTTGAGATATTCCTCGCGCACGGCCCCGCCCGGCCCCTTGGCCGCAGCGAGGATGATATCGGCATCGGCAGGCGCGTCGATCAGGCCGAAATGCACGGAAAAGCCGTGACAGACGATCAGCGCCTGGCCCGGCTTGCGCGCGGGCAAAATCGCCTCGGTCCATATCTGGCGGTGCGCCTCGTCGGCCGCGAGCAGCGCGATCACATCAGCCCAGCCGGCAGCCTCGGCCACGGATACGACCTCGAACCCGTCGGCCTCGGCCTTGGCCCGCGATGGCGAACCGGCGCGCAGGGCAATACGGATCTGCCCCACTCCGCTGTCGCGCAGGCACAGCGCGTGGGACCGGCCGTGATTGCCATAGCCGACGATCGCAACGCGCCGGCTCGTGATCGGGGCAAGGTCGATATCGTGCGTGTAGAGCGGTTCGGTTGTCTCGGGCGGCATCGGTGAATCATCCCTGGCTGGTGCGGCTTGATTAGGACGCATCCCCGCACCCCAAGTCCAGCACACCGCGCCATTCGCCTGCAGCATGGCCGCGCGGGACACGCCTTCGCCCCGCCGCGTGCGACGGGAATTGGACCTTTCGCCGCCGCACCACCACACTCGGCCCGACGGCGCCTGTGAAACACCGTGCCGGACGCCGGCACCCGGCAGGGGGGAGATGTTTGAATTGAACCGGCTTCTGCATCCCCTCGTGGCGTTCGCCGCGCGCTTGTCGCCCAATAGCCGCGGCATGGTCTGGATGATCCTGTCGGGGATCGTCTTCACTATCCATCTCGGCCTGGTCAAGACGCTGGGCGGCGAGTTCGGCTCGGGCCTTCTGGCCTTTTTCCGCGCCGCCGCCGGGATGCTGATCCTGCTGCCCGTCCTGCTGCGCACGCGGCCGGAAACCCTGCGCGTGCATCAGCCCGGCCTGATGCTGCTGCGCGGCGGCCTCGCCTCGGCAGGCTTCCTGCTCTCCTTCGCCGCCATCGCCATCATGCCGATGTCGCAATTCAACGCGATCTCGTTTTCGCGCCCGCTCTTCATCATCGTGCTCGCCGCGATCTTCCTGCGCGAGAAGGTCGGGGCCCAGCGCTGGATCGCTACGGGCGTGGGATGTGTCGGCGTGCTGATTATCGTCCAGCCCTCGATGCAGATGGAGATGTCCAGCCTGCTCGCCCTCGGCGCCGCCCTCGCCTTCGCCGGCTCGATCGTGATGGTGAAGGAGTTGTCACGCCTGCACTCGACCCTGACGCTGATCATCGCCACCAATCTGCTGTCCGGCCTCTTCACCCTGCCCTTTGCCCTGCATGAATGGCAGACACCACAGGGCGAGCAATGGCTCGTCATCGCGCTGATGGCACTGACCGCCACGGCGGCCCAGGCCTGCTATATCAAGGGCATGGCGATCGGCGAGGCGAGCTATGTGACGGCGATGGATTTCCTGCGCCTGCCGATGGCGGTGGCGGCGGACTGGCTGGTGTTCAAGACCCTGCCCGGTTTCTGGGTCTGGCCCGGAACAGCGCTGATCATCGGCGCGACGGCCTATATCTCGATCCGTGAGGCGCGCCTGCGGGAACGGGCCCGCATCGCCGCCGCAGCCTTGCCGCCCGAGCCCCTGCCCTGACAGATCGCACCGGTCAGGTGCCCAGGATCGCACCCAGCTCGCGCCCGGCGCCCGCGGCATCGAGCGAGTGAATGCGTGACCAGTCGGGATGCTGGTTGCGGAACCAGGTCATCTGCCGCTTGGCGTAGCGCCGCGAATCCCGCTGCGCCAGGAGCACGGCATCCGCGAGCGTCATCTCGCCGCGCAAATGCGCCATCAGGGGCGGCACACCCAGCGCCTTGCTCGCCGGCAGGAGCGGGTCGAGCCCCAGCGCGGCGAAGGCGCGAACCTCGTCAAGCGCGCCGGCCTCGAGCATCAGCTCGAAACGGCGGTTGATGCGGTCATAGAGTTCCTGCCGCTCCGGCTCGATCACCATGCCGGACCATTCATCCACATCCAGCATCGGCCTCGTTTCGGCCTGAAAGCTCGTCAGCGCCTCGCCGGTGGCATAGCCGACCTCGACGATCCGCATCAGCCGCTGCAGATCGGCTGGCTTGACCCGTGCAGCCGCGACCGGATCCAGGCGCACCGCCTCGCTGCGCAAGCCATCCGGCCCCGTGGCGGCAAGCAGCTCGACCACCTGCTGCCGCGAGTCCGCATCGATATCAGGGACCGGCGCCAGCCCCTTGGTCAGGGCGAGGAAATACAGGCCCGTCCCGCCGACCAGAATGGGCGTGCGGCCACGGCCGCGAATTTCAGCGATGAGGGCCAGGGCCGCCTCGGTCCAGTGCCCGACCGACCAGCGTGTCGACGGATCAACACTGCCGAACAGGTGATGCGGCGCGCGCGCGAATTCGGCAGCCGAGGGCTGTGCCGTGATCAGCGGCAGGCCGGCATATATCTGCATGGAGTCGGCATTGATGATCTCGCCATCCAGCGCCTCGGCCGCCGCCAGCGCCAGGGCGGTCTTGCCCGCCGCCGTCGGTCCCGCAATCAGCAGGCAGCGCGTCACGGCCGGATGGATTGCAGCACGTACTGGCCGCCACGATTGAGCTGGAAGCGGACAGGACCTGTCGGGACACCGTCAACGATGCGGCGAATATCCTCGATCGTCGCCACGCGCGCGAACTCGACTTCCTCGATGACATCACCCGGACGCACCTTGCCGGAGGCATCGCTGTTCGGCGCGACTTCGGTCACCAGCACACCTGTCGCATCGGGATGCACCCGGAAGCGCCGGCGCGAGGCGGTATCGAGGACAGCCAGCGTCATGCCGCGCACCGTATTGGACGGGGCCTGGTCAGGCGTGACCACCGTGGTGTTGGCTGTTGCCGGCGCCGCAGCGGCTCCGGCCTCGGTGAGCTCGCCGACGGTGACGCTCAGGGTCATCGGCCGGTCCTGGCGGATAATGCCGATCTCGGCGACCCGGCCGATCTCGGTCTCGGCCACGAGGCGCGGGAAGCTGCGGCTGTCCCGGACACGCCGGCCATCGAAGCGGATGACAAGATCGCCGGTGCGCAGATCAGCGGCAGCCGCCGGACCGCCCGGCTCGACGCGTGAAATGATCGCGCCATAGGGCGAGTCGAGCTCGAAGCTCTCGGCCAGTTCCGGGGTCACCGGCTGAACACTGACGCCGAGCCAGCCGCGACGGGTCTCGCCGAACTCGATCAACTGGGCCACGACGCGGGTTGCGATATTGGACGGGATGGAGAGCGAGATACCGACACTGGCGCCCGTCGGCGACAGGATCAGCGTGTTCACGCCGATGACATCGCCATCCATATTGAACAGCGGGCCGCCGGAATTGCCGGTATTGATGGCGACATCGGTCTGGATGTAATCGTCATAGCGGCCGCCCGCCTCACGGCCACGCGCCGAGACGACACCGGCCGTCAGCGTGCCGCCAAGGCCAAAGGGATTGCCGATCGCGATCACCCAGTCGCCGACGCGCGCCGCATCGCTATCGCCGAAACTGACGTGCGGCAGGTCCTCGTGAACATTCATCATCCGCAACACGGCGAGGTCGGTCAGCGGGTCGACACCGATCACTTCAGCGGGAAACACGCGCCCGTCGGGCAGCGAGACCTCGACCTCGTCGGCACCGTCGATGACGTGATTATTGGTGACGACAATGCCGGTGGCGTCGACGATGAAGCCGGAACCGAGCGAATTGGCGATGCGCGGGGCATCGCCGAAAATATCATTGAAGCGTTCGAGGGGCGAGCCTTCGGGGAATTCGGGCAGACCGTCGCCGGCATCAAGCCGCTGTGCGGCGGCGATGTTCACAACCGCGGGCGACAGCCCCTCGGCCAGATCCGCGAAACCGCCATCGCCCGGGTGCGCCAGGGCGACCGGGGGCAGGACGAACAGCAAGACGAGGGCAAACAGGCGACGCATGAACTCAGCCAATCCGAAAAATGAAAACCGCACTTTACACATTGAGTGATAGCGCCATGCGGCCCGGTGCCGCAACCGCTGTGACGCGAAAGTCATCGCGATGACAACTTCGTCACGCGCCGCTCACGGCCCGAAAAAGGCCACGAGCGCTACGCCGGACACCAGAGCGACCAGCCCCGCAATGCGCAGCTGGTCGCTTGGCATGTCCAATATCTGCGACAGGAACCGCTTCATCGCCTCGGGAGCCAGCGCGTAGGCCGCCCCCTCAAGCGCCAGAGCGACGCCCACACCGACAAGCAATGCCGTCAACACAGATTAGTTCCGGCCCGTCTCGCTCCGGAAATAGTCGAAGAACTCCGAGTCGGGTGCCACCACGATCGGTGTCCCTTCGCCGAACGCTTCCTGGTAAGCGATCATCGAGCGGTAGAAGGCGAAGAACTCAGGGTCACGGCCATAGGCCGCCGCATAGATGGCGTTGCGCTGGGCATCACCCTCACCCTTGATCCGTTCCGACTGTGCCCGGGCTTCAGCCCGGATGATCGTCGCCTGACGATCGGCATCGGCCTGGATTTCCTGTGCTTCCTGGGCACCGACAGCGCGGATTTGCGCGGCGCGCTGTTCACGCTCCGAGCGCATGCGCTGGAAGACGCGTTCGGCGATCTGGTCCGGCAGGTCGGCGCGAAGGATGCGGACATCGATCACTTCGATCCCGAGATCCTGACGGGCGACCTGGTCTTCCACGGCCGTCTGGACGCGGTCCATCAGTTCGGCACGCTGGCCGGAGACGACTTCCTGGGACGGGATCGAGGCGATCACGCCGCGCAGGCTGTCATCCATGATCGAGCGCAGGCGAGACTGGGCCCCGCGCTCATCACCGACCGTCTGATAGAAACGCAGCGGATTGACGATGCGGTATCGCAGGAAGGCATCGACGACGAGACGGACCTGGTCCGACGCCTGGATTTCCTCCGGCTGCATGTCGAATTCCAGATTGCGCTTGTCGAACATCAGCACGTCCATGATGAACGGGATCTTGAAATGCAGACCCGGATCTTCATCGCCGGCTTCATTGACAGCATCGACCGGCTCGCCGACGCGCAGGATCAGGGCCTGCTGCAGCTCATTGACCGTATAGACGCTCTGCAGGCCGACAAAGATGACGCCGAACAGAAGGATTATTCCGAGGGTGCGGATCATTGGTTGTCCCCCTGGCTGCGAGTACGGTTCTGACCAAGCTGGTCAAGCGGCAGGTAAGGCACGGCGCCGGACTGACTATCCAGGATGGTCAGCTCGGAATCACGCAGAACGCCTTCCAGGGTTTCCAGATACATGCGGTGACGCGTGACTTGCGGCGCCTGTGCATATTCCTCGTAGATGGAGACGAAACGATCCGCCTCACCCTGGGCTTCGGCGATGACAGAGTCGCGATAGGCTTGGGCCGCCTGGGTCAGACGGGCAGATTCACCACGCGCTTCCGGGATCACCCGGTTGGAGTAGGAGGTGGCCTGCAGTCGCAGACGCTCGGCATCCTGTTCGGCGACATCCACATCGCGGAAGGCGTCGATCACGCTGGCCGGTGGCTGCGCGGTGCGCAGGTTGACCTCGAGGATCTCGATCCCCGCCGTGTATTCATCCAGGGTTGCCTGCAACAGCGCCTTGGTCCGGCGCGAGACTTCGCCGCGGCCCTCGGTGATGATGTATTGCAGGTCGGAGGTCCCGATCACTTCGCGCATGGCACTTTCAGCGACGGCGCGAACCGTGCCTTCAGGGCTTCTGACGTTGAAGAGATAATCGCGAACGCCGTCGGGATAGCCGAGATTGACGCGCCACTGCACGGCAAATTCGATATCGACGATATTCTGGTCACGGGTCAGCATCTGACCTTCAGTGCCGGCACCGATGGAGAGCGTATTGGTCGTGGTGACCTCGGGCAGGAAGACCGTCTCGATCGGGGTCGGGAATTTCACATGCAGGCCAGGGCCCGTCGTGCGGGTGTATTCGCCGAAGCGCAGAACGACACCGTTCTGGTTTGGCCCCACCTGATACCAGCCGGTGAAGGCAAACCAGACGCCGACCAGGATCGCCAGCACGAGACCGACGCCGAAAACGCCGCCGCCCTTGCCGCCATCCTTGCCGCCGGCTTTGCCGCCGCCACCGAACATGCCGCGGAAGCTGCGCTGCAACTGGCGCACGACCTCATCGAGATCGGGCGGCTCCTGGCCGCCACCGCCGCCACCCTCGGGCTTGCGGCCCCAGGGGTTCTGTCCGTTACCATTATTGCCGCCGCCGGAACCCCAAGGGCCTCCGCCGCCGCCGCTACCGCCGGTATTATCGTTCCAGGGCATGGATGCTTCATTCCTCTCGATACATTGCGTCAATAGATGAACGTTTGCGGGCAAAGGTTCAAGCTTTGTCGGGGGGGACACGCAGACTTCCAATCCCCGTAGCGGGAATCAGGCGCGTTCCAGTACCCGGCAAACGAAGCTGTGATCATCGCCCGGGCCAGCGTCGCAGACCGTGCGGCTCGCCTCGACCCAGTCGCTGCCGGCAATCTCCGGAAACACCACATCGCCTTCCGGTTCGGCATCGACTTCAGTGATATAGAGCCGATGGGCATGTTCGAGGGCGGCACCATAAATCTGCGCACCGCCGATCACGAAGACCTCGTCGACCTCGTCCATGTGCGCCTGCGCCAGGGCGTGGGCAAAGGCGGCACCCAGATCTGCGACCCGTTCTGCGCCCTCGGCGAGGAAATCCGCCTGGCGCGTCACCACGATATTGAGCCGGCCCGGTAGCGGCCGTCTGGGGAGGCTCTCCCAGGTCTTGCGGCCCATGATGATCGGCTTGCCGCTGGTGACGGCCTTGAAATGCTTCAGGTCGGAGCTCAGCCGCCAGGGCAGGTCGCCGCCGGACCCGATGACGCCATTGCGGCCGCGCGCGACGATGAGGCAGATGCGGGGCTGTGTCATGACGCGTCCTCGCGCTCCAGCCAGCTGAGCCATTTTTCCTGCACGGCGGCATCGAGATCGACGCCCTCATCGCGCGCCAGCAGCAGGAGCATGCCGAGCACGTCGGCCATTTCCAGCGCCATCTGGTGACGCGCCGCCTCATCGCTGGCGCGGCGGCTGCGACCGGTGACGTCAAGATAGGCCTGGGTCAGCTCGCCGAGCTCTTCCTGCAGCTTGAGCAGATACCAGTCGCCCGAACGGTCTATGCCGTAATTCTTCGCATAGATGTCGGAGACCTGCGCAATGCGCGCGCCGAGTTCGCCGAGCGCCTGGCTCATACCGCGACCGGCGCCTTGATGGCCGGATGCGGATCATAATCCTCCAGCATGATGTCCTCATACTCGAATCCGAACAGGTCATTGGCGTCCGGGTTGAGGCGCAGGCGCGGCAGTTTGCGCGGCTGGCGCGACAGCTGTTCGGCCACCTGGTCCATATGGTTGGAATAGATATGGGCGTCGCCAAAGGTGTGGATGTATTCGCCCGGCTCCAGCCCGCATACCTTGGCGACCATCGTCGTCAAAAGCGCGTAGGAAGCGATATTGAAGGGCACGCCGAGGAACATGTCGGCCGAGCGTTGATAGAGCTGGCAGCTCAGCTTCCCGTCGGCGACATTGAATTGATACAGGGTGTGGCAGGGCGGCAGCGCCATCGAGGGCACATCGACCGGGTTCCAGCCCGACACGATCAGCCGCCGCGAGGACGGGGTGTTGCGGATCTGGTCGAGCAGGTTGGAGAGCTGGTCGATCTCGGTGCCGTCCGGGCCGGCCCAGCGCCGCCACTGTTTGCCATAGACCGGGCCGAGCTCGCCATCGGCATCGGCCCATTCATCCCAGATCTTGACGCCGCGCTCCTGCAGCCAGCGCACATTGGTCTCGCCGCGCAGGAACCAGAGCAATTCGATCGCGACCGACTTGAAATGCACCTTCTTGGTCGTCAGCAGCGGAAAGCCTTCGGACAGGTCGCAGCGCAATTGCCGCCCGAACACCGAGCGCGTCCCGACGCCGGTGCGGTCGTCCTGCTGGGTGCCGTTCTGGAGGATGTCGCGCAGCAGGTCGAGATAGGCCGCTTCCGCCGCCGACCCATTGGCCGCAGCAGCACTGCCGGTCTCAATACCGGGCTCTAGAACGGCGGTCTCTGCCATTGCGATCTCCACTGCCTTGCCTGATCGCACACTCTACATCCGATTCGGCCCGGCCGGACCTCCGCCGGCAGATTGATCCACACGTTTCTCGGCAGACACCACCGTCAGGATTTCGGGGCAAGGGGCGAAATTTCGCTTGCATTGCCCCTGATGGCCGGTCAATTTGCCGTCCTGGAACATTTGCAGAACAATCAATCTTGAGGGAGAATTCTGATGCTGGGCTATGTCACACTGGGAACCAACGACCTGCAGCGCGCCGCGGCGTTTTACGACAAGATCTGTGCCGAATTCGGCGTTGGCCGGATGATGGATTCCGACACCTTCATCGCCTGGGGCAAGCCCGGCGGCGGTGCCGGGATCGGCCTGACCAAACCCTTTGACGGCAAGCCCGCCACCGTCGGCAATGGCGTCATGGCCGCCTTCCATGCCGAGAGCCAGGAACAGGTCGACAAGGTCTACCAGCTCGCCCTCTCCCTCGGCGCAAAGGATGAAGGCCCCGCCGGCCCGCGCGGCGACAGCTTCTATGCCGGCTATTTCCGCGATCCGGACGGCAACAAGCTGAACGTCTTCCATATGTCGTTCGGCGGCTAGGCAGGGACCGGGAAGCTGGCCTCCCCGCAAATATGTGCCGGGAAAATTTGCATCCGGGCGCAGATCAGGCGGTAATCATGCCAGACCGCCACGGGGGACAAGGCCGATGAACGATCAGGAAGCAAGCGCTGGCATGCCAGGCACCGCCCCGGCTGCCACCGTCCGCCGGGCCACCGCGGCGCTGGATCGCTGGGACATCCTGTTGTTCGCCCTCATTGGCGGACTGGGCGGCCATGCGCTGCGCCTGCTCGCCACAGTCGATGGACTTGAAGGGCGGCTGGTCACCGCCCTGGCTGTCGGCATCCTCGCAGCCTGCGCCAGCTTTCTTGTGACCTGGGCGCGCCAGGCCATCCCGGCGCGCCTGGCGCTCAGCCTCGGACTGACAGCGCTGCTCGCCATCGGAACATGGCTGGTGATTGGCGCCGCCCCGGCAGAAACGCCCGACCAGAATCTCGGCTTCATGCAGAATTTCTGGTTCTTTCCCAGCCTGCCCCTGATCGGCTATCTCGGCCTTGTCTTCGGCCTGGTGGCAATCGATGAAGGCGGACCGCGCTGGCGCTACCCGGCGATCTTCCGCACCGGGCTCAATCTGCCGATCCAGCTCGGCCTCGGCCTGCTGGCGGGCGGTCTGATCTGCGGCTTCGTATTCCTATGGGCTCTCGCCCTGTCGGCCGCCGGCTGGGACGGGCTGAAGGCGGCGTTCGAAGATGGCTGGCTCTGGCCCGTGCTTGGCGGCTTGATGGCCGGCATCGCCGTCGGCCTGGCCCGCTCGGTCGACAAGCTGCGCGAAGCGGCCGAGGCCATCATCCTGATCGCGGCCCGGCTCGGCCTGCCCCTGCTGGCGGTGTTTTCGAGCCTGTTCGCCGTCGCCATCCTGATCGGCGGGATTGATAACCTGCGCGCGGCCGGCAGCCCGACGGGCATCCTGCTCAGCCTGGCCATCCTCGCCAAACTGATTTTCAACGCCGTCTATCGCGATGGCGCCGAGACGCCGGGCCGGATCATGCGAAGCTTCGCCTGGATCGCCATCGCCGCCCTGCCCGTCTATGCCAGCCTCGCGGTCTACGGGATTTCGGTACGGGTGCTGGAATACGGCTTCACCCCGTCGCGTTTCGTGGTCCTGATCGTGGCCAGTCTTGTCGCGGCCTATACGCTTCTCCTGCTGATCAGCCTCGCCGGCGACGTGTTGCGCCCGGGCAAGACGCGATGGATGCCGCTGGTCTCGCGGCTCAATACCGGCTTTGCCGCGCTCTGGTTTGTTCTGCTGCTGGCGCTGCAATCCCCCCTGCTCAACGCCAACCAGATCAGCGTCGATGACCAGATGGCCCGGTTGATGGACGGACGCACCGAGGCTGACACATTCAGTTACGCGGCCCTGCGCTTCGATATGGGCGAGCCGGGCCGGCGCGCCATCACCGGGCTGGCCGAAATCACCGACCACCCGCAAGCTGATTATATCCGCGGGCATGCCGGCGCGGCGCGCGACGCCGCCACACGCTGGTCCCTGCGCTCCGCAGTACCGACCCCGGACGACCCCGTGCCCGATGCCCTGCTGGGAGAAATGGATGCGCTAACCTCCATCGGCCAGGAAGAGGCGCGCGCCCTGCTGGCCGCCGCCATCGCCCGGCTCGACGCGGCCCAGGCGCTGATGTGCGGAATCGAGGCCGATGACACGCTCTCCGATGCGCAAAAACTCTCCGCCCAGTACGAATTGCAGCAACGCGTGCCGCACCTCGTCAGCGATGCGGTCAGAATTGCCGAAAACTTTCCGGAGCTCGGGGATGTGCCGGCGCTGAGAGACCGCGTGGACTACGCCGCCTACACGCCCGCAGACTGGGCCCCGGAGCTGTCCGAGTGCGAGTAGCCGGGCGCCCGGGGCGTGGCAGCGACTTCAACGAGTCTCGTCCCCGACGGGGCTGAAATTGTGATCGCATTGCGCGATCATGAAAGCACACGCGGCAACGAAATCGGCCCAGCTCAGATAGCGATCCCCCGCACCATGGAAATACCGGCTGTGGATGCGCAAGACTTCGCGCCACTCCTTGCAATCGCCTGCGCCATAGGGCCGCCCATTGGCATCAACGCTCAAATCCAGCCGCAGGGGCAGGTCGATATAGGTGTTTTTCCCCGACCACACTTGCGCCGCCCTGCGCAAGTCATCGACCGCCTCTGACCGCTCTTTTCTGGCGAAAAGAAGATCGAGCTGCGGCCCATCCAGCTCAGCCGGGTCCGCGTTCGGCCAGATCGACCTTTCCCGGCCTCCATGCAGTAACAAGGTACCGTCAAAGGTCGACCACTCAAAGATCGCGATCCGTCCACCGGTGCTGACCTGCAGGGCATTGTCGCCCAGGCGGTAGGTCAGCTGGCCGCTGCCCAGATAGACAAAGCGCTTCGAACGGATCGACTGGGACAGGGAGGCAATTTCGGCCCCCTCATGCTCGAGCACCCGGACGTCGAAAATTCTGACCCGCAGATAGCCGCAAATCGCCAGCAAGCCCGCAACGCCCGAAACGACCAGGCCAGCCAGGACCGGCAAAGGAAGTCCCACCACGACGAGGCAGCCGCCTTCGGGATCACATCCAAACCCGCGCTCGATCAACGGCTGCAACCCCGGGACGGTCACGGTATCAAGCACGAAGTCCAGGGCCGCGATGACAGCGCCGATCAGGCCCAGCACGGAAACGCCCGCCAAGACGTGAACAGCCGTTTGCAGCCGGACAACCTGGTAGTCGATCGCGATGCTCTGCTGCGTCAATCCCAGGTCTTCGGCGCGCACATAGTCCGCCTTGCTCTGATACCGGCCGATTGCCCGGATGGTGTAGCCGTCATGGATATCGGGCGATCTGTGATCGGCCCGCGCCTCGAACTCCTGCATGTACGCCCCCTCTAATTCCCCAAAGAGAGTTAACGCCACCTAGACGGGAGTATCAACGCAAACCTGAAACGATTGAGCGAAATCGGCCCTGCGCTGACCCCACCCCTTCCGTATCCGGTCCCGAACGCCTATATTGGCTTTGTCAGCTTGCTGACTATGGCGATAAACGCACTCGTAATAACCAGACCGGACCCGGGGGCAGTACCCGGCGGCTCCACCATTACCTTCCGCTTGTATTGGCAAGCGAATATGGGGCCGAAACAGGATCGACGGATGGGTAAAGGGGAAAGCTTTCGCCCGGGTGAGGCCCGATACAGGCTCATTCTTAAAGTTGCCAATGACAACTTTGCTGAAGAAGTTCGTCTCGCTGCCTAGTCAGCGCGTATAACTTCGCATTAACTCCTGGGTGTTCGCACGCTCAGGCGGGGTCCGGAGGCACCTGGCAACAGAAGCCTCCACTTTCCTTCATCGCCGGTCTGCAGGCACGCCCGTCTCCGCCCTGCGCTTGACGCGAGGCGTCGGGCGCAGGCTAGATACGCCCTGCCCGCGCCGGCGCAGGAGCCCGAATTGACCACCACCGCACCCTCTCCGGATACCGGCCCGGCCATCTGCGCCAATTGCGGCGCCGCGCTCGAAGGGCCCTTCTGCTCCGCCTGCGGCCAGTCCGACGCCGATCTGCGCCGCCCCGTCCTATCGCTGGCAACGGATTTTCTCGATGGCGCCCTGGCCTGGGACGGACGTTTCCTGACCACGATGCGCGGCCTCTACATGCGCCCGGGACGGGTTGCGCGCGACTATGTCGACGGCCAGCGCGCAAAATACTCGCCGCCGGTCCGCATCTATCTGATCGTGACTCTGGTCTTCTTCGCGCTGTGTGCCGGGATCGGCATTCGCCCCGTCGGCATCCACCTCACCCCCGACGCCGCCAGCATTCGCAGCCAGGATGCCGCGCAGATCGAGGCGCGGCGCGCCAACTGGGCCCGGATCGATGCGGCGATCCAGGCCAGGGGCAGTGCGCCGCAGCTGGATTGCGGCGTCATGCCCGGCCCCGACGAGATCGCCGCCGATGGCAGCCTCGTCTTCGCGCGCGATACCGGCATCAATCTCAGCCTGTTCCGGCGCGGCAGCCCGCCCGAACCGCGCAGTCTCGACGCCGCCAACGAGGCCTGTTTCCAGCGCACGCTGGACGCTCAAGGCATGGGCTGGATCCAGCCGGTCGTCGTCGAGGCAATCCGCCATCCCGCCGCCTATGAAGCCCGCGCCGCCGCAATCGCCAGCCAGGCCTTCCTGCTGATGGTGGCCGGTTTCGCACTGCTGAACCTGGCGCTGCATCCGCGCCGCCCCGTGATCGATCATGTCGTCTATTCGCTGTACTGGAACGCGGCCCTCGTACCGCCGGTGATGCTGATCCTGCTGACCCTCAACCTGGGCGGCAACAGCTGGCCAGCCCTGACCGCGACAGGCATCGTCGCGCTGGCGCTACTGGTCTTCGCGGCCCTGCAGGAACGTGGCTTCTACGGCTCAAGCTGGCTGGGCACAGCCCTGCGCCTGCCTGTCCTGCTCCTGGGCTGCGCCCTGAGCATGACTGCGGTCGCGATCGGCCTCGTCTGGCTGGGTGCGCGCTAGGCCCGCCGGCAGCTTGCTCCGCCCTTGCAGGCACACCGCCTCAACCTCCCCGACGCCTTGTGCAGTGAAACGACCAGAATGCGTTGACCTGTTCACGGCGTGCGATACGCTTGCGGCAAGGGAAAAACGGGGATGTCCATGGCCAAGGATCTGATGCGCTACGACTTGATGGCGCAAGAGGCGCTGCGCGGGGTTGTGCGTCAGGCCCTGCTCAAAGCCGCCATGCCACAAGGCCTTCCCGGCCCGCACCATTTCTACATCACCTTCCGCACACGTGCGCCCGGCGTCGATATCGACCCGTCTCTGCTCGAGAAATATCCCGACGAGATGACGATCGTGCTGGAACACCAGTTCTGGGATCTCGAAGTCACCGACACCGGATTTGAAGTGACGCTGAAATTCGGCGGCGTGCCGAAATACATCAAGATGCCCTATTCCGCCGTCTCGCGCTTTCACGATCCGAGCGTCGGCTTTCACCTCCAGTTCGAGCCCTCGCTCACCGGTGGTGATGGTGCGGCCGAAGGCGGCTCTCCGGCCAAGACCGGCGCCCGGCCGGCTCCGGCCGATGGCGAAGCAGGCCAGGTTGTCAGCCTCGACAGCTTCCGCAAGAAGTGATGCCGGGCGATCGTCCGGTTGCACCTGATCTCAGCGACGGGCCGGTCAACCGGCTCGATGCCGACCAGATTCGCGACCGCCTCACCAACATGACCCAACTCGAGCATGCCGCGACCCTGCTGGGTTTCCGCCTGCTCGACTTCTCCATTGAAGAGGGCTGGCTCGAGGCCGAATTCAATCCCTCACCCCAGGTCTCCAACCTGCGCGGCGGCGTCCAGGGCGGCATGATGTGCGCCATGCTCGACGAGGTCATGTCCCTCGCCGTTCTGGTGCATCAGCGCTTCACCGTCGGCGTACCGACGCTGGAGATGAAGACTAGCTTCCTGGCCCCCCTGCCCCTGGCCCGCTGCCGGGCCCGCGGACAGGCCCTGCGCGTCGGGCGCAATGTTGCTTTCATGGAAGGCACGATCTGGACCGGTGACGGCATTATCGCAGCCAAGGGCACGGCGACCTGCCAGGTGCGGCGCCCGCGGGCACTGCGCGACAAGCTCTAGGCGATCAGGGCCGGCTTCACGCGTCCTCGAGCACGCGCTGGCGCACCGCCAGCGGCGGCGCGATCACCGGCGGACACGGCAATGGGCGAGCGGTCACGCTCACCCGCGCATGCTCGCCGGCATGCTTGGACACCAGCAGGCGATCAATCAGGCTGCCGTCATGGAAGACGACCCCGGTCAGCGCATCGAGCACGGCCTTGGCGACGCAATCGACATCGCCATCACCGGCATCGCCGGGCCGTTCGATCCGGACATCGACTTCATAGCTGCGCCCGCTCGGCTGGGCGCGCTTGAATTCATGGCGGAAGAATTCGCCGATCAACGCCTTGAAGCGCCGCGTCTGCGTGGTCGGCGCATCAACGCGCAAATTGAGTTCGTCACCGGACATGAAAGTTATGTTCGTCCCTGATTCCCGAGTGAATGAACGCTTTGCCCCCACGGCGATGCGCATCATCGTCTTGATCCGTCATCTGTGAGTGATACACGTCCGACCTGTCATTCACCATCTTCGTCCGGCGCCACGCGCGCTGCAAGGAGCTTCCCCTCATGCGCGAGACCCGCACCGAAACCGACAGCTTTGGCCCACTCGAAGTCCCCGGCGACAAGCTCTGGGGTGCGCAGACCGCGCGCTCGCTGATCAATTTCCCGATCGGCACCGAGACCATGCCGAAACCGCTGATCCGCGCCCTGGGCATTGTCAAATACAGCGCCGCCCGCGCCAATCAGCGCCTCGACAATCTCGAGCCGAAACTGGCCGACGCGATCGCCCAGGCGGCGCTCGAAGTCGCCGAAGGCAAGCTCGACGACCACTTCCCCCTCTCGGTCTGGCAGACCGGCTCGGGCACGCAGTCGAACATGAATACCAATGAGGTTGTCTCCAACCGGGCGATCCAGATTCTCGGCGGCGAGGTCGGATCGAAGGATCCGGTCCACCCCAATGATCACGTCAATCGCTCGCAATCCTCCAACGACACCTTCCCGACCGCAATGCATATCGCGGCGGCCGAACAGATCACCCACCGGCTGATCCCGGCGCTGCAGAAGCTGCACAATGCGCTCAACGACAAGTCGCAGGCCTTCAAATCCATCATCAAGATCGGCCGCACCCATCTGCAGGATGCGACGCCGCTGACGCTCGGCCAGGAGTTTTCCGGCTATACGGCCATGGTCGCCAACTCGATTCGCCGCGTCGAATCAGCCTTGCCGGCGCTGTGCGAGCTGGCCCAGGGCGGCACTGCCGTCGGCACCGGGCTGAACACCAAGATCGGTTTCGCCGAGGCCTTCGCCGAGGAAGCCGCTGCCTTCACCCAAATCCCCTTCATCACCGCGCCCAACAAGTTCGAGGCGCTGGCGACCAAGGATGGTCTGGTCGAGGCGCATGGCACGCTCAATTCCGTCGCCGTCTCCCTGTTCAAGATCGCCAATGATATCCGGCTGCTTGGCTCGGGCCCGCGTTCCGGTCTCGGCGAGCTGGCCCTGCCGGAAAATGAGCCGGGCTCCTCGATCATGCCGGGCAAGGTCAATCCGACCCAGTGCGAGGCGCTGACCATGGTCTGCACCCAGGTGATGGGCAATAACACCACGGTCTCGATGGCCGGCAGCCAGGGCCATTTCGAGCTCAATGTCTACAAGCCGGTGATCATCTTCAACGTGCTGCAGTCGATCCGCCTGCTGGCCGATGCCGCCGAGAGCTTCACGGAACGCTGTGTCACCGGCATCAAGGCGCGCGAGGACAATATCGCGCTTCTGATGAACCGCTCGCTGATGCTGGTCACCGCCCTCAACTCCACCATCGGCTATGACAAGGCCACCATCGTCGCCAAGACCGCCCACAAGAATGGCACCACCCTGCGCGAGGAAGCCGTCAAGCTCGGCTTCGTCACGGCGGAACAGTTCGACGCCATCGTGAAGCCGGAGAATATGCTCGGCCCGAAGGATTAGATCAACGGTCACCTGCGAGAGAGTCGAGGTTGTTTTTCTGGGACCCATCGGGATTAGTCCGCAGGTATGACTTCCCGTTCGACAGGTGGACTGTGTGGGCATTGTCCACCAGCCCCCTGTCTGCCATGTCTTTGGCCTTTTCCACGCTGGTGAACCGTTGGTTTCCAGCGAACCTCACCTGCTTGATATCCCCGTCAGCATCCGCCCGGGCATCCACAACATGCTTCTTTTCAGTCATAATTGGCTCCAGTTCTTTTTGCCGAGGAACATTATAGGAACATTTGACTGAGATGTCAACATATGGGGCCTGCTGTTGCGGGGGACACAAAATACGCCATGACCAAGCCCATCAATCTCAAACAGGTGCGCAAGCGCAAGGCGCGCCGGGAGAAAGCCAAGAAGGCCGAGGCCAACCGGCTGCTGCATGGCCAGCCAAAGGCCGTGACCGATCTGGCGAAGGCGCGCGCTGCAAAGGCTGCGCGCGAGCTGGACGGCAAGAAGCTGGAGAGCTGATCACCACGCGACATGCTCCGGGGGACATGCTCCGGCCAGCAGGTCCGGCCTCCCTGCTTATCCCCGCCGGCGCCGCCGGCGTTAGACTGCACATCGCAAGGGCCGCAGGCGGGAGGCGATGTGCATGTTCAAACGGGCAAAACCGTGGAAATCGGGGAGCAAAGCGATCGCGCAGAAACGCAAGGCATTGTTATAACACAATATTTTGTCAAATCTGAGCGCCGCAACCGGGCAATCAACGTCCCATCGACGCCACAGGAAAGCACCACCAGGGACACACGAGGGGCATATCGGGACACACGTCATTTTCCCGGACAACGCCCCGGGAAGAACGCTCCCCTTGCAGAACCCGCGCTGCCCTAGAATCCCGAATTATACATCGGCCGTTCGCCGCGCCGGTTGCGGTATTCGGCGAGGAAGCGGGTGGCTTCCTCCGATTCGCTCAAGCTTTCGAAATACAGGAAGGCCGCCGGTCGCACCGGCCAGTTGGCCTCGGGCTCGGAGCGAATCTGGCTGAACGCCCCGCGCAGGGATCGCGAGGAGGCGATCTTCAGAACAGAGGACGGGTCGGTCTCGGAACGCAGCAGGACGTAGACGCCTGGCCGGTTGGGGACGCGCCGTTCACTCATCGCCGTAAACGGCAGGGGGGAACTCCATTTGCGCATACATCCAGATAACACGAAAAAAGCTGCCGATTGGTAACCATGAACGGTTGCCGCGCAGCTGGAGCTGCGCATCGCCGGCTTGCCTGCCGGGGCGGGCTGGAGGATGCTGGAGCCATGCCCCTGATCAAACGCTCAGTTTCGCTTGCCGGCCACCGTACCTCCCTGTCGCTGGAGCCGGAATTCTGGGCCGTGATCGATGCCGCGATCCGGGCCGAGGGCCTCTCCCTGGCCGGGCTGATCGCCCGGATCGACGAGGCGCGCGGGCTGGAACCCCTCGCCTCCTCAATGCGCGTCTGGGCCCTGAAACGGGCGCAGGGCCTGCCGGACGATCAGTGACCGGGGCGGCGCTGGGCAGCAATGGTGAGAACATCCATCTGAGAGTCGAGATCGAACACGATCGGCTCATCGACACCGCATTGCCAGCCGGGCGCGAGATAGTCGGCCGCATCGCGCGCAATCTGATTGGCACCCGGCTGCCGTGCCGCCTCGACATAGGCAACATGGCAGGCGCCGATTTCACCGTCCGGGCGCAGGGCCGAGACGGTAAGATACTGCCCGCCATCGCCCGGTTCGAAGCCGGTGAAGATCGAACGATAGATCGTCGCGAAGGGCGCACCGGACGCGTCGAGGCGCCATTCCATCACCTCGCCGAGATCCTGGAAAACCGCCACGCGCGGCGGATTCTCGCTCCATTGGGCTTCCTTGCCGCGCTGGGAATAGGCCACCGCCGCACCATGTTCCCCGGCGACAATATGAACCGTCCAGCCGCCATAGCCGGCGCAATCGGAGAAATGGACCGGCTCGTCCTCGGCCTGGTAGCTGGTGCAATTGTCGAAGACACGCACATAGGCGCTGTCATTGGTCTGGGCGAAGGCCGGGAGCGCGGTGATCCCGGCAAGCACCAGGGCGCTGACAAGGCTCGATGAAATCGTCTGTCGCATGGGATCTCCTGTTTTCCCCCTCACCCTAGCCGCATTTTGCGCGCGAAGACCAGCGCGCATCGGCCCCGGCCCTTGACCCTGACCACCGGCGCACGGCAAATCGCACCCGTGTCAAACGCGAAACCCAAAGCCTCCGGCCTCGATTTTCTCAGCCGTTCGATCCGCGAAGGCCGCGGCCCCGTGCTCTGGGTGCTCGGCATACTCGTCGGCCTCGTCGCCGGCTATGCCACGATCGGGCTCAGGCTCGGCATCAGCTTCTTCGAGCAGACCGCCTTTGGCGTCACCGAGGAGAATCTGGCGAGCCAGGCGGCCACCCTGTCCTATCTGCGCCTGATCCTGATCCCGCTCGCGACCGGCATCGTGATCGCCTCGCTGTATTATCTCGGCCTGCGCCTGGGCCTGATGACGGAACCCTATGGCAAGGCCGTCGCCGACGTGCTGGAAGCGCGCGCCGTCAAGGGCGGCAAGGTCGAGCTCCGGTCCGGCCTGTATTCGGCCCTGCTGTCAGCAATCTCGCTCGGCGGCGGCGCCAGCGCCGGACGCGAGGGCCCGGCAGTGCATCTGGGCGGCACGATGGGATCCGCCCTGGCGGCCTGGCTCGACATGCCCGCCCGCGCCAGCCGCATCCTGCTGGCCTGCGGGGCGGCGGCCGCGGTCTCGGCCAGCTTCAACGCGCCGGTTGCCGGCGCCCTGTTCGCCTTCGAGGTCGTGCTCGGCCACTACGCCCTGCGCTCGATCGCCCCGGTGGCGGTGGCGAGCGTCGTCGGGGCGCTGATCCTGCGCCATCATCTCGGCGAGGATCCGGTGTTCGGACACCTGCCCATCGCACCGGTCGGCCTGTGGGATTATCCCGCCGCCGCCGTGCTCGGAATCGCGGCAGCCGGCCTGGCTGTCCTGTTTGACCGCGGCGTGCTGCACGGACCCGTTATTGTCACCGGCTGGGCCGACAGGATCGGCTTTCCCCACT
>NZ_JBLWTD010000005.1:0-158143 GCF_048270265.1 Maricaulis sp. | reverse complement strand
ATCTCAGCGGAGAAGACGCGCTTGAAATCCTGCTCGAGGAATTCTCCGGCGATCCGGGCGATAGCGATCTCGCGCTGGCGCGCACCCTGATCCACCACTATCCCAAACCCTATGTCGCGCTGATTGACGGGATCGTCATGGGCGGCGGCGTTGGCGTTTCGGTACATGGTTCGCACCGCGTCGCTGGTGACAAGACCATGTTCGCCATGCCGGAAACGGGCATCGGCTTTCACCCTGATGTTGGCGGTGCCTGGTTCCTGCCGCGACTCGATGGCGAGATCGGCACCTGGATGGGCCTGACCGGTGCGCGGCTGAAGGCACCCGATTGCATCGCGGCCGGCCTGGCGACGCATTACTGCCCCTCGGCGCAAAACGAGGCCCTGATCGCGGCGCTGGAAAGCGCGGATCTCAGCGGAGAAGACGCGCTTGAAATCCTGCTCGAGGAATTCTCCGGCGATCCGGGCGATAGCGATCTCGCGCTGACGCGCACCCTGATCGATGCCGCCTTCTCCGGCGACAGCGTCGAGCCGATGATCGAGCGCATGACGGCTGCCGGTGATGCCTGGTCGATGAAACAGCTCAAGATCCTGGCAGGCAAATCACCGACCTCGCTCAAACTCACCCTGGCCGCGCTGCGTGCCGGCAGTGATCTGAGCTTCGAGGGCGTGATGCGGCAAGATTTGCGGCTCAGCGCCTGGTGCCTGACCGGTACGGATTTCTATGAGGGCGTGCGCGCCGTCATTATCGACAAGGACAATGCGCCCGTCTGGTCGCCGGCGACACTGGCCGAGGTCGATGATCTCGCCATTGCTGCGGCCTTCGCACCGCTTGACGACGACCATGAAATGACTTTCCTCGGCTGAGGCCTCGACGCGCTCGCGAGCGCAATAATCAAATTCGGGAGATTTCACATGGCAGTGATCGCATTTATCGGCCTTGGCAATATGGGCTCGGGCATGGCGGCCAATCTCGTCAAGGCGGGCCATGAGGTCCATGCCTTCGATCTCAACGCCAGCGCGCTCGCGCATGCCGTCGAGAATGGTGCCAAGGCTGCCAAGTCCACCGCCGACGCCGTGACCGGTGCCGCCGCCGTCGTGACCATGCTGCCCGCAGGCAAGCATGTCCGCACGGTCTATGCCGACGACGTCTTCCCGAATGCTGCGCCGGGCACGCTGTTCCTCGATTGCTCGACGATCGACGTCGACAGCGCCCGCTTTGTCGGCAAGGCGGCGGTCGAGAAGGGCTTTCGTTTCGTTGATGCGCCGGTCTCCGGCGGGGTTGCCGCTGCGGCGGCCGGGACACTGACCTTCATGGTCGGCGGCGCCGAGGCCGATTTCGCGGTTGCCGAGCCGATCCTGCAGGCGATGGGCAAGGCGATCCTGCATGCCGGCGATACCGGTTCGGGCCAGGCGGCCAAGATCTGCAACAATATGCTGCTCGGCATCACCATGATCGGGACCTGCGAGGCCTTCGCCCTGGCCGAAAAGCTCGGTCTCGACCAGCAGAAATTCTTCGACATTTCCTCGAAAGCCTCCGGCCAGTCCTGGTCGATGACGAGTTATTGTCCTGTCGCGGGCCCGGTTCCGACGACGCCGGCCAACAAGGATTACAAGCCTGGTTTCGCCACGGCGATGATGCTGAAGGATCTCAAACTGGCGCAGGACGCCGCCCAGGCCTCTGGTGCGTCGACGCCACTGGGTGCCCAGGCCGAGGCGCTGTACGCGATGTTCGGCAATCTCGGCGGGCAGGACCTCGACTTTTCAGCCATCTACAAGATGCTTAACGGAAGCTGGAAGGCCGGTTAAGCGCTTTTTAGCCAGTCCCTGCTAGCTTGATGCCAAGGATCAGAACGATCAGGTGGAGTGGGTAAAATGGCATTGGCAGAGAATCTGGCACCGGTTCCGGGCGCAAACACGCAATATCTTGAGCTGTTGCAGCTGGTTGAACGCCTGCACCGTCAATTGCTCGACGTTGTGAAGGACGAGCTGGACCGCGACGGTCTCGACAATCTCAACAGCGTTCAGGCGTTGCTTCTGTTCAATATCGGCGACCAGGAGCTGACGGCCGGAGAACTGCGTACACGCGGCCATTATCTGGGCTCCAACGTCTCCTACAATCTCAAGAAACTCGTCGATGCCGGTTATATCCGGCATGAGCGTTCGGCGGTTGATCGCCGGGCCGTGCGGGTTTCCCTGACCGAAAGCGGCTGCGCCGTGCGTGCGAAACTGTCGGCGCTGTTCGATCGCCAGGGCGCTTCGCTGAGCCCGGTGGGCGGTGTCGATGATGACAGCCTGCCGGCCGTCAATATGGCGCTGACCCGCGTCGAGCGCTTCTGGGCCGACCATATCCGCTTCCGCATGTAGGCGTTTTCCGCCTGCTGACTGCGATTTTTCCCGGGTGCGGCGCTTCGTCCATTCGCAGGTCGCGTGTTAACGGTCTATACGTCGATTCAAACCTGAATGGACGAAGCAGACCGCTAACGAGGCCGGCATGGATTACCAGAACGCGTTTGAAGCGGCCGTGCGCCGTGTGAAGGCCGAGGGCCGTTACCGCGTATTCGCCAATCTTTTGCGCCGCAAGGGTGAGTTCCCGGTTGCGCGCTGGCGCGCCCCGGACGGTCAGGTCAAGGACGTCACCGTCTGGTGTTCCAATGATTATCTCGGCATGGGGCAATTGCCCTGCGTCGTGGAGTCGATGAAAAAAGCCATCGATGATGTTGGCTCGGGCGCCGGCGGCACCCGCAATATTTCCGGCACCACCCATTATCATGTCGAGCTCGAGCGCTCGCTGGCCGATCTGCACAACAAGGATGCGGCACTGCTCTTCACCTCGGGCTATATCTCCAACGAGGCGACGATTTCCACCCTCGGCAAGATCCTGCCCGGCCTGATCATTTTCTCCGATGAACTCAATCACGCCTCGATGATCGCCGGTGTGAAGGGCGCACGCTGCGAGAAGCATGTATGGCGCCATAATGATGTCGCGCATCTGGAAGAATTGCTGGCCGCCGCCCCCAAGGGTGCGCCAAAGCTGATCGCCTTTGAATCGGTCTATTCGATGGATGGCGATATCGGTCCGATCGAGGCGATCTGCGATCTCGCCGACAAATACAATGCCCTGACCTATATTGATGAAGTTCATGCGGTTGGCCTCTACGGCCTGCGCGGTGGCGGTATCGCCGAGCGCGAAGGCCTGATGCACCGGATCGACATCATCGAAGGCACGCTGGGCAAGGCCTATGGCGTGATGGGCGGCTATGTCGCTGCCAATGAAACCATTATCGATGCGATCCGTTCGCTCGCCTCCGGCTTCATCTTCACCACCGCGCTGCCACCGGCGCTCGCCGCCGGCGCCCGTGCCAGTGTCGAATACCTCAAATCAGCGCATGAATTGCGCGAGAAGCATCAGGAGCGCGCGGCGACCCTGAAGGCCCGGCTCGCCGAGGCCGGCTTCCCGGTCATGCCGTCGGTGACGCATATCGTCCCGGTGCAGGTTGGCGATCCGGTCCTGTGCAAACGCATGACTGACATGTTGCTCGACGAGCATTGCATCTATGTCCAGCCGATCAATTATCCCACCGTTCCCAAGGGGACGGAGCGTCTGCGCCTGACCCCGACCCCGCTGCATACCGACGCCATGATCGATGAACTGATCGAGGCCCTGCACGATGTCTGGCAGCGTGCGTCCGAGCAGGACGTGGCGGTGACGGGATGAGATGGGCGTCTCGATGAGTGGTCGCGAGATCTACGTCGAGACCCAGCAGGTCGGGGGCAGCGTGCGTGTCGCTGCTGTCGATGCGGCAACCGGTGAGGAAGTCGTCTTCCAGGTTCCGCCGCGCACGACCAAGGCCGAAATCGATCAACTCGCCATGGCCAAGCTGGCCTGGAAAATGAATCGTGGCGAATCCGCCGAGCCGGACGCAAAACGGCCGGGCACAAGGCCCGGCCGCGGTATTTCCGTCTGATCTGCGGTGAGGGCGCGTTACGCGTCCTTCTTGCCGCGTCCCAGGCCGATATCCTTGGCGAATTGCGACCGTTTGCGAGAATAGGCCGGTGCCACCATCGGGTAATCGGAAGGCAGATTCCATTTCCGGCGATAATCGTCAGGTGACATGTTGTATTGCGAGCGCAGGTAGCGCTTCAGCATTTTCAGCTTTTTGCCATCTTCGAGACAGACGATGTAATCATCGCTGATCGATTTCGCCACCGAAACGGCCGGCTTCGATTTCGTTTCCTGTTTCAGTTCAACGCCGGAAACTTCCTTCATTGCCGTGTGAACCGAGCGGATCAGGTCAGGCACATTGTCTGCCGGCATCGAATTGTGGGACAGGTAGGATGCGACGACATCGGTGGTCATCCGCAGCAATTCTTCCTGGTCGACTGCCATGATGTTTTCTTCTGACATATTTGAGGCCTTTCAAATTCGCTTGGCGTGTTCGGGGGAGATGGCGCAAGCCCAATAATTATTTCTTGATGTGTATTGTGAGTTGTTGCTCAGCTCAAGCACTAAAGCATGAATAGCGGTAATCGCTGAACGTATGGGTGGAGGATTGAAATACGCTGCAATCCAGTTGCCGGTTCTGAGTTTGTCCCTGCCGGCGCGGCAACTCGACGCTTGTTTGTCATGCGGACCGGCCTTATCAAGCCGGCAAGCGTGTGTGCGTTGAAGAGGACAGATTATGCCGGAAGATGTCGCGACAGCCGTTCCAGGGAACAGTTTTTTCACCCAGTCCGTGGTCGAATCCGACCGAGAGGTGGCGCACGCCATCCACGCGGAAATTCTTCGCCAGCAGAGCCAGATCGAACTGATCGCGTCGGAAAACATTGTCTCGCGCGCGGTGCTGGAAGCCCAGGGCTCGCCGCTGACCAACAAATACGCGGAAGGTTATCCGGGCAAACGCTATTATGGCGGCTGCGAATATGTGGATGTGGTGGAGCAGCTGGCAATTGATCGGGCCAAGGCCCTGTTCGACGTCCAGTACGCCAATGTCCAGCCGAACTCCGGCAGCCAGGCGAACCAGGGCGTCTTCCTGGCCTTGCTGAAGCCCGGCGACAAGATCCTCGGCCTCTCCCTGAGCGCCGGCGGCCATCTTACGCATGGCGCCAAGCCCAACATGTCCGGCAAATGGTTCGAGGCCCATGCCTATGGTGTGCGCGAATCCGATGCCCGCATCGATTACGACGCGGTGCGCAAACAGGCCAATGAGCTGAAGCCGCAAATGATCATCGCCGGCGGTTCGGCCTATCCACGCGAGATCGATTTCGCCGAGTTCCGCAAGATTGCCGACGAGGTCGGGGCCTATCTGATGGTCGACATGGCGCATATCGCGGGTCTGGTCGCCGGCGGGGCCATTCCCAGCCCGACGCCGCACGCGCATGTCTGCACCACCACCACGCACAAGACGCTGCGCGGCCCGCGCGGCGGCATGATCCTCTCCAACGATCTCGAGCTCGGCAAGAAGTTCAATTCCGCGATCTTCCCCGGCATGCAGGGCGGTCCGCTGATGCATGTCATCGCCGGCAAGGCAGTGGCCTTCGGCGAGGCGCTGCGGCCGGAATTCAAGACCTATGCCCGCGATGTGATCCGCAATTGCCAGGTCATGGCCGAGGCCGTCACGGCTGGCGGCTATGCCATCGTCTCCGGCGGCACTGACAGCCATCTCGCCCTGATTGATCTGCGGCCCAAGGGGCTCAAGGGCAATCTGGCCGAGCAGGCGCTCGAGCGCGCCTATATGACCTGCAACAAGAACGGCGTGCCCTTCGATCCGGAGAAGCCGACCGTGACGTCCGGGCTGCGTGTCGGTTCGCCGGCGGCCACCACGCGCGGCTTCGGCGAGGCCGAATTCCGCCAGGTCGGCGAGATGATCGTGCGGGTGCTCGACGCCTTGGTGGCCAGCCCTGAGGGCGATGCCGAGGTCGAGGGCCAGGTCCGCGAACAGGTGAAGGCGCTCACGGCGCGCTTCCCCATCTATCCAGAATTGGCCTAAGGTACCCGGATGCGTTGCCCCTTTTGCGGACATATGGACACACAGGTGAAGGATTCCCGTCCGGCTGAGGACGGGAATGCCATCCGCCGCCGCCGGCAATGCCCGGCCTGTTCAGCCCGTTTCACCACCTTCGAACGTGTGCAATTGCGCGAACTGACGGTGCTGAAGAAGTCCGGGCGCCGGGTCCAGTTTGATCGCGAAAAACTCAACCGCTCGATCCATCTGGCGATGCAAAAGCGCAATATCGAGCCGGAACGTATCGAGCAGATGATTTCGGGCATCGTGCGGCGCCTTGAATCCACCGGCGAGACCGATGTCACCTCCGACCGGGTCGGCGAACTGGTGATGGAAGCGCTGAAGAATCTCGATGCGGTGGCCTATGTCCGCTACGCCTCGGTCTACAAGGATTTCCACAAGGTCCAGGATTTCCGTGAATTCATCACCGATGAAGATCTCGCGCCGGGCAATCGGGATCCGGAAGACGAGACCGAATGAGGCCGGATGGTCGAGCGCGCGTCACCCTCAAACTCGCCACCTCGCTCGATGGCCGCATAGCCCTGGCGAACGGCGCGTCGAAATGGATTACCGGCCCGGAAAGCCGCGCCGAGGTCCACCGGATGCGCGCCGCCCATGGGGCCATCCTCACCGGTATCGGCACCATCCTCGCCGACGATCCGCAATTGACGGCGCGGCCCGATGGCATCGCAGCACCCGTCCAGCCGGATATCCTGATCATGGATACGGCCGGGCGCACGCCTTCCAGCGCGGCCGTCCATGCCGATATATCGCGCCGGGTGCGGATATTCTGTGATCGCGACCTGGCCGCCGCCATGGCCGGTTATGACAGTGTCATGATCGAGGCTGGCAGTGCCATTGCCGGCGCCGCGCTGGACGCGGGGCTGGTGGACCGCATCGAATGGTTCCGGGCGCCCGTGGTGCTCGGCGGTGACGGTCTGGCCGCGATTGCAGCGCTTGGCCTTGAGCGGCTGGAGCTGGCCCCCACATTCAAACGCGTTGCGCTGGTCGAGCGCGGCCGTGACCTGCATGAAAGCTATGAGCGGATCCTCTGATGTTTACCGGAATTGTCACCGCGCTCGGGCGCATACGCGCCATCAGCGGCGAGGCCGTGAAACGCTTCGAGATCGAGACCCCCTACGCCCCTGACGGCATCGAACTCGGCGCCTCCATCGCCCATGCCGGCGCCTGTCTGACCGTCGTCGACAAGGGTGAGGCGGGGACAGGCGGCTGGCATGCCGTCGAGGTTTCGCCGGAAACCCTGCGCCTGACGACCCTGGGTGACTGGCGCGTCGGCGATTCGGTCAATCTCGAACGCGCCCTGAAAATCGGCGACGAACTTGGCGGTCACCTGGTCACCGGCCATGTCGATGGCGTCGGTGAGGTCCGTGAGCGGCGCGAGGAGGGGGAGTGGATTGTCTTCACCATCACCCCGCCGCCAGTCCTTAATCGCTTCATTGCCCGCAAGGGCTCGATCACGATCGATGGCGTCTCGCTGACCGTCAATGCGGTCACGCCGGAGAGCTTCGACGTGATGATTATCCCCCATACCGCGAGTGCAACTACAATGGGTCAGCTGCGCAGCGGGGCGCGCGTCAACCTTGAGGTTGACCTCATGGCGCGCTACGCCGCGCGTCTGAGTGAATTTCCGGAGGCTTCCGCGTGAGTGATATCCCCCTGTCTCCGATCGAGGACGTGATCGAGGATGCCCGAAACGGGCGCATGTTCATCCTCGTCGATGCCGAGGATCGCGAGAATGAGGGCGATCTGGTCATTCCGGCCAAATTCGCCACGCCCGATGCGATCAATTTCATGGCCAAGCATGGCCGCGGCCTGATCTGCCTGGCGATGAGCCAGGAGCGTTGCGACACGCTCGGCCTGACCTTGATGGCCTCGGATAACCGTTCGCGTCACCAGACGGCCTTCACGGTATCAATTGAGGCACGCGAAGGTGTCACCACGGGCATATCAGCGCATGACCGCGCCCGCACCATCCAGGTCGCGACCGATCCGGCCCTGGGCGCCGATGATCTCGCCACCCCGGGACACGTCTTCCCGCTCGTCGCCCGCGATGGCGGCGTGCTGGTCCGCGCCGGACATACCGAGGCCTCGGTCGATGTGGCGCGGCTTGCCGGTGCTGGCTCGGCCGGGGTGATCTGCGAGATCATGAATGAAGACGGCACCATGGCGCGCCTGCCCGATCTGGTCGCCTTCGCGCAATTGCACGGTCTCAAGATCGGTACCATCGCGGATCTGATCGCCTATCGCCGCAAGCATGACCGCTTCATCGAGCGGCGCCTGGAAACCGAATTCGAGAGCGAGTGGGGCGGGCCGTTCAAACTGGTCGTCTTCCGCAATACGCTCGACGGTGCCGAACACGTCGCCCTGGTCAAGGGAATGCCCTCGGCCGAGGCGCCGACCATGGTGCGCATGCACAAGGTCAGTTTCGTCGATGATGTCCTCAAGGACTCCGGCGGCCGCGGCGGGTTGGTCGAAGCGGGAATCCGCTCGCTGGCAAACCACAGGGGCCCCGGCGTGATGGTGTTGATCCGCGAGACCAGCCATACGGCGATTGTCGAGCGGCTCGGCGCGCATCCGGCGCTGCCGGAAACCGAGCGCCATGCGCGGCGCCTGCGCGAATACGGTGTCGGGGCGCAGATCCTGCTCGATCTCGGCGTGCGCGACATGATCCTGCTGACGACCAAGCCGCAAACCATTGTCGGGCTTGAAGGCTATGGCCTGAGCGTCAGTGAAGAACGCCATTTTCCGGAGGAGTTGTGATGAGCCAGCGTCGAGTCCTGATTGTCGCGGCGACCTTCTATCGCGATATCGCCGATGCCCTGATCGCCGGGTCCATTGAGGCCCTGACCGCTGCCGGTGCCAGTTTCGACCTCGTCGAGGTGCCCGGTGCGCTGGAAATTCCCGGCGCAATCACACAAGCCGTGCTTGGCGAGGCCGGCTATGACGGATATGTCGCGCTGGGCTGCGTCATTCGCGGCGAGACGACGCATTATGATTATGTCTGCAGCGAATCGGCGCGCGGCCTGATGGACCTGTCCTTGCGGGGTATTCCGCTGGGCAATGGGATCCTGACGGTTGAAAATCGCGACCAGGCGCTCAGGCGTGCGATTGAAAAGAACAAGGGCGCAGATGTGGCCGGGGCCTGCCTCGCACTGATCGCGCTGAGAGACCGGTTCAGGAGAGCTCCATGAGCGCGCAGAACAAAGAAAACCCCTCCGACAATCGCGCCCGTCTGCGCCGCGCCGCCCGGCTGGCTGCCGTGCAGGCCCTGTACCAGATGGAAATATCCGGTCGCGGCGCTGCCGACGTGATTACCGAATTTCGCGATCACCGCTTTGGCCATGAAGGCGAAAACCCTGATTTCGTCGAGGCCGACGAGGCCTTCTTCGAAGCCCTGGTTGCCGGCGTTGTCGCCAAGCAGGCGACCGTGGATCTCGCGATCAATGCGCTGCTGGCCGAGGGCTGGCGTCTGGAACGTCTCGACGCGACGGTTCGCGCCATCCTCCGCTCGGGCGGCTATGAGCTGTTCGAGAAGACCGATGTCCCGGCCCGCGTCGTGATCGATGAATATGTCGATGTCGCTCACGCCTTCTTCGAGGGGGCCGAGCCGAAATTCGTCAATGCCGCGCTCGACAACTGCGCGCGCCAGGCCCGTCCCGGCGAGCTTTGAGCGATGGCGGGCGAGTTCGACTTTATTCGAACGCGTCTGGCACCGCTGACCCGTGGCCATCCGGCCGCGCTTGACCTGACCGATGATGCCGCCGTACTGACGCCGGCGCCGGGCTGCCAGCTGGTGGTTGCCAGCGATATGCTGGTCGCCGGCGTGCATTTCCTCGACAGTGATCCGCCGGAGGCCGTGGCCGAACGCTGCGTGCGCAGCAATCTCTCAGACCTTGCGGCGATGGGCGCCGAGCCCCTGGGATATCTCAGCTCCATTGCCTGGCCGCGCACGGTGTCTCAAGCCTGGCGCGAGGGCTTTGTTGACGGGCTCGCCAGTGCCCAGGGGGCCTTTTCCCTCAGCCTGCTCGGCGGCGACACGACGGCCGGACCGGGACCTCTCACCATCAGTCTCACCATGCTCGGCCAGGTGCCGGCCGGCGCGGCATTGCTGCGGCGCGGTGCCCGGCCCGGCGAAGATGTCTGGGTCTCGGGAAGTATTGGCGATGCGCGGCTGGGTCTGGAGGTCGCGCGCGGTGCGCTGCCGGCCGATCCCTACCTGCTGGAACGCTATTACCGCCCGTCACCGCGATTGGCGTTGGGCCAGGCCCTGCGCGGTGTGGCCACGGCCTGCCTGGACGTCTCTGACGGGCTGATGGCCGATGCGGGCCATATCGCGCAGCTCAACGGCGTCCGGCTTGAGCTGCAGGCGGCGTGCGTGCCGGTCTCTGCCCCGGCCCGGACCTGGCTGGCGGATCGGGGGCAGGCCGGGCTCGTGAACCTGGTCTGCGGCGGTGATGATTACGAATTGCTGTTCTGCGCCGCGCCGGCGCAGCGCGAGGCGCTGACGGCCCTGGCGGCCCGGCTCGGAGTGCCTTTGACGCGGATTGGCGAGGTCGCCGAAGGGCAGGGGGCAGTCCTGCGCGACGAACGGGGCGCCCTGATTGATACCGGGACAGGCGGATTCACGCATTTTTGACGCCCCTCTGCCATGATCACCGTTCAAGAACGAGGTGATCATGCGTATTTTTCTGGCGATACTCCTGTCGGTCTGGTTTTCGTCGGCGGCCCTGGCCAGCGGCGGTGGCGGTGGCGCCTCAGGATCAGGCTCGGGCAATCGCTTTGTGACCCTGTTCAACCTCTCCGGTGACGCGGAAGATGAGGACAGCGCGGAGGAAGAGGAAATGGCCGCCAATCCGCGGGTGTTTACCCTGCCTGCGGTTGTCGCCCCGCTTTCCGTCGAAGGCCGCCTGACCGGCTATGCCTATGTCCGTGTCCGCGTCCGCGCTGCTGACGGGCAAAATGTCTGGGACATGCAGGAACGGACCCATTTCGCGCTCGATGCCATGGTGCGGGCCGCCTCGCGAATCCCGCTGTCCAATGCCGATGGTTCCGGGCTCGACCTGGAGCTTGCGACGCGGGTCTGGGAATCGGTCCTGCGCGACTATTACGGTGCCTCGGCCATCGCCGAAATCCGGGTCGGCACTCCGGACACCCTCATGCTGCGGCGCTGATCGCCGCGCCCTGCGCCGCGTAACAGCTCCGGTTTCGGCCGGCCACTTCCGGTTCTAGATCTGTGCGAGCCGCGCTTTTTCCCTATCAAGAAGGCGTGTTGCGCCGCTCGATGGCTTTGGGCATAGTCCAGACCATCGGGGTGGCATGAACAGGTCGGCGTGATTCTCACGCTTGTGCTTTCCCCGCTTCCATTCTCGACCTCAGAGAAGAAAAAATAACGGGGATACATGCCATGAACATACTTTTGTTGGCCATTGGAGCGGGTCTTCTCGCCCTCATCTACGGCGTCATCCAGACGCAACGTTTGATGAAGGAGAGCGCCGGTTCGGAAAAGATGCAGGAAATTGCATCGGCCATTCAGGAAGGCGCAAACGCTTATCTCAAGCGCCAGTATACCACGATTGCCATCGTCGGGGTCGCCGTCGGCGTCCTGATCGCCTTTTTCCTGGGCTGGCAAGTCGCGGTCGGCTTTGTAGTCGGGGCTGTCTTGTCCGGCTCGGCCGGCTTTATCGGCATGCTGGTTTCGGTTCGCGCCAATGTGCGTACGACCGAAGCCGCGAGCAAAAGCCTCGCTGCCGGTCTGGACATCGCTTTCCGCTCGGGCGCCATCACGGGCATGCTCGTGGCCGGCCTCGCACTGCTGGGTGTGGCGGGTTATTACTGGCTCCTCACGAATGTCATGGGCTTTGTGCCGTCTGACCGCACTGTGGTCGACGCCCTGGTGGCCCTCGGCTTCGGCGCGTCCCTGATCTCGATCTTTGCCCGTCTCGGCGGCGGTATCTTCACCAAGGGTGCGGATGTCGGCGGTGACATGGTTGGCAAGATCGAAGCGGGTATCCCGGAAGACGATCCACGCAACCCGGCCACGATTGCCGACAATGTCGGCGACAATGTTGGCGATTGCGCCGGCATGGCGGCTGATCTGTTCGAAACCTATGCCGTGACCATCGTCGCGACCATGGTTCTGGCCTCGATCTTCTTCACCGGTGAACTCGGTGCGATCATGATGCTCTACCCGCTCGCAATTGCGGCGATCTGTATCGTGACCTCGATCCTCGGCACCTTCTTTGTCCGTCTGGGCAAGGGCACCAATGTTATGGGCGCGCTCTACAAGGGCCTGATCGCGGCCGGCGTGCTGTCGGTTGCCGGTCTGTGGCTCGTGACACGCTATGTCCTGCCAAACGGCATGGGCGATATTGCAGAAGTCTCCGGCCTTATGATTACGGGGCAGAACCTGTTCTTCTCCGGCCTCGTCGGCCTGGCGGTCACCGGTGCCATCATCTGGATCACCGAATACTATACCGGCACGGCCTATCGTCCGGTGCGTTCGGTTGCTGCGGCCTCGGTCTCCGGGCACGGCACCAATGTGATCCAGGGTCTCGCCGTTTCGCTTGAAGCCACGGCGATCCCGGCGCTGATCATCATCGGCGGTATCATCGCGACCTACTCGCTGGCCGGCCTGTTCGGCATTGCGATTTCCGTGACCACCATGCTGGCCCTGGCCGGCGTGATCGTGGCCCTCGACGCCTTCGGCCCTGTCACTGACAATGCCGGCGGTATCGCGGAAATGTCCGGTCTCGACGAGAGCGTTCGCAACACCACCGACACGCTCGACGCGGTCGGCAACACCACCAAGGCCGTCACCAAGGGCTATGCCATTGGTTCTGCCGGTCTCGGTGCCCTGGTGCTGTTCGCGGCCTATACGACCGATGTGGAACATCTCCTCCACCTCGATCCCGACTTCTCCCTGAAAAACCCGTATGTCATCGTCGGCCTCCTGTTCGGTGGGCTTCTGCCTTACCTGTTCGGCGGCATGTCGATGATGGCGGTTGGCCGGGCTGCTGGCGCTGTCGTCGCCGAGGTTCGTCGCCAGTTCAAGGAAATCCCGGGTATCATGGAATACAAGGCAAAGCCGGATTATGGCCGCGCCGTGGATATCCTGACCAAGGCGGCGATCCGTGAAATGATCGTGCCATCCCTCCTGCCGGTGCTGTCACCGATCGTGCTCTACTTCGCGATTGATGCGCTGGCCGGACAGGAACAGGCCCTCGCAGCCGTCGGCGCCATGCTGATGGGTGTGATCGTCAATGGTCTCTTCGTCGCGGTCTCGATGACTGTCGGCGGCGGTGCCTGGGACAATGCCAAGAAATACATCGAAGACGGCAATCATGGCGGCAAGGGCTCTGAGGCCCACAAGGCTGCCATTACGGGCGACACAGTCGGCGATCCCTACAAGGATACCGCTGGTCCGGCCGTCAATCCGATGATCAAGATCACGAATATCGTGGCTCTGTTGCTGCTGGCCTTCCTGGCCCGCTAGAGCGGGATCGGGCAGCGCGCCCTGGCGTCCTGCCCGTCTCATCGTCACACAGAGAAAAGCCCCGGTCGCGAGACCGGGGCTTTTCGTGTCTGATTTTTTGGGAGGGCGGCTATTCGTTGCGGCGTGGACCGCCGGCACCGCCGGGGAGATTGTCCTCGCCACCGAATTGCTGGCTCGGCAGGCCGCCGATATTGCCGAGCAACTGCTCCAGCAGGCTCAGCTCGCGGCCACGTGTCGGCGTTTCGCGGCTGACATAATCAACCATGCGTCCGTCTTCCAGCGTGTATTCGACGACATCGGTCACCGCGCCGGTCTCTTCATTGAAGCGGATGGCGACGATGCGGCGATCGCGTGTCACCGGGCGCAGATAGGCCAGGGATTCGCGGGTTGCCGAGACATAGAACCAGGTGTTTTCGTCGAATGTACCGCGCATGGACGGGTTGCCCAGGCGCTGCATGACCGAATCGCGTGTGTCCTCGTCAGGCATGATCGAGGGCTCCTGGCCAAGCGTGTAGCGATAGCCGTGGGAACGAAGGATCGGATTGCAGGCCGACGCACCGAGGGCGCAGGCGGCAATCAGGATGGACAGGCGAACGCGACGGCTCATGAAACACTCCTCGGGACCGCACCGGCGGTCTGTATGCCAACCTTGACCTAAACAAGCTGCAGCTTAGCTTCAAGCCCGAAGATAAGGGAGCCCCGATCACATGTGGCCCAACTGGTTCAGACCCCGGCCCGAAAAAGCGATCGGCAAGGCCCTCTACGCAAGCATTGTGCAGGCGGCGCGGGAGCCGGCCCTGTATGGAGAGGGCGCCGTCCCCGACACGCTGGAAGGACGCCTGGAACTCATCCTCCTGCATGCTGCGCTGACAATCCGCTCGCTGCGCCGTGATGGCGGAGAGCCGGGCCGGGCGGTAAGCCAGGTCGTGTTCGATACCATGTTCGAGGATTTCGATATCGCGATGCGCGAGCTCGGGCTGGGCGATTCCGCTGTCGGCAAGAAAATCCGTTTCATGGCCGAGGGCTTTTACGGGCGCGCGCACAGCTATGACAGTGCGCTTGATGCGCCCGAGGCGGAGGCGCTCGAACAGGTGCTGTCGCGTAATTTGCTGGGCAGCGAGGACATCGATCCGCGCGCTGCAGCACTCGCCGACCGTGTCCATGCCGTGCTGGCCGCGCTGGAAGCGACAGGCGGCGCAGCCATGGCGCAGGGCGAATTACCGGCTTTTCCGTCATCCCGATAACCGAGTTCGCGTCTTGCATCTCATCGGTCATCGGCTAAGTTCCGCCAACGTCCGGCGGCTAACACCGTCGTTTGGGACAGTTTTGCATTGCCGATGATCTCTGACACAACGATATCCGTAGACGCCATGGGCGGTGATCTCGGCCCGGTGGCCGTGGTCGAGGGGATCGGGTATGCGCTCAAGCGCTGGCCCGAACGCAAGACCCGTTATCTGCTGCATGGTGATGAAGCGCTGCTGAAGCCCTTGCTGGCCCAGCACCCCGATGTCGCCGCCGTTTGCGAGCTGCGTCACACCGACACCATGGTCCAGATGTCCGACAAGCCGTCGGAAGCCGTGCGCCGGGCGCGTGGTTCCTCGATGTGGAATGCGGTCCAGAGCGTCAAGACCGGCGAGGCCGATGCGATCGTGTCTTCGGGCAACACCGGCGCGCTGATGGCGATATCCAAGGTCATCCTGCGGATGAAGAAGGGTATTCACCGTCCGGCGATTTCGGCCAACTGGCCGACGCCCAAAGGTCATACCGTGGTGCTCGATGTCGGTGCCAATGTGCAGTGCGGCGCGACCCAGCTGGTCGAATTCGCCATCATGGGCGAGGCCTATCACCGCGCCGTTTTCGGCGGCGATCATCCGACGGTTGGCCTGCTCAATGTTGGCCAGGAAGAACTCAAGGGCAATGATACGGTCCGCGAGGCCGACGCGCTGATCCGCAATTCCGGTCTCGACATGGCCTATCAGGGCTTTATCGAAGGCAATGATATCAGCGCCGGCATTATCGATGTCGTCGTCACCGACGGCTTCACCGGCAATATCGCACTCAAGACCGCGGAGGGCACAGCCCGTCTCGTGGCCGGCTGGGTGCGCGAGGCTCTGACCAGCTCCTTCTTTGCCAAGCTTGCCGCCGGCCTGTTGGCCCTGGGCGCACTGGACCGGCTGAAGCGGCGGATGGACCCGCGTTATATCAATGGCGGCGTCCTGCTGGGCCTCAAAGGGATTGTGGTCAAGAGCCATGGCGGTGCTGATGGCGAGGGCTTCGCCTCTGCCCTCGGGCTCGCCCAGGTCATGGCCAAGAGCGATTTCATGAGCCAGATCCGCAAGAATCTCGACCGTTTTGCCAGTTTTGAAAAACAGGATATCGCTGCAGCATCATGAGTGAATTGAGAGCGCGTATTGCCGGGGTCGGCTCCTACTTGCCGGACCGGATATTGTCCAATGACGAGCTCTCGCAGATGGTTGATACCAGCGATAGCTGGATCCGCGAACGCACGGGGATCCGCCAGCGCCATATTGCTGCTGAAGGCGAAACCACCTGTGACCTTGCCGAGATGGCCTCGCGCCGCGCTATTGAGCAGGCCGGGCTTACCCCTGACGATATCGATCTGATCATTGTCGGCACCACCACGCCCGATTTCACATTTCCCTCGACAGCGACCCTGCTTCAGGCCCGTCTCGGCGTCAGCGGAGGTGCCGCATTCGATGTCCAGGCCGTGTGCTCGGGCTTCATCTACGGTCTGTCGATTGCCGACAATTTCATCGCCCGGGGACAGGCCCGCAATGTCCTCGTCGTCGGGGCGGAGACGATGTCGCGCATCCTCGACTGGACCGATCGCTCTACCTGCGTCCTGTTTGGCGATGGCGCCGGTGCCATGGTGCTGCAGGCCCATGAGCCGCAAGGTGACCCCGCCGACGAGCCCGGCATCCTCGCGACCTATCTGCGCTCGGACGGGCGCTTCAAGGACCTGCTCCATGTTGATGGCGGCCCGTCCTCCACCGGCACGGTCGGGCATCTGCGCATGCTCGGGAATCAGGTCTTCCGGCACGCGGTGACAAATATCGCTGAATCGATGAGCACCATTGCCACTCGCACGGGTATCAAGATCGCGGATATCGACTGGTTCGTGCCGCACCAGGCCAATCAGCGCATCCTCGAGGGTGTGGCGCGGCGCCTCTCGATTCCGACGCACAAGGTGATCTCGACGGTGGCCGATCACGGCAATACCTCCGCCGCCTCGGTGCCTCTCGCCTACGACCGGGCCGTGCAGGACGGGCGGATCAAGCCTGGCGACCTTGTTTTGATGGAAGCCCTGGGCGGCGGATTCACGTGGGGAGCCGTGCTTGTACGGGCTTGAGATCAATTATTGAAGGTTTCACGCGCCTATCCAAGACCTTGGCGTTGACCGGCGGGGCAATGCAGGCTTAACGTAGGGACTCTGATTTGGGGACTACTATGTCAGATAAAACTTTAACGCGTGCAGATCTGGCCGAAGCTGTCTACCGGGAGGTCGGATTGTCCCGGCAGGAGTCGGCAGATCTCGTGCAGTCAGTACTGTCTCTGATGTCGGATACGCTGGCATCGGGGCATTCGGTGAAGCTCTCATCCTTCGGTTCCTTCCTGTTGCGCGACAAGCGCGGCCGGGTCGGGCGGAATCCGAAGACCGGGATCGAGGTTCCGATCGAAGCCCGCCGGGTACTGGTTTTCAAACCATCCCAGGTGCTCAAGGAGCGCGTCGATTTGGCTCTGTCGAAAGACTAGCAACGGTTTGAGCCGAAGACCGATGCGAGACAGACATGTCGGTCACAGATAAATCGCCCGAAGCATTCCGGACCATCAGCGAAGCCGCTGATGAGCTTGATGTGCCTGCGCACGTCCTGCGCTTCTGGGAGAGCAAGTTCCCGCAAATCAGTCCATTGAAACGCGCGGGCGGCCGGCGCTTCTACCGGCCTGCGGATCTCGCCCTGCTGCGCGGAATCAAACGTCTCCTCTATGAAGATGGTTTCACCATCAAGGGCGCCCGCAAATTCATTGCCGAGCAGGGCGTCGCGGCTTTGCTCGATCCGGCCGGCACTGCCGTCACCCGCGAACCGGTCGCTGTCGATGCTGCCGATCTTGAAGCCCCGGCTGCGCCCTCACACGCGCCGCATGTCCCGGGCAGTCCGCAGCGCGGCCTCGCCGATGTGCTTGAGGAGCTGGAAAATGCGCGCGCCAAATTGCGCTCGGTTCTCGAGCCGCGCTAGCGACGGCGCACTTCGCCGTGACGGGTGAAAAGATTTCGATATCCCGCTTCCGAGGACAGGCGTAATGATGTGGCGCCGGTCCAGGGACCGGCGAGCGCCCTGTGGCGTTCCCCTTTTATGGAAACCTCCGATGACGATCCGTCTGTTTGCTGCCGCTCTGTTGAGTGCTGCAGCCGTGTGTGGCTCTGCATCTGCCCAGTCCGTCTATAGCCAGGTCACGGTCTATAACGGTTCCGGCGTGTCCATCACCGCCGTCTTTGCCGGCCCGTCCAGCCAACCGGACTGGGGGCAGAATACCCTCGACACATCGCAAGTCGCGCCGGGCGAGGATCTGGTCATCACCCTGAGCAATGAGGATGGCGAGTGCCTCTACGATCTGCGCTATGATTTCGCGGATGGAGATGTCTACGAAGAATACGAGGTCGATATCTGCGAGGCCGATGGTCAGCGCTTCGAGATCACCAGTGATAGCGGCGTCAAATAATGGATCTCAGCCAGTCGGGCCGGGGCGTGAGCGTCCCGGCCCGGTTCGGTCCGCCGTTCTGAGATTGTGCTGAACGCGGTGTTGCGGACATTCAGGCCTGTGCCTATAACCGCCTTCCCCGTTGAGGCTGGCTTTGGCCCGCCTGATCAAGGAAAGTCGGAGCGTAGCGCAGTCCGGTAGCGCACTCGCCTGGGGGGCGAGGGGTCGCGAGTTCGAATCTCGCCGTTCCGACCATTCCCCTGCCGCCGCTGTGCGGCGCTGCGCCCCCGATCCGGGGCTGCGACATCAAACCGCCGCCATTTTGGCTTGTCCGGAGCGTGTGATGCGTTACCAGACCTTCTGTGTGCAGGAGGTTCCATGTCCTATCGCTCCCGGTCCAGTCAGTCGGTCTCGAACTGGCTCTTCTTCGTCGCCCTGATGGTTTGCGCCATGATCCTGGTGGGCGGCGCCACCCGGCTTACCGACAGCGGCCTGTCGATCACGGAGTGGAAACCGCTCTCCGGCGCGATCCCGCCGCTGACCGCTGCCGACTGGCAGGCATCCTTCGAGCTCTATCAGCAGACGACCGAATTCCAGGAGCAGAATTCGGCCATGACGCTGGCCGATTATGAAACGATCTTCTGGTGGGAATGGGCGCATCGCCAGCTCGGCCGGATGATCGGCCTTGTCTACGCTCTCCCGCTTCTCTTTTTCTGGCTGCGCGGTTCGATCAGCGCCCATCTCAAGCCGCGCCTGCTGGCGCTGCTCGGCTTCGGTGCGCTGCAGGGCGGGATCGGCTGGTGGATGGTCGCCAGCGGCCTCGTCGACCGGCTCGATGTCAGCCAGTACCGTCTGGCCGTCCATCTCGGCATGGCCTTCCTGATTCTCGGCATGAGCGTCTGGCTCGGATTGACGGCGCGCTTCGGGCCGCCGCCGGTGCGACAAGGGCGTCTGGTAGGCGCGGCTGCCGCCTTGCTGGTGCTGATCTTCATCCAGATCCTGCTGGGCGCATTCGTCGCCGGGCTGGATGCGGGACGCATCTACAACACCTGGCCGCTGATGCATGGTCAGCTGGTGCCCGAGGATTATCTCGCCGGCCTGCCTTTCCTGCAGGCGATTTTCGAGAGCCATGCGGCCGTGCAGATGAACCATCGCTGGATGGGCTATCTGGTCGCCCTGGCGGTTCTGGCCTTTGCTATCGCGATCTGGCGGGAACCCCGCGTGGCCCTCAAACCGTTCATGATCGTGTTGCCGGCCTTGGTCATCGCCCAGATCGCGCTGGGAATTTCCGCGCTGCTCGCCGTGGTGCCGCTGGGTCTGTCGCTGGCCCACCAGGCCGGGGCAATCCTGCTCTTCATCGCGACGCTCGGCGCCACCTGGACCGCTCGCCGCGCGATGTAGGGGCACCACGCAAAAGGGCCCGTCCAGCGGACGGGCCCTCAAGCGTGAGATCATGCCCCGCAGGGCTGGTTGCGATCAGTCGGCGGTGACCAGGGCTCGGCTGGCCGCGTCGTGGGAGATCACCTTGATGCGCTGGTCGTCCTGGTCGAAGACGGCGATCATTCCGGAAATATACGCGGTGAAGCCATAGGATTCCGGCGTGATGGCGATGCCGGCTGGCTGTTCGATCCCCGGTGTGCTCAGACCATCGACAATCGTCAGCTCCGAGGCCGGTGCCAGGTCAAGGCCGTAGAAGGTGTGCACGCGACCGGTGGCGCCATCCGTGGCAAGGACCAGGCGTGATCCGTCGAAATCGCCGACAGCGAGACTGACGACCGACTGGTTGTTCTCGGCCTCGATCACGCCGTCCGGGCCCATGCGGGAAATGCCGCCGGCGGGACTGGCCAGATAGATGTCGCCATCCAGTGTGGCGCATTGGCGGGCCGGAGCCGACAGGGCGAAATTCTGACGCTGTTCGACGCTCAGCACATCATTGCCGGAATCGCGGATGCGCCAGATCTCGGCGGTGGCGCCATTGCCGAGCACCACCAGATCGACATAGCCGACACCCTCGCGATACAGGCACAGCCCGGCGACGCCGTCAGCCGGTGTGGTCTCGGCAAGCGGCAGGTCGAGGACGCGAATGCCGTCGGGGACGACGGCATAGCCGTAGACGCTGTTGTTTTCGGGCGAGGCACCGAAAATTAGGGGCAGGCTCTCGCCGCGCAGCTGGAAGCCCGGCGCGGTCGCCAGACCGGAGAGGCGCACGCCGGCATGGCGGGTGCGCAGTTCGCCATCGGCGTCGAACAGGTCGAGCCCGCCTTCGCGTGGCGCCGAGACGATCAGGCCGAGCGAGGCCGCATCGCGGTTGGGCAGGAAGGCGAGGGCGGCCGCACCGCCCTGGACGCTGACAAAGGCTGCCGTGACCAGGACTTCGCGATTGTTCGCCTCGATGGCGGCAGCTTCCTCGATCGCCTGCTCCGGGGTCGGACCGCAGGCTGCCAGGATGCTGAGGGCAGCGCCTACAAGGAGCGATCGCCCCAAGGCCCGCGAACCGCGAATGTGCGGCCGGGATAGCGCTGGATGTTGAAGAACAGGGTTGAACCATCGGGACTGAAACATGGACCGGTAATCTCACTCTTTTCGCCATCCGGGCCGGAGGCGGCGTTGCGGCCAATCGTATACACCTGACCGGCGGGCGTCACGCCGCGGATGTATTGATCGTCATTGCCGTCTTCAAGCACGATGAGGTCGCCCCAGGGCGCGACACAGATGTTGTCGCATCTTTCCATGATTTCCGGGGCGTCGCTCTGGACGAACAGCTGCAGCCGTCCAGGCTGTCCGGCCTCGCCGGGCTGGCCCTCCAGCGGGCTGGGCTGATATCGCCAGATCTGGCCCAGATGGGACGGTCCGCCATCCGTCGAGGTGAAATAGGTTTCGCCATCGCCCCAGTAAATTCCCTCGCAGCGGCTCATATGGGCCGCCCCGGCGCCGACGGCGCGGGACCAGAGATCCGCATTGGGCGATTCGACATCGTCGAGATCGATCCACTCGACTTCAAGCCAGTCGCCAACGGCGACCGTGGAGCCGGTTTCGGCCCAGTTGCGGATATCCATGCCCGGCCGGCCCTTGATTGCCAGGGCCTGCAGGCGGCCACCTTCGGCGAGCTGACCACGGACATTCGGCAGGAAGCGGTAGAAGCAGGAGCCGGCATATTCATCTTCGGTCTCGTAGACGATGCCGGTCTCCGGATCGACCGCCACGGCTTCGTGGCGAAACCGGCCCATGGCCTTGAGCGGCACCGGCTCCACAAGACCGGTTGCAGAGGAGGGCACTTCAAAGCAATAGCCATGCTCGACGCGGGCTGCATCACCGGGTCCGACCGTTGTTTCCTCGCAGGTGATCCAGCTGCCCCAGGGTGTCACGCCGCCGGCACAATTATTATAGGTGCCGACCAGGGAGAGATATTCGTCCTCGACCTCCAGGGTTTGTGGATTGAGCACGACATGGCTGGTGCCGCCCAGATTGGGCAGGCCATCGGCGGTCCAGTCGTGGACACGGCTGCGATCAATCAGGCCGATGCGTTCGTTATTGGCTCCGAATGGCGAGACCTCGGCCTGCCCCGGATTGAGCTCGTGATTGCGGACCAGAACCAGGCGTCCATCATCGCGGGAGAAGCAACCCATGCCGTCGAAATCGCCCGGTGCCAGAAGCCCGTCGGTCATTTCATCGCCGACGGTGGAGATGACCTGATAGGTGAAGCCGCGAGGGAGATCGAACAGGCTGGCCGGGTCCCGCTGCAGCGGGCCATAGCCGCGCACCTGGTTGAGATAGCCGGTGATCGCGTTCGACTGGCAGCCGGCGAGCGTGGCCAGGCCGGAGAAGGCGGCCGTTGTGGCGATCGAATTTCGCAGGAAAAGGCGGCGGGTGAGGGACATGTCTAGGCTCCGTACGATCGGGAATACCCTGCTAATACAAGTGCATCACGACAGGAAGATGACGATGGCAGTGTTATGCGGTATTATATAACCGCATCGCTAGCTGCATAAAAACGCAACGGAAATTCGCCCCCTGCTTGACCAAATGAAAAAGCCCGCCTACACCGCGCGCTCGAAACCAAACCCATGGCCAACAGGCTTGAGGCAGGACAGATATGAAAACCTATTCCGCAAAACCGGCGGACGTTGTCAACAAGTGGATCGTGATCGATGCAGAGGGGGTCGTTGTCGGCCGTCTTGCAGCCTTCGTCGCGACCCGTCTTCGTGGCAAACACCGCCCGGATTTCACCCCGCACACTGACACCGGTGACCACGTCATCATCGTTAATGCCGAGAAGTGCGTCTTCACCGGCAAGAAGCGTGACGACAAGCGTTACTATCGCCACACCGGTCACCCGGGCGGCATTAAGGAAACGAGCCCGGCCAAGTTGCTCGACGGTCGTTTCCCCGAGCGCGTTCTGGAAAATGCGATCAAGCGCATGCTTCCCAAGGACAGCCCGCTCGCACGCCAGCAATATTCCAAGCTGCGTGTTTATGCCGGGACCGATCACAAGCATGAGGCCCAACAGCCCGAGCTGATCGATTTCAAATCCATGAACTCCAAGAATTCGAGAGGCTGATATGTCTGAAGAAGCCCGCTCGCTCGACGACCTGAAGGTCGTCATGAAAGCTGCCGACGCCGTCAAGGTTGAAGCAGAAACCGTTCCTGTCGAACCTCAGATCGACGCCCTCGGCCGTGCCTACGCCACTGGCAAGCGCAAGAACGCGATTGCCCGTGTGTGGATCAAGCGCGGTTCCGGCAAGATCACGGTCAATGGCCGTGACCAGGAAACCTATTTCGCCCGCCCGGTTCTGCGCATGTTGCTGCAGCAGCCGCTGGAATGTGCCGAACGCGTCAACGAGTTTGACGTCATCGCCACCGTCAAGGGCGGCGGTCTGTCCGGCCAGGCCGGTGCCGTGCGTCACGGTATCTCCAAGGCTCTGACAGCCTTTGAACCTGGCCTGCGTGGCGTCCTGAAAGCCGGTGGCTTCATGACCCGCGACAGCCGCGTCGTCGAGCGCAAGAAATACGGCCGTGCGAAAGCCCGCCGTAGCTTCCAGTTCTCGAAGCGCTAATCGGTCACCCGATTATCGGTTACACGTTTGCGGGCGGTTCCTTCGGGAGCCGCCCGTTTTCGTTTGTGGTGCGACGATATGGCGGCGCGAATGGCGCTGACGGCGAGGGCGCATCGCGCTACACCGGGGCCAACCAATATGGAGCCTCCCATGAGCAATGATATCGACACCATGCCTGTCTTTGATCTCAACCGGCAGTGGGGGTGGTTTGTCGGACTCGGCGCCGTCTTCCTGTTGTTTGGACTGATCGCCTTCGGCAATCTCTTCGCCGCCACCGTCGCTTCGGTCTATGTCTTCGGGCTGTTGATCGGGGTCGCCGGCATCGCCTTTCTCGCTCACGCCTTCCAGGTGCGTGGCTGGCAGAATGTATTGTTCTGGGCCCTGAGCGGCGGTCTCTACACGATGGCCGGCCTGCTGGCCTTCCTCAACCCGACCCTGGCTTCAACCGTGATCACCCTGCTGATGGCCGTGTCCTTCATGGCAGCGGGCGGGTTTCGCGTCTGGTTCGGCCTGCAATTGCGGCCCGCTCCGGGCTGGCAGCTGATCGCGCTCAGCGGTGCCGTCACCGCCCTGATCGGCCTGATCATTGCCTTCAGCTGGCCCGCCAGTGGCCTGTGGCTGCTCGGCCTGATCCTCGCCGTCGATCTGACGGTGCAGGGCGTGATGATGGTCCTGTTCGGGCTGGGTCTGCGCACGGCCTTGTCGGCATTTGACGACTGAGCTGTCGTAACCTTCGCTGACCTGCAGCGGACGTCACGCATTATTGTCGTCATCCTGACGAAGGTCAGGATGACGAGCTTGGCGTCTTTGCGCGCGGTTTCGCCGGCTTTTTGGTGGACGCTTTCGCCCTCGGTTTTGCCTTGGCGGAGGCCTTCGCCTTGGGTTTGGCCGCAGGCTTCGCTTTCGTGGCCGGCTTTGCCTGTGCCGCAGGGGCCGGAGCCGCCGTCTCGGCCTTCACCCCGTCCTTCGCATCGCTCCGCACCAGCACATTTTCACCTGGTGCGTCACGGATCACCTTGAGCTTGCCGGCCCCCGGAGTTCGGGCCGGGACATCCTCGCCGGAGCGCTCATAGAGCCAGTCGCGCCAGTCGAGCCACCAGGAGCCGGGTGTTTCTGTGGCACCGTCCAGCCAGTCCTCGACGGTGTCGGGCAGGGTCTCATTGGTCCAGTACTGGTATTTATGGGCATCGGGGTGATTGATCACGCCGGCGATATGGCCCGAGCCGGCCATCATGTAGCGCACCGGGCCGCCAAAAAGTTTGGCGCCGCGGTAGACCGAGGGGTAGGGCGCGATATGGTCGTCGCGCGAAGCTTGCATATAGACCGGCGTCTTGACGTCGCCGAGCGCGAGGTTGACCCCGTCGAAATCCAGCTCGCCCTTGGCCAGCTTGTTGTCGCGATACATGTTCTTCAGATACCAGAGGTGTAGCGCCTTGGGCATGCGGGTCTGGTCGGCATTCCAGAACAGGAGGTCGAAGGCCTGCGGCTGCCGCCCGAGCAGGTAATTGTTGACCACGAAGGACCAGACCAGGTCGTTTGAGCGCAACAGATTGAACGTGTCCGCCATGGTGCGGCCGTCGAGCACGCCACCCTGGGCGTCCATCAGCCGTTCGATCTCCTCGATCCAGACATCATCGACGAAGAGCAGGAGTTCGCCGGCCAGTTCGAAATCGGTCTGGGCCGCGAAGAAGGTCGCCGAGGCGATACGCTCCGGCTTGCCGGTCGCTTCCAGCCAGGCCAGTGTTGAGGCGAGCAGCGTGCCGCCGACGCAATAACCCACGGCATTGACAGATGTCTCGCCGGTCGCGTCCTCGATGGCGTCGATCGCCGCGAGCAGGCCCTGGTGCATATAGTCTTCGAAGGTCTTGTCTTTCAAAGCCTTGCCCGGATTGACCCAGGAGATCAGGAAAACGGTGAAACCCTGCTTGGTCAGCCAGCGGATCATTGAATTCTTCTCGCGCAGGTCGAGAATGTAGAACTTGTTGATCCAGGGCGGCGCGATCAGGAGCGGACGCGCCTTCACCGTTTCGGTCGTCGGGGCATACTGGATCAGTTCGATAATCTCGTTCTGGAATACGACCTTGCCCGGCGTGGTCGCGAGATCGACGCCGACACGGAAACCGTCCGTATCCGTCTGGCGCAGGGCGAGGCGGCCATCGCCGGCCTCGAGATCCTCGACCAGGTTTTCCAGCCCTTGCGTCAGATTGGCGCCGTGGGTGCGCATGGTCTCGCGCAACACGTCCGGATTGGTCAGCGCAAAATTGGTCGGTGAGAGCGCATCGGTCATCTGCTTGGTGAGGAATTCGACCTTGCGCTTGGTACGCTCATCGACGCCCTCGACGCCCTGCACCAGCCCCATCATGAAATGCTGGTTCATCAGATAGGATTGCTTGATCGCGTCGAAGACCGGATTCTTCGTCCAGTCTTCGCTGCGCCAGCGCTTGTCACCCGCTTCCGGCTCGATGGCGGGCTCGACCGGGCCGTCGAAGACGCGCCGGGTCGTATTGGTCCACAGGTCGAGATAGCCCTTGGCCAGTTCCGCCTGGGCTTTCATCATCAGGTCGGGCTGGGTGGCAATGTGTTGCCAGACTTCCTTGAACTCCGGTGCGGAATGGAAGGGATCGGCCTGCGGCATCACCGCTTCGCCCTCGAGCGCCTTCTGCATGACGTTCGACATCAGCTTTTGCGAGTGCAGCGAGGCCTGCATCAGATTGCGCGAAACCGTGTCGAGCGCGTCGAGCTCGGCGGCTGTCAGATTCGCCCAGGGATGGGAGAGTTCGCTCTTGTCGTCGCTGCCGGACCCGTTGGTCATGCCGATTCCTTGTGTTCGAGTGGTGACTCAGGAGATGATGAGCGTATAGAAAGCACAACACGCGTCCAGCGTCAGGAGATAGCATGAAACGGCCTTTTCGCTCGGCAGTTTTACCGGTTGTGACAATGTGCCTCCTCGCCGGTGCCTGCACCGCTATCGAGCCGTTGACCGATCAGGCTGCAACGCCGGCATGGGTGCGCGAGCGTCTGGCCAATGACGTAGAGGGCCGCAAGGCACCGCCCTCCGTCCCCGTCAATGAATTGACTGCGGGCGATGCTGCCCAGCTTGACCAGGATGCGGCCGAGGTCCTGCGCCGCCGCGAGCGCCAGGCTGCCGAGATTGCCGCCATCGAGGCCGAGGGACGGCGTGAAGTCGAGGATTTTGTCGCCGAAGGGCGGACCCGCACCACGCCGCCGCAATAATCCAGTTTACGATTTGAAATCAGACCATGCGCCGCGACCTGCCGGCGCGCCACGGGAGAAATTAGCATGAGTGATACGCGCGCCTTGAGCAATCTGGCTCTGATGGCTGTCAATGCAGCGGAATCGGCGGCGATCGCCTCCTCGGCCTGGATCGGCCGTGGCGAAAAAGAATCGGCAGACCAGGCCGCCGTCGACGCGTTGCGGACGGGCCTGAATGCCATGCCAATGCGTGGCCGTATCGTGATCGGTGAGGGCGAGCGCGACGAAGCGCCGATGCTGTTCATCGGTGAGGAAGTCGGCACCGGCGAAGGTCCCGAAATCGATATCGCGCTCGACCCGCTCGAGGGCACGACCCTGACGGCCTGGGGCATGAACAACGCCCTCGTCGTGGTCTCCTTCAGCCCGCGCGGCGGTCTGCTCAATGCACCGGACACCTATATGGACAAGATCGCCATCGGCCCGGGCCTGCCGGCCGGTGTGATCGATCTCGACGCCTCCCCGGAAGAGAATGTGCTCAACCTGGCGAAGGCCAAGGGTGTGTCGCCGTCTGAAATCACGGTTTGCGTGCTCGAGCGCGAGCGCCATCAATACATCATCGACGGCGTCAAGTCCGTCGGCGGCCGGGTGCGTCTGATCAGTGACGGCGATGTTGCCGGGATCATGGGCGCGGCAGGGCTGGGCACCGGTGTCGACATGTATATCGGCCGCGGCGGCGCACCTGAAGGCGTGCTGGCGGCCTCGGCTTTGCGTTGTATCGGCGGTCAGATGCAGGCGCGCCTCTTCTTCCGTACTGATGACGAGCGCGATCGCGCCCGCCGCATTGGCGTCACTGATCTTGACCGGAAATACGACCTCGCCGAGCTGGCCTCGGGCCAATGCCTGTTCGTGGCGGCTGGTGTCACCCAGGGCGATCTGGTCGATGCAGTGAAGCGTTCCGACGGCATGGTGCATACGCACACGCTGGTGCTGGATTCTTCGGATCATTCCATCCGCCGCGTTCGCAGCGCCCGGCCGGAGGCCTGATCCGGCGCCAGGGGGCCGGGATCGCATGACCATTGAACTCGATCCACCGATGGACTTGCCGGACGCCTATCTCGGCGTAGAACGCTCGTTGACCGGCCGGCGCTGGATTGCGCGGCCGGTCGATGAAGGCGATGTCGCGGCCATCGCCCGGCAACAGCAGATATCTGACAGTCTGGCGCGGGTCCTGGCCGGCCGCGGCGTGGCACCGCCCGAGGCGGCACAGTTTCTGACGCCGCGTCTGAAGGACAGTTTCCCCGACCCGTCCGCCTTCCAGGATATGGACCGGGCCGCCGGTCTGGTCTGGGACGCGCTCGATGCCGGCAAGTCACTTGCGGTCTTTGCCGATTACGATGTCGACGGCGCGACCTCCTCGGCGCAACTGCGGCGCTGGCTGCGCGCTGTCGGGCATGAGGCCGCGCTCTATGTGCCTGACCGCATCGCCGAGGGGTATGGTCCCAGCGACGCTGCCTTCGACACCCTGAGCGAGAATGGTGCCGATCTGGTCATCACGCTCGATTGCGGTGCGACCTCGCATGGCCCGCTACAGCATGCCCGCGAGATCGGCCTCGACGTGATCGTGATCGACCACCACCTGATGGATGGCGAGCTTCCGCCGACGGCAGCCCTGGTCAATCCAAACCGGCCTGACGACACATCCGGCTGCGGTCATCTGGCGGCAGCTGGCGTGACCTTTGTCTTCCTGGTCGCGCTGAACAGGGAAGGGCGCCGGCGTGGCCGCTTCGACGACCGGCCCGAGCCGGACCTGATGCAATGGCTCGACCTGACCGCCCTGGGCACGATTTGCGATGTGGTGTCGCTGACCGGCATCAATCGCGCCCTGACGGCCCAGGGGCTCAAGGCGATGGGGCATTGGCACAATCCCGGCCTGCGCCAGCTCGCGCTCGTCGCCGGCATCAAGGACGATGCGGCCAACACCTACCATGCCGGCTTCCTGCTCGGACCGCGAATCAATGCCGGCGGCCGGGTCGGGCGCTCCGATCTCGGCGCGCGCCTGCTCGCCAGCGATGACGAGGAGGAGGCAGCGGGAATCGCCGCGGAACTTGACGCTCTCAATACCGAGCGTCGGGCGATCGAGGCTGAAGTTATGGAAGAGGCGATGGCGCAGATCGAGCGCCAGGGCCAGGACCGGGCGATTCTGGTCGCGTCGGGTGAGGGCTGGCATGCCGGCGTGATCGGGGTCGTCGCCGGTCGCGTCAAGGAACGCTATGGCAAGCCGGTGATCATCATCGGCCTCGACACCGGCGTTTCGCCGGTGCTGGGCAAGGGCTCAGGGCGTTCGGTGCCCGGGGTCAATCTCGGCGGCGCCATTTCGGCGGCGCGGCAGGCGGGCCTGCTGCTCGCCGGCGGCGGTCACGCCATGGCCGGCGGGCTGACCGTCGATGCGGAACGAATCCATGAGCTGGTCGCCTTCCTCGATGCCCGTCTCGCGCCTGAACTGGCTGCAGCCAGCGATGCGATGGCGCTGCGGCTTGACGGGCTGTTGACGGCGCCGGGTGTCTCGCCGGAGCTGGCTGGCAGTTTCCAGGCAGCGGGCCCGTTCGGGCAGGGTAATTCCGAGCCGCGCTTCGCGCTCGCCGATCTGCGGGTCAGCTTTGCCCAGCGAGTCGGCAAGGATCACGTGCGCTTCACGCTCACCGATAGCGGCGGGGCGAGCTTGCAGGGCATCTCTTTCCGCACCGCGGACGGGCCAATCGGCGAGGCACTTCTGGCCGCGGACGAGCGTCGCTGGCACGTCGCCGGGCGGGTCAAACTGGATCAGTGGAACGGCCGGAACCGGGCTCAGTTTCAGCTTGAGGATATGGCAACAGCAATTCGCTGAAGTTTTTTCACATCAGCATCTTGCCACACGCCTCGGGCTTACGTATTAAGCGGCCCTCATCGCGTTGGGCCCTTCGTCTATCGGTTAGGACGCTAGGTTTTCAACCTGGAAAGAGGGGTTCAACTCCCCTAGGGCCTACCACGCGATCTTCCACCCGATTATGTGTGCAATATCACCCCTTCCGGGGACCGGAATGGGGGATCGGGTACAGACATATCGGCAATGGTCTCGACGAGGCCGTCAGGCAGGGAGAGCGGGGCATGGCCCATCTTTCAACCAAGACCTATGGCAATGATCGCGGACTGTCCTGTTGCTCGCGGCAATGGGCGGCAGACAGCGATTGCCATCTGCTGCACGGCTACTCCTTCGGTTTCCACTTCGTCTTCGCCGCCGAACAGCTCGACCGGCGCGGTTGGGTGCTCGATTTCGGCCGCGGCGGTTTCGGCTTGATTCGTGACTGGCTGCACGAGATGTTCGATCACACGCTCCTTGTTGCCATTGACGACCCGGAACGCCCGGCGCTCGAAGCGCTCGGCGAGCGGGGTATTGCGCGCGTTCGCGTGGTCGAGGGCACCAGCTGCGAACGCATGGCCGAACTGACCTTCCGCCGCGCTGACGAGATCGTCCGCGAAGCCACTCAGGGACGGTGCTGGGTGGAATCGGTTGAATGTTCCGAACACGGAGCCAACAGCGCCATCTATCGCAGCCAGCCGGCGATCGAGCGCCTTGCCGAGGCGGACCGCATGCGTGCGGCGATCCAGGCCACCATTGCCGATTGATTCGTTTTGGTCTCGAAACCAGGGTTGGAATCAAGGTCTGCGACCCTAGGTTTTGCTGAAAACGGACAGTTTTCCACATAAAAACTCGCCTTTAAGGCGAAAAAGTTTTGGCACACCCGCCACAGAAAAGACGCATTTGGTTGCGGGTTCTTGCCTGGCACAACACAAGATGTGGTGGTTCTGGCGCTGCGAACCTCTCGCAACGGCAAGATATTGCGGATCGTTAAAGCAACCATTTGGTCGCTACGACTTCTCCTCTGCGAAGAAATTGTGTAAATTCCTTCATGTTGGGTTGTTGAAGCGAGTGATGTGATGGTTCTAGCGCACGATGTTTTTGAGGACACCGAGGTTGTCCGGCTTGAGGGCCGTATAAAATGGTATGATCCGGCCCGGGGCTATGGCTTCATCGATGCGGTCGACGGATCCGGCGATATTCTCCTCCATGCCAGTTGCCTGCGCCGCTATGGTCAGGGTCCGGCGCTGCCTGATGCCAAGGTGGTCTGCCACGCGGTGAAGGGTGAGAAGGGCCGCCAGGCGGTCGAGATCCTCGAAATGACCGGCGGCGATGGTGAGGCCGAACTGCGGCCGCGGCGCTTCCATCCCCATACAGTCGTCAACACGCCGTTCCATGCGGCGGTCGTCAAATGGTTCGATGCCCTGCGCGGTTATGGTTTCGTGACCTGTGAAAGCGTCGACGGTGACATCTTCCTGCACGCCGCCACCTTGCGCCGCGCCGGGCTTGAGGATGTCCAGCCGGGTGAAACGCTGCATATCCGTTGCGTCGAGGGACCCAAGGGTGCCCTGGCGGCGGAAATCCGGGCTGGCGGCAGTCTCTGAGACTGATGATGTCCGTGCATTCGGGACGGCGCGGCGCGATTGCGCCGCGGCTCCGGCTTGGCTAGCCTGAGCCTATGAAAAAACTGATCCTCATCTCCGCCCTGATTCTCGCCGCGCCCGCCTGGGCCCAGGACGAGGCTGCGCCGGCAGCGACTGCCGAAACCGCGACTGCCGCGGCCACGTCTGATGCGAGCCCTGCACTCGCACCGATCGCGTTTGGCGGTCCTGAGACAATGACCGTCGACACCGGCGAGTCGCAACATGTCTTCATGGCCGAAATCGCCTCGACGCCCGAACAGCTGGCGCGCGGGCTGATGAGCCGCGAAACGCTCGACCCTGATGCGGCGATGCTGTTCGTCTACATGCCGCCGCGCCGCGTCTCGCGAACGATGGAGGGCACGCTGATCAGCCTTGATTGGCTGTTCATTCGTGAGGATGGCACTGTCGTCAAACTCATTGCCAACGCGCAGCCCGGTTCGCAGCGCGCCCTGGAGTCCGATTTCGATGTCGCCGCCGTGCTGGCGATTGGCGGTGGCCGTGCCGCGGAGCTGGGGATTCGCCCCGGTGCGATGCTCCGCGATGAGGCCTACGGTTCTCTCGTTGCAGAAACTGCAGCCGGAGAAGGGCCTGAAACCACGGAAGATGAGGATGCTGCTGCACCTGAATCGGCTTCAGACGCTCAGTAGACTTGCCTAACTGCAAAAGCGCTTTCATAAGGGCGCCTTCGGGGCGTAGCGCAGCCTGGTAGCGCATCTGGTTTGGGACCAGAGGGTCGCAAGTTCGAATCTTGCCGCCCCGACCATTTTCAAGGCCCGCAACAGGCAGGGCCGCAGCATGATGGGGAGAACCGCATGTTTGCGAAGATTTACCAGCCGGCCCGCAATGCGATGCAGTCCGGCCGCGCACTCTCCAAACAGTGGCTGCTCGAATTTACCCCTGAAATGGCACAACGCCCGGATCCGCTGATGGGCTGGACCTCCAGCACCGATATGCGCGCCCAGATCCGCCTCAGCTTTGACAGCCAGGAAGAGGCTGTCGCCTATGCCCGCCGCCAGGGCATCCCCTATCAGGTGACGACGCCGCACGCGCCCAAGCGCTACGTCAAATCCTATGCCGACAATTTCGCCACCGACCGCAAACAGCCCTGGTCGCACTGACCCCGCTGGTCGCCAGTCGCGAATCTGTCCTTGCCTCCGTAGCTCAACTGGATAGAGCACCCGCCTTCTAAGCGGACGGTTACAGGTTCGATTCCTGTCGGAGGCACCATTTTCCAGAAATCCGGAGTCAGGGCCGTGGGGCCGCAGTCCCAGCTCTAACGAACCGCCGCAAAACCCTTCTCCAGGTCCGCGATCAGGTCCTCCGGCGCTTCCAGCCCGCAGGAAAAGCGGATCAGGGCGCCATCATGCTTGTGTGCCGTTGCGCTGCGCTTGAGTTGCGGGTCGCAATGGATGGCGAGGCTTTCATAGCCGCCCCAGGAGAAGCCGAGACCGAAGATGTCCAGCGCATCGAGGAAGCGTTCGCTCTTCGCGACGTCCCAGCCGGGCATCTCGACCGCGAACAGGCCGCATCCACCGCTGAAATCGCGCTTGAAGATGGCGTGGTCGGGATGATCGGAGCGCACCGGGTGACGGATGGCGCCGACTTCGGGGCGCGCTGCGAGCCAGTCGGCGAGAATGAGGCTGGTCGCTTCGCTGCGCTGCATGCGCAGGGCCATGGAGCGAAAGCCGCGCAGGGCGAGATAGGCGTCGTCCGGGGCGGTGTGGATGCCGAAGGCGCGCTCGGTCGCCTGCAGGCGTTGGGCCATGGCCTCGTCGCGCGCGATGACGGCGCCCATCAGCAGGTCGGAATGACCGCCGACATATTTGGTCAGCGACTGGGCGGCGAGATCGACGCCCAACGCGAGTGGTTTCATCGTCAACCCGGCCGACCAGGTATCATCAATAATGGTGGCGACACGCTTGTCCCGAGCCACTTTGGTGATTGCGGGAATGTCCTGCAATTCCATTGTCAGCGAGCCGGGCGATTCCAGCAGGATGGCCTGGGTATCCGATGTGATCAGATCGCTGATTTCGGCGCCCATGCGCGGTGCGAAGAAGGATGCCGTGACGCCGAAGCGCGGCAGGGTGTTGAGCAGGAAGCTGCGCACCGGTCCGTAAATGCAATCGGCTGCCAGCACGGTTCCGCCGGCCTCGACCACGGTCATGATGGCGAGCGTATTGGCCAAAAGCCCGGATGAGGTGAGGGCGCAACCGGCACCCCCTTGAAGCCCGTTCAGGGCCTCGCGCAGGGCGGTCTGGGTTTCCAGTCCGACACGGCCATAATGCGGCATGCCGGGCGGGAAATCATAGAGCTGGGCCGCCGAGGGTGCTAGAATCGTCGAGCCGCGCTCGACACCCGGATTGACCAGGCCGCGGCTGTCATGCGGTCGTCCCAGACGGGTGAGCCGGGTTTCGTCCCTCATCTGTACCGCCGTCCACCGCCCTTGACGATTGGCGTGTCGGTGCGTGACCCCCATTCCGACCAGGACCCGTCATAAACGGCCGAAGTGCGTCCGGAACGTTCCAGCGCCAGGGAGAGAATGCAGGCAGTGACGCCGGAGCCGCAGCTGGTGATCAGCGGCAGTTCCGGATCAATGCCGAGGTCCTCGGCCAGCTCTTCGTCGATCTCGATCAGATTATTGTCGTCATCGAACAGCATTTCATAGGGCAGGCTGGTGGAGCCCGGGATATGGCCGCTGCGCATGCCGGCCCGGCGTTCCGGCTCGAGACCGGCAAAACGACTCAGCGAACGTGCATCGAGAATCTGGTGCGAGGCGTTGCGGCTGGCGATCTTTACATCGGTGACCGTAGCGACGAGTTCGCGGCGATAGCTTGGCGTGTAGGTGCCCGGTTCGGCTTCGGTGGCAGGAAGGTCCTCGATCGGTCCGCCCGCGGCGATCCAGGCCGGCAATCCGCCCGCCATGACGCGGACATTGTCGTGCCCCATCACACGGAACGTCCACCAGACGCGCGGCGAACTGAACAGGCCGATACGGTCATAGACGATCAGTTCACTGTCATTGCTGATGCCCAGCGTTTCGACATGGCGCGCGAACACGTCCGGTTCCGGCAGCATGTGCGGCAGGGAGGAGCGTTTGTCCTTGACGGTGTCGATATCAAAGGCGAGCGCCCCCGGGACGAAACCCTCGCTCTCCACAGATGGGCCGCCATCATACGTCCAGCTGGCATCAATGAAGATGGTTCCCGGTTCGCCCAGACGGGTCAGGGCTTCGGTAGCGGTGATGAGCGGGTCGGTCATGAGTGAAGCCATGCGGGCACTGTGAGCCCCTTTTCGTGCGGGAAGAACAGAGTATCGAGCCTGGGCCGGGTGGGGCAGCCGCCCGCAGGGCGCATGGCACCATCCATCGCACGGTCCGCCCGGCGGGAGCCTGGCTGGGCGCGTAGGCGGGAGGGTGGGGGCGCGTGACCGGTGAGGTCGTCGGCGGATTGGCGTGCGGTCACGGTTTGGCTCATCGCCCCAATCTAGCACGGGATTACCCGTTCGTCGCCCATGCCGCGGCAAAAATGGCTGTGGGTCGTGCGTCGGGTTGGATCATCCTTGCACTGAGGCTTGTCCGGCCTCGCCGGGGTCGCGTTTGAGGCTGCGATAGGCATCCAGTGCGGCGTCGCGACCGGCCGCGAGATCGCAGAGCGGGTGCGGATAGGTCCTGCCGAGGATCAGTCCCGCGTCCTGGCGGACCGGCACCGGGGCGCTCCAGGGGGCATGGATCCAGCGTTTGGGCAGCCCGGCGAGTTCGGGCAGCCATTGGCGCACATAATCGCCCTCGGGATCGAAGCGCTCGCCCTGGCGGACCGGATTGAAGATGCGGAAATAGGGCGCGGCATCGGCGCCGGATCCGGCGACCCATTGCCAGCTGGCCGCATTTACGGCGCGGTCGGCATCGACCAGCGTGTGTTCGAACCAGGCCATGCCTTCGCGCCAGTCGCAACGCAAATGCTTGACCAGGAATGAGGCACACACCATCCGCACCCGGTTGTGCATCCAGCCCGTCGTCCATAGCTGCCGCATGCCGGCATCGACCAGCGGGATGCCCGTCTGGCCGCGCGTCCAGGCTTTGAAACCGGCGGAATCCTGGCGCCATGGGAAACCGTCAAAGGTGCGATTGAAGTTCGCCGTCCTGAGATCGGTGAAATGGTGCAGCAGATAATAGGCGAATTCGCGCCAGCCGATCTCCGCGAGGAATTTCTCGGCCGGCTGATAATTCGCACCGTCAGCCAGGCGCTGCTGCACGGCATGCCAGACCTGGCGCGGCGAGATTTCACCGGAGCCCAGATGCGGTGAGAGCCTCGATGTGCCCGACCGGTCCGGGCGGTCACGACCTTCAGGGTAATCGTTCAGAGCCGCATCGAGAAAGATTTCAAGGCGCGCAGCCGCGCCGGCTTCGCCGGGCTGCCATTCGGTCCGAAAACCACTGGCCCAGTCGGGATTCGCCGGATCAAGGCCCAGCGTGGCAAGCGGCGTCGCGTCCGGTATGGCCGGACCCGTCGCCAGACGCAGCGGCGCGGGCAGGGCCGGGTTTGGTTCGAGCTGGCGCAGGGCCGCGCGCCAGAACGCGCTGAACACCTTGTATGGCGTGCCTGATCCAGTGAGCAGGCGGGCCGGGTCGATCAGGGCCGTGCCGGCAAAGGCGTGCGGCTCGACACCGCTGCGCTGCAGGGTCTCTGCGATGCTCCGGTCCCGCTCATCGATGGCGGGTTCGCCGGAGCGATTCCAGAAGACTTCCGCCAGATCGTGATCGCGCGCCAGGGCAGGGATCATCTCCGCCGGGTCGCCACGCAACAGGTCTAGCCGGCCGCCGCGCGCGGTGATGTCGCCGTCCAGCGCGGTGAGCGAGGCCTGCAGCCACCAGTCCGCCGCCTCGCCCGGCGCGGAGCCGAGGGCGCGGTCGCGCTGGTCGATGAAAAGCAGGATCAACGGCCGGCCGGTGCGCAGCGCAGCACTCAGTGCTGCGTTGTCGGCGAGGCGAAGATCGCGACGAAACCAGACGAGCGCGGCGCCGGTGGCGGAAATGGTTGCCATGAAAGCCCTGTAGACAGATAACGGGTTGAACGGGATACGCGGGACACCAGATAATGGATCAGTCGCACGCCCCAGCCCTGACAGCGGCCGCCGCCGGACCGTTGGTATATTTCAAGAGGATTCCTTCGTGAGCCAGCCCAATGCCGTCATCTCCCTTGCCCGTCCAGGTCGCGATCCGATCGAGATTGGCAATGCCCGCAAGCTGACCATCATTGCCGGCCCCTGTCAGCTGGAAAGCCGTCAGCACGGCCTCGAGGTTGCCTCCGAATTGCGGGCCATTTCCGACCGGCTCGATATCGGACTGATCTTCAAGACCTCTTTCGACAAGGCCAACCGCACCAGCCTTTCCAGCCAGCGCGGCATGGGGCTTGAGGCCTCGCTGCCAGTCTTTGCCGAGATTCGTGAAAGCCTGGGGCTGCCGGTTTTGACCGACATCCACACGGCCGAGCATGCGGCGATCGCCGCCCAGGCGGTCGATGTGCTGCAGATACCAGCCTTCCTGTGCCGCCAGACCGATCTCCTGATCGCCGCGGCGCAAACCGGCAAGGTGATCAACGTCAAGAAGGGCCAGTTCCTGGCCCCCTGGGACATGAAGAATGTGCTCGCGAAAATCACCGATGCGGGCAATCCCAACGTCATGGCCTGTGAGCGTGGTGTGAGCTTCGGCTACAATACGCTGGTCAGTGACATGCGTTCCCTGCCGATCATGGCGGGTTTTGGCGCACCGGTCGTGTTCGATGCGACCCATTCGGTCCAGCAGCCCGGCGGGCAGGGTACGACATCGGGCGGTCAGCGCGAATTCGTGCCGACCCTGGCGCGTGCGGCCGTGGCTGTTGGCGTTGCCGCCGTCTTCATGGAAACCCATCCCGATCCGGACAATGCGCCGTCGGACGGCCCGAACATGGTGCCGTTGCACGAGTTTGAAGGCCTGCTGAAAACCCTGCTCGAATTCGATGCCATCGCCAAAGGGCTCTAGCGCGCTCTAGTAACGCCGTCCGTCGGGTATCGGGATCACCGGGGCGTCCTCGATCGCTTCCGGCGCATCGAGGGGCGGTGCCCATTGGCGTTCATCCTGCAGGATGGCGGCGAGGTTGAAACTGCGCCGCGTCACGTCGAAGCGGATATCTTCGTAGAACAGGTTGAAGGGCGGCAACCGGTAATCCTCGACCAGACGGCGAGGGCGGTGCAGGGCGCGCGAACGCGGTTGTTCGAAGAACAGCACACCATCGGCGCATTGCGCCCCGGTCTGGGCCGGGATCGGGGCCGGCACAACATCACCATCAAGCCCCTCGGCGGCGACACCGCCGCGGTGCTGGCGCGCCGAGGCGTAGTCATTGCTCACCGCCGATAGCAGCGGATTGACGCAAAGCAGGCCACGGCCATCGACGAAATCCAGCCCGCCCTCCGGCGCCCAGCTCATCGCGCGTTCGGTGAGGATGTGCAGACGGCCCTCTTCGGACGGCATCGCCGAGGAAAAACCATAGACGCAGCGCACCGCTTCCGGTGTCGTGCAGGGCGGCAGGGATTGCAGCGGGCCGGTGAACAGGTCCAGCGGTACCGGCGATTCGATCACATAGGCGGCGACAAGCCGCGCGGTCAGCGCTTCATCCCCGGCCACGCGATCGATCAGCAGGCCGAGTACGTCGAGCCCGCCCTGGCCATAGCCGGCCAGGATGATGGGGCGGCTGTCGCCGATCTGCTGTGTGAATGCGTCGAAGGCGCGCTGGATGTCGCCATAGGCAAACAGGCGTGCGCGCACGCTGTCCTCGCGATTATTCATGAAGGCGTAGAGCGAGGCCTGGCGATAGCGCGGCGCGAACAGGGCGCCGGAATTGGCGAAGGGCGCCGCATAATTGGGCAGCATGACGGATGTGACCATCTCGACCGAACGTGGCTTGTCGAGCTGGCCATTCCAGTTGGCCCCGCCGGAATAGGTGGTCGGATGCACGAAGAAGACGGCCGGTTCGTCCTCATCGCTGAAGCCCTCGCGCACATACCAGCCTGCCTCGTCGGCATAATCGGCACCAGGCGGCGGGGTGTAGGTCTGGAAGGGAACTCCCGGGTCCTGAAAGGTTCGGTAGACCTGGTCACGCAGGACCCAGCCGGCTGCAATCAGCAACACGGCAAACGCGATACAGGCAAACAGGAAGACATGCCGGGCAATAACGGTCGGACTCACAATCACTCCCCTGGAATCTGACCCTATCATCCCCGGCCCGCCATGGCTGTGCAACCGCTTGGCGCGGTCGATGGCTTCACGTATTGTGACCGCACTGGGCAGGGGGCTGACCGGGAGCGCGGACCGCGCAGATTGGGTGCTGAACCGGCATGTTTCGATGGCTTCGCAACAGTTTCCTGACCGGGATCGCGATCGCGACCCCGCTGGGCGTCACTCTCTTTCTCATCATCAGCTTCGTCGGTTTTGTCGATAATGTCGTCAAGCCGCTGATACCGGCACGCTATAACCCGGAGAGCTATCTGCCGGGCGACTTCACCATTCCCGGCCTTGGCGTGGTGATCGCCGTTGTGCTCCTGACCGTGGTCGGGGCGCTCGCCGCCAATCTGTTCGGGCGCACCCTGATCTCGATGGGTGAGCGGCTGGTCGATGGCGTGCCGCTGGTCCGTCATGTCTATGGCGCCCTGAAGCAGATCGTCGAGACGGTGTTTTCCGGAAAAGCCAATTCCTTCAAGGAAGTCGTGCTGATCGAATATCCGATGAAGGGGCTCTATGTGGTGGCCTTCGTCTCGGCCGAGGGGCGCGGGGCGCTGCAGGAAGTGATCGGTGATGATGTCGTCGGCCTGTTCGTGCCGACCACGCCCAACCCGACATCCGGCTTCCTGCTCTACACGCCGCGCGCCAACACCATCCATGTCGACATGACGGTGGAGGAGGCGGCCAAGCTGATCATTTCCTTCGGCATGGTCACCTCCGACAAATTGCCCAAGAGCGTGCGCGACACGCTGCCGCCCGATGTGCCCGGCGCCAGCGGTGTATCGGGCTAACCGGATTTGAGCAGCCGGATGCCGCGGTCCTGTTCGAACAGATAGAGCAAGATGCGCAGCGCCTCGCCGCGCGGCGTTGTCAGTTCGGCATCGCGATGTATGGCCAGCTTGGCGGTGTCATTGGCCAGGGCGATGAGATGGCCATGTGCCTCCATCTGCACGAGGGCGAAATCAGGCAGGCCGCTCTGGCGCAGACCCAGCGGATCGCCGGCACCGCGCAGGCGCCAGTCCTCTTCCGCGATGACAAACCCGTCATCGGTCTCGCGCATCATTTCCAGCCGCGCCTTGGCGGTCTCGCCGATAGGGCCCTTGTACAGCAGCAAGCAGGAAGAGGGCTTCTCGCCGCGCCCGACCCGGCCGCGCAACTGGTGCAATTGCGCCAGGCCGAAGCGTTCGGCGTGCTCGATGATCATGACTGTGGCGTCCGGCGCATCGACGCCAACCTCGATGACTGTGGTGGCGACCAGCACGTCCATCTGGCCTTCGCGGAAAGCCAGGGCGACGCTTTCCTTCTCCGCGGCCTTCATGCGGCCATGGATCAGCCCGACGCGATCATCGCCCAGCGCAGCGCGCAAATGGCGCCAGCGATCCTCGGCCGCGGAGAGCTCGGAGACCTCTGATTCTTCAACCAGCGGGCAGACCCAATAGACCCGGTCGCCCTTGGCGATGGCGCGCCGCACGCCTTCCACCACATCATCGAGCCGTTCCATCGGCACCAGGCGCGTATCCGGCGGGATACGGCCGGCCGGTTTCTCATCGAGCCGTGAGACATCGAGATCGCCATGCACCGCCAGCGCCAGCGTACGCGGGATGGGGGTTGCCGTCATCACCAGCGTGTCGGGACGATGACCCTTGGCCGTCAGTCGCATCCGGTCGGAAACCCCGAAACGGTGCTGCTCATCGATCACCACAAGGGCGAGATCGGCAAACTCGACTCCGTCCTGGAACAGGGCATGGGTGCCGCAGACCACGTCGACGGCACCGGTGCGCATCTGTTCGAGGATTTCTGCGCGGGCCTTGCCCTTGTCGCGGCCGGTGAGAATGGCGACGCGCAGGCCGGCCGGTCCCAGCAATTCGCTCAGGGTCTTGGCATGCTGGCGGGCGAGGATTTCTGTCGGTGCCATGATCGCGGTCTGGCAGCCGGATTCGGCGGCCTGGGCGGCGGCGAGGGCGGCGACGAAGGTTTTGCCGGCACCGACATCGCCGTGCAGCATGCGCGTCATGCGGGCAGGCTCCAGCATGTCGGCGCGGATCTCGGCGAAGGCGCGGCTCTGGGCACCGGTCGGTTTGAACGGGGCATGCCCGAGCACGGCCTCGACCTTGGTGCCGTCTCCGCCCAGGCTACGGCCGGGCAGCGCCTTGCGGCGGGCCCGGGCCAGTTGCAGCGCCATCTGGTGAGCCAGCAATTCGTCAAAGGCGAGACGTTCGCGGGCCGGATTCAGCGGTTCCAGATCGGCGGCCGTCTGGGGGTGGTGAGCGGCTGTCATGGCCGTCTTGAAATCGGGCCAGGCGTGCTCGGTGCACAGCGCCTCGTCTTGCCATTCCGGCAGAACCGGCAGCAGGCTCAGCGCTCCGGCGGCGGATTTGCGCATCACCTTGGCCGTGAGACCGGCGGTCAGGGGATAGACTGGCTCCAGCAGGGCGGTCTCGGCCGCCTCTTCTTCGCTCATCACCAGATCGGGGTGCACCATCTGGATCTCGGCCCCGAAGCGTTCGGCGCGGCCGGAGACGATGCGTGTCTCGCCGACAGGCAGTATTTTCTCGAGATATTCGCGGCGCGAATGGAAATAAACCAGATGCATGAAGGCGGTGCCGTCATACAGGCGCACCTTGTAGGGCTTGCCCTGGCGCGAGCTGGGAATGTGATCTTCGACCTTGGCCGTCAGGGTGACGATCTCGCCGTCGGGCGCCTCGGCGATGGATGTTGTCTGGCTCCGATCGACCAGTCCGGTGGGCAGCTGGAACAGCACATCCTTGACCCGCGGCCCGGCTGCTTTCGCCAGCAGGGCAGCCAGTCTCGGACCGATGCCGGGCAGGACAATAACGTCCTGGAAAAGGGGAAAGAGAATTTCGGGTCGCATGGTTTTGCACTCTAACGTCAAGTTCTGCATCTGCCACTGGTCGACGCGGGCTCATTCACCGACTATATCCGCCACCATGACCGAAACACTCGACAATCGCCGCAAGAAACTGCGCATCCGGGCCTGGCGCCGGGGCTTCAAGGAAGCTGACCTCATCCTCGGGCGCTATGCTGACCAGATGCTCGATACGATGTCGGAGACCGATGTCGCCGATTTTGATCGCCTGCTCGATCAGCTCGATGCCGACATCTATAGCTGGGTGATCGGCAGCGCGCCCACACCGGACGCGTTCGATACGCCGGTGATGGATGGACTCAAGACATTCCGTGTCGATCGCGACGCTGCCTTTGGTGACGGCCCCAAGATCTGAAGCCCGTTAAGACCGAAGCCCCATTTACCGAAGACCTCCAGAACCGAAGACTGGCGAGATGTCCGAAACCGAGATGATTGCCCGCGTCCAGGGCACTGCCACCGTCTGCGGCGCGCCCGAGGGGCTTGATGCGCTGGTCTTTGCGGATACGGCGCGGCTGCGCCGCGGCGTCAATGTCTTCATTGCGCGCGATGACAGCCGTGCGGCCGCCTTTGTCTCGGAATTGCGCTTCTTCGCGCCGGGTCTGGAAATCCTGCGCCTGCCCGCCTGGGACTGTCAGCCCTATGACCGTATCTCGCCATCGCCGCGGGTTGCGGCCCGCCGGGCGGCGACATTGGCGCGGCTGGCCTCGGGGGATCTGCCGGACACCTGTCTGATCGTCACGACGGTCAATGCCATGGCCCAGCGCTGTCCCCCAAAGGATGTGCTTGCACTGGCCGGGATCATCGCGCGGCCGGGCAATCGTGTTGATGTCGAGATGCTCAAACAGCATTTCACCATCAACGGGTATGCCCGTGCGGCGACCGTGATGGAGCCGGGTGATTATGCCGTGCGCGGCGGGGTGATCGATGTCTTTCCGCCGGGTGCTCCGGAACCGGTGCGGCTGGATTTCTTCGGCGATACGCTGGAATCAATCCGCTCCTTCGACCCGGAAACGCAGCGCTCGCTGCGGCAGCTCACCAGTATCGAATTCAATCCGGTCAGCGAAGTCCTGCTCGACGATGCCAGTATCTCGCATTTCCGCACCGCCTTCGTCAGCCGTTTCGGCGCGGCCAAGGGTGGCGATCCGATCTATGAGGCCGTCAGTGCGGGTGCCAGGCCAGCCGGGGTGGAGCATTGGCTTCCCCTGTTTCACGACAGCCTGGCAACACCCTTCGACTATCTGCCCACCACGGCACTGATCGCGATCGATCACCTTGCCGACGATGCCTTTGCCGAGCGCAACAAGCAGATCACCGATTATTACGAGGCGCGCCAGGAAGCGAGCAAGTCGGCGCACGAGTCGAGCCTGTCGGCGCCGACCTATCGCGCGCTGCCACCGAGCCAGCTGTATTTCGCCAAGGCCGAATGGGCCAGGACACTGTCCGCTCTCACCGTGCGCCGCTTCACCGCCTTCAACGAGGCAGGGCCGCAGACCATTGATGTCGGCGGCAAGCAGGGGCGGATCTTCGCCGCCGAACGTGCCGCGGAAAACACCAATGTGTTCGACGCCGCTGCCAGACATGTCCAGGCACTGGTCAAGGCCGGCAAACGCGTCGTGCTGGCCTCGTGGAGTGCGGGCGCGTCGGAACGCCTTGCTTCGGTTCTGGGCGATCACGGTGTCGGCAAGATCATCGCGGTAGAGCATTGGGACGAGGTCGCCAAGGCCCCGCCCAAGGCTGTGCTGCGGGCCATTCTGCCGGTCGAGCGCGGTTTCGAGACCGAGACCATCGCCATCCTTTCCGAACAGGACATTCTCGGCGACCGCCTGGCGCGGCCACGGCGTCGGCGCAAATCCTCCGACATCATCGTCGAGGCCGGAGCCCTGTCGCCGGGCGATCTGGTGATCCATGCCGATCACGGGCTGGGCCGTTTCATCGGGCTGAAGACGCTGCCGGTGCAGGATGCGCCGCATGATTGTCTCGAGCTGGAATATGCCGGCGCCGCGAAACTCTATCTCCCGGTCGAGAATATCGAACTTCTGTCGCGCTATGGCTCCGACAGCGATACGGCGCAGCTGGACAAGCTCGGCGGCGTGGCCTGGCAGGCGCGCAAGGCCAAGGCCAAGAAGCGCCTGCGCGACATGGCCGACGCGCTGATCAAGATCGCCGCCAAGCGCCTGGCGCGCACCGCCGATCCGATCGTGCCGGAGCATGGCCCCTGGGACGAATTCTGCACCGCCTTTCCCTTCGCCGAGACCGATGACCAGCTCAATGCCGTCGAGGATGTGCTCGGCGATCTGGCGCGTGGCCGGCCGATGGACCGGTTGATCTGCGGTGATGTCGGTTTCGGCAAGACCGAGGTGGCCCTGCGCGCCGCCTTTGTCGTGGCGATGAGCGGGCGCCAGGTCGCGGTGGTGGCCCCGACGACGCTGCTGGTGCGCCAGCATTTCAAGACCTTCAGCGACCGTTTCCGCGGCTGGCCGGTCAAGGTGCGGCAATTATCGCGTCTGGTCGGCACCAAACAGGCCAATGCCACCAAGGACGAGCTGCGCGAGGGCCAGGTGGAAATCGTGGTCGGCACGCATGCGCTGCTGGCCAAGACCGTCAAATTTTCCGATCTCGGGCTTCTGATCGTCGACGAGGAGCAGCATTTCGGGGTCAAGCACAAGGAAAGGCTCAAGGAATTGCGCGCCGACGTGCACGTCCTGACGCTTACGGCGACCCCGATCCCGCGCACGCTGCAACTCGCCCTGACCGGCATCCGTGACCTCTCCATCATCGCCACACCGCCGGTCGACCGACTCGCCGTGCGCACCTATATCGCGCCCTTTGACACTGTGACGATCCGCGAGGCGCTGCTGCGCGAGAAATATCGCGGCGGCCAGGCCTTCTTCGTGGTGCCGCGGATCAGCGATCTGGAGGAAATCATCACCTTCCTGCGCGAATCCGTGCCCGAGGTCTCCTTCGTCGCGGCCCATGGCCAGATGGCAGCGACCCAGCTGGAAGACATCATGACGGCCTTCTATGAGGGCCAGTATGACGTGTTGCTCTCCACCACCATCATCGAGTCCGGCATCGACATCCCCACGGCCAACACGCTGATCATCCACCGCGCCGACCGTTTCGGCCTTTCCCAGCTCTACCAGCTGCGCGGCCGGGTCGGGCGTTCCAAGACACGCGCCTATGCCTATATGACGACGCCGGCGCGGCAGAAACTGTCCGAAGGCGCCGAAAAGCGCCTCAAGGTGCTCCATTCCCTCGATGCCCTGGGCGCCGGTTTTACCCTGGCCTCGCACGATCTCGATCTGCGTGGCGGCGGCAATATGCTCGGCGAGGAACAGTCGGGCCATATCAAGGATGTCGGGGTGGAGCTCTACCAGTCCATGCTCGAGGAGGCTGTGGCCTCATTGCGCGAGGGCGGTGAGGAGCAGGATGAGGGCGAATGGACGCCGCAGATCAATGCCGGCGGCGCCGTGCTGATCCCCGACTATTACGTTTCCGATCTTGATGTGCGGCTGCAGCTCTATCGCCGCCTGTCATCGCTCGACAACAAGACCGATCGCGAGAGCTTCGCGGCCGAACTGATCGACCGTTTCGGGCCCCTGCCGTCGGAAGTCGAGACCTTGCTGCGGGTCGTGGCTGTCAAGACGTTGTGCAAGCGGGCCGGGGTGGAGAAGGTCGATGCCGGGCCAAAGGGCGCCGTGATCCATTTCCGCGGCGACACCTTCATCGATCCGGTCAGTCTGGTGGAGCACATCTCCAAGAACCAGGGCCTGTTCAAGGTGCGCCCGGATCACAAGCTGGTGCTGCGCGCGGAATGGGATGCGCCCGATGATCGCCTGCGCGCCATCGAGCGGGCACTGGCGCCGCTGGCGGACATCGCTGTCAGGGCCGGAAACCGGGCCGCGACGCCAGCCTAGCCAATGGCGGCGAGCGGGTCGTTGCGGCGCAGTTTCAACACGGCGCGCTCGATCAGCGCCTCGGCGGTTTCGTCAGCGCGAACCTCGACGGCGGCGGACAGGACACCCAGGCGGAAGGGTTGCAGCGGATCTTCGCTTTCGAAGGCGGTGCAGTCGGCGATCGCGGCCACCCGTGCTGCGACGCAATCAATCCCGACCGTGTCGGTAAAGGGCAGGATGGCCAGGAATGTGTCCGGACCGATCCGGGCGGCGGCATCCTCGGTGCGCAGCAAATGACGCAGCATGGCGGCAAATTGCCGTTTGGCCTTCTCCGTCGATGGCGCCTCTGCAGCGTCGCCGGTCATGGGCGAGACCACCTTGAGCGCCAGCACCGAAAGCGAGATCTCGTCGCGGGCGGCTGCCTGGATCAGGTCCTGCAGATGTGAGGTGATGAAGGCGGCGTGGAACAGGCCGGTTTCGATGTCCAGCGTCCGCGGCTCGCGACAGGCTTCAAGCGCCGCCTTGGCGCGGCGCCGCCGCCGGCGTTCGGCTGCGAGCGCGAGAATACGGTCGCGCATTTCCTCATCACTGGTGCGCGGGGAAATGATGTCGGAGACGCCGCGGGCATAGGCTTCTTCAGCACTGGCCGCGTCATCATCGCCGCCCATCAACAGAACCGGTGTGTGATAGAGGCGGGCATTGCGCCGCATGGCCGAGGAAATCGTGAAAGCGACGTCGCGCTTGCCGGTCGCATTGAGCACGACGGCGTCAAACGGCCGCTCGTGCAGGTAATCGAAAGCCGAATAGGATGAGAAGGCCCCGACGACCTCTGCATCAGCACTCTTGAGGCTGTGCTGCAGCGCCATGAAGCGCGGTGAGGCATCGCCGACATAGAGTACGCAAGGCGCCGGATCGACGGTGTCGAGATTGCGGCCACGATCCCCGTAAAGGGCCGTCACGGCCGTGCGGCGCTTGGCGACCTCTTCCATCGAATGCAGGCGGGAGAGCGCACGCACGCGCGCGGCGATCTGAACGGGCAGGGTGGGTTCGCGGATCCAGGAATCGACGTGCTCATTGGCCGACAGGGCCACGGGGTGCACGACGATCACCGGACGCGGACCCGGTGCAAAGCGCTGGATCGCTTCGAGGCCGTCTTCGACATCGCGGTCGGTCTCGGCCAGGATAATGCTGGACGCCCATTGCCGCGGATTGCGGGCCGGGGGCGAGTCGGCGCGAATGGGGCGGGCGCGCAGGGCGAAGGATTCGAGCTGACGGCCCAGACCGTCTACCCGGTCCGGTGCCCCGAATAACAGGACGTTCAGTTCGCGTCCCATGCGTCCCCCTGCCGCAGACACCGATGATTTGGTGTTTCTTGAGTTTGTCACAAGTGCCACGCTTTCAAAACCAACGATTCGCAAGGAAGTCCCCATGAAAGCGCAAGGACCTCTAAAAGGGGTTAAAGTACTGGAATTTGTCGGCCTGGGTCCGGCACCCTTCTGTGCCATGATGCTGGCTGATATGGGGGCCGATGTGGTGCGCATCGACCGTCCCGGTGCCCATGGGGGCGGCGCCGCCGAGGTTCTAGCGCGCGGACGCCGCTCAATTTCCCTGAACATGAAGGATGAGGGCGATCTGGCGATCTGCCGCGATCTGATCGGCAAGGCGGAAATCCTGCTCGAGGGCTTCCGGCCCGGCGTGATGGAACGGCTCGGGCTTGGCCCTGACGCGGCTCTCGCGCTCAACCCGGCCCTGGTCTATGGCCGCATGACCGGTTGGGGCCAGACCGGCCCTCTGGCCCAGGCCGCCGGTCATGACATCAATTATATCTCGCTCACCGGTGCGCTCGGCGCGATCGGCACCACGGAGACCCCGGTGCCGCCGCTCAACCTGGTCGGAGATTTCGGTGGCGGTGCCATGTATCTCGCCTTCGGTGTGCTGGCCGGACTGGTGCATGCCCGTGCCACCGGTGAGGGCCAGGTCGTTGATGCGGCGATTGTCGACGGCGCCAGCTCGCTGATGGCCTCGCAGCATCAGCTCGCCGCGATGGGGCTTTGGAACACAAACCGCGGCGAGAACGTGCTCGATGGCGGCGCGCATTTCTATGGCGTCTATCGCTGCGCTGATGGCGGACATGTCTCGATCGGACCGCTGGAGCCGCAATTCTATGCGCTTTTGATGGAAAAGCTGGAGATTGATCCCGCCACCATGCCGGCCAGCTGGATACCCGGGGACTGGCCCGCAGCGAAGGCAAGGCTGGCGGAGGTCTTCCTTGGCAAGACGCGGGATGAGTGGTGCGCCTTGCTGGAGGGCAGTGATGTCTGCTTTGCGCCGGTGCTGAACTATGAGGAAGCGCGCAGCCATCCCCATATGGCCGAACGCGAGGTCTTCATCGATATTGATGGTGTTCACCAGGCCGCACCGGCCCCGCGCTTCTCGCGCACGCCCGGCGCGGTGCAGGGGCCAGCGCCCAAGCCGGGAGCAGATCGCGAGGACATTCTCGCCGACTGGAAGGTAACGCGTTAGATTCGGGCGATTTTTTACTGTCACGGAGATGACTGAAAGCGTTCATGCGCGGTTCAGCGCCCGAATGCCATTCTCATCCTCGAGATCAGCGGACACCCTTGTCCCTCGCTCGTCCGCTTCTCTTCGTAGCGATACGAATACCCCGAAACGCCGGTCGCCCCCAACGACCGGCGTTTCACATTCTGCGCTGCCGCGAACTGCTGAACAGTTGCGCGAATCGCAGGTGACCGTTTTTGTCGCCCACCCCCTCCATATTGATATCCAACGAGCCAATCGAATGGAGATCAATCATGGCAATCGCAATCAATGCCTATGTCGAAGGCGCCGGCGGCGCACTGCGCTCAATGGCCCCGCACCGTTTTCGTGACGGCTATTTCCGCATGCAACAGCCTGGCGATGATATCAGCTGCCTGCACGTGGAAGACCTGCGTTCGGTCTGCCGCTATCTGCACAAGGGCTACCGCTTGGCCATGAGCGCCTCGGACGGCCACTCGATGCCATCCTGGCTGCCGGCGGACTCGGTCCGGATTGCGGTGCGTTGAACGATCAGGGGAAGCCGGGGAAGTCGCCGCGCCTGTGCCCGGCAACCATCTCGGCGAGGGCAGGCGGGGCCAGCACCTCGACCTGGTCGCCCCAGGCGTAGAGATGCCAGCACATCTCCAGATAACCGCAGGCGGAGAAGCGCACGATCAGTGAGCCGTCGGCCTCAACCTCGCTGGTCTGGTCCGGATGAAAGCGGAAGCGGGCCGCGTGCGGCGCAGCGCGCGGCGTGAACTTCCAGACAACCTCGCCGAATTCCGCCTCGGTCTGGAAGACGCCGAAGGCCCGCTTGGCATAGGCCTCCAGATCGAAAGCCTCGTCGCGGGCAAACCAGTCGTCGGTGACCGAGGCCTGCTCGATATCCTCGACGCGGTAATGGCGCAGATGACCATCGGGCTTGGACGGGTCGCGGGCGACGAGATAGCGACGCGCGCCCAGTAACAGGCCATAGGGCTCGACCCGGCGCAGCGAGGCGGCGCTGTCCTGGCGGCCGCGGTAAAGAATATCCAGCGCGAAGGGGCCTTTGAGTGCTTCGGCTATAGCGGTGTCGACAACGGGATCGCTGGCCGGGCGCGGGCCGGGACGCGCCGCATGCCCCATGGCTTCCAGCAGGGCTTCCTCGTCGGCTTCCAGCCGGGCATGCTTGTTGTCCGGGGTCAGGATCTTGATGGTCTCGCGCAGCGAGCGCAGCCGCCCGGCCTCGCCGGGAAGGCCCTGGTGTTCGAGCATGTTGCAGGCCAGTTCCAGCGTCGCGACCTCGTCGGGGCTCGGTGCGAAGAACTCGGCCACCCGCCGCCGCGGGACCCGCCAGCGCTTGCGCCCGTCCGGACCGATGTAATCCTCGGTGTCGGGGAAGGATTGGGTGAGGGCATCGGTCATGCGCTGGGCCGTGCGGCGCACGACGCCGAATTCGTGTTCGATATCGCTCAGCGTGATGCCGACATGGCCGCTGGCCATACGCGCCAGGCGCAGCAGATCAACGGCTTTGGCGAATGACATGGTCTCTCCTCACACCAAGGGTGCGCAAAACGCCATCTTGGCGTATTAGGCGTCGCAACACTTCGTCCGGACCCATTCCTGCCACCATGTTGAAATCAATCAAGCGCTTGTTGAAGATCGAATTTGATCTCCCGCCCTGGCTGGAGATCATTATCGCGGCGATCAGCCGTTCCATGGCGCGTGATGTGATGCTGTTTGCCGGCGGGGTGTCCTTCTTCGGCATGCTGGCGCTGTTCCCGACCATCGCTCTGGGTATCTCGATCTACGGCCTCGCCTTTTCAACCGCCGACGCCGAATCCCAGATTGCACGCTTTGCCGAGATCATGCCGGAAGGCGCGCAGGTCTTTGTCATGGGCCAGATCGGTCGCATCACCGAAGCGCCGATCTCGGCGCTGTCATTCAATGGTGCCGTGGCCCTGCTGATTGCCCTGTTCGCGGCTGCGCGCGGAGCCAAGGCGCTGATTGCCGGCCTCAATCACCTCGCCGAGGACCGTGACATCCGCAATGTCATTCACTTCAATTTTCTCGCCATCGTCTCGTTGCTGATCGGCGGCGCCCTGATCACGGCGGCCAACCTTGCCGTCCTGGTGATTCCGGTCTTCATGCGCCAGTTGTTCGAGGCGCTCGGGCTGGAGCCGCTCGACATACGATCCGTGATCAATGAATGGTCGGCGACCGGTTTCACCATGTTCGCCGCCCTGACGCTGCTCTATCACATGACGATGCGCCGGCGCGAATACGCCATTGCCTGGGGCCCGTCCGCCATCGCCGCTGCGGTGTCATGCGGGTTGTGGCTGAGCCTGTCGAAGGGCTTCTCCATCTATGTCAGCCGGGTGCTCGACTTCGGGATCTATGGCTCGATGGGCGCCCTTGTCGTTTTCCTGCTGTGGATTTACTGGTCTGCCTATGCAGTGTTCTTCGGCGGCGCCCTGGCAATCGAAATCGATGCGCGGCGGCCGGCCAATGCCGCGCCAGCGTGAAGTCTCTGGTATTTTGCTGCGCGTGCGATATAAACATGAACCGATCATCAACTTACGACTGGGGTCCGCATGAAAAAGGTATTTCCCGACGCCAAGAGTGCCCTTGAGGGCCTGGCTTTTGATGGGATGACAGTGATGTCCGGCGGGTTTGGCCTGTGCGGCATTCCGGAGAACTCCATCGCGGCGCTGCTCGAGAGCGGCGTCAAGGATCTGACGGTTATCTCGAACAATTGCGGCGTCGACGGTTTCGGCCTTGGCGTGCTGCTCGATGCCAAGCGCATCAAGAAAATGATCTCCTCCTATGTCGGGGAGAACAAGGAATTCGAACGCCAGTACCTGTCCGGCGAGCTTGAGCTCGAATTCAACCCGCAGGGCACGCTGGCCGAGCGCATCCGCGCCGGTGGTGCCGGCATTCCCGGCTTCTACACCAAGACCGGCGTCGGCACGCTGATCGCCGAGGGCAAGGAAGCGCGCACCTTCAATGGCGAGAGCTATATCCTGGAAACCGGATTGACCGCCGATGTCTCGATCATCAAGGCCTGGAAGGCTGATCCGCAAGGCAATCTGATCTTCCGCAAGACCGCACGCAATTTCAATCCGATGATGGCGACGGCCGGCAAGGTCACCATCGCCGAGGTCGAGGAAATCGTCGAGCTGGGCTCTTTCGATCCCGATCACATCCACACGCCGGGCATTTTCGTCCAGCGCGTGTTTGTCGGTGAGTTCGAGAAACGTATCGAGCAGCGCACCGTTCGTCAGCGTGAGAGCGCGTGAGCATGATTGCTGCGCTCCTCTTCGCGCTGGCCCAGCCAGCCGCCGCCACGGTCTGCGAGATTTCCGCGGATCAACGCGCCGGCTATCTGGCGATGAGCTATGAGGATTTCGACCAGACACCGGGCGAGGGCTGGCGCCCGCTGGGCGAGACAGGGGCCTGTTACACAGCTGCGGGCGATCTGATTGCGGACTATCTGCTCTACTCGCACGCCTCGCTGGAAGCCTATAATGTACGGGTGCTTCGCTTTCACGCCGGCCAGATGTTCGCTTTCGCCGGCGAGACCGGGCGGGCGCTGGATTTCTTCCGCGCCTCCTATAGCGCGCCCTATCAGGACGGGGATCGTCTCGACTGGAACAGCTATGTCGATGCGACCATCGCTTTCCTGGAAGATGACCGCGACACCCTCGATGCCGCCTATGCCCGCCTGCTGCTGCAGACGCCGTTCGAGAATGGCGCCATCCCCAATCTCAATGTCGGGGACGGGTTTCTGGCCTGTTATGGCGAGGGATATGCCAAGGCCTATTCCGCCGAATGCATGAGCGATGGGCGGCCGCAATGAGATCGCACTGCCCCATGAACCGCACAAACACAACGACACCGGCCGCCTCGCGGCACAGAACTGGAGACTGAAGATGGCCTGGACACGCGATGAAATGGCACGCCGCGCCGCGCTCGAGCTGGAAGACGGCTTCTACGTCAATCTCGGGATCGGCATTCCGACCCTGGTCGCCAACTACATTCCGGAAAATATCGACGTCACCCTGCAGTCGGAGAACGGCATGCTGGGCATGGGGCCTTTCCCCTATGATGACGAGGTCGATGCCGACCTGATCAATGCCGGCAAGCAGACCATTACCGAGCTGCGCCGCACGAGCTATTTCTCGTCGGCTGACAGTTTCGCCATGATCCGTGGTGGCCATATCGACCTGTCGATCCTGGGCGCGATGGAAGTGTCGGAGAACGGCGATATCGCCAACTGGATGATCCCGGGCAAGCTCGTGAAGGGCATGGGTGGGGCGATGGATCTGGTCGCCGGCGTCAAGCGCGTCGTCGTCATCATGGACCACGCCAACAAGGCCGGCGAATCCAAACTCCTCAAGGCCTGTTCGCTGCCACTGACGGGCCAGGCCTGTGTCGACCGCATCATCACCACGCTGGGCGTGTTCGACGTGACGCCGGACGGCCTGGAACTGATCGAACTGGCACCGGGCGTTTCGCTGGGACAGGTCGCCGATCAGACCGAGGCCAAGTATTCGGTCTCCGATCACGTCCTCAAGCACGAAGCAGCCTGACAGACTGGCGATCCAGGGCGGTAAGCTGTCCTGGGGACGCTCGGGGAGTTCGCGCGCCGGCAACAAGCTGGTAAACTCGGTTCGCATCTCCGGTCCGTGTGGAAGGATATCCGCCCGGACCGGAGCGCGCGACGCCAACCGGGTGAGGGCAATGCGAATGATCAGGGCTTTCGGTGCATGTCTCTGTTGGGCAATGACCGCGGCTACGGCCTCGGCCCAAGACACTGACCTCGGCCGCCTTCTGACGTCGCCGATCAGGATCGAGCGCGCGACGCCGGTGACCTCGGTCCCGCTCGAAACCAGGGGAGACGTCCTCTTTGTGCAAGCTTCGGCCAATGGCGAGGCTGCTGATTTCATCTTCGATACGGGATCCCCGACCGTTCTGTCGCGGGAATTCGCCGATTCCCTGGGTCTCGAAGTCGTGGCGCAGAATACCGGCCGTGATGCCAATGGTACGGAAATCACGATGGATTTTGCGATCCTGGACACGCTGACCTTGGGCACGGCCGTGTTTTATGACGTGCCGGTCCTGATCCATGATTTCAGCAACCTGGATATGGGCGCCTGTCTGGTGAGTGCGGGCATACTGGGCTCCGAACTCTTCCCGGGCAGCGCCTGGCGGATCGATCTCGAGGCCCGGCGGCTGACCTTCGCGCCAAGCCTCGATGACTTGCCGGCGACCAATCCGGTCGTCACCACGCATCTCTACGACTTTGGCTATCCGCATGCACCGATCGTCGATTATTCCGTTGGAGATGTGTCAGACAAGGCTTTGTTCGATACAGGTAATTCGGCGTGGGTGGCGCTGTTCACTCAGGTCGCCGAGGCGGCCTCCGTCCAGCAGGAAATCCCGCGCGACACGATTGTCACCGGGACCGGCTTTGAGGGCGAATCCGCTGGCGGGCGGGGCGAAGCCGGTGTCTTGACCTGGTTCACCCTGCAAGACTTCCGTTTTGACAACGATTCCCTCGGTCCGGTCCGCGCAACGACGCGCGCGGTTCCCCCCACACTGGTGGGGGCCGGGCTGCTCTCTGCCTATGTCGTGACTATGGATTATCCAGGCGAGCAATTCCTGCTCGAGGCACGAAACGAGTCCGCGCCGGCCCGCGAGGAGCCCGGCTACTCGCTCGCCCTTGTCGGTGATGAAGTACGGGTGGTCCAGCTTTTCGATGGCTCTCCGGCCGCCGAAGCCGGATTGCGGCTGGGCGACCAGGTCGCAGCGATTTCGGGGCGCTCGCTCCTCGTGAGCGAGGACAATCCGAAATGCACCGTGGCGAACTGGCTGTTTGCCAGCTTTGATGCCGCTCAAGCGGCTCAGCTCGATATCCTGCGTGACGGCGTTTCCAGCCGGATCAGCATTCCACCACATTGACGGCGAGGCCGCCCTGGCTGGTCTCCTTGTATTTTTCCTGCATGTCGACGCCGGTCTGACGCATGGTCTCGATCACCTGGTCGAGCGAGACCTTCATGTCGGCCGAGGTCGCGCGCAGGGCCAGGCGGGCCGCGTCGATCGCCTTGATGGCGCCGATGGCATTGCGTTCGATGCACGGGATCTGCACCAGCCCGCCCACCGGGTCACAGGTCAGGCCGAGATTATGCTCCATGCCGATCTCGGCAGCATCCTCGATCTGGTTGTTATTGGCACCCATGGCGGCCGCCAATGCCCCGGCGGCCATTGAGCAGGCCACGCCGACTTCGCCCTGGCAGCCCGCTTCCGCGCCGGAAATCGAGGCGTTCTTCTTGTAGAGGGCGCCAATGGCTGCGGCCGTCAGGAAGAAACGCAGCAGGGCCTCGTCGTCGGACGGGTTGCGGTGATAGCGGTCGAAATAGCGCGCGACGGCGGGGATGATGCCCGCAGCGCCATTAGTCGGTGCGGTGACGACGCGGCCGCCGGCGGCATTTTCCTCATTGACGGCCATCGCCCACAGATTGATCCAGTCCATCGCCACGAGGGGGTCATCGGCCGGATCGGTCTGTTCCTTGAGAAGATCGCGATAGAGTTTGGGTGCGCGCCGTTTCACCTTCAGCCCGCCGGGCAGGATGCCGTCCTCGCGCAGGCCGCGATCAATACAGCCTTCCATGGTTTTCCAGATGGTCTCGATGCCCTCATGGACTTCCGCTTCGCTGCGGAAGGCGCATTCATTGGCCAGCATGATGCGGAAAATCGACAGGTTTTCGCGCTCGCCGATCTCCAGCAGCTCGGCCGCCGAATTGAACGGGTAGGGCTCGCCTTCCTTGACGTCGGCGGCGGAATTGCGCCCGGCCTCGTGCTCGTCGATGACGAAACCGCCGCCGATCGAGTACCAGATCTCTTCCAGCAGCACGCTCTCATCGCCCGCGAGGGCGCGGAATTTCATGGCGTTGGAGTGGAAGGGCAGGCGGATATCGCCGCGAAACTGCAGGTCGCGCCGCTCCGAGAATTCGATGCTGCGCCCGCCGGGCAGGGTGAGGCGGTGTTCGCTGCGGATGCGCTCGAGCCTTTGCGGGATCTCGGCCGGATCGACGCGCGAGGGATCGCAGCCCTCAAGGCCCAGCAGGACAGCCTTGTCGGTGCCGTGGCCCAGCCCGGTCAGCGCCAGGGAGCCATAGAGCTCGGCCTCCAGCCGGTTGATCGCCGCCTCCCCATGTTGCGCAATGACGCGCTCGACGAATTGCCGTGCGGCCAGCATCGGGCCGACGGTGTGCGAGCTGGAAGGCCCGACGCCGATCTTGAACAGGTCGAAGACGCCAAAATGCATGATGACAGGGTCCGGTAGGCGGAGCGCAGGCCGGAACTAGCCCAGACCGCGATCGCGCGTGAATGCGTTGAAGCAGATAATGGTCTGCGTGTCCTTGATGCCGGCGATGGTCTGGACTTTCTCGTTCACGAAACGGCCGATATCGGCATCATCCTCGATCGCGAAATGGGCCAGCAGGTCGAAGGCGCCGGAGATGGAATGCACCATTGGCGCTTCGTCGAGCTTGTCCACCAATGCCGCCGCCACGTCATAGGTGTGGCCCAGCTCGCATTTGATAAAGACGTAGAATTGACGCATCGCGGATGTCCTCACTCAGGCGTTGGATTCGCGTTGACCCTAATACGGCGCTAGCGAAGTTTGAAACGTTGAATCTTCCCGGTCTGGGTCTTGGGCAGGGCGGCAACGAATTCGATCGCGCGCGGGTATTTGTAGGGCGCGATACAGGCCTTCACATGGTCCTGCAGCGCCTTGACCAGATCCGCATGGCCCTCATGGCTCTCGGCCAGCACGATGAAGGCCTTGACGATGGTGCCGCGCTCTTCATCGGCCGCGCCGACCACGGCGCATTCCAGAACGGTCTCGTGCAGCAGCAGGGCCTGCTCGACCTCTGGCCCGGCGATATTATAGCCCGACGAGACGATCAGGTCGTCGGCGCGTGAGACATACCAGAAATAGCCCTCCGCATCGCGCTGGTAGAGATCACCGGTGATGTTCCAGCCATTCTGGACATAGGTCTTCTGGCGCGCGTCATCGAGGTAGAGGCAGCCCGTCGGCCCCTTGACGGCCAGCCGCCCGATCTCGCCATCGGGCACGGGCTCGCCGTGATCATCGACGATGCGGGCCTGATAGCCGGGCACGGCCTTGCCCGTTGCGCCCGGCCGGATATCGGCGCCGGCGGCGGAAATGAAGATATGGATCATCTCGGTCGCGCCGATCCCGTCGATCAGGCGGATGCCGCTGAGCTCGAAAAACGCCTCCGAGGTCGCCGCCGGCAAATGTTCGCCGGCCGAGATGCCCTTGCGCAGGCTCGACAGGTCATAATCCCCCCACAGCCCCATCAGGGCGCGATAACCGGTCGGGGCAGTGAAAAGCGTCGTGACGCCATAGCGCTGGACCGTCTCGCACAGGGGCTCGAAGCCGGGCCGGTCGGGCAGGGCGATGGCGAGGCCGGCGCGGGCCGGGAAGACGACGCAGGCGCCAAGGCCGAAGGTGAAGGCGAAGGGCGGCGTGCCGAGATAGATCTCGTCGGGCTCCGGCGCCAGGATGGAACGGCCGAACGTGTCGGCCATGGCCAGCACGCTGGAATGGAAATGGGCGCAGGCCTTGGGATCGCCCGTGGTGCCGGATGTGAAGGCGAGCAGGGCAATATCATCGCGCGCGGTATCGGCGGCGTCGAAATGTCCCGGCTTGCCCGCCATCCGCGCTGCCAGATCACCCTCCGGACCCCAGCACAGCATCCGGTCCAGAACCGGCTCCAGCGTGACCGCCTCGCGCACGGCACTGGCTAGGGTGGCATCGCACAGGGCATGGCTGACCCGGGCCTTGGCGATCACCTTGACCAGCTCGCCGGCGCGCAGCAGAGGCATGGTCATCACAGCCACGCCGCCGGCAAGGAGGACGCCATACCAGGCCGCGATCAGCTCGATCGAGTTATAGCCGTGCAACAAGACGCGATTGCCCGGCACCAGGCCCATATCGGTGACCAGGACATGGGCAATCCGGCTGGCCTCGGCGCGCAGGCCGGACCAGCTGATATCGCGCGCGGCTGAATAGATGGCGATCTTGTCGCCAAGCCCGTTTTCGATATTGCGATCAAGAAGTTCGGCGGCGCAATTCAAGCGGTCCGGATAGGCCAGTTCCGGCAGGTCGAACCGGAAATCGGGCCAGTCGGCCGGGGCGGGCAGGCGCTCGCGCGTGAAGGCATCAACATGCCCGCTGGTCTGCATCGTCATGACGTCCTCCCCGACGTGTCCGACTGCGTTCATGAGCGGCGATCTAGGCGGGGATCACCGCGGTTGTTTCAATTTCGATCTTCGCTCCCGGCTCGATCAGGCCCGCGACGATGACAAAGGCCATGGTCGGATAATTGCGCCCGATCAGGCGCTTCCAGATGCCGCCCAGCTTCGCCTCGGCGGCGATATACTCGTCCCGGCTCGTGATATAGCCGGTCATGCGCACGATATGTTCCGGTCCGGCCCCGGCCTCGGCCAGCACGGCGAGCGTATTCTCGAGCACTTTCTCAAACTGGGCCGCGAAATCATCCGAGACGACGCTGCCATGCTCGTCCCAGCCGATCTGGCCGGCAACATAGACCTGACGGCCGCTGGTCGCGATGCCGTTGGAATAGCCTTTCGGGCGTGGCCAGCCGGGGGGCAACAGGACCTGCATCACGTCACCTCCTGGAAGGTGAGCATCTTGGCGCGCAGGATTTCGGGTATCCGTTCCGGCGCGTGCTTTTCGGCATCGATATAGACCAGGACTGCGCGCGCGATCATCCTTACCTCGTCCTCATGCCAGGCCTTGATGGTCAGCTTGAAGGAGCTGCGCCCGACCTCATTGACCACCAGTTTGAAAGCGAGTTCGTCATCGAGGCGGCTGGGCGCCTTGAAGTCGACCTCGATATTGGCCAGCGGTACGGCATGATGGCCCTTGACGATCATGGCGTCGAAACCATAGCCCAGACCGGCCTCGAACCAGTCCTCGATACAGGCATTGATCATCTCGAAATAGCGCGGATAGAAGACAATCCCTGCCGCGTCGACATCGGCAAAACGCACGCGGCGATCAACCCGGAAGACCATTATTTCCACTCCGATAAATGCTGGCGGGCGATGACGAGTTTTTGCACCTCGGACGCCCCCTCATAAATCCGCAGGGCCCGGATATCGCGATAGAGGGCCTCGGGCACCGAGCCCTTTGTCACGCCCAGTCCGCCAAACAGCTGCACGGCCGTATCGATGACACGCTGCGCCGCCTCCGTCGCGTAGAGCTTGGCCATCGCCGCTTCGCGGGTGATGCGCGCTGCGCCGCTGTCCTTGGTCCAGGCGGCGCGATAGATCAGAAGCGCGCTGGCATCGATATCGAGCGCCATTTCGGCGAGTTGTGTCTGCACGCCCTGCTGGTCGGCGAGGGTCGCGCCGAACAGTTTGCGGGTCCTCGCCCGTTGCGTGGCCTCGTCTAGCGCCCGGCGGGCAAAGCCGAGCGCGGCAGCACCGACGGTCGAGCGGAACACGTCCAGTGTCGCCATCGCGATCTTGAATCCGGCGCCGGATGTGCCGATCAGGCTGGAGGCGGGCAGATGACAATCCTCGAACACCAGGCGGGCGAGGGGATGCGGGGCGATGGTCTCGATCCGTTCGGCGATCTTCAGGCCGGGCGTCTTCGCGTCGAGGATGAAGGCGGAGAGACCCCGCGCGCCCTCGGCTTCGCCGGTGCGAGCGAAGACGACATAGAAATCGGCGATGCCGCCATTGGATATGAAGGTCTTTTCGCCATTCAGACGCCAGCCATCGCCGTCCGGCGTCGCCGTGGTGGCGATCGCGGCCACATCAGAGCCGGCTTCCGGCTCGGTCAGGGCGAAGGCGGCGCAGAATTCGCCGCGGGCAACATCGGGCAGCCAGACCTGTTTCTGTGCCTCGGTGCCAAACAGCGAGATCGCGCCGGAGCCCAGCCCCTGCATGGCAAAGACAAAATCGGCCAAGCCGCTGCGATAGCCCAGATGTTCGCGCATCAGGCAGAGCGAGCGCACATCGAGGGTGTCGGTCACGCCGCCATAGCCTGCCGGGACGCAAAAACGGGTCAGGCCGGCTTCGCCGAGCGCCTTCAGAATGGTGCGGCAATCCGCGTCGACATCGTCATGGCCGTCAAAGCCGTGCGTCCCGAAACGACTCTCGGCCCAGCCGCCGGCAAATCTCGCCAGCTCGCGATGGGCATCCTCGAGAAACGGCCAGTCAAGATAGCTCCGGTCAGCCATTCAATTGCCCTCGAAGACGGGTTTCTGCTTGGCGACGAAGGCGTTGTAGGCGCGCTCGAAATCCTTGGTCTGCATGCAGATCGCCTGGGCCTGGGCTTCCGCCTCGATGGCCGTGTGCAGGCTCATATCCCATTCGGTATTGAGCTGGTTCTTGGTCATCGCATTGCCGAAATTCGGACCTGAAGCGATGCGGCCCGCCCAGTCCCTGGCGGCATCCATCAGCGCGTCCGCGGCGATGATGCGGTTATAGAAACCCCACCGCTCGCCTTCCTCGGCCGACATGGAACGGCCGAGATAGAGGAGTTCCGAGGCGCGGCCCTGGCCGATGATGCGCGGCAGCATGGCGCAGGCACCCATATCGCAGCCAGCGAGGCCCACCCGGTTGAAGAGGAAGGCGCATTTCGCCTCCGGCGTTGCCAGGCGCAGATCCGAGGCCATCGCCATGATCGCGCCGGCACCGACACAAACACCGTCAATGGCGGCGATGATCGGCTGCGGGCAATCGCGCATCGCCTTGACGAGATCGCCGGTCATCCGCGTGAAATCGAGCAATTCCGGCATGTCCATGCCGACAAGCGGACCGATGATTTCATGCACATCGCCGCCGGAGCAGAAATTGCCGCCGGCGCCGGTGATAATGATCGCCTTGACCGCTTTGACGTAGACGAGGGCGCGGAACATGTCGCGCAGCTCGGCATAACTTTCGAAGGTCAGCGGATTCTTGCGCTCGGGCCGGTTGAAGGTGACGGTGCCGATACCGTCGGCGAAGCTCCAGAGGTAATGCTCCGGCTGGTAAGTCGTCGGGTCCATCAATTGATCCCTGTTTGCCAGGCCGGCGCCAGGCGCGGCCATCCCCGTGTGCGCCATTGATTCCGGCGCTTGTGCATCAAGACCTACGACGCGCGGCCCGCAGCGTCCACTCCGGCAGCCAAGCGGCGTTGAAACGCAGTTTCCCGTTGGCCTTGGACGCCAATCTGGTCAAGACTGGGCGCATCAGCCAGCCAAGGGTCATCATGAGCGCTCCCGTCACCATTCACCGTCTCGTTACCGCCAAGTCCGATCCGGGACATACCGAAATGCGCACCGATACGGCGCCGGAACTGGAGGCGGGTGAAATCCTGCTCAAGGTCGACAGCTTTTCGTTGACCGCAAACAACATCACCTATGCGGCGTTTGGCGATGCCATGCAGTACTGGAATTTCTTCCCGACGGGAGAAGACGGTTTTGGCCATATGCCCGTCTGGGGTTTTGCCGATGTAGTCGCCTCGCGGACGCGCGGGATCGAGGTGGGTGAACGGTTTTACGGCTATTTCCCGATTGCCAGCCATATCCTGATGCGCCCGGGGCGGATTTCGCCGCGTGGCTTCTATGACGTGTCGGAACACCGGCTTGATCTGGTCTCGGCTTACAATCAATACGGCCGTTGCAGCGCTGACGAGGTCTACCGGCCCGATCGCGAGGCCTTCCAGGCCCTGTTCCGTCCGCTCTTCGTAACCGCCTATATGCTCGCCGATTATCTCGCCGACAATGACTGGTTCGGGGCGCGGCAATTGCTGATCTCCAGCGCCTCGAGCAAGACTGCCTACGGTACGGCCTTCTGCCTGCAGGGCGAGGATGGCCTGACGGTCACGGGGCTGACCTCGGCGCGCAATCGCGCTTTCGTGGAGGCGCTCGGATGTTATGATTCCTGCGCGCTTTATGACGATATCGAGCAGCTCGATGCGTCGATTCCGACAACCTATGTCGACTTCGCCGGCGATGTCGCCCTGCGCGCCCGCATTCATCATCATTTCGGCCCCGCCCTGGCGCATGACTGTGTCGTCGGCGCCGCCCACAACGCGCCCTTCGTGAAGCCGCTCGACATGCCCGGACCGGCGCCGAAATTCTTCTTTGCGCCGGAGCAGATCGCCAAGCGGAACAAGGATTGGGGGCCAGACACGTTCAATGCCCGCTTCAGCGCGGCGCAGGAGCGCTTCTTCGAACAGGTCAGCGCTGCCAATCCGGTCTGGATGACGGTCAAGACCGGCCAGGGTTTCGATGCGGCTCAGGCCGTGATCCGGACGCTGGCGGATACGGGCGGAGACCCGTCCAGCGGTCACATGATCGAGCTCGGCTGACGCCCCGGCGTTCAAATGGCCGGGGCGGAACCGCTTTGGCAGAAAATGCCGGTATGGTTAAATTGCGCCGCCTGAGATCGTAATCGCCTGTCCTGACACGGATCCGCTCAGTGGCGAGCACAGGAAACTCACGGCCTCCGCCACTTCTTCTGACTGGATCAGGCGCCCTTGTGGATTGTTCTTGGTCAGCTCGGCGAGGGCATCCTCGCGCGAGCGGCCGGTCTTGGCCATGATATTGGCGATGGAATTGTCGACGATCGCCGTCTCGACATAGCCCGGGCATACGGCGTTGAAGGTCGCATTGGTGTGGGCATATTCCAGTGACAGGGATTTGGTCAGGCCGACAACGGCGTGTTTCGAGGCGACATAGGGCGCGATATAGGCACCGCCACGCAGGCCGGCGATCGAGGCGATATTGACCACGCGGGCATAGTCCGCCTTCATCATCGAGCCGATCACGGCCTGGGTGCATCGCACCAGCCCCTCGACATTGACCGCCTGGATGCGCTGCCATTCCTCCATCGAGGTGCGGTGGAAAGCGCCCGCCGCGGCGATGCCGGCATTATTGACGAGGATATCAATTTCACCGCCGGCCCGGGCCGCGGCAAAGGCCTTGTCGACACTGTTGGCATCGGTGACGTCGAGCTGGATTGCCTCGGCACCCGGGATGGTTCTGGCCCCGGCTTCAAGCCGGGTCAGATTGCGGCCCATGATGATGACCTGGGCGCCCTCGGCAGCGAGGCGTTTGGCGCAGGCCAGGCCGATACCGGTGCCGCCGCCGGTGATGACGGCGCGATGTCCTGTCAGCTTGCTCATACCTTCAGCTCTCCTTGTTGGGCGCGCGCGAGATTGCGCGTCAATTGTTCGAAACCGGCCGCGTATTGCGGCGGCACATGGATGTCACGATAGCCCAGTTCGGCCGCTGCGCGCAGCGTCCACATCGGATCGATCAGATGCGGCCGGGCCAGCGCGACCAGATCGGCGCGGCCGGCGGCGAGAATGGAATTGACGTGGTCGGTCTCGTAGATATTGCCGACCGCCATCGTCGCGCAGCCGAGCTCATTGCGGATACGGTCGGAGAAGGGCGTCTGGAACATGCGGCCATAGACCGGCCGCGCCAGCGGCGTGGTCTGGCCGGCCGAGACATCGATCAGGTCGGCACCTGCCTCCCGGAAAGCCCGGGCAATCGCCAGGCTGTCGGCATCGCTCAAGCCGTCATCGCCGAGCCAATCCGTCGCTGAAAGCCGCACGGCCATCGGCTTGTCCGACGGCCAGACGGCGCGCATGGCGTGGAAGACCTCCAGCGGGAAGCGCAGCCGGTTCTCGACCGGGCCGCCATACTCATCCGTGCGCTGATTGGAGACCGGGGTGAGGAAGCTTGAAAGCAGATAGCCGTGGGCGCAATGCAGTTCGACCATGTCGAACCCGGCCTCCAGCGCGCGATGTGTGGCGGCGACGAAATCGGCCAGCACCGCATCCATATCGGCGCGGTCCATTTCCTTCGGTGTCTGATTGCCCTCGCTCCAGGGCAGGGGCGAGGGCGCGATCAGCGGCCAATTGCCCGTCTCGAGTGGCTCGCTATTGCCTTCCCAGGCGAGGCGCGTCGAGCCCTTGCGGCCGGCATGGGCCAGCTGGACGGCCATCTTGGCGCGGCTCTGCGAATGCGCGAAATCGGTGATCGCGCGCCAGGCCTTCACATGCTCGTCGGTATAGAGACCCGCACAGCCGGGCGAGATGCGGCCATCGCGGCTGACATCGGTCATCTCGGTATAGACGAGGCCGGCTCCGCCTACAGCGCGGGCGCCGTAATGGACGGTGTGGAAGGGCCCGGGCTGGCCATCCTCGGCGGAATACATGCACATGGGCGAGACCACGACGCGGTTCTCCAGCCGCATGCCGCGCAGCTCGAACGGCGCAAACATGGGCGGCCGCGCATCCGTTTTCCCACCGCCCGTCGCCTGGCCGGTGAACCAGCTTTCGACGCCCGCCAGCCAGTCGGAATCGCGCAGACGCAGGTTTTCGTGGCTGATGCGCTGGGAGCGCGTCAGCAGGGAATAGGCGAATTGTTTGGGCTCGAAGCCGAGATAGCGGTCGAGATGCTCGAACCATTCGGTCGAATTGCGCGCCGCGCTCTGCAATTTGAGCACTTCGACGGTGCGCACCGCCTGGTAATCCTTCAGCCCTTCAGAGACAGGCTTGTCGGTGCTGGTGAGGACATCGGCGAGCATGATCGCGTCTTCCAGCGCCAGCTTGGTGCCGGATCCGATCGAGAAATGCGCGGTGTGGGCCGCGTCTCCCAGCAGGACGATATTGTCATGCACCCAGTTCTCACATAGCACGCGCGGGAAATTGAGCCAGGCCGAGCCGCGCAAATGGCGGGCATTGGACATCAGTTCATGGCCGTCGAGCCAGGGCGCAAACAGCGCCTCGCTGGCGCGGCAGCATTCGTCCTGGTCCATCGTGTCAAAGCCCAGCCCGGCCCAGGTTTCCGGTGCGCATTCGACGATGAAGGTCGAGGTCTCGTCATCGAAACGATAGGCATGGGCCCAGACCCAGCCATGCTCGGTCTCGACGAAAATGAAGGTGAAGGCGTCGAACACCTTGTGCGTGCCCAGCCAGACGAATTTATTGCGGCGCAGTTCGATATCCGGCTTGAAGCTGTCGGCAAAACGGGTGCGAATCTTCGAATTCAGCCCGTCGGAGGCGACAATCATGTCGGCATCGGCAAAGCGCGAGAGGTCCTCGCCAATCTCGGTCTCGAAATGCAGGCCGACACCGAGCTCGGCCGCGCGGTCCTGCAGCAGGTTCAGGAGTTTCTTGCGGCCAATGCCGCAGAATCCGTGGCCGGTCGAGGTTTCGGTCGTGCCCTTGAAGACGACATCGATATCGTCCCAATGCGCCAGGCTGGCACCGATGGCGCGGGCGCTGACGGGGTCATTGCGGCCGAGATTTTCCATGGTCTGGTCAGAGAAGACGACGCCCCAGCCGAATGTATCGCCCGCCTTGTTGCGCTCATAGACATCGACGACGCAATCGGGATCGCGCAGCTTCATCGAGATCGCGAAATAGAGGCCGGCAGGACCGCCGCCAAGACAGGCAATTTTCATGGCTTGCGTCCTTTCCGGTATGGCGTCAGGTGACGGCGGCGCGAGTGGCGAAGCGGGGCTCACGCCATTCACCCGTCTGCATGATATCCGCCAGCGCCGTGATCGCCAGCCAGACATCCTCATGGCGGGTATAGAGCGGCGTGAAACCGAAGCGCAAAATATCCGGCGCCCGGAAATCACCGATGACGCCGCGCGCGATCAGGGCCTGCATGATGGCATAGCCCTGCTGATGCCGGATGGAGACCTGGCTGCCGCGCTGCGCCGCATCGCGCGGACTGGCGAGCTCGAAACCGGTCAGGCACTCTTCGCTCAGCGCGATGAAGAGGTCGCCCAGTGCCTGCGATTTGGCGCGTATCGCGGCCATATCGGCCTCGAGCATCAGATCGAGTCCGCATTCCAGCGCCGCCATGCCGAGAATGCCCGGCGTGCCACACTGGAAACGGTCAATGCCGCTGCCCGGCTCATAGGTGTCCTTGAAAGCGAAAGGGTCGGCATGGCCGAGCCAGCCGGACAGGGCCGGGAAGACCTGGTCATGATGGCGCTCGGCGCAGAAGATGAAGGCCGGCGCACCCGGCCCGCCATTGAGATATTTATAGCCGCAACCAACGGCGAAATCGGCCTCGCAGCCATTGAGATCGACGGGCAGGGCACCGGCACTATGGCTGAGATCCCAGATCACCAGCGCGCCGGCCTCATGCGCGGCGCGGGTCAGGGCCGCCATGTCGTGCAGGCGGCCGGTCTTGTAATGGGTCTGGGTCAGCAGCAGGACCGCGACCTGGTCATTGAGGGCGGCGGGGATTTGGTCAGCGGGCAGGAGTTTCTGCTCGATACGGCCGCCGCTGAGATGGGCCAGGCCCTGCATCATATAGGCGTCGGTCGGGAAATTCCCCGTTTCTGACAGGATGATGGAGCGGCCGGGGCGCAATTGCACCGCCGCGCTGAGCGCCTTGAAAACATTGATCGAGGTGGAATCGGCGGCGACGACTTCATGCGGTTTCGCAGCGATCAGGCGGGCGATCTTGCCGCCCAGACGCCGCGGCGCCTCGATCCAGTGATTCTTGTTCCAGGAGCGGATCAGGTCCTGTCCCCATTCGCGCGTCACCACATCGGCGATCCGCGCCGCCGTGGCCCTGGGCAGGGCGCCGAGCGAATTGCCGTCGAGATAGACGACGCCTTCGGGCAGCTCGAACCGGTCGCGGAAATCGCGCAGCGGATCGGCGGCGTCCATCGCGCGTATTGTGTCCAGATCCATCAGCCCAGCTCCCGCAATACAGCCCGTACCGGTGCGGCGTCGGCGCCGGCAATTTTCAGCGGCAGGGCAATCAATTCATAGCGCCCGTCGGGCACGCCGTCGAACACCAGGCCTTCGAGAATACGCATATCATGGCGCTGCACCGCGTGATGCGCATCCATGGTCTTGGAGGTCTGCGGGTCGAGCGAGGCGGCGTCGACCCCGATCAGGCGGCAACCGGCCGCCGCCAGGCGCTCGATCACGTCCATGTGCAGGGCGCGGAAATGATCGTCCCATGTCTCATGCGGGAAAGCCTGATAGGTGCGGATCAGCACGCGCTGCTCGCCCTCGATCAGGGGCCAGTCGAGATCGTCAATCACCACATGCTCGCCGGTCCAGCCGGCCGTCACGAGACGGCAGGGGCCCAGATAGGGCGCGAGATCGACACTGGCCGCATCAATCCCCGCCTGATCGTAGTGCGAGGGCGCATCGGCATGGGCGCCGCTATGGGTGGACAGCGTCAGGCGCGAGACCTTGACCGGACAGTCCGGCCCGATCGCCCAGGTCTCGTCAATGGCAAAGGCGGTATCGCCAGGCCAGACCGGCAGGCCGGGGCGCAGGGTTTGTGAAATGTCCCAGATCCTGGCCATGGTTCAGAGCGAGGTCCGCACGGTCCAGATCTCCGGGAAGAAGCGCAGATCGAGCGCCTTCACCAGATAGCCGACACCCGATGTGCCGCCGGTGCCGCGGCGATAGCCGATAATGCGCTCGACGGTCTTCATATGGTTGAAGCGCCATTGCTGGAACTTGTGCTCGAGATCGACCAGTTTTTCGCCGAGCTCATAGGCCTCCCAATGGGTGGCGCTGTCGCGATAGATCTCGCGCCAGACATCCTCGACCTGCGGCGAGGCTTCATAGGGCTGGGTCCAGTCGCGGCTGGTCTTGTCGTCCGGGATGGCATAGCCGCGCCGCGCCAGCAGCATCAGCGTCTCATCCCAAAGGCTCGGTGCCTCCAGCGCGGCATTGACCATTTTCCAGGCCGGCGGATTGGATTTGTGCACCCGCGCCAGCTCGGCATTCTTGTTGCCGAGGCGGAATTCGATCGTGCGATACTGGAAGGACTGGAAACCCGAGCTCTGGCCGAGCTTGTCGCGGAAGGCGAGATAGTCCGCCGGCGTCATGGTCGCCAACACATCCCAGGCAGCGATTAATTGCTCCTGGATGCGGGCCACGCGGGTGAACATTTTCAGCGCCGGGCCGATCTCGTCCCTTTGCAGATGCGCCACAGCACCGGCGGTCTCGTGCAGGATCAGCTTCATCCACAGCTCGCCGACCTGGTGGATCAGGATGAAGAGCATTTCATCATGCTCGTCGGTCAGCGGGTTTTGCGAAGCCAGCAGGGTGTCGAGACCAAGATAACCGGCATAGGTCATCTTGTCCTTCATATCCCAGTGAATGTCCTCGCCGGACACATCCACGCGGGAGGAAAACTTGTCAGCCATGATCATCCCCTGGCCCCCGTTTCCCGAGGGCTGTCTGGCGCGACTCGCGCGCCGGTTTTATGGGACAGGTGTAGGGGATAAGCGGGGCGGGGGGCAACTGCTGCGAGACGGGCGATCCGTCGCAGAACCAGTCTTGCCAGCCCGGCCCGGCCTGCCTAGCGTTTGGGCCGGACAGGGGGTGTGCACGAGATGATGGACGGGATTGCCGAACAGACAGTGTGGGACGTGATCGGGCTGTATCTGCAGCTCGGCTTTGAGCACATCCTGCCGAAGGGGCTGGACCATATCCTGTTCGTGCTGGCCCTGTTCTTCGCCTCGTCGCGGCTGAAACCGCTGGTCTGGCAGGTCTCCGCCTTCACCCTCGCGCATACGCTTACCCTTGCTCTGGCCGTTCTGGGCTGGTTCACGCTGCCGTCAAACATTGTCGAACCGGTCATTGCGCTTTCCATCGCTTTCGTCGCGATCGAGAACCTGGTGTTCAAGGATGTCCAGCGCTGGCGGCCGCTGGTGGTGTTCGGTTTCGGCCTGTTTCACGGGCTCGGCTTTGCCGGCGTGCTCGTCGAGCTCGGAATGCCGCAGGGCCAGCTTCTGCCGAGCCTGCTGAGCTTCAATGTCGGCGTCGAAGCAGGGCAGCTGACGATCATACTGGCGATGTGGTTCGCCCTGCACCGTTTTCGCGAAGCCAGCTGGTATCCGCTGCTGGCGAAGGGGGCTTCGGGGCTGATCGCGCTGGTGGCCCTGTGGTGGGTCGTGGAGCGCGTGTTTCTCGCGGGCTAACGGGCCGAGTGAGGGCCCTAGAGAAACGGGTTCCGGATCGTCAGCCGGCCGATGGTTTGCCCGTGCTGCAAATCCTCGGTCAGCAGGACAGTGGCGCCGCAGCGGATGGCGACCGCGATGATCAGGCAATCATACCAGGCGTAGCGGTGTGATTGGGCGATGGTGATGGCCAGCTCGATGTCCATTTCCTGGATTTGCTCGACTGCGCAAGCCTCCCGGAACGTGCCAAGCAGGTATCGGATATCCGGCCAGCCAAGCGGAGTACGCTTGCGCGCAACATTGACGAACTCGTTCAGCACCTGTGTGGAAATCGATCGAAGCTGCCCGGTCTCGCGCAGCAATGTCTCCACAATGGCAGCCTTCCTCGCATCGGTCGAGATCAGATAAACCAGGACGTTGGTGTCGAGGAAGACCCGATCAATCCGGGCCGGGGCGTTCATCATTCGTTGGCTTCATCACGGTCAAACCTGAAGTCTGGCGGGAGGCTGTCGCGGAAGCCACGGATGATTTCAAGCCGCTCCTCGAGGGTGGGTTTGCGGGCGATTTCGAAGGCGCGCCAACCTGCGATATTGATCTCAACCTCATCGCCAGCCTTCAGGTCCAGGGCTTCAACGACCGCTGCAGGCAAGCGCACGGCGAGGCTATTGCCCCATTTGGATACTTGCATGGCCCGTCTCCCTTGCTTTTGTAGATACACATTCGGTTAAATGTATATCATGAAGGGCAGCCTGGGGTAACCCGCAACAAAAAAGGGCGGCCCGAGAGCCGCCCTTTCCGTAGTCCATGCGTCAGGAATTTATTCCCAGCCGCAGCTGCTTCCGCTGTTCTGCTCTTCCAGATGCGTCATCAGCGGCTGGAAGTAGGCGATGATGGCCGAGCCGTCCATTTCGCGGGTGCCGGTGAAGGCCTCCAGCGCGTCGGGCCAGGGCTGCGAGGCGCCCATTTCGAGCATCTCGTTGAAGCGTTGGCCGACTTCCTCATTGCCATAGACGGTGCAACGATTGAGCGGGCCTTCCCATCCAGCCATGTCGCAAGCGGCCTGCTGGAACTGGAACTGCAGGATATAGCTCAGGAAATAGCGCAGATACGGCACGTTATTGGCGATGTGATATTTCGCGCCCGGATCGAAGGCATCGGCCGGCCGGTCAACCGGCGGCATCAACCCCTGATACTGTTCGCGCAATTCCCACCAGGCGGTGTTGTATTCTTCCGGCGTGATCTCGCCGCGGAAGACACGCCAGCGCCACTGATCCATCATCACGGCAAAGGGCAGGAAGGCGATCTTGTCGAGGGCCAGATTCATCATCAGGCCGAGATCGGCAGACTCATCCGGCACCTCATCCTGATCGAGCAGGCCGATCTGGACCAGGTAATCCGGCGTCACGGAGAGCGCGACGAAATCGCCGATCGCTTCGTGGAAACCGTCATGGGCGCCATTGCGGAACAGCATGTCCTGGCCGCGATAGGCGCGCTGGTAGAAGTTATGGCCGAGCTCGTGGTGAACGGTGCGGAAGTCCTCGGCATTGACGTGGGTACACATCTTGATGCGGATGTCTTCCTCATTGTCGATATTCCAGGCCGAGGCATGGCAGACGACATCGCGATCGCGCGGGCGCGTGATCAGGGAGCGTTCCCAGAAGGTTTCCGGCAGCGGGTCGAGGCCGAGGGAGGTGTAGAAACGTTCACCGGTTTCTACCATCTGGCGCGCCGTATAGTCGTGATCCTCGAGCAATTGCGTCAGATCATAACCCGGGCCATCGCCGGACTGGATGCCGACGATATCATTGATCGGTGCCCAGCCCTGGGCCCACATATTGCCCAGCAGGTCGGCGCGGATCGGACCGGTCGTCGGCTGGACGTCTTCGCCATAGGTCTCGTTGAGACCATTGCGGACATAGCAGTGCAGCTGTTCATACAGCGGCTCGACCTGGCCCCAGAGACGCTCGACTTCCGCTTCCATCTCGTCGGCGGGCATGTCGTAATTGGACAGCCACATTTCGGCGAGATCGGAGAAGCCCAGCTCACGGGCGCCGGCATTGGCGATCTCGACCATCTCGGCATAATCCTGGCTCATCTGGGCCGGATTGATCGCGGCGCGCCAGTCATTCCACATCATGGCGAGGAATTCGGGATCGCGTTCGGTCCCCATCATCACTTCCAGCGTGTCGAGCGAGACGGGCGTGTCATCGATCTCGATCGTGCCGGTGGAATAGGCCGAACTCATCCGCGTCGTGATTTCCGCCAGGCGCTGGGCGTAATCGCCGCCAGCTGGTGTTGGCAGGGTGATGCCGGCGGTCAGCATGGTCATCTTGCGGCGCATGTCGAGCGGCAGATCGGTGTCGGCGAAGCGGGCGGTGGCACCGGCCTGCTGCACGGAAAGCTCGGTCGCTTCCGCGCTCATCCGGCTGACCAGATACTCGGTGTCTTCGGTGATGAAGTTGGCATAGACCCAGGCGGTGTGGGCAGCGAATTCGCCGAAATCGGCGATCTCGGCCTCGGTTTCCGCGAGGAAGCTTGCAGCGTCCTCGACGGTGCCTGGTGTGGCCTGACCGGTCGCCATGACATCGCCGCTGTCCTCATGGACCGCTTCCCCGCCATGGGCGCGGCTCTCATGCATGTTGTGATAGGTGTAGAGACCGCCGGCCGCCAGAAGGGCGCCAACAGCTACACCAGCCAGTAGTTTCGTCATCGTCGATACTCCCCTTATTTACGGCGTCCCGCGCCGAATTGCTGCCATCCTCGCTTTCTGCATCGCTGCGTCAAGCGTCGGCGGCTCATGTCAGCATTACCGATCCAGTTGCTTGCGGTGCCAGGCGAGATGCTCGCCGACAAAGCTGGCAATGAAGAAATAGGAATGATCATAACCGGCCTGGCGCCTGACCGTGATGTCGCGGCCCCTGATCTCGGCTTCCAGCAATTCCGGACGCAATTGTTCGGTGAGAAAATTATCGGCTCCGCCCTGGTCGATCAGGACGGGCGGCAGGGCGGCTTCGCTATGGCGCAGCAGATGGCAGGCATCATGGGCGGCCCAGCTTGAGCGGTCATCGCCGAGATAGGTGGTGAAGGCCTTGATCCCCCAGGGCACCTGCATCGGCGCGACGATGGGGGCGAAGGCCGAGATGGCGGCGAAACGGTCGGGATGGGTCAGGCCGATGGTCAGCGCGCCGTGCCCGCCCATTGAATGGCCCATGATCGACTGGCGCTGCATGTCGAGCGGGCAGGCCTCGGCGACGAGTGCCGGCAGTTCCGCCGTCACATAATCCCACATCTGGAAATGCTTCGCCCAGGGCTCGCGCGTTGCGTTGAGGTAGAAACCGGCACCCTGGCCAAGATCATAGGCCTCGTCATCGGCGACACATTCGCCGCGTGGCGAGGTGTCCGGGCAGATGATGGCCAGGCCCAGCTCGGCGGCATAGCGCTGGGCGCCGGCCTTGATGACGAAATTCTCGTCCGTGCAGGTCAGCCCGGCCAGGAACCAGACGGCCGGCACCGGGCCGGCTTCAGCCTGAGGTGGCAGATAGACCGAGACCGTCATCTCGCAATCGAGCACATTGGAGGCGTGGCGATAACGCCGTTGCTCGCCACCGAAACATTTGACCGAGCTGAGCAATTCCATCTGCGTCTCCGGGGGTTAGCGGGGTGTCTTGCCGCGCTTGGCGGCCTGGATGACGATTTCCAGCCCGTTGAGAAAGGCCGAGCGATCCTTGGGGCCGAAGGGTTTGGCGCCGCCGGTCTGCATGCCGGTCTCGCGCAGATCGGTCATCAGATTGCGCGTCGCCAGCACCGATCCGATATTGTCGGGCGTGAAAGCCTTGCCGCGATGATCGACCGCCAGGGCGCCGGCCTTGAGGCAGCGGTCGGCGAGGGGGATGTCCGTCGTCACGCAGATATCGCCGGGGCCGATCTCGTCGGCAATCCAGTTATCGGCCGCATCCGTGCCCTGGTCGACAATCACCAGCCGGGCCCAGTTGGAATTGGGCCGGCGGATGCCGCCATCGCAGACGAAGAGCATCTCGATCTCATGGCGCTCGCCGACGCGAAGGACTTCATCCTTCACCGGGCAGGCATCGGCATCGACGAAGAGTTTCATGGCTTGCCTTCCTTTGTGAAGACCTCGATTGGGCGGCCAAATTCGTCGAATTCGCAGATCGCATCCGCGTCCAGATACATGCGGCTGTTGCGCTCAAAATCGCTCATTGAGACGGTGATGATCGCAGTGTCTGCGTAGGACGATTGAAATCCAAAGAGAAATCCAAACATGCACAGTGCCTCGGCGGCCAATTCCTGAATGGCAATGCCGGCCTCCAGGCGCGGCAGGGCTGAAATTGGATTCGGCCAGCGAGCTTCCATGTACCGGTGCATCCAGCGGTCGGGCCAATCGATCCGGTAGCTATGACGAATGACCCTTTTGTCCTCACTCGGCTGCCTGCCTTCGGTTGTCCCGAATATCCAGCTGTTCGCCGCCTGCGTCAGCAGGAATTGGGATGGAGACCCCGCGAAATACCCATCTGGCGTGCTGTTGCAGGACAGGCGCAGCAAGTCGATGCCACGGCCCGTATCGCGGACCCGACTGCCGCCGCCGTTAAAGATTGGGCCGTCGCGACCGAAAGTGTCCATATCGACGCGTTCACGGCACCAGCGGTGCCCGGCATGCGGTACGGGCTGATCCGTGGCGGTATCGGGCTTCACCGCAACTGGTCCACCAGGGCCAGCATCGCTTCCAGATTGGCAGCGCCGAGCTTGCGGCAACGCTCCGGCGACCAGCCATGCAAATAGTCAGGCAAGTCCGCATTGTCCTTGAACGGCATTTCCAAAGTCATCGCCAGGCACTTGAATTCATTGGCGAGATAATTGGTGCAGACGGAGAGGTTGGCGGTGCCGGGGGCATCGACATCATAGCCGTGACTGGTCTGGAAATCCGGGCTGACCTTGCACAGCGCTGCCTTGTAGGCATCGAGATTGGTCTGGCCGCGCTGGTCGAAATTCGGGGCGCCTTCGCCGCCGGCGATGAAGTTGTAGGGCAGGGCCTCGTCGCCATGGACATCAAGGGCGAGGTCAATGCCGGTCTCGCGCATGCGCTCGAGGACATGGAAGACCTCCGGTGAGTTCTCCAGGCTGGCCTTGTCCCACTCGCGGTTGAGGTTGACGCCCTTGGCATTGGTGCGCAGATGGCCGCGCTTCGACCCGTCGGGATTCATGTTCGGCACGATGTGGAAGACGGCCTTCGAGCGCAGCTTGCGCGCTACCGGATCATCGGGATCGAGCAGGCGGTCGAGAAAGCCTTCCATCCACCATTCCGCCATCGTCTCACCGGGATGCTGGCGTGCGGTGACCCAGATGGTGCGCTTCTTCTTCGCGGGCTCGCCCACGGTGAGGCAATCCATGGTCTGCCCATCCAGCGTCTCGCCGAGCACTTCCAGTTTGACGCCTTCGCAGCTCTGCACGGCGGCGATCAGGTCCTGGTGGCGCTCCATCGAGAAAGGGGCGAAATAGGCATACCAGACCGTGTCCAGCTCCGGCGTATGCTGCAGCGTCAAGACGCCCTTGGCATAGCTGGTCTCGATGCGGAACCAGGTCTCCCGGTCATAGGAGGCGCAGGCCTGATAGCCCGGCCAGCCTTCGAGATAGGCGGCGCCGCCGGCATTGGTGATGTGCATCACCAGATCCTCGTCGCGCGCGCCGGAGACGCGGAAATGGAACCACTGATAGAAGTCCGAATCCTTGTCCTTGCGGATCTCCAGCTCGATGTTTTCAGGATCGCGGGAATTCTTGACGACGATATTGCCGCTGTCGAACTTGTCAGTGATGTGCAGGGTCATGGGCGCGCTATCCGGGGCAGGGGTGAGTCTTCGGGGTGTCTTACCCCTCTAACGGGATCGAGGCCAGATCGACGACATCAAGCGACAGGTCGCGGGCGAGGGCGGAAAGACGTTTATCGGCGGTGAGCAGGGGGTATTGATAGGTTTGCGCGGTCGCCAGATACACGCAGTCATATACGGGGTGATCCAGCTCGGACGCGAGGCGCAGGGCCAGGACGGTCAGTCTGAAGTCATCGACGATCGACAACTGGCGGTCCAGCTGACGGACGGCTTCCTGGGCCTGGTTCAAAGCGATGTCACCGCGGCGGACATACTTCCACAGCGCATTCGACGTTTCGGTCAGGATCAGGCGCGGCGCGATGAATTCATGCGCCCGTGCGGCGGCCAGCGCCTGTGCGCGCTCTGGAGTCGCCAGAAACATACGGGTCGCGACGCTCGCGTCGAGGATGAAAACGCTCACCGGTCCCGGTCTTCGCGGATCAGGTCGGTAGGGTCGAGATCGGACGGCCGCGCACTCTCTTGCATGCCCTTGGCGAAGGCGAGGAATGCCGCCTTGTCCGAGGTGACTTTCGCTGTGAGCAGATCGCGCAGATATTGCTCAAGCGAGGTGCTCGCGGCCTCGGCGTTGAGCTTCAGCCTCGCGATGACCTCGTCATCGAGATTGCGAATGAGAATCTGGCCCATGGCCCACTCCGTGATAGCAAGGTGCTATCATAGCGCAAAAACCGGTTCCGGGACAAGCCGTCCGCGCCCCGCGTGGCCTAGAGAAAGAGCAGGGAGCGCAACGCGTAGGCGGTGATCGCGACGGCGGCAGACCCTGCCAGGCAGAGTCCGAAAAACCATAACAGCTTGCGGCCCAGCGACGGTTCATGGCCGGCCTCCGGGGGCGGGGCGGGGGTGAAGAGATCACGCACTGTGATACCCGTCGCCGGGCTTCACCTTGCCCCAGAAGACCGAATAGACATAGGCGGTGTAGCCCAGAATGACCGGCAGCATGATCGCCGCGCCGACCAGCATGAAGCCGAGCGCATTGTCGCGCGCCGCCGTCTCGTGGATCGTGAAGGCGAAGGGAACGAGCCAGGGAAAAAGACTCACGGCGAGCCCGAGATAGCCCGACAGGAAAATCCCGGCCGCGAGCAGATAGGGCCGCCAGTCCGGCGCCTTGCCAGCCCCGCTGACCAGGTCGCGCGCCAGCAGAAGCGTGAGGGCCAGCCCGGCCAGGGGAATGAGGCCCAGGGGAATGAGGCCCAGGGGCAGGAGGCTGCCGGGGTCGAGATGGGTCATCGAGAAACCCCAGCGCTCGGTGACCCGTGGGTCGATCGACAGGGTGGCCAGGCTGATGGCGGCAAAACCGATCGCCACGGCGACCAGCGCCAGGGTCGCCCAGCGGCGCGCCTTGACCTGCAATTCACCTTCCGTCTTGAGCACAAGCCAGCAGGCGCCGAGCAGGACATAGCCGGCGACAACGCCGAAGCCGACCATCAGCGAGAAGGGGGTGAGCCAGTCGAGCGATCCGCCGGCGAAGGCACGGCCCTCGACGGTGACGCCCTGGATGAAGGCCCCCAGGATAATCCCCTGCGAGAAGGCGGCGGCGAAGGAGCCGCCATAGAAGGCGCCATTCCAGAACAGGCGCGTCGGCCGACGCACCGCCTTGTGGCGGAATTCAAAGGCGACGCCGCGGAAGATCAGCGCCGCCAGCATCAGGATGACCGGCAGATAGAAGGCCGGCATCAGGATCGAGTAGGCCAGCGGGAAGGCGGCAAACAGGCCGCCGCCGCCCAGTACCAGCCAGGTCTCATTGCCATCCCAGACCGGCTCGATCGTCGCCGTCATCATATTGCGCTCGTCTTCATCACCGGCGACGAATGTGAGCATGCCGATGCCCAGATCCATGCCGTCGAGCAGGACATAGAGCATGATCGCGACGGCGATCAAGATGGCCCAGATCAGGGGCAGGTCGAGTTGCAGGAAGTCCATCATCCGCTCCTATACCGTGGCCACAGTGTCATCGGGCGTCTGTGCCGGATCATCGACCGCACCGAGCGGCGAACCGGGCGCACGGCGCTCGCCATGATCGATATCCGGCGGCCGGTCATCGAAACCGCGCGTCGCGATCCGGGCCATGTAGATGATCCCCGCAGTGAAGATGATGGCATAGACCGTGATGAAGATGAGCAGCGTGAGCGCGACCTGGCCAGCCTCGACCGGCGAGACACTGTCAACCGTTCGCAGCGCGTTATAGACGGTCCAGGGTTGCCGTCCGACCTCGGCCACGATCCAGCCGGTGATGACGGCGATGAAGCCCAAGCTGCCGCCGGGAATGGCGAGCCAGTGGAACAGGCCGGGCTGGTCAAGCCGCCCGCGCCACCACAGGAACAGACCCCAGACGCCAAAACCCAGCATGGCCAGGCCGGAGCCGACCATGATGCGGAAACCCCAGAAGACCGGCCATAGCGGCGGCTGATCCTCATCCGCGAAGCTGGACAGGGCGCGCAGGGGCTCATCGGTATTGAACAGGTAAGGGCTGGTGCCCGGAATGGTGATCTCGGCGCGGCCGCATTCATTGTCCGCCGGCCAGGCGAGCAGCACCGTGCCCTGCACATCGAGCGTCTCGCACCAGCCCTCCATCGCCGCGACCTTGGCGGGCTGGTGTTCGTGCGCGACTTCGCCGGACCAGTGGCCGGCCCAGATTTGCAGCGGCATCAACACGGCCAGCGTGCCCGCCGCCATGCGCATCTGCCAGCGCGTCGGCTCGCTCTTGTGTCCGCGCACGGTCTGCCAGGCTCCGGCCGCCAGCACGACAGCGGCGGTGGTGATGAAGGCGGCCAGCATCATGTGGACATAACGCGAAGGGAAGCTGGCGTTGAAGATGACCTCCATCCAGCTGGTGGCGAAGAAATTGCCCGTCATGGGGTCGATATCGAAGCCTTGCGGCGTCTGCATCCAGGAATTGGCTGACAGGATCCAGAAGGCCGAAATCGAGGTGCCGATGGCGACGATGACGGTGGCGGCAAAGTGGAGTTTGCGGCCGACCTTGTTCCAGCCAAACAGCATCACGCCGAGGAAGCTGGCCTCGAGGAAGAAGGCGGTTAGGACTTCATAGCCCAGCAGCGGCCCGAGTACGCTGCCGGTGCGATCGGAGAAGACGCTCCAATTGGTCCCGAACTGGTAGGACATCACCACCCCGGTCACCACGCCCATGGCGAAGGCGAGGGCGAAAATCTTGATCCAGTGGAGATAGAGCTGTTTGAACACCTCGCGCCCGGTCTTCAGCCACAGGCCTTCGCACACGGCGAGAAAGGCGGCGAGCCCGATAGTGAAGGCGGGAAACAGGATGTGGAAGGCGATCACGAACGCAAATTGCATCCGTGAGAGCAAGAGTGCGTCGAATTCCATGCCCGGGTCTTTCGCTGTGAGTCAGTTCTGGCAGAAAACTAAACCTGCCCCCAGCGCATGCAAACGTGGCGCAAGGTCGCGCGACACAATTGCCGTTTCAAGGCGAAGGCCCGCCGGTGGCGGGCCTTCGGTTGATCAGTAAACCACCACGCTCCGGATGCTCTTGCCCGCATGCATCAGATCAAAGGCGTCATTGATCTTGTCCAGCGGCATGGTGTGGGTGATGAGGTCGTCGATATTGACCTTGCCGTCCATATACCAGTCGACAATGCGGGGCACATCGGTGCGGCCGCGGGCGCCGCCGAAGGCCGAGCCGCGCCAGACGCGGCCGGTGACGAGCTGGAAGGGGCGGGTGGAGATTTCCTGGCCGGCGCCGGCAACGCCGATAATGATGCTCTCACCCCAGCCCTTGTGGCAGCATTCCAGCGCCTGGCGCATCGTGTTCACATTGCCGATGCATTCGAAGGAATAATCGGCGCCACCATTGGTCAGGTCCATGATCGCCTCGACCAGGTTCTCGACCTTTTTCGGATTGATGAAATCGGTCATGCCGAATTTCCTGGCGATCTCCAGCCGGTCTTCATTGATATCAATGCCGATAATCTTGTTGGCGCCGACCATGCGCGCGCCCTGGATGACATTGAGGCCGATTCCGCCGAGGCCAAACACCACCACGTTGGAGCCGGGCTCGACCTTGGCATCGAAGGCGACTGCGCCCACACCGGTGGTGACGCCGCAGCCGATATAGCAAATCTTGTCGAAGGGTGCGTCCTCGCGGACCTTGGCGACGGCGATCTCGGGCAGGACGGTGAAATTGGAGAAGGTCGAACAGCCCATATAGTGCAGCAGCGGCTTGCCCTGGAAGGAGAAGCGGCTGGTGCCATCGGGCATCAGGCCAGCGCCCTGGGTCGAGCGGATTTTCTGGCACAGATTTGTTTTCGGATTGAGGCAATACTCGCATTCGCGGCATTCCGGCGTGTAGAGCGGGATGACATGATCGCCCGGCTTCACCGAGGTCACGCCGGCGCCCACTTCGCGCACAATGCCCGCGCCCTCATGGCCGAGAATGGCCGGAAAATCGCCTTCCGGATCATCGCCCGACAGGGTGAAAGCATCGGTATGGCAAACACCCGTCGCCATGATCTCGACCAGCACTTCGCCGGCGCGCGGCCCTTCGAGCTGGACGGTTTCGATGACGAGGGGGGATCCGGCCTTGAAGGCGATGGCGGCGCGCGTGTCCATGATGTCTCTCCGGTTTGGCTTTGCCCTTTGATTAGAGCGCCTGCTGAATCGGGTCGAGTGAAAACCACTCCTGCGCTGGCCCGGCCTTCAGGGCCTGAAATCCGTTCATCTCCGGTACAGGCCGAACTCTGCTAGGGATCGGGCGGCGATGAGAAAACCATGTTTCTGCCATGAATTGATGGTAATGTTTTTTCAAGCAACAACCTCGCCGGCGCACATCAGGCACCGGCCCAATCCCCGAAACGTCTGCGACCGTCGCAGTCACGACCGGATCATTTCAGGAGACCATTAATGTCCACACGAGACCTTCTCGGCATGCTTGCGCAGGCCCAGGGCGGCCAGGCGATCGGCAATATTGCCTCGCGCTTCGGCATTTCCGAAACCCAGGCTCAGTCGGCCGTCCAGGCCCTTCTGCCGGCACTCTCTGCCGGTGTTCGCCGCGAAAGCAGTGCCGGTGGGCTCGACAGTCTGCTGCAGGGCATCCAGCCTGCCACGGCCCAGCGCGCGCTGGAAGACAGCAGCGCGCTTGCCGATTCGGCCACGGTCGAGCAGGGCAATGCGCTTCTGGGCCAGCTGTTCGGCTCGCGCGATGTCTCGCGCCGTGTCGCGGCGGACGCTTCCGACCGCACCGGCGTCGATGCCGGCGTGCTGCGTCAGCTTCTGCCCCTGGTTGCGACCATGCTGGTCGGTGGTGCGGCCCAGAATGCGGCGCCCGAAGCCGCAGCCCCTCAGGTCACCCCCGGTGGCGGCATGTTCGGTCAATTGCTCGGCGCCGTATCCGGCGGCGGCCTTGGCGGCGGTTCGGCCAGCGCGGGCGCTGGTGGTCTGGGCGGCATTTTTGGCGCGTTGACCGGTGCTCTTGATGACGATGGCGACGGTGTCGCCGACGACATTCTCGAAATGATCAATCAGCGCGGCCGCTGATCCCTGTTTGCCACTGAAAAGGAAAACCCATGTTCAATCTTATCAATGTGATCGCCAATGCCGGCAAATCGCTCGGCTTCGACAGCGACAAGGATGATGGCGACAAGGCCGAACTCGTCCGCAAGGAAATCACCGGCCATGACATCGAGGGCGCCGATGGCGTTGAACTCGAAGTCGTCAAGGACAAGGTCGTGCTCAAGGGCAAGGGCCTGAGCCAGGCTGCCAAGGAAAAGCTCCTGATGGCTGCCGGCAATATCAAGGGCGTCGCCTCGGTCGAGGACAAGATGATCGCCGCCAAGAAAGAGGCCGCCGGCCGCTTCCACACGGTCAAGAGCGGCGACACGCTCTCGAAGATCGCCCAGGAGCAATACGGCAAGGCCAGCGCCTACCCGAAGATCTTCGATGCCAACAAGCCGATGCTCTCGCATCCGGACAAGATCTATCCGGGCCAGCTTCTGCGCATTCCCGGTGATGATGATGGCGGTGCCTTCAAGGGCAAGCCAGGCAGCTTCAAGAAGTAAGTTCTGCCGCAATCAGACCTGCAGACCCGCCCCCGGAGCCTCGCTCCGGGGGCGTTTTGCTATCGGCGCAGGCTGCCGAAAATACCGCGCACCAGTTCGCGCACCAGCACGGTGGAGGACTGGCGCAGAACGCTGGTCACCATGGCACCGGTCGAACCGCGGCGCGGGGCGCGCGAACGGCTGCGCGAGGAGCGTGAATTGCGGGCCTTTTCGCGGGCTTCGCGCTCGTCCTCACGGGCTTCACGCTCGGCCGTCTCGCGTTCTTCGCGGACCCGGGTCTCGGCGCGGCGCTCCAGGCTCTCATAGGCCGACTCGCGATCCAGCTCGGTGTCATAGCGGCCGAAGACAACACTCGTCTTGATGACCTCGGCACGCTCGGCGTCGGTCAGCGGTCCCATCCGCGAGGCGGGCGGGCGGATCAGGGTGCGCTGCACCACCGTCGGCCGGCCCTTTTCATCCAGCGTCGAGACCAGCGCCTCGCCGACGCCGAGCAGGGTGATGGTCTCCTCGGTGTCGAAGGCGGGATTGGGGCGGAAGGAATTGGCGGCAGCCTTCACCGCGCGGCGCTCATTGGGCGTATAGGCGCGAAGGGCGTGCTGGATGCGATTGCCCAGCTGGGCCAACACCGGCTCGGGCACGTCGCGCGGATTCTGGGTGACGAAATAGACGCCAACACCCTTGGAGCGGATCAGCTTGACGGTCTGTTCCACCTTGTCGAGCAGGGCGCGCGGGGCGCGACTGAACAGGAGGTGGGCCTCGTCGAAGAAGAAGACCAGGCGCGGTTTGTCCGGATCGCCGATTTCCGGCAATTCCTCGAACAGTTCCGACAGGAGCCAGAGCAGGAAGGTGGAGTAGAGCGTCGGGTTCTGGATGATGCGGGTTGCGTCCATGATATTGACCTGGCCGCGGCCATCGGTGCCGGTGCGCATCATGTCATTGAGCTCGAGCGCCGGCTCGCCGAAGAAATTCTCCAGCCCCTCGCGGCTGAGCACCAGCAGGCGACGCTGGATGGCGCCGATCGAGGCAGGGGCGACATTGCCATAGGTCTGGCTCAGCTCGGCGCGTCGCTCGGAGACGTGCACCAGCAGGGAGCGAAGATCCTTCAGGTCGAGCAGGAGCAGGTTCTCGTCTTCGGCCAGCTGGAAGGCGACATTGAGCACGCCTTCCTGGGTGTCATTGAGATCGAGCATGCGCGACAGCAGCAGCGGGCCCATTTCCGAGACCGTGGTGCGCAGCGGATGGCCGCGCTCGCCAAACACGTCCCAGAAAACGCAGGGCGCAGATTCATAGGCGTAATTCTCAAGTCCGATCGTTTCGGCGCGCGAGACCAGTTTGGGATGAAGCTTGGCGGTCTCGCTGCCGGCCGCCGCCATGCCCGACAGATCGCCCTTCACATCGGCGACAAAGACCGGAACACCGGCATCGGCGAAGCCCTGGGCCAGGATTTGCAGTGTCACGGTCTTGCCGGTGCCGGTCGCGCCGGCGATCAGGCCGTGGCGATTCGCGCGTTTGAGCAGGAGAGATTGGGCCGCGCCATCTGCGCCGCCAATAAAGATATCGTCCAATTGTCTCTCCCTGCCTGCGAATTCGGCGCCGGGCCGAGATGCGGGCTTCTGTTGAATCTGGTCCTATTGACTAACTGAATGCCAAGGCGACACAATACATGCAAGCGCCTCTGATGAGGCAGATTTTTCCTGAAATCAATTCAAGCGCTGCGGGGCAGGCCCGTGTCGAGAAAAGAGGATATATAATGGCTGGTAAGTTCGTGATGAAGCGCGCCAAGAATGGCGAGTTCTTCTTTTCCCTGATCGCTGGCAATGGCGAGAATGTGGGCAAGTCCGAAACCTACAAGGCGCGCGCCAGTGCCGATAACGGCATCGAGTCCGTCAAGCGCAATGCGCCGGACATGAACCGTTACGTCATCAAGGAAGGCAAGGACGGCAAGCATTATCTCTCCCTGAAGGCGAGCAATGGCCAGATCATCCTGACCGGCCAGGGCTATAGCAGTGAATCCGGCGCCGAGAAGGGCCGTGAGGGCATCGCTCGCGCGGCCGATGGTGCCGCTGTCGTCGATGAGACCGACGCCTGATCCGGCACGCCTGATCTGACGCAATTGTGAAAGGGACCGGCGCCTCATTCGGGGGGCCGGTCTTTTTTTGCCGGTGCCCCCGTGCGAGGCTCCGGCAGCCGAACAGGAGAGGGCCTCATGCTGCACCGGATCAAACAGATCGCCGGGATCATTCTGCCGCTCTTCATCGCGGTGATATTTCTCGACTCCCTGCGCTTCAAATTCACCGACGCGCCGGAGACGCAGGTCATCTTCGGCCTGCTCGATGGCTGGGCCTCGACATGGGGCGCGGCCGGCCTGTTCGCCCATACCGGCCTGTTCAGCCAGTACGTCATCGGAACGGCGGAACTTATTGCTTCTGCGGCCCTATTGATCGGATTTATACCCGGCTTGCGGCGCCTTCAGGTGCTCGGCGCGGCGCTTGGTCTGGCGGTGATGACGGGGGCGATCAGCTTTCATCTCTTCACCCCGCTGGGCATTGATCCCAACCAGGATGGCGGCGGCCTGTTCGTGGCGGCCTGCATTGTCTGGCTGTCCTGCGTCGTGCTGCTGGCGCTCAAGCGTCAGGAAGCGCTGGCGATGGGTTGCGGCTTCATCCGCCTCCTGATCCCGGCCACCAGCCGGTAGGCGAGCAGCAGGGCCAGAATGCCGCCATGGATCCAGGGGCCGAGCTGATTGCCCTTCACCATGAAGCCGTAATGCAGGCACGCGATGACGGCGAGCGGATAGACGCTGTAGTGCAGCTTCTGCCAGAGCTGGGCGCCCAGGCGCCGGACCATGGAATTGAAGGAGGTCAGCGCCAGCGGGATCAGCAGGATGAAGGCCGTCATGCCCAGCGTGATATAGATCCGCTTGACGACATCCTCCCACAGCCCGGCCCACATGCCCGTCAGGCTCATGCCCGCGGCGAGATAGAGGTCGAGGCCGAGATAGGCCACCAGATGCGCGGCCGCATACCAGAAGGCGGCCAGCCCAACACGGCGGCGGATCTTCATGATGGGCAGCCAGCGGGTCAGATCGCGAAAGGGCGTGATCGCCAGCGAGATCAGCAGGATGCGCAGGGCCGTGTCACCGAGAAAACGGTGGGTTTTCTCGACCGGGTTGAAGCCAAGATCATTGGGCGCGCCGCTGAGCAACAAGCCCCATTGCCAGGCCAGCCACAGGCCGGGCAGGGCGAGGGCCCAGAAGGTCAGCGGTTTGAGCCAATCCTTCCCGAAGGCCCGCAGGAATGCGCTTCTGGCCATGCTCAGTGGTTCTCGATCAGATCCATGCCGGCATAGAGCCCGGCGACTTCAGGGCCATAGCCATTGAACATCTCGGTATCGCGGCGCGCAAACGGCCCCGCACCGATCACCCGTTCCGAGGCCTGGCTCCAGCGCGGATGGGCGCGGTTCGGATTGACGTTTGAATAGAAGCCGTATTCGCGCGGCGCCGATTGCTTCCAGGAGGTCTCCGGCTCGTCCGAGACGAAGCGGATCTTCACGATGGATTTGATGGACTTGTAGCCATATTTCCACGGCACGACGAGGCGGATCGGGGCGCCGTTCTGGTTGGGCAGGACCTCGCCATAAAGACCGACCGCCAGGAAGGCGAGTTCATTCATCGCCTCGTCCATGCGCAGGCCTTCCTTGTAGGGCCAGTCGAGCACGCGCGTGCGGGTGCCGCGCATTTCGCCGGCATCCTGATAGGTGATGAACTGGACATAGCGCGCATCCGATGTCGGCTCGAAACGGGCCAGCACATCGGCCAGCGGCACGCCAATCCAGGGGATCACCATCGACCAGGCCTCGACGCAGCGCAGCCGGTAGATGCGCTCCTGCAGGGCCGAGAAATCAACAACATCCTCCAGGGCGAACCGGCCGGTGCGCGCCGCATGGCCCTCGATCTCGATCGACCAGGGATCGGTCGTCATGGCGCTGGCATAGCGGGCGGGATCGTCCTTGCCGACGCCGAATTCGTAGAAATTGTTATAGCCGGTCACAGCCTCGTAGGGCGTTGAATCATCCGGCACAGTGTAGCCGGTGGGCTGAAAGCGCAGGGGGCCGGAGATCGGCCGCCCGCCGCCAGACGTCTGGGCATTCGATTCCTCGGCCGCGCCGCAGCCGGCCAGGCCCGCCAGACCGAGCGCCCCGGCACCCGCCATGATCTGGCGGCGATTGAGGAAATCGGCCTTCGACGTGACGAGGCGCTCGGGCAATTGCCAGCGATGGGTTTTTTTGATCAGCATCGAATTCCTCGGCTCTTGGCGCATTGTTGAATTGAGGATAGTGCAGTTTGCGGCAAACGCATCTCCGCAGCACGTCTTCGTGATCGCGGGGTGATCACCTGCCTGTTCTACGCCTCCCGCATCCGAACGGATCACCCATGAGCGCCCAGCCTGATCTGCCCGAGCCCTGTGACCCCGGCCTGCGCTGGCGCTATGACTGCCGCGATGCCGAGGCGGTGATCGAGCTGCGCCTGGCGAGCCGCGGCGATCTCGACACGATCGACGATATCGAGATCGACAGCTTCACCGCCGACCGGTTCAGCCGCCGCAATCTGCGCCGCATGCTCGCCGCCCGCAAAACCCTCTTCCTGCTGGCCCATATCGCCGGTGAGCCCGCCGGCTATCTGGCGCTGGCCTTCCGCCGCGGCAGTGCGATCTCGCGCATCTACTCCCTCGCCGTCGCGCCCGGCCATCGCCGTTCCGGCGTCGGGCAGGCCATGCTGCGCGCCGCGATCGATCTGACGGCGCGGCGCGGCTGCCAGCAGGTGCATCTGGAAGTGCGCAAATCGAACACAAAGGCGATCGGTCTGTATGAAGGCGCAGGATTTCGCTTGCGGGGCACCCGGGAAGCCTATTACGAGGACGGTGAAGCGGCGTTGCTATTTGAAGCGGAGGCGCCGCACGGATCAGGAGAGCGATAGCTCGTGAGCGACTGGCTCATTCTCGTTGAACATGCTGGCGATCTCGGCCAGCACGAAACGCCTCACAAGGTCATGCGCATCCGCGATTATATCGTCAATGCGCAGCTCTTCACCGGCCGGCGGCCGAATATCATCAATCTGGCGCGCAGCTATAGCTATCAGTCGAAGGGCTATTACGCCTCGCTTCTGGCCGAAGCGCGTGGCCACCGGATTGTGCCGACGGCGCAGTCGGTCGTCGAGCTGAGCCGCAAGGGCCTCTACGCCCAGGCGCTGCCCGATCTCAATGTCGCGCTGATGAAGGACCTCGGAGGCGTGGCCTCGGAGGACAAACACCTCCTGGTCTCCTTCGGCAACTGCCAGAACAAGGCGCTGGCCAAATTCTCCAAGCTCTTGTTCGACTGGTTCCGCGCGCCGGTGCTGGACGTGACGCTGTCGGCATCCGGCAAGGAGATCCAGCAGATCAAGGCGATCTCGCCGCATACGCTCAAGAATGAGGACCGGCAATTCTTCCTCGATTGCCTGGGCCAATACACACGCCGCCAATGGGTCGCGCCGAAGGAACGCACGGCGCCGCGCTGGTCGCTGGCGATCCTGACCGACCCGAAGGAAGAATTCCCGCCCTCGAGCAAATCCTCGGTCCAGCGCCTCGCCAGTGTCGCCGCCAAGATGGGCGTCGAGGTCGATCTGATCGGCCCCAATGATCTCGCCAGCCTGGCCGAATACGACGCGCTCTTCATCCGCACCACCACGGCGATCGACAATTTCACCTATCGCTTCGCCCGCCGTGCCGAGCAGGAGGGCATGCCCGTCATCGATGACTGCCGCTCGATGATCCGCTGCACCAACAAGGTCTTCCTGAAAGAATTGATGGAGCAGGGCGGTGTGCCGGCCCCGAAAACCGAAATCCTCGACGCCACCACCCCGATGACCGGCCTGTTCGACCGCCTCGGCTCAACGGTCGTGCTCAAGGCACCCGACGGCTCCTTCAGCCGCCAGGTCCACAAGGTCACCACCGAAGCCGAACTGGCCAGCCGCGCCAAACAACTCTTCGCCGACACCGCCCTGATCATCGCCCAGGAATTCATGCCCACCGATTATGACTGGCGCATCGGCGTACTCGATGGCGAGCCGCTCTTCGCCTGCAAATACAAGATGGCGCGCGGCCACTGGCAGATCATCAAGCATGAGGATGACGGCAAATATACCGAGGGCGGTTTCGAGACGATGGCCGTGGCCGACGCCCCGCCACAGGTGATCGAGATCGCCAAAAAGGCCGCCAATCTGATCGGCAATGGCCTTTACGGCATCGACATGAAGCAGAACGAGAACGGGATTTTCGTGATCGAGATCAATGATAACCCCAATCTCGAAACCGAAGTCGAAGGGGCCGTGCTCAAGGATGAGCTCTGGCGCGCGATCATCGGCTGGTTTTCGATGCGGCTCGAGCGGCGGATGAATGCGGTGAAGGTGAAGGGGTAGAGTCCCTTTACTCCCCATAATTCAAACGTTTTGTCATCCCGGATGGATGCCCCGCGCAGGCGGGGCGCAAGTCCGGGACCTACCCGTCAGACCAGCTGAACCAGCGGGTAGGTCCCGGACCTGCCCCCGGATCGCTGCCGCGTCCGGGCATCCGTCCGGGATGACAAAATGTTGATTTTAGAGATGGGGGGGTCGGCCGGAATAGGCCCGCTATCCCCCACGGCCCACAATTGTCCGACGTCATCCTGACGCAAGTCAGGACCTCGCCGTGACAGGGTCGGAGCCCGGTCTATCGAGGTCCCGACTTGCGTCGGGATGACGATAAATCGCCAATGTTATCCCCACCCCCTCAACCCTGGCGCATAATCACCTCGTTCCGGTCGCACGGGAGGCGTGAGCTCAGTCAATCGCGGCGGTTGGAAGCGTGCAGCCTGTCCGGGTAGAGGGGTGACGGCCCGAACTCCGGCAGGGCGTCCGACAAGGTCTGAAGGCACTAAACGACCGACCCGAGTACCTTGCGGATTGGAAACGGGGTGGAGACAGCCCGGGAAAACTGCACGTGTGGGACGGCTTCGATTGTCACACCAAACAAAATCCATACTGGCGCCAGTTCGGCATTCGAAGGCGTCCCACACCCTCCCATCTCGATGGGAAACCCCTCAAACCTCCAGCGGCCAGCCGCGTGGAGATTTTCGTGCAGGCGTTGAGGCGCTGCCACCCAAGTCGGGACACGCACCGGCCTGCCCGGAGCATGTCCCGTGCCCTCAGTCCCGGCATTCGCGCCAGTCCGGCCCCAGCCAGCAGCCGGAGCGGTCCTGGCCCAGACGCGTGCCTTCGCGGATGTGGAAGCTCGCGGGGTCGGCGCCGGTGACCTCGAAATGGCGCCAATAGACGCCGCCGCTATCGCGGGAGTATTCGGCGCCGAGGCGTTCGAATGTGGCGCGATCGGTGAGCGGCAGACGCAGACCGTAGGAATAGACGCAGGCGCTGTCGGCGGTGAAGGCCCCGTCCTCGCTCTCGATGACGGTGAAGGTGGACAGGTCGCATGGCACGAAGCGGGCCCAGCCGGCATAGGCCGCCGCCCGATCGACGCCAGTGCTGGGCCCGACCAGTCTGAAGCTGGCGCCATCAGCGCCCTCAATCAGGTTGGTCCCGCGCCAGACCTGGGTGTCATCGGCGGCCAGTTCATCATTGACGGCGCGGAAGGAGGGGGCATTAACCCCTGCCAGCGCTGTGCCGCGATAATAGCCGCTTCGGGCGTCCTTGCCCCAATTGGCGAAGGCGAGGATTTCGAAGGTCTGCGGATCAGCCTCGGTCCGGCGCTCATAGCGGTCAAATGACGGGCTCGCGGACGTGCCCGGATAGGAAATCCAGTACACCGCATCGCTGCGGATATCGTAATGGGCCGGCTCAACCAGGGCGCAACCCTGCAGGGCCAGAACTGCGGCGAAAGCGATCATGATCATGCGGCACGGCTGGCCGCAAACACGCTTCAGGCTCATGCGTCACCCCTGTGAAATGCGGGCAGACGCCAGTTGGTCACGGCAGGGCACTGCCGGGGGCTGGCGGCTTTCCGGATCGTCCGGCCGCGCGGCTCAGCCATATCACCCTTGCGGGCACGCCGCGCGCATTATTGCGTGCCATGAGAGCGGCCCCCGCAACAAACCGCTATGTGCTGCCGCGCAATTCCTGTATGGCCGCATTTGCACGCCTGATAAGGTGCGTCCACGCAACAGGAATACGCTTCCATGGCCAGTCAGAAATCCCGCTCATCGCTGAATATCCGGAATGCCCGCATCGCGGACATTCCGGCGATTATCGCCTTGGTGGACAAGGTCTATCCCCAGCTCGACAGCTATAGCACCGCGATGGTGCAGGGGCAGATTTCCAACTTCCCCGAGGGGCAGGTGGTGGTCGAATATGATGGCGATATCGTCGGCTATGCGGCCAGCTTCATCATCGACGAGGCCGCGGCCCTCAGCCCCCACACCTGGAATGGCATTACCGGCTCGGGCTATGCCTCGCGCCACAATCCCAAGGGCGACTGGCTCTACGGCATGGAAGTATGCGTCGACCAGGACCGGCGCCGCCTGCGCATCGGCCAGCGCCTCTATGATGCACGCCGTGAATTGTGCGAACGCTTCGAGCTGAAGGGGATTGTGTTCGGCGGCCGGATACCGGGTTGGAAACGGCGCAAGAAACTCTATCCCAACCCGGCCGATTACCTCGCGGCGGTGGTGACCCAGAAGATCTCCGACCCGGTGATCCGCTTCCAGATGCGACTCGGTTTCGAGCCGATCGGCGTCCTGCCCGATTATCTGCCCTTTGATGAGGCGTCCGGCGGTTTTGCCAGTCACATGGTCTGGCGCAATCCCTATGCCGCCGTGCACACCAAGAGTGCCAGCGCGCCTCCCGGCGCCAAGGAAGATGTGCGCGTTGCCTCGGTGCAGTTCCAGCAACGCAAGGTGCACTCCTTCGAGGAGTTCATGAGCAATGTGGAATATTTTGTCGATGTCACAGCGGATTACCGCTGCGATTTCGTCGTTTTCCCCGAGCTCTTCACCCTGCAATTGCTGGGCTTTGCCGAAACCCGGCTGACGCCGTCGCAATCGATCGAGAAGCTGACGGAATATACGCCGCAATTCGTCGAGGCGATGCGCAAGCTGGCGATCAGCTACAATATCAACATCATCGGCGGCTCGCACCCGACGCGCACCGAGAAGGGCGATATCCAGAACGTCGCCTATGTCTTCCTGCGCGATGGTTCGGTGCACCAGCAGGAGAAGATCCATCCGACACCGTCCGAGCGGCAGTGGTGGGGCATCAAGGGCGGCAATGCGATCTCGACCATCCAGACCGATTGCGGGCCGATCGGGATCCTGATCTGCTATGACAGCGAATTCCCGGAACTGGCGCGCCAGCTGGTCGATGCCGGCGCCAAACTCCTCTTCGTGCCCTTCTGCACCGATAACCGCCAGGGCTATATGCGGGTGCGCTATTGCAGCCAGGCGCGGGCGATCGAGAACCAGTGCTATGTCGTGATGTCCGGCAATGTGGGAAATCTGCCAGGTGTGGAAAACATGGACATCCAATACGCCCAGTCCTGCATCCTCACCCCGTGCGACTTCCGCTTCGCCCGCGACGGTATCGCAGCGGAGTGCTCGGAGAATGTCGAGACCGTCGCCATCGCCGATCTCAACCTCGCCGATCTCGACTGGGCCCGTCAGGAAGGCACGGTGCGCAATCTGCGTGACCGGCGTTTCGATCTCTATTCGATCAAGTGGACGGCGAAGACCTGAGGCCGGGACCCATGATCGAGGGGCAATGCCATTGCGGCGCTGTGCGCTGGACGCTGAAGGCCCAGCCGGACTGGCTGACGCGGTGCAATTGCTCCTATTGCCGGCGCGCCAGCGCCCTGTGGGCCCATGCCGACTGTGCGCAGGTCGTGCTGGATTATCCGGCCGATGGCGTGGTGCGCTATGTCCAGGGCGAACGGACGCTGGCCTTTGTCTCGTGCAAGGCCTGCGGCTGCACCACCCATTGGGAAGCGGCCGACCCAGAGGCCGGCGGGCGCATGGCGGTCAATGCCAACATGGCCGAGCCGGCCGCGATCGCCGGCCTGCGAATCCGTCATTTCGACGGCGCGGATCGCTGGGAATTTCTTGATTAGGCCCGCTTGCTGCCGTCAGACAGGCTCGATGACATCGGCCCAGTCCGGATTCTTCTGCGCCTGGGAGACCATGAACGGGCATTGCGGATAGGCCGTGAAACCCTTGGCGCGGGCCTCGGCAACCAGGTGGCGCGCCAGCGCCGTGGCGATGCCATTGCCGCGCAGGCTGTGTGGCACGCGGACATGATCGACCAGGATGCGGTTTTCACCCTGGCGCTTGAAGGTCAGCTCGCCCGGTTCCGGTTTGCCGGCGATATGGGCGAGATAGCGGCCACCTTCCGCGTCGGTTTCGAGGGTGAAGCTGATTTCCGGTATCTGTGTCATCGCATTATCCCTGCTGGAGTTCGTGTGAACCCGCCGCCCGTATGGGCGTGATCAAAGCCATGTTGCAGTCTCGCCCGCCAGCGACCGGGACGCCAGCATAAGCTGATCGCCCCCGTGCATCGGCGCCGCGAAAGCAAACCAGACCGTACTGGCCAATATGATGGCAGCGAGTGCCAGACCTGCCCAACGCATGTGAGCCTCCATTCCTGTTGCCGGCTAGATAGGGCGTGCGGCGGGGCGGAATAAGGTCCGGACTGGAAAAAGTCTTGCCCGTTCGGGGCGATTGGTCGCATGGCCCTGTCAGGCCTTGTGATCGGGGCCGTTGCCCCGCACAATGACAGCTCATCATCTGGCGAGGATAGCAGCATGCGGCACTACAAACTCTGGCTGGCAGGTGCGTTGATCGCACTGCTGGTGCTGTTTGCCTTGCAGAACATGTCGGACGTGGAACTGACCGTGCTGTTCTGGAGCTTCCATACCAGCCGGATCGTGGTGATCGGTTTCAGTTTCCTGCTCGGCGGCGCGGTCGGCTGGCTTCTGAAGGCTTTCTGGCACCCCGGCAGCCGGCGCTGAGCCAATCAGATCGCGGCCACGGCCTCGGCGAGCATGTCCCGTACCTGACCGGCCACGGCCTTGAGCCCTCCATTGTCGATCGCCATCATCGAGGCGGCCGGATCAATCGCGCTGACTTCGACGCCGTCTCCGGTCTGGCGGATGATGACATTGCAGGGCAGCATCGCCCCGACGCGCGGCTCCAGGAGGATGGCCTCGTGCGCCATCTGCGGATTGCAGGCGCCGAGAATGCGGTAGGCGGGCAGGTCGGCATTGATCTTCTTTTTCATCACGGCCTGGACATCAATCTCTGTCAGCACGCCGAAACCCTTTTGCGCCAGGGCCGCACGGGTCCGCGCATCGATGTCTGCGAAATCAGCGCCGGCAAAGACGCGGTTGATCGTGTAGCTCATGGGGGCGATCCTTTTCAGCCGGAGAGGGCGCAGCCGGGAGTGGCTGGCGACAGGTCTTGCGCCCCCGATCTGGGATCAAACCGCCTCCGGCGCAAGCGAGGCAATTGGTCGCCCCCCGCTTGTGCGACGGTCGCAAAGGGTGACAATGGCGCCATTATTCCTGCTTTGAGGTGCGCATGTCCCGTGATCCCTATGAAGTGCTGGGCGTCAGCAAGACCGCCACGGCCGACGAGATCAAGAAAGCCTATCGCAAGATCGTCCGGACCAGCCATCCCGATCTCAATCCGGATGACCCCGACGCCCAGTCCCGCTTTATCGAGGCGACCGAGGCCCATGACCTGCTGAAGGATCCGGCCCAGCGCGCCCGCTATGACAAGGGCGAGATCGATGCCAGCGGCGCCGAGCGGGCCCCGGAACGCAAATTCTATCGCGACTATTCCGGTGCCGGTGGCCCCCGGCATGAGGGCGCCGGCGGGTTTGATGATTTTGACGCTTCCGGCATTTTCGAGGAAATCCTGCGCCAGCGTGGCCGCGGACAGGCCCATGATCGTGGCGACTGGGCCTTCAATGCGCCCGGTCCGGACCGGCGCTACCAGCTCGAGCTCGACTTTCTCGAGGCCGCCAAGGGCGCCCAAAAGCGCATCACCCTGCCGGATGGCCAGAGCCTGGATGTGAAAATCCCTACCGGCACCGCCGACGGCCAGACCATCCGCCTGCGCGGGAAGGGCGGCGAGGGCATGGGCGAGGGCCCCAATGGCGATGCCCTGGTGACGTTGAGTGTGCGGCCACACAAGGTGTTCCGCCGCGAAGGCAATGATATCGTGCTGACGCTGCCGATCTCGATGGATGAGGCCGTGCTCGGCGGCAAGGTGCAGACGCCGACCATCGACGGTCCGGTCAGCCTGAGCATTCCGGCCGGGGCCAGCAGTGGCCAGATCCTGCGCCTGCGCGGCCGCGGGGTTCAGCCCACGGGCAAGAAACCGCGCGGCGACCAGCGAGTCGAACTGCGTATCATCACCCCGCCCGAGATTGATGACGCCTTGAAGAGTTTCATGGAAAGCTGGCGCGAAACCCATAGCTATGATCCGCGCAAGGAGATGATGTCATGACCGGGCCGCTGACCGCCGAGGAAACCATCGCTGCGATCACCATGCTCACGCCTGACCGGCTCGAGACCTATATCGAGATCGGTATCGTCATGCCGCTGGAATCCGGTGACGGGCCACGTTTTTCGGCCACAGACCGGGCGCGGCTGGAGCTGGTTTGCGAACTGGAAGAAACCCACGAGCTCGCCGATGAGGCGCTGGCATTGGTGATGTCGCTGGTGGATCAATTGCACGCGGCGCGCGCTGATTTGCAGGCCCTCGGCCGGGCGGTCGATGTGCAATCGGTCGAGGTGCGCGAAAGTGTGCTCTCCGCCTGGCGCTCGGCGCGCGGCGATCCGGCTGGCTAGGCGCGCGCCTATGGGCCTGGCGTAGTTTCTTGCTCCGGTTCTGATGCCGGAAACCGGGCCGGTTTGCGCCGGGTGACAGGCGGTCGGTTACGGCCCGTGCCGGGCGTCCGGAGCCCCGGAAGGACGGCTCGAAACCCCATCCGGAATCCACATTAACCAAGCAAATCAGTCTGATATTGAAATTTCTTTATTTCATAATTCTGCGCAAAGGCTTAGGGCGCAAAATATCTTTGACCTACATTCCGGCTGCCTGGGGAGAGGGCGAGAGTGAAGGTGATGACATATGAGGGAAGGTTGGGGCGCAAAGCTAAGAAAACTTCGACTACAGGCTGGTATGAAGCAACAAACACTGGCCGAAATTCTGCATATAAGTCAGGGATACTTGTCACGACTTGAAGCTGAGCAGATTCGACCCAGAGGAGATATTCTCCGACGGATAGAAAGATTGCTGGGCGCACCCGAGCAGATTTCACTGCTTGACCAGGTCATGCTTACCGTGCGCCTGTCACCGCATATGTTGTGTCTGATCGAGGGCGGCGAGCCTTTTACGCTGCTTGCTTCAAGTGAAGGTAACCGGTCTCGCCTTTCGCCTTTTCATCCCTGCGCGGAGAACGAACCGGTCGCGCATGCCGGGCTGACCTCCTTCATGGAAGGCATCCGGACGCTGTCTGCGCTCAAGCAGGACGGTGCCGTGGCCGGTGCCGCCGGTCATGTCTGGCATTGTCAGCCCCCGGCGAAGCCGCGTGCGATGCGCTCGATCCACACACCGATCGGGACCGGCCCCAACCGGTATATGTGGCACACGGTGACGGTCGCTATCTCCGAACCCGAATTCGCCCGCACGGAAGTGCAATGGGGCGGGCGCATCACCCTGAAAGGCCAGGCGCAACTCGGGGCCGGCCTCGGCGGGGTGTCATGCGGATGTTGCCAAGATACAGATAAGTAAGTCGAAATATCTTTATCTCGCGGATGTTTTCGTCGTTAACGCTTGTTAACCATCCGGTCGCGCACACTCCGGTCAATTGCTCGGATTGCGGGAAATAAACCCGCAGCCGTGACAGCTGACGGAGGGATTTATGTCAGACACTACCGGGGAGCCGAGGCTCGATTTCATGGGCATTGATGCGGGGGTCCGCGAGCGCTTGCGCGAGCTGCGTGAGCCGCTGGCGGACAGTATCGATCGCGGCCTCAGCCGGTTTTACGCCACCGTTTCGCGGGCGCCGGAAGTCGCTCACCTGTTCCGCGATGACCAGCATCGCGAGCATGCGAAGACGAAGCAGGTCGATCACTGGAACAATATTCTTAGCGGCGAGTACAACGAGACCTATTTCGACACCGTCCGTCGTATCGGACGGGTGCACAGCGATATCGGGCTGGAGCCGCGCTACTACATCGCCGGCTATGCCACCGTGGCGTCGGAACTGCTCGTCTCGGCGGCGCGGCTTGGCGTCCGCTCCGGCATAGCCGGGTTCGGCAAGCCGGATACAAGCCAGCTGGAGGCCCGTATCGACGCCCTGGTGCGCGCGATTTTTCTCGACATGGAACTGGCGATCTCGATCTATCTGGAGGAAGCCGAGGCCAAGGCCCGCAAGAGCCGCCTGGAAGTGGCCGACACGTTCGAACAGGGCGTGTCCGGCGTGATCGGCCGCCTGACGGATACCTCCCGCGCGCTTGATGACGCTGCGGCGCTGGTCTCGCAGGTGGTTGAAAGCACGCTCGGTCAGGCCTCGACAGCGGCAGCCGGTGCGGAGGAGGCTGCGGCCAATGTCAAATCGGTCTCGGTGGCGGCGGGCGAGATGGAGACATCGTCTCGCGAGATCGCCGACCAGGTCTCACGCACCTCGGCCATCACGATCGAGGCCGTCGAGCAGGTGACCGAGGCCAGCGACACGATGAATCACCTCAATCAGGCCGCGGCCGAGATCGGCAGCGTGGTCAATCTGATCCAGGAGATCGCCGAACAGACGAATCTTCTGGCCCTCAATGCCACCATTGAGTCGGCACGGGCCGGCGAGGCCGGCAAGGGATTCGCCGTGGTCGCGAGTGAAGTGAAAGCGCTGGCGGGCCAGACCGCCAAGGCGACCGACGAGATCGCCCGCCAGATCTCTGATGTACAGGCGGCGACCTCACGCGCCAGTTCCGTCATCAACGCCATTCGCGACACCATCAATTCGGTCAATGCCGCTGCTGTTACGATCACGGCCGCCGTTGAGGAGCAATCGGTGGTGACCCGTGAGATCGTGCGCAATACGACCGAAGCCGCGGCGGGCAACCAGGACAGTTCGCGCGCGGCAACCGCGCTTGAGGCCAGCGTCCGCCAGGCCGGCGAGGCGGCGCGGCAGGTCACCGATTCCTCGGCCTCGGTGCGCGAGGAGATGAGCCAGCTCAATGCGCGCGTCGAGCAATTCATGGCCGAAGCACGGGCCGGGTAGGGGGATGCGATGCTGCTCTGCAGATTTGCCTTCTACAGCCGGCGGACCGGGATTGTTGCCGATGCGCAGGAAGAGGATCGCGAATTATTGCGTATTCTCCAGGCGGGCCTGCGCAATAACCCCCGGCACGGACTGACCGGCGTATTGCTGGTGGACGGCCCGCATTTCGTGCAGGTGCTCGAGGGACCGCGCAGCCTGCTCTATCCAACCTTGAAGCGGATCGAGAGCAATCCGCATCATGATGATCTCGTCCTGACCGGCTATTCGGAGGTGGGCGAGCGGATGTTTGACGACTGGTCGGTCTATGTCCGCACGCCGCCGGCGAGGCTTGAGGGCACGCCCTGGATCCCGAACCCGCAACTGGCTACCCACGGCCAGGTCATCGAGACGGCTCGCCGGGTCTGCGGCGTCAAGGCCGGGGTCCGCCAGATCCGCGCAGCGGACCTGCCACCGGAGAATGAGGGGTTCTAGCGAGCCGATGGCTCAGCCCTGTTCGAGCCGGGCCGAAACCTGCTCGAGGAAGGGGCGGACGGTGGTGTCATAGTCCAGCTGGCCGGCCCAGCCGGGACAGTCGAGATGCTGCGCCCCGAGCGCGATGCGGTAATCATCGGTACTGGTGGTGCGGATCAGCTCGGGCGTGCCGCCGCCTGTGGTGGCACGTTCGACATCGGCGAGATAGGCCTCAAGCGCCCCCGCATCGCCCTGACCGCGATCGAGCGCGACGAACAGGGCGCGGGCATAGCGCGCGTAATTGGCGAAATTGGCGTCGATATCATCGGGATTGCCGTGGACGAGGCCATCCGGGATGTGGCCGACCACCGGATTGTAGGCCACCGATCCTGGCAGGTTCTGGTTGATGCCCCAGACATGGGCATAGCTGTCACCCAGGGCGTGGACCAGAAAGCCCAGCTTCCAGCGCTCATCCGGTCGTGCCGGATCATCATGGATCGCGACCTGTTCGCGAACCAGCCGCGCCAGCCCCCGCTGGCGTGAGGCGACAGCGGCGGCGTCGCCGCCATGCAGGGAATGCAAAACCGAAGACAGAAGGTGCAGCCGGTTCAGTCTCAGCGCGAGAAGGCCCGCCGTGCCGCTCGGCGCTGAATAGGCGGCGGCGAAATCATCGGGAGCCTGGGTGAAGAAGGCCAGCTCGGCCGCGTCCCCGGCGCTCCAGCCGGCATGGCGGGCGACGAGATAGGCGGTGTCGAGATGACCGTCATCCTTGTATTTGAGCTCCAGCTTGACCGGCCCGCATACCGCCAGAGCGAGCGGTTCAGTCCAGGTCGCACAGGCCGACAGGGTCAGTCCCGCAGCGAGACACACTGCAAGTCTGGATCGGTTTGGCATGATGCGGCCCTCCCTGGCGAACCGCATCATGGCACAGGCCGCCGGGATCAGGGCTGGTCCGCCGCCACCTCGGCTGGTTCCATGTCGAAATGGTCATCCGGGAAGCGATAGGCGGAGCGGGCCGGGCGCCGGGTCGAGGGGGACACTTCGATGGTATAGCCCACGCCGCTGCACTGCCCCGGGGCTTCCGGCATGGCGCGGTTGAAGACCATCAATGCCGTCGACTCGAAGCCGGCGGTGTCGATCACGCCTTCCTGGCCCAGCGGAATGACCTCAATCTGGCCATTGCGCTGGCCCAGGGCGAGCACTTCCAGATTGGCATCGCCGTTCAGCGTGATGGCGTAGCGGCCATCGAGTTCAAAGCCGAGATAATTGGCGCCGAGCTGTTCCAGGCCGCCCTTCAATGTCCAGCGGCCTTCGCGATCGACGGTGTGCTGGCGATGCACGGCAATCGGGAAGAGCGGGGCGAGATCATAGGCGCGCGCATAGTTCTGGACGCGCCAGCGCTGGATTACATCGGGAATGGTGGTGTCGACCTCGTCGAGCGCCGCCTGCAGCGTTTCAAACCCGTCCAGTTCGACGCTGTTTTCCCAGACCTGGACGATCAGGTTCTCGCCATAACTGTCGGCCATCGACTGCAGCAGGGTCCATTGACCGTAATCATGGCCTTCCACCGTGGTGGTCCAGCACAATTGCGGCGTCTCGAAATCGGTCTCGGTATAATCGGTGGCGTCCTGGTCGCTGCCGACCGTGGTCGTCTCGATCCATGAGGCGGTGGCTTCATAGAGCCAGTCCAGGCCTTCCTCGGCGTCATAGCCGAACTGGACGACATGGTTGAATTCATGCGTCACCGTGGCGCGCATCAGGCTCTCGACCGGTGCCGTCTTGCCCATGCCAATGAAATCATTGTCGATGATGAACAGGGTCCGCGCTGCCGCAGCTTCGCGAACATCGGAGGTGTTGGGGTTGTCAAACACGATCTGGACCGGCTGTGTGACGCCCATCGAACCGTCGGCATCGGCGATATAGGCGCGGTAACGCCCGTCATCATCGCGGACGGGCTCGGCCCAGCCAATCCGGCCCACCTGGGTTTCGAGCACTTCCTGCAGGGTTTCGGCGACCAGTTCGGCATAGGGCGTGCTGGAGGCATCGACACCTTCCAGCGTGTAATAGACGCGGAAATCCTCAGTCTGGATCAACAATTCCGGGCCACTCAGTTCAACCGAGTTTTCCAGCAGGTCCCGCAGGACGCCGACCACCGAGGCATCGACCAGGGAGAGCGCGAGTTCGAATTCGCCGCTGCTGTCGCCGCTGCGATAGCGGGCCAGTTCAAGCTCGTATGTGGTGGATTCCGGGGCGGTAAAGGCAAAGGCGGAATTGAGGGAGCCGTCGCCGCGATCATCATTCATCGCGACCGGATAGCCATCCGGACCGGTCAGGCGCAGCACAGGGTCGAGATCGCCGCTGACTGTGTCGGCCAGGACGAGCAGGGTCTGTCCGGCCTGCAGCGCGACCGGGTAGGTGATCGAGGGCTGGTCATCACCCAGTGCGCCCTCGTGCAGGGCAAGCGGCGTGCCCTCGATAGCTGTGAAATCAAACGGGAGCTCGGCCTCCGGATCGGTCGCCAGCGAAAAGGCGAGATCGCCCTCGCCATCGCCGCCGAATGTGCCCACCACGACCTGATAACGCCCGGCTTCCTCGATCAGATAGACGATCTGTGAATTGAGCGAGCCATCACCCCGGTCATCATTCTGGGCCAGGATGGTGCCGCTGCCATCCAGCAGGGTGAGGGTGGAATCGAGATCCTCGGTGAGGGCGAAGGTCGAGGCGACGAGGATATCGCCGGCCGCAAGGTCGGCATCAAAGCGCGTTTCGGTCTGCGTCATGTCGAAGCTGACCGTCTCTTCGCGCAGCGTCTGCGCCGCATCCGACAGGCCGACATCCAGGCCAAAGCCCATCGTCAGCGAGAAACTGCCCAGCGCGCCGCCATAACCCTCGATCTGGGCCCGGTAGACCCCGGAGCTGGCCGGTACATGCACCAGGCGCGAGGTCAGGACGCCCGGCTCCTGGTCATCATTGAAGGCGAGAACCGAGCCATCGGGACCCAGCAGGGTCAGGACCGTATCGAGGCGCGTGGTCGACGCCGTGCGCAGGGTGACGATCTGGCCCGCCTCAAGGGGAAGGTCGAAGACAAGCTGCGGAGCGGAGTCCGTCAGTTCACCGCTGAAAACCTGATCGGCGGGGGTCTGCGCTGCAGCGCCTCCGGCAAAAATCCCGGCGATAGCCAGACCAACGATAGAAGCGCGCACAATTCCCCCCGAAATCCCAGCCGGCGGAATCGCCAATACTGTTCTGTCGCCCCTGCTATAGAGGCCCGGCCCCGCGCTCACAAGGGAGGGGGCAGGGCGCGCCCGGGTCAATGGCAATGAACCACCGATGGTGCTGCTGCCGCAGCCGAAGCGCAGCGCCGGCAGGCACGGCCTGCCAACAGCACGGTGAATCTGGATACCGGCCTGTCGGCGCGATTTGCGACCGGAAGCCCGAGGAACAAGGGCCGGGCCGGCGCAGGCCTGTCCACCCCCATGCCGGGTGCGGTTATACTGGTGGCCTCGGACGCAATGCGGGAGGCAGAAGATCGGAAAAACAGGGGCGGAACCGGAGCGGGAAACGATATGGCATTGTTTTTGCGCGTCATTTTGCTTTTTTCCAACCGAATTTCCGGCGATTCAGGCGCACACCAGGGCATCATCAATGGCACACGAAGGCCCGCCAGCCGCCACTCAAAGGCACATCCGGTACAAACAGGTGGCCAAGCCCGGCCGGCGCAGGGGGCGAGATGGGGCAATAGATGGCAGGAAAATGGCGGAGAGGGAGGGATTCGAACCCCCGGAACCTCGCGGTTCAACGGTTTTCAAGACCGCCGCAATCGACCACTCTGCCACCTCTCCGGTCGGTCCCAATAGCGGTCATCGGGGGATAAGCGCAATATCTGCGTTGCAGCGGCTTACCCTCCTTTCACTATTGCGCGATAGTGTGGCCGTGAATTTGGGTTGGCCAAGCTTTGTGGGTCCCGTTTTGCGTCATTCGTTTATTGCCAGTGCGCTGGCTCTTCTCCTGCTGGCCGGTTGTGCCTCGTCACCGGAACCGACACGGTCCTTCTCGCGCGATGCCGTGCCGCCGCTCCCGGCCGCAACAGCAGTGGCGCCGGTTGAACTGGCGCGCCGGGTCGATACGGCGGTGCTGATTGCCGATGATGATGACCACCAGAAGGTCGGTCGCGCCTATACGGTTGGCGGCCAGCGCTATGTGCCGCAACGCGATGATGATTATGACGTCACCGGCATCGCCTCCTGGTATGGCCCGACCTTTCATGGCCGGCCGACCGCCAATGGCGAGGTGTTTGACCAGAACGCCATGACGGCGGCGCATACCACGCTGCCCATTCCCTCGATCGCCGAGGTCACCAATCTGGAAAATGGCCGCCAGGTCGTGGTTCGGATCAATGATCGCGGTCCCTTTGTCGATGATCGCCTGATCGATCTCAGCCGTGCCGCCGCCGACCAGCTGGGCTATCGGGCCAACGGGCTGGCGCGGGTGAGGGTGCGTTACCTCGGACCGGCCTATCCGGCCGCCGGGGCTCCGGATCCGGGTTATCAGCTGGCCGATATCGGCGGACCCGACACGGTGCCGGCGCTGGAAGATGTCGCACGCGATGCGCCCTTCTCCCCGGCCTGGGTGCCGGCCACGGGCGGCGAGCTGACGGTCCAGGCGGGCGCCTTCTCCGACCTGGGCAATGCCAACCGTTTCGCCAGCCGGATCGAGGCAGCCGGCGAGGTCTGGGTCCAGGCTGTCGAAACCGGTGGGCAGACGCTCTACCGTGTCTTTGTCGGCCGCTGGAGCGACAGGCCAAGCGCCGATCAGGCCCGCACCCGGCTGGCCAGCTATGGCGTGCGCGATGCGCGGATCGTCTCCCTGAATTGACGCGGGCAGATGCGGATAACTGAGTTTCCCGCTCGCATCTTCAGGTCTGGGTGCTGGACGTCACACTCTCGCCGCGCTTGTATGGCGTCTTCCACGGCCTAACTTCACGATTCCCTACAGGAGCGTTCAGACGTGCGCGCACTCATTTCGACTTTCGCCTCCATCGCCGCCCTCGTGCTGGCACCGGTTCTGGCCGCTGCGCCGGCACAGGCCCAGGACAGATACGAGACCGAGGCCACCCACGCGGTGATCATGGATTACGACACCGGACAGGTCCTGTTCGCCAAGGATGCCGAGACGCCGATGGCGCCATCCTCGATGAGCAAGATGATGACGGTGCTGATGGTGCTCGAGGCGATCGAGGCCGGCACGCTGTCGATGGATGATGAACTCCCGGTCTCCGAATATGCCTGGCGCACCGGCGGCGCCGCCTCGGGGTCGTCGACCATGTTCCTGGAGCTTCACAGTCGGGCGCGAGTGGATGACTTGCTTCGCGGCGTCATCATCCAGTCCGGCGGCGATGCCTGCATCGTGCTCGCCGAAGCCCTGTCCGGCAGCGAAGCGGCCTTTGCCGATGCCATGACGGCGCGGGCGCATGAGCTGGGCCTCACCAGCGCCAATTTCGCCAACGCCACCGGCTGGCCCGATCCCGACCACAATATCAGCGCCCTCGACCTGGCACGGCTGGCCCGGATACTGATCCGCGATCACCCGCAATATTACAGCATGTGGGCCGAGCGCGAATTCACCTATAACGGCATCCGCCAATACAATCGCAATCCGCTGCTGGGCAATTTCGCCGGCGCCGACGGGCTGAAAACCGGTCATACCGAAGCGGCCGGCTATGGCCTGGTCGGCACCGCCGAGCGCAATGGCGAACGCCGCATTATCGTCTTCAACGGCATGCCGTCCAACCGCAGCCGCACGGCCGAGGCCGAGCGCATGATGCGTGCCGCCATGTCGGACTTTGCCGTCTATGACCTGTTCGCCGCCGACGCCGTGCTGGATCAGCGCGCTGCCGTGTTCATGGGCGATGCCGATACGGTTGGCATGCAGGTTGGCGAAGACATCCAGGTCGCACTGCACCGCCGCGCACGCCGGAACATGACGGTCAGCGTCGTCTATGAGGGGCCTTTGATGGCGCCGATCGAAGCCGGCCAGGAAATCGGCCGTCTCGTTGTCGAGGCGCCTGGTTATGAAACCCAGGACTATCCGCTCTACGCATCTGAAAATGTTGGCCGCAAGGGCATGATGGGCCGCATCGGCGCTGCGCTGGCTCACATGATCCGCGGCGGCAGCTGATATGCGCGGACATTTCATCACGCTGGAAGGCGGAGAGGGGGCCGGCAAGACAACGCTGATCCAGGCTCTGGCCGAGAAACTGCGCGCGCGCGGCATCGATGTCGTTGTGACGCGTGAGCCGGGCGGTACACCCGGTGCCGAGTTGTTGCGGGATATCCTGCTGACCGGTTCAACCGATCGCTGGTCGTCGATGACCGAGGCCCTGCTGATGTATGCCGCGCGTGTTGACCATGTTGAACGCCTGATCGCGCCGGCCCTGCAACGCGGTGCCTGGGTCCTGTCTGACCGGTTCGCCGATTCCACCACCGCCTATCAGGGCGCCGCGGGCGGTGTGCCGATCGAACGCATCAAGTTGCTGCATCAGGCCGCTCTCGGCAATTTCAAGCCGGACCTGACCCTGATCCTCGACATCAATCCCCAGGTCGGCATCCAACGCACCATCGCGCGCGGCGAGGATGCAACGCGGTTCGAACGGTTTGATCCCGGCTTTCACGGCCGTTTGCGCCAGGCCTTCCTCGATATCGCCGAGGACGATCCGGAGCGCTGCCTGGTCATTGATGGCAGCGAAACGGCCGAAACCGTCTTCCGCCATGCGGTCGCGGCGATTGACGGACATCTCGGGGCGCGGCTGCTGTGAGCACGGATCCGGAGCTTGGTTCGGATGTTCAGCCCGGCTGCCTGGCACCGCGGGACCGTTATGACCTCTTCGGGCATGAAGCCGCCGAAACCAGTCTCGCCACGGCGCTGACCGGCGGGCGGATGCATCATGCCTGGCTGATTACCGGTCCGCGCGGGGTCGGCAAGGCGAGCTTTGCCTGGCGCGCGGCGCGGCGGATACTCGGGGCAGCACCCGCGCCGGACTACGGTCCGCTTGGCGCCAGCCCGACCGATCCGATCTGCCAATTGCTCGAGGCCAGCGCCTGTCCGGACCTGTTGCTTCTGCGGCGCCCCTGGGACGACAAGCGCAAGCGCTGGCGCGGCGAGATTACCGTCGACGAGGCACGCAAGGCGCCGCATTTCTTCGAAAAAAGTGCCAGCGCCAATGGCGGCTGGCGCGTCTGCCTGGTCGATAGCGTCGACGAAATGAACAATAACGGCGCCAATGCCCTGCTCAAGACCCTTGAGGAGCCGCCGCAAAAGGGCGTGCTGCTGCTGGTCGCGCATTCCCCGGGGCGTCTGCCGGCCACGATCCGCTCGCGCTGCCGCACCCTGGTGCTGCGGCCACCGGAAATCGAGGCGACGGCGCAATGGCTGCTCGCCCAGCGTGCGGTCAGTGACGAGGCGTCGGCCCTGGCAGCCTCGCGCCTGGCCGGAGGGGCGCCCGGACGGGCCCTGGCCCTGTGCGCTTCGGGTGGTGTCGAGCTGGCCAGCCAGGTGAAGCAGGTCGTCGCCCGCGGCACATCGGCCAGCGACAGCGAAGTCCGCGCGCTGGCTGACCGGGTGGCCCGCAAGGGTAGCGAAGGGCTGCGCTCGGTCTTCTATACCGCGCTGTCCAATGCGATCCATGACGCCGCCCGCAAGCAGGCGGAGAACCAGATCGACCCGACGCCCTGGCTCAATGCCTGGCGCGAGGTCAATACGCTCGCCGGTGAGGCCGACGGGCTCTATCTCGATCCGAAACAGACCGCGCTGGCGGCGCTGGGCTATGTCCGCGACGCCGCCCGGCAGCAAAACGCGTGAGCCGCCCGATGTTTGTCGATAGTCATGTCAATCTGCACGGCGAGCAATTCGCCGAGGATCTCGATGCCGTCATCGACCGCGCCCGCGCGGCCGGTGTCGAACGCATGGTGACGATTTGCTGCCAACTGACTGACTTTCCGGCCGTTTCGTCGATTGCCGAGCGTTATGACGATATCTTCTGCTCGATCGGGGCCCACCCGCACCACGCCAAGGACCGGCCCGACATTACCGCCGATGAATTGCTCGAGATCGCGGCTCATCCCAAAGTCGTCGGGATCGGGGAAACCGGACTGGATTTCCACTATAATTACAGCCCGCGCGAGGACCAGTTCGCCAGTCTGTCCGCGCATATCGAGGCGGCGCGGCGCTCGGGTCTGCCGCTGATCCTGCATTGCCGCGACGCCGATGAAGCCATGGCGGATCTGCTGGAAGAGGAAATGGGGAAGGGGGCCTTCAAGGCGCTCCTGCACTGTTATACCGGCGGTTCGATGCTGGCCCGGCGCGCGGCGAAGCTGGGCAGCTGGTTCGCCGCTTCCGGCATCATCACCTTCAAGAAGGCCGATGATGTCCGCGCCGTTTTCCGCGATGACGTGCCCGACGACAAGGTGATCGTGGAGACAGATTGCCCGTATCTGGCGCCGATCCCGCATCGCGGCCAGCGCTGCGAGCCTGCCTTTCTGCCCGATGTCGCCGCCGGCCTGGCGACGGTCAAGGGCTGGAACCTTGCCGAGTGCGCGAGCCGCACCACCGACAATTTCTTCGACCTGTTTGACCGGGTGCCTCGGCCATGAGTGTGACACGGCTGACCATTCTCGGATCGGGCTCATCGGGCGGCGTGCCGCGTGCCAATGGCGATTGGGGCTTGTGCGATCCGGCCAATCCGAAAAACCGGCGGCTGCGCTGTTCGGCCCTGATCGAGCATGCCGCCGATCTCGACGCCTTGCAGGCCGGGCAGGCGGTGACGCGGATCGTCATCGACACCTCGCCGGATTTTCGCGAACAGATGCTGGCCGCGCGCGTGCCGCGCATTGATGCTGTTCTGATCACCCATGATCACGCCGACCAGACCCACGGACTCGATGATTTGCGCGCCTTTGCGCTGCTGCAGCGCCAGCGGATCCCGGTCTGGATGGATGCCGCCACCGCCAAAACCCTGACGACGCGCTTCGGTTACGCCTTCACGGCATCGCCGGGCTCGCCATATCCGGCGATCCTGGATCAACAGGCCTTGCCGCGGATGGGTGAGGCGCTCGTGATTGACGGTGCCGGTGGAGAGGTCTCCGTGACCGGTTTCGACCAGGAACATGGCGCGATCCGTTCGGTCGGCTTTCGTTTCGGCGCACTGGCGTATTCGGCCGACATCAACGGATTGCCCGAGGCCAGCGCCGCCGTGTTGTCCGATGTTGGCTGCTGGGTTGTCGATGCCTTGCGGCTGGAACCGCACCCGACGCATTTCGATGTCAGCGACGCCTTGCGTGAGATCCGCCGTGTCGGTGCTCGCAGCGCCGTCCTGACCAATCTCCACATCACGCTCGATCATGACGCTCTGAGCGCCGAACTTCCGGATGATGTCCGGTGTGCCTATGACGGGCTGCAAATTCTGGCCTCTGATGACGGGATCAGCTTTGAGGGTGGCTAAGCCCGAAACCCCTGTGACAAGCTGATTTCGCTATCCCATATTTCTCATAATATTTATTATGCGCCATATTGATCCATATAATGAGGCTGGATCAGGTCGGCCCTATTTTGGTTTTCCGCGCGAAAACATCACCTTGCGATCCAGAGTTAAGGCCAGCCCTGCAGCCAGCATCATCGACACGCCGTGCGTGAACTGATGTCCGGGTGTCAGCGCCTCAACCACTGGAACGCTCCCTGCGAGCCCGAAAGCGTCGTTGGAGAGCCCGTGCGCCAGAATGGCCGGCCACAGACTGCCGCCGCTACGCACCATCCCCCAGCTCGCGATGATCGACACGGCAATCGTGCCAAGCAGAAAGCTCGGCAGATAAGCCAGAATGTATTCAACCGCGCCGAGCCGTTCGATGACGCCGGTCGTGACATCGCGCGGCAAATGCCAGAATCCCCAGCCCAGCCCCACCAGCAAGGCGGCCATGGCGGGTGAAAAGCGCATTTCGAGCTGCGGTGAGGCGAATCCACGCCAACCGCCCTCCTCCAGCAAGGCGCCCTGGTCCAGTAAGGCCGACATCAACAAGGCGGGAAGAACGGCCCAAATGCCCATGCTGGCCGGTCTTTCCAGCATTGAGGCAAGGTTTTGCGGTCCGATGACGACCGTCAGTGTGAGCCCGGTCAGGCACAGGGCGAAGACGCCGCCATAGCCGACCAACGCCGAACGGGGTGTGCCCGTGGCGCCCACCGGCCAGAGGCGCCGCAGCCAGGTGCGCAGCGCCTCTGCACGGTCCGGCCAGATCACAAGCGTCGTCAAGGCGGCGAGCAGCGGCGCGGACGAACCCAGCAGGAGCAGCCACAGGCCCGGTTCCACACTGGCGAGCCGCACCATGTCGGCCAGGCTCGATGTCCAGGCGATCCCGGTCTGTGCCGCTGCCGCCTCGCCCATGCGATCGAAATCCATAAACCCGCCGCCTGCGAGCAAATCGATCACCGGCAGGAGGCCGAGATAGGCAAAACACAAAAAGTAGAAGGTGCATAATTTCCGCATGTTATGCTGCCTTCTGAATTCAGAATCTACGGTATGGGCCGCTTCAGCTTTTTTGGAGCTTGAAGTATCCTGGAGCCTGTTTCCAGTTAATCCTCCGACACCTCTCCCATCGGGCATCGAATAGTCCCCCCGATCCGGGCTAGGCTGACACCCTCCGCACACAAACCGAGTCGCGATACCATGACCCATACGCCCGACGCCGCCCTCGCCCCGATTGATCGCCTGATCGAGATCATGGCGTGCCTGCGCGATCCGCAAACCGGCTGCCCCTGGGATCTCGAGCAGGACTTCAAATCGATTGCCGCCTACACGGTCGAGGAAGCCTATGAGGTCGCGGACGCTATCGAGCGCGAGCAGTATGACGAGTTGAAGGATGAGCTGGGCGACCTCCTGCTTCAGGTCGTCTTCCATGCCCGCATGGCGCAGGAGGCCGGCCTGTTTGGCTTTGACGATGTTGCCGCCGCCATCAATGACAAGATGATCCGGCGTCATCCGCACGTGTTTGGCGATGCGGTTCAGCGCGACAGCGCGGCGCAGACCGTCGAATGGGAGGCGCAAAAGGCGCGAGAACGCGCTGCGAGCCGCAAGGGTGACGGCGTCTTGGCCGACATCCCCCTCGCCTTGCCGGCCGTCAAACGCGCCCAGAAGCTCCAGGCCCGCGCCGCCCGGGTTGGTTTCGACTGGCCTGATGCGGCGCAGGTGTTCGAGAAAATCACCGAGGAGGTCGCCGAGGTGAAAGAAGCGATTCGGTTAAATGATCCGGAAGAAATCGCCGAGGAGATTGGTGATTTGATGTTTGTTTGCACGAATTTGGGGCGGAAACTCGATGTAAATGTCGAAGCCGCTACGCGCAGCGCCAATGCCAAGTTCGAGCGCCGGTTTGGCTATATCGAGGGCAAGCTCGCGGCCCAGGGACGGCGGCCGGAGGATGCCTCGCTCGAGGAAATGGAAGAGCTGTGGAACGAGGCCAAGGGCTCGAAGCGGCTGCCGGCCTAGTAGTCCTCGGTTTCCAGCGGCGGCAGGAAGCCTGCCAGATCCGGAAAGAGCGAGCGGAAGCGGCCCGCATCGGATGGTGAGAGGCGCACGCGCATCGTTGTCTCGCCGGTTTCGCCATTCATCACATCGCTGACGACCTCGCCGTGCTGGTGCAGCCAGGCCAGGGCTTTCGCCTGGTGTGGTGCCAACAGCAATTGCAGGATCTCGGAATCCGCCGCCAGGGCCGTCTCGATCGCTTCGAGCAAGGTTTCCAGACCCGTGCCCGCAATCGCGGAAATGCCCAGCTTGACCGGCATTCCGGCCTTGGTATTCGCGATATCGAGCGTGATCGTCACATCCTCAAGTGCCGTGTCGTCGAGACGGTCAATCTTGTTCCAGGCCTCGATCATGCGCTGGTCATGGTCCGGACCGGCCTCGATCTCGTCGAGCACTTCCTCGACATCGCCGATGCGGCCGTCGCGATCGGGGTCGGATGCGTCGATGACATGGATCAGGAGATCCGCCTCGCGGACCTCTTCCAGCGTTGCGCGGAAGGCTGCGATCAGCTCGGTCGGCAGATCGGTGATGAAGCCCACCGTGTCCGAGAGCAGGACCTTGGTGCCGCGGGGCAGTTCAACGGCCCTCACCGTCGGGTCAAGCGTGGCAAAGGGCATGTCGCGCGCCAGCACATCAGCACCGGTCAGGCGATTGAACAGGGTCGACTTGCCGGTATTGGTATAGCCGACCAGGGCGACGACCGGGATCGGGACTTCCTGACGCTTGGAACGGTGCAGATTGCGCGTGCGGCGCACTTCATCGAGCGCACGGCGCAGCTTGACCATCTTGTCGTCAATGATGCGGCGGTCGGTCTCGATCTGAGTTTCACCCGGACCGGACATGACGCCGCCGCCACCGCGCTGGCGCTCGAGGTGGGTCCAGGTGCGCACCAGGCGCGAACGTTCATAGGACAGCCGCGCCAGCTCGACCTGCAGCCCGCCCTCTTTGGTGCGCGCGCGCTGACCGAAGATTTCCAGGATCAGACCGGTACGGTCGATCACTTTCACATCCCAGGATTTTTCGAGATTGCGCTGCTGCACCGGCGAGAGGCTGGCATCGACAACGGCGACGGTGGCCTCGCCGGCGACAATGCGCTCGCGCAATTCCTCGACCTTGCCGGAGCCGAAATAGCGGGCAGACTCGATCTTTCGCAGGGGCGTGACGAAAGCCTCGGCCACGACGAGGTCGAGCGCTTCAGCCAGGCCGCAGGCTTCCTCGAGGCGCGCGTCAGCGCGCGCCAGGCGATCCCGTGTCACGGGATGAATGATAATGGCGCGGATGGGTGGCGCCTCGCGTTCGATCAATCGGTGAAGCTCTCGGGCTCTGCTTCGTCATCATCGGTCCGCTCGGCTTCGAAAAGGGAAACCGGCTGTGCGGGCATGATGGTCGAAATGGCGTGTTTATAAACCAGTTGTGACAACCCGTCCCGGCGAAGCAGGACGCAGAAATTATCAAACCAGGTTACCACGCCTTGTAGCTTTACGCCATTGATGAGGAAAATAGTGAGTGGAGTTTTCGTCTTGCGCACCGAATTGAGGAAGACGTCCTGAAGGTTTTGTTTTTTATCTTGAGACATGATTGCTCCGAGTGCGCTGCACCATAATAGCGATTCGAGTGTCAGCGTATACAGCGCACGGCCTCAGCCGCAACCGTTTCTCTGCGTCCCGATTGGGCGCAAGCCGCTCAAATCAACTCAAGATACGCCGAGCGAAGCTCCACGGCGACCGAACCGGGAGCGCCATTGCCCACGGGGCGATCATCAATTCGTACGATGGGCGTGACGAAGGAGGTGGCCGAGGTCATGAAGGCCTCGCGGGCCGTTTGCGCTTCCTCGATGGAGAATGAACGCTCCTCGACGGTATACCCCATTGCCTGCGCGCGCCGCATGATCCTTGCCCGCGTAATGCCATGCAGGATGTCGTGATCGGCCTGGCGCGTCACCAGAACACCGTCCGCGGTGACAATCCAGGCATTGGTCGAGGCGCCCTCCGTTACCTGTCCGCTCGCATCGACGAGCCACGCCTCGGCCGCCCCGGCTTCAGCCGCGGCCTGTTTCGCGAGCACATTGGGCAAGAGATTGACGGTCTTGATATCCCGCCTGCCCCATCGCAGGTCTGGCAGGCTGATGACGGCGACCCCGGCATCGGCCCGCCGCTGCGCTGCAGCATGGTCGAGGCGCTTGGCGGTCATCACCACGGTCGGACGGGTGGTCGCGGCCGGGAAGGCATGATCGCGCCGGGCGCGGCCCCGTGAAATCTGCAGATAGACCAGCCCGTCCCGGACGCGGTTGCGGCGCAGGAGTTCAGCGATGACGAGCCGGTAGCCGGCTTCGGTCTTGGGGTTGCTGATCCGCAATTCGCGCAGTGATCGCTCAAGCCGGGCGAAATGGCCGTCCGCGTCCATCAGCTCGCCGTCCCGCACGCTCCAGACTTCGTAGATGGCGTCGGCGAACTGGAAGCCGCGGTCCTCGATATGGATCATGGCGTCGGCATGGGGCTGAAAGCACCCGTTCACATAGGCAAAACGCGTCAATGGCTTACTTCCTGATAAACAAGGCCCATACAGCGGCCAGCGCGGCCAGCACTTCCAGACGCCCCAAAATCATGGCCGGAATGAGGACGAGCTTGGCCGCGTCACTCATTGCCTTCCAGTCCCAGCCAACCGCCGCTTCCTGGTAAAGCGGTCCGATATTCGCCAGCGCTGCCGCCATCGCGATGAAACCGTGTTCGAAATCCAGCCCGGCCAGCGTCAGCAGCATGGTTCCGATCCCGAGTGCGAACAGGAAGGCCAGGACATAGGACCAGATCGCGATCAAGGCCCGGTCCGGGGCTGGCCGGTCGCGAAAACTCATGGGTTGCACCAGCGAAGGGTCGGCCAGGGTGGCGAGCTCGACGCCCATCCGCCGCCAAAGCAGCATGATGCGGGAAATCTTGATGCCGCCGGTGGTCGAGCCGGCCGCACCGCCGATCAGGGCCATGAAGATAGCGGCGACCAGCACTGGCATCTGGGCCGTGCCATAGGCGTAGCCCGCGGTGGTGACGACAAAGACCGCCCGCGCGATATCCTGGAACAACTGCCCCGGGCTGGCGATGATGAAAAAGGCTGCCAGCACGCTGACCATGATCGCGAGACCGGCGAGGTCGATATCGAGCCAGGCCGTGCGGTCACGCAGGGCATCCCAATAGAGTGAGAAATTGACCGCGCCGATCAGGCAGCCGAGCATGATCAACATGATGGATGCCGCGCTGAGATGCTGTTCGAGCCCGCCTGAAAATGGGGCGTAGCCGCCGGTGGAGATGGAGCCGAAGGCGAGCGTGATCGCCTCGTAGGGCGTATTGCCGGTCAGGATCAGCGCCGCCCAGATGATCGAGGTCAGCACGGCATAGACCAGGAAGATACGCGTCGCCGCCAGGCGCAGATGCGACAGGACGTCGTCGGCCTGGACCGTCAGCAGCGTCGAGCGGCGTATGGCCGGGATATCCCGGTCGAGGGCGGCGAATACGGCGATCGCGAGCAAGACCGTTGCATACCCGCCCAGCCAGGACAGCACGGCCCGCCACAGGACCAGCGATCGTGGCAGATCCTCGGGCGGCAGCAGGATGGCACCGGTCGTGGTGACGGCGGAATAGGCCTCGAACAGGGAATCAACCGCGTCGAAATAGCCCGACAGGTAGAAGGGCACGGCGGCGAGAAGCGGGATGGTGATCCAGGCGAGCAGGCCGAGCACCAGGGCATCAAGGGCGCTGGCACCGACCGGCATGCTGCGTGTTGCCGCAAGGATCAGCGAACCGGGCGCCAGGCCGACGGCCATGGTCACGCCGAACAGGGGTGCCAGATGCCGTTCTCCGAGCCCGAAGGCCGCCAGGCCGACAAGGGCGGCGACGAGGCCAAGGGCGACCCAGAGTGCGGCAAGTGGCCGGAGGAGAGCAGCCAGGGCCATGGCGCTTAAAAATACTCGAGGCTGACGCGGAACAGATGCTCAACCTTGGGAATCAGCGCCGTGTTGCAGAACAGGAGGACCCGGTCATTCTCGCGGATCCGGCCCTCATCGCATGGCAGCAGGACCTTGTCGCCGCGCACCACGGCGCCCAGCGCCACACCGTCGGGCAATTCCAGTTCGTCGAGGGATTTCCCGACCAGTGGCGATGTCGAGAGGGCGATGCCTTCAAGGGCCTCGGCCAGTCCTCCGCCGAGGGTCTGCAGGCCGGTGATCCGGCCGCGGCGAATGTGTTGCAGGATGATCGAGACCGTGGTCGCGCGCGGATCGATCAAGACGTCGATTCCCAGGGGTTGCCGCAGGGATTCAAAGGCACGCTCATTGATCAGGCTGAGAGCCCGCTTGGCCCCTTCCCGCTTCGCCATTACGGCGGAGAGCATATTGACCTTGTCGTCATTGGTGACACAGACGACGAGCTCGGCATCGGGGACACCGGCTTCGCGCAGCAAGCGCGCATCAAGCCCGTCACCATGCAGCACCACCGTCTTCTTCAGGCGCCCGGCCGCGGCTTCCGCGTGTTCCTTGCTGGCCTCGATCAGGCGAACCTTGATGCCACCGGCCCGCTCCAGGGCGCGTGCGACATAGACCCCGATATTGCCGGCGCCGACGACCACGACACGGCGGATCTTCTCGGCGCTGCGGCCAAAAATATCGAGCACACGTTTCGCATGAGCACTTTCAGTGACAACATAGACGTCATCGCCGGCGAGCAGGGGATCGGTGCGCTTGGGAATGAACAGGGTGCGTTCGCGCTGCACGCCGACCACGGCGACGCGCAAATCCGGGAAGAGCTCCATCAACTGTTCAGTGGTCGAGCCGGCGACCGGCGAACTCTCGTCGAGCCGCAGGCCTAGCAATTGAATCCGTCCGCCGGAAAACACGGCAGTATTGAAGGCGCCGGGCGTCTCAACGCGCTGCAGGATGGCGCGGCCGACCTCCAGCTCCGGGGAGATGACCACATCGACGGGCAGATTGCCGGTGCTGAACAGGTCACCCCAGGCCGGGTCGAGATAGTTCTGGGCCCGCACCCGGGCGATGCGCATAGGGGTCTTGAACAGGGAATGCGCGACCTGGCAGGCCACCATATTTGTTTCGTCGGAATGCGTGACGGCGATCAGAAGGTCGGCTTCCGCAGCCCCGGCGCGCTCGAGCACGTCGGGGTGAGAGCCGTGGCCCACCACGCCGCGGACATCCAGCTCGGTCACGACATTGTCGACGAGCGAAGTTGACCAGTCGACGACGGTGACGGCATTGCCTTCACGCGCCAGCGCCCGGGCAATCCCGACCCCGACTTGCCCTGCCCCGCAAACGATCGCTTTCATGATGTCTTGTCCGACTGGCCGCCTGGCGCAGATTCGCGTGGATTGCCGGCCACGCTGAGGGATTTCAGCTTGCGATGCAAGGCTGAACGCTCCATGCCGATGAAGGCAGCGGTGCGCGAGATATTGCCGCCGAAACGGTCGATCTGGGCCCGCAGATACTCGCGCTCGAAATTCTCGCGCGCTTCACGCAGCGACAGCGCAATCATTTTCTCCGCATCGAAGCCGGCTTCCGCCGTATCGCGCGTCACCACTTCGGATGGCAGGGACTCCAGCGTGATCGGCGCGCTTTGAGACCCGGTCGCCAGGATGAGCAGGCGCTCGATATTGTTCCGCAATTGCCGGACATTGCCCGGCCAGCCATGCGCCTGCAGTGCGGCCATGACATCCGGACCAAAATCTCGGCGCGGCAGGCCGGCTGAATGCGTCAGACGGCTGACGAAATGCTCGACCAGTTCGGGAATGTCCTCGCGCCGCTCGGCCAGGGGCGGCACGACAACCGGGACAACGGCAAGGCGATGATAGAGATCCTCGCGGAACTTTCCTTCCTCGATCCGGGTGCGCAATTCCTGGGAGGAGCTGGAGATGACCCGGACATTGACCTCGACATCGGCGGCCCCGCCGATGCGCCGGAAGCGTTGTTCGACCAGCAGGCGCAGTAGTTTCGACTGGGTTTCGCGCGGCATATCGGCGATTTCGTCAAGGAAAAGCGTACCGCCATGGGCGCGTTCGAGCAGGCCGACGCGCTTGATGGTCCCGTCGGTATTCTCGCGGCCGAACAATTCTTCCTCGAAGTCCTCCGGCGACATGCCCGGAGCGCTGACAGCCACGAAGTCGGAACTGGCGCGTGGCGATTTCTCATGGATCAGCCGCGCGACCAATTCCTTGCCGGCGCCCGAGGGGCCCTTGATCAGGACGCGGCTATTGGTCGGGCCGACGCGGTCGATGAGCTGGCGCATCTGGACGATGCAGGTCGAATTGCCGATCAGGGCGTTCTGGACGTCACTGCGCGCGCGCAATTGCGCGTTCTCGGTACGCAGTCGGCTGGTTTCCAACGCCCGTGACAGGGTGAGCAGAAGCTTGTCGCTCTTGAAGGGCTTCTCGATGAAGTCATAGGCGCCCTTGCGGATGGCCGCGACGGCGGTCTCGATCGTGCCATGGCCCGAAATCACGACGATCGGCAGGTCAGGATCGATCGCCCGGAACTCGTCGAGCAATTCCAGCCCGTCCAGCCGGCTCCCCTGCAGCCAGACATCGAGGATGATCAGCGAGGGCTGACGCGCTTGGAACTCGCGCATCGCACCATCGGAGTCCGCCGCGCCGCGGGTTTCATAACCCTCGTCCTCGAGCAGACCGCCGATCAGTTCGCGGATATCCGCCTCGTCATCCACAATCAGGATGTCACGTGCCATCGGTCAGGCCTCCTTTTGAGAATATAATTCGGTGTCGGAATCCTCGGCCAGCGGGAAGATCAGGCGCACGACGGCGCCCTGCCCCGTTTCTGGCAGGCCGAGTTCAAGCCGGCCCTTGTGGTCTTCCATGACGCGCTTGACGATGGCGAGCCCAAGGCCCGTGCCCTTTTCGCGGGTCGTCATGTAGGGCTCGGTCAGGCGTTCGCGGTTGGCCGTCGGCCAGCCCAGCCCGTTGTCACAGACCTCGATCACGGCAAAGCCCTCTTCCTCACGCAATTCAACGCGGATCCGGCCGGGTTCACCCGCGCCCTCATCCGCTTCCATGCGCGCGATGACGCTCTCGGCGGCATTCTTGAGGATATTCGCCATCGCCTGGCTGGACAGGCGCGCGTCGCACAGGGCGTGGATCGGGTTCTGTGGCCGTTTGAAAATGGTCTCCACCGTCGGCGTCGCGACGCGTTGCGCGAAGCTGGCCGCCTGGGTCAGTTCGCCCATCTCGACCGGTTCGACCTTCGGCTCCGGCATCCGGGCAAAGGAAGAGAATTCATCGACCATACGGCCGATATCGCTCACCTGGCGGATAATGGTGTCGGTGCAGCGATCAAAGGTCTCGATGTCGGTGACGATTTCCTTGCGATATTTGCGCTTGATCCGTTCGGCGGAGAGCTGGATCGGCGTCAGCGGGTTCTTGATTTCGTGCGCGATCCGCCGCGCAACCTCGCGCCAGGCCGCATTGCGCTGGGCCGTCACAAGGCGTGTGACATCGTCAAAGGTGATGATGAGACCGGCCTCCTCATCCATCGTTGCCCGCGCCGACAGATAGCGGATCTGCTCGTCGGCGGTCTTCAGATCGATCTGGGCTTCGGCGACATATCCCGGGCGGCGGCGGGCCTGGGCGACGATCTCGCTCAGCTCCGGCGCGATATCCTCGATACGGGCACCGACCAGGTCATCGGTCTCCGGTCCAAGATGGCTGACCGCCGAGCGGTTGATCAGACGGACCCGGTTTTCATGGTCGATCCCGAGCACGCCGGCGCTGACCCCGGCGAGGACGGCTTCGGTGAAGGCGCGCCGCTGTTCGGATTCCGCGTGTGACGCGATCAGTTCGCGGCGCTGGGTGCGCAATTGCCGGGTCATCCGGTTGAAAGCGCGGCCAAGCGCGGAAATCTCGTCATCCTCCCGGCCCATCTGTACCCGGGCATCGAGATCCCCGCGACGCACACGCTCGGCGGCGGCAACCAGTTTGGAGATCGGGGTGACAACCCGGGTTGCGGCTGACAGCGCCAGCCAGAGGGAGCCGATGACGATCAGCATCACCACCTCGGCATAGAGCAGGAAGAAGACAACGCGGGCCTCACCTTCATGCTCACGCACGGTCCGCAGCGATTCACTGGCGTTGAGAATGTCGCGCCACAGGCTCATGTCCATCTCACGCGAAACGTAGAGATAGGCGCCTTCGTAATTCTCCAGCTGGAACAGCATCCGCATCGCGTCGGCGCTGCTCTCGATGCCGGCACGGGTGGCGAAGAGTGGCCCGGTCACACCGACCCCGCCCTCCTCCGCGCCCTCATACAGATCCGGCGTCGGCGGGATATAAACCTCATTGGGACGGAATTCGGCTTCGGCCATGCGCGCCCCGCGGGCATCCACAATATAGGCCGCCGCCAATTGCGATCGCGCGACATAGCTGGCGAAAATCGTGTTGTACTGGATGCGGCTGGTGGTGAAGAGCGTCGCCGCTTCCTCGTTGTCGATCGCATTGGCCAGCGCCGTCAGGCGCGAGCGGGTCACATTCGCTTCCTGGTAATAGACGTCCTGGGCCGTGCGCGAGGCGGTGTCGACGAAACTGCTGACCTGCTCGCCGAACCAGTATTCGACCCCCCGGGTCAGGATCAGGCCGAGGAACATGGCCGCAAAAATGGCCGGTGCCGTCGCTGCGAGCGAGAACAGGCCGACGAAGCGCAGGTGGAGGCGCGGCGCCGGTTCCCCGAAACGCCGGCCGCGCATGCGCCGGCGCAGGCGGATCAGGACGACCGAAGCCAGCGCGATCAGTAGCAGGAGATTGCCGACCAGGATTGCCAGGGTCAGCCGGTCGCCCGGCTCCAGCACCGCCCCGTCACCGAGAATCGCGATCGAGGTCAGCACGACCACGGTCAGGGAGAGGACGAAGCCAATCCCGAAGAGCGCGGCCGAGCGCGGTGAAACATTCTTGATCAATGGTGCTGACTTCGACGAGCTCAACCGCATTTCCCTTGTCTGGTTGCGGCATCATTGCCCGCATGTTGCACCAAATCAACACCCGTGCCGCAGCAGCCACAACTTCAGGAAGTTTCGCCCAGTTCAGCCAGCCGCCGGGCCAACGTATTGCGATTTACGCCCAGCATTTCAGCCGCTTTGGATCGATTGCCCTCGGCGCGCGCCAATGCCTGTTCGAACAGGGCCCGATCCAGGGCGTCGACGGCCACCTGCCGGGACTCGGGTACGCCAAGAGCAGCGCTCGCCAGATTGGACGCATGCGATGCCAGTGCATCGGGTCTCTCGGCGGTATCCGTCAGCATGGCGCGAGCGATATCCTCGGGGCCGGCCAGCCGTCCGCGTGTCGCCAGTGCCAGTCGGGACAATACCGAACGCAGCTCCACGACATTTCCCGGCCAGGCGGCCGCCTCAACCAATTGCCGGGCCGAGGGCGATAATTGCAGCGCGCTCTGGCTGTCGCGCAGGGCGAACTCATTGAGAAAGGCATCGCACAGGACAGGGATATCGCTGCGGCGATCACGCAGGGGCGGCACAGTCACCACGCATTCGGACAAACGCTCGAGCAGCCGGGTGTCGGGTGCCCGGCTGCCCGGAGTAGAGACCGTGGCGATCACCCGGCCCGGCCCGGTGTCGAGCGCATCCCGCGCGGCCCGTTGTTGCTGCGGGCTCCATTCATCGAGGCGAAGCCAGAGCAATTCCGTCGCCGTGGTGGTCGAGGCGAAGATGTCCTCGGTGCGATGCGACGGGGTGATCAGGAGCACATCCTCGGTCTTGATTCCCCGGGCACGGAGCAATGCACTTGCCGCCTGCCGCTTGCCGGTCCCGGCTTCGCCCCGGATTGTCACATGCGCGCGGCTGGTTGCCGCGCGAGCGATGGCCTTGAACGTTGTCTGCATCGCGGCGGATTGGCCGATAAAGCCGGTCGGTTCACGCGAGCCACCCTCATTGTGGCGCAGGCGGGTTTCCGCAAGCGCGGCATTGATTGCGGCCAGCATCACATCGAGATCGAAGGGTTTCGGAAGATATTCAAACACCCCGCCCTTTTCGGCCCCGATCGCTGTGCTCGCCGTGGTCTGGGCGCTCATGACGATGACGGGCATGTCCGCCCGCAGGCGTTTGATCAGGCCGAGGCTTTCAAGAAAGCTGGTGCCGTCAAGCAGGACGTCGGCCAGCAGGAGATCGCCCTCGCCGGCCTTCACCCAGTTGAGAACGGCATCGATCGAGGCAGTCGCGCGCACCTGGTAGCCCGCCGAGCTGAGGGCCCGCGACAGGATAAGCTTGAGGCTTTCATCGTCTTCCAGCAGCAGGATGCGCGCGCTCATTTCACCTCTCCCTTGAGGATGGGCAGTCTCAGATTGAAAACGGTTCGTCCGGGCATGCTCTCATAATCGAGTTGCCCGTCATGCAGGGCCATGATGCGCGCTGAAAAGGCGAGACCCAGCCCTTCCCCGGCGGGTTTGGTCGTCACGAACGGCGTGAAAATGCCACTGCCGAGACTGGCTGGAATTCCCTCGCCATTGTCCGTCACCGACAGGAGGAGCGGCGTCGCAACATCGCCGGTCCGGCTGCGCGGACCGGCATCGAATCGGGTCGAAACCGTGATCGAGGCACCGTCCCGGTCGGGCATGGCATCAAGGGCGTTCTGCAACAGATTGACCACGGTCTGATGCAGGAGGTCGGCATCACCCTGGGCGTCCGGCAGCGAGGGGTCGAAGCGCTCCTCGATGATGTCGGCCGCGGCCGGATTCGCGCGCGTGATGCTTTCAATCGCGTTGATCGCCAGCCGGTTGAGATTGACGGACGACGCGGCACCGAGCTGGATATCGCCGACCCCGCTCCAGTGATCCGCGAGCCGGGTGATGCGGTCGACATCCTGGACGATGACGCGCGCAAGTTCGCCGGCGGCCTCCAGATCGGTTTCACGAGCGATCAGCTGTGCGGCGCCGCGCACACTGGCGAGCGGGTTCTTCAGTTCGTGGGCCAGCATGCGTCCAAAGCCGAGGGCTGCGGCCTGGGAGGCCTGGGGACCGGTATCGCAATGGGGCAGGATGGAGAGTGTCACGGTTTCAAGCTCTTCCGACCAGCGTGCGTGCAAATCGCTGACCTCGCCGGCGCCGAGTTCTTCGCCGAGCGCAACGACGGTCCGCCGGTGGGCGGCGGCCTGTTCGACGAAATCGAGCAGGCGTGCACCGCGCGGCGATGCCTGGCGCAAATCGGTGCGTTGCAATGTTCGCAGAGACAGGCCGAACCATTCCTGAGCCTGCAGGTTGGCCCAGGCCAGCTTCGCATCGGCCGCGAAAACCAGCACCGGGATCGCAGCCTGTTCTGCGGCGCAGAGTGCCAGTTCAGTTGCAGTCCGGGCCGGCCCGGTCATGCCGCAATACGCCGGTCGGGACGATAGAGACGCAAACTCTCCAGCGCCTGGCTGACCGCAGCCGGCTCGCGGGAGCGACACAGAACGTCGCGCACGGCACGCAGGCTTTCCGGTGGAAGGTGTCTGCCCTCGTGTTCCAGGAAGGAAGCGAAATGCTTGCGCATCATGCGGATGCCGAGATTCTCGCCATAAAAGCCGTAAGCTTCGCTCGCCTGGCTGGCCAGGGCCGTAATCTTTTCGGCCCAGGGCGTGACAGGCACGGCTCCGGTCAACAGACCCGCACCAATCTCGCCCACCAGCCAGGGCCGGCCTTGCGCCGCCCGGCCGATCATCACGCCATCGGCGCCCGACAGGTCCAGCGCCTGGCGCGCCTGTTCCAGTGTCGCGATATCGCCATTGACCAGCAAGGGCACGTCCACGGCCTCGCGCACGGCACGGACCGCAGCCCAGTCGGCCGTACCCGTATAGAATTGCTGCCGCGTGCGGCCATGGACGGTGATCATGGCAATGCCGGCATCGACGGCGCGGCGCGCCAGTTCCGGTGCATTGAGGCAATCATGATCCCACCCCAGGCGCATTTTAAGCGTCACCGGGATATCAACCGCCGCCAGCGTCGCCTCGATCAGCGTCATGGCATGATCGAGATCGCGCATCAGGGCCGAGCCGGACAGGCCCTTGGTCACCTGGCGTGCCGGGCAGCCCATATTGATGTCGACGATATCAGCGCCGGCCGCCTCAGCGATCCGGGCACCCTCGGCCATCCATTCCGCCTGGCGTCCGGCAAGCTGGATCACGCGCGGGGCGAGGCTGGCATCGGCAGCCGCCTTGCGCACCATGTCCACACGGCCGCGAGCCAGTGCATCGCTGGCGACCATTTCCGACACCACCATGCCGGCACCAAAGCGCTGGGCCTGGCGGCGAAAGGGCAGATCGGTGACGCCGGACATGGGTGCCAGCACCGCCGGAATCGCGATCTCATGGGGGCCGATGAAGAAACTCATGCGTCTGGACAATTCAACCGGTTGCAGCGTAAGCCGGGCAAGCTAGCTTTCTTGCTGCGCTGCGGCAATGGACGAGACCTGAATATGAAAATCGGTGCCATTATTGTAGCGGGTGGCCGCGGGACACGCGCCGGCAGCGATGTGCCCAAGCAATACCGCGAGATCGCTGGCCGCCCTGTGCTGGCACGGACACTGGACGTGTTTCTGGCCCATCCGGCGATCGGGCCGGTGATCGTGGTGATCGGCGCCGAAGATGGCCCGCGATTCAACGCGCTGGCTCCGCTGCTGGCTGGCCAGGTCGAGACCGTGACCGGCGGCGAGACGCGTACGGCCTCCGTATGGGCCGGACTGCAGGCCATGGAAACCGCCGGCGTTGATGCCGTGATGATCCATGATGCCGCCCGCCCCTTTCTCAGCGACAATCTGATCACGCGCCTGGCCGATGCGCTGCGCGATCACGCCGCCGTTCTGCCGGCGCTGACCGGTGCCGATGCCCTGATGCAACTGGACGCCAGCGGCCAACTCGTTGCGGCCGTCAACCGCGATGAGGTCGCGGCGGCCCAGACACCGCAGGCCTTTCGCATGACGGAGCTGATGCAAGCCTATCGGGGGCTTGGTGAAACCGCCCTGCCCGATGACGCCGCCGTGGCCTTGCGTGCGGGTATGAAAGTCCAGACCGTTCGCGGCGAATCAGGGAATTTCAAATTGACGACACCCGATGATTTCGCACGCGCTGAGGCGATGCTGGGCGCAGCTTCCTCTATCACCGTGACCGGCCAGGGCTTTGATGTGCACCGGCTGGAGGCGGCGGACTCGATGATGCTGTGCGGCGTCGAGATCCGTGAGGGGCTGGGCCTGGTCGGTCATTCCGATGCCGATGTCGGCCTGCACGCCCTCACCGATGCCATTCTCGGCGCCGCTGGTGAAGGCGATATCGGCCAGCATTTCAGCCCGAGCGATGCGCGCTGGAAAGGCGCCGCCTCGGACCGTTTCGTGCTCCATGCGCTTGAGCTGCTGCAACAGGCGGGCGGCACCACCCTCCACGCCGACATCACCCTGATTGGCGAGCGCCCGAAGGTCGGGCCCTACCGCGACGCCATGCGGGCCCGCGTGGCCGAATTGCTCGGCCTCGATCTGCGGCGGGTCAATATCAAGGCCACGACGACAGAGAAGCTCGGCTTTACAGGCCGCGGCGAAGGCCTGGCCGCCCAGGCGATCATTACAGCAAGGATGAGATGATGTTCCCGACGCAACTCGATAAAAAAGCGGCGCAATTTCTTGATGACGCCCGCACGGCCGGCATCCTGGCGGCCACGGCAGAGAGCTGCACGGGCGGGCTTCTGGCGGGCCTCATCACCAGTATTGCCGGTTCGTCGGACGTGTTCGAGCGTGGCGTCGTGACTTATTCCAACGAGGCCAAGTGCGAACTGCTCGGCATTCCGATGGCCGTGATCGACGCCCATGGCGCTGTCTCCGCCGAGGTGGCCAGCCGGATGGCGCAGCAATGCCTGTTCAAGTCCAATGCCGATATCGCCGTATCCGTGACCGGTGTCGCCGGACCGGGAGGCACGCGGCACAAGCCGGCGGGCCTGGTCTATTTCGGCCTCGCCGTGCGCGATCACCCGACCCGCGTGCTGTGCCGGCGCTTTGGTGATCGCGGCCGCACGAATGTGCGCCTGGCCTCGGTCGAGACCGCGCTGGATCTATTGTGTGAGGGCGTCGATCTCATCGCCCAGATCGAGATCGGGATCGCCGACTGATGGGTAGCGGCGCGCTGCCTCGTCGGAGAAGCGCTTGACCAGGATGTGGGCGGCCCGTTCGCGCTGGCTGTCGAGCAGCATCTGCAACACCATGTTCCGGAACGCTGCCTTGATGTGAAACCGCACCAGGGTTGAGCCGTCGGACAGGGGATAGAAGCGCCAGGCATTCTCCAGCACCCGGAAGGGACCGGCGACGAAGCCGACATCGATCGTGCGCGCCTCGGCATCCGCCCTCACCGCGCTGGTGAAGCGCTCGGTGACGAATTTATAGCGGATGCGCGCCTCGGCTGTCAGCTCGGTGACGGAGCCGGTCTTCCTTTCCTTCAGCACCCGCATGGCGGTGATCTGATGGATGAAATCGGGATAGCGGCGAACATCCGAGACGAGATCGAACAGATCATCGGCGGCGTGATACAGCCGCAAAGTCTCGGTCAGATTGACGGTCACACCCGGCCCAGTGAGGCTTCCCGCGCCGCGCGCAGACGGGCGAAATCCTCGCCGGCATGATGGCTGGAGCGCGTGAGCGGTGTCGCCGAGACCATGAGGAAGCCCTTGGCGCGGGCAATCGTCTCATAGGCCTTGAACTCGTCGGGCGTCACAAAGCGCTCGACGGCCGCGTGCTTACGCGTCGGCTGCAGGTACTGGCCGATGGTCAGAAAATCGATGCCGGCGGAGCGCATGTCGTCCATCACCTGCATGACCTCTTCCTTGCCCTCGCCGAGACCGACCATGATGCCGGACTTGGTGAATTGTTCCGGATCACGCTCCTTGACCCGTTCCAGCAGGCGCAGGGAATGGTAATAGCGGGCGCCGGGACGGATCGAGAGATAGAGGCGCGGCACGGTTTCCAGATTGTGGTTGAAGACATCTGGGCGCGCATCGATGACGGTTTCCGCAGCTCCCGTCTTGCGCAGAAAATCAGGCGTGAGAATCTCGATCGTCGTGCCCGGTGCGGCCTGGCGGATCGCCTCGATGACCTCGACGAAATGCTGCGCGCCGCCATCGGCAAGATCATCGCGATCCACCGAGGTGATGACGACATGCTTCAGCCCCATCTGGGCGACCGCTTCGGCGACGCGGCGCGGCTCGTCATGGTCGACGGGCCCCGGCAGGCCGGTCTTGACGTTACAGAAAGAGCAGGCGCGGGTGCAGGTATCGCCCAGGATCATGAAAGTGGCGTGCTTCTGCTCCCAGCATTCGCCGATATTGGGGCAGCCCGCCTCTTGGCACACGGTGACCAGCGCGCCTTCGGTGACGATCTTCTGGGTCTCGGCGAAGACCTTGCCCAGCGGCGCGCGAACCCGGATCCAGTCCGGCTTGCGCAAAACGGGCGTATCGGCGCGCTTCTGCTTTTCCGGATGCCGTGCGGCGCGGGTTTCCGAAGCGGTGGCGGCAGCGGCGGTGTGGGCGGTGTTGTCGATCAGATTGGCCATGGCACGCATGTATGCCGGAGCGCGAAGGGGATCAAGTTGAGGCTGCGGCTCGCGACGCGATCCGCCAACAGGGAGCCCGTCGTGATTGGCGGAGCCAAGCCCGCATGCCAGCACCGTAGACACGGTCCGCCCCGCCCTGCCTGACGAAACGCCATGGTTAATAGATGTGTAATTTTCCCATGCAACTCAAAGGGTTGCGGAGCGAAAAATCTCCATCCTGCTTACCCGGGATTCATGTTTGGCTGCGATAAGGTCCCATGCTCGATCCCAAGACCCTATCGGTAGCACTCATCCTGATCCTGATCATCGGGTGCGCGCTACACTTCGTGAACTGGCGCATGCACCGCCAGAGCGCTGGTGCGAAATGGTGGACGATCGGCCTTTGTCTCCAAACGCTTGGCGCTGTCAGCTCGGTCTTCACCAATTCGAGTGACGCCCCCGTCGCGATCCTGATTGCCCTAAACAATTTCTTCGCGCTGGGCGGCACCGTGCTGTTGGTTTACGGGACTGCGAGCTTCGCCGAGCGCCCATTGCCGCGTGCGATCTATGCCGGCCTGGCCGGGTTTATTCTGGTGGGAACCGTGTGGTTCACCATGGTCGAACCGTCGGTCACGATGCGCCTGGTGATGTTCGGCATGGTGCAATTCGCCTGCAACGCGCTGATCCTGACTCGGCTCGGGCATATCGCGCGACGCGACGGAGCTATGGGCGTGATCGTGCTGGCCACGTCGATGGTGAGCCTGGTTGTGTTGATGGTCACCCTGCTTGGCTGGCACTTGCTGACCCAGCCGGAGATAACGAGCCTGTATGGCGAAAGCGCTGTTCTCGCTCCGACCATGCTGACCCTCATCGCATGCAAGACGACGATGATTTTCGGCTATCTCCTCCTGAGTACCGGCTATTCGCAGGCGCAATTGCAGAAACTGGCACTCAGCGATTCATTGACGGGCCTGCCCAATCGCCGCGCCTTCGAGCAGGCGGTGATGCAGCGGCTCAACTCGGCGCGCAAACAGGACCGGTTGACAGCACTGGCGATTTTCGATGTCGATCACTTCAAACAGGTCAATGACAATTTCGGCCATGATACCGGGGATGCGGTCCTGCAGCATTTGTCGCGCGTGGCCGTGAATGCCGTGCGTCCGCATGATTTCATCGCCCGCGTTGGCGGCGAGGAGTTTGCCGTCATTTTTGAAGTCGAGGATGCCGCAGAGCTGGTGATCGCGGCCAATCGCCTGCGGCTGGCGATCGAGATCAACCGCCCGACCGCCGGCGGCAATGAAATTCCCGTCACCATTTCGGTTGGCGCGGTGCTGGCGGCGTCAGACCCCGCCCTTGCGTTCAACGGCTTGTACCGGGCAGCCGACCAGGCGCTCTACAGCGCCAAGACGTCCGGGCGGAACCGGGTTGTCGTTGGCGAAATCGACGCCATCGGACTGGCGGCCTGACTGGTCCCGGTCACCCCGACTTAACCCTGTATTAGAAAATGACTGATGTTCGGGGCGTGCGCCCGGCAATGGCTACAGGGGATTCACCCTTCGGGCCGATAGTCGGGGCATGTTGGACACGAAAACCCTCGCAACGGCCCTGATCCTGCTCCTCGTGATCGGGTGCGCCCTGCATGTCGTCAACTGGCGCATTCATCGCGACAGCGCGGGCGTGAAATGGTGGGCGATCGGGCTGGCAACCCATACCGCGGGCCTGACCCTGTCCTTTTGGGAGAACAGCCTGGCTATCCACGATCCCCTGTGGGTCGTTGGCATTTGTATTGTGTCGCTGTCCGGCAGTCTGATGCTGGTCCATGGCACGGCGAGCTTTGCCGGCCGGCCTTTTCCGCTGTCCCTCTATGCAGGCCTGGTCGGCGTGACAGTGCTTGGCATGAGCTGGTTTTCCACGGTGGATGACTCCGTCACGGGCCGGATCATCGTCTACGCTGTCTCATTGCTGTCGTGCTATCTGCTCACCATCAGCCGCCTCCATTTCATTATCCGCCGGGACGGGCTCGTGGGTGTGCTCACCTTGGCCGTTGCGCTGGGCGGAACGACACTGCTGCTCTCGACCCTGATCGTCTGGCAATTGCTGACACAGCCCGACCTGCGCAGTCTTTACGACAACAACCCGGTGATCCCGCTGGGCATGCTCGGCCTGATGGCTTCGGAGTGTGCCGCGATGTACGGCTATCTTCTTCTCAGCGCGGGCCACTCGCAGTCCCAACTGGAGCACTTGGCGCATTGCGATGCGCTGACAGACCTGCCCAACCGGCGGGCCTTCGAGCAGGAAATCCAAAAGCGGCTGGACTCGGCGCGCAAGCATGACCGCCGGTTCGCATTGGCGATTTTCGATATCGACAATTTCAAGGACGTCAATGACGCCCATGGCCATGATGCCGGCGATGCCGTCCTGCGCCATCTGGGCGCCGTGGCGGCGGGAGCGGTGCGTCCCCATGATTTCATCGCTCGCGTCGGCGGCGAGGAATTTGCCGTGATCTTTGAGGTCGATGACACAACCCAGTTGCTCATCGCCGCCAACCGGCTCGGAATCGCCATCGAGAACGAGCGCGCCCGCTTCGGCGAGACTGAACTGGCCGTCACGGTCTCGATCGGGGCAGTACTGTCGCAGTCAGCGGCTACTCTCGCTTTCGGCGCACTCTACCGCGCCGCCGACGAGGCGCTCTACCGCGCCAAGGCGGCTGGCCGCAACCGGGTTGAGATCGGCGAAGTGAAACTGATGGATCTGGCGGCCTAAGGCCCCCCGAAACGTATCCGCACGGGGTCGCGGCGCCCGGGCCCCTGCATCGCCGTGCGCACGACACCGTTGATCGTGATGTTCGTCATCATCACCTGGTCCTCGAACGCATCGGCCAGCAGATCATTGTCGACGACGAAGGCAGATGTTTCAGCTGGGGCCGGTGCCGCGAAATAGATCCACAACAATTCGCCATCCAGCTCGGCACCGACATAGGCCGGCTCGAGCAGGCGTCCGTCCCCCTCGCCCAGCCGGAAATGCGCTGCGGCATAGGCTCCGGTGGCCGCGAGGCCGTCGGGAGAGGCGAACCAGGCATCCTCGTCGGTGACCTCGGTGCCCAGCGCCTCGATCAGGTCATGGCCATAGACGCGGTGGCTGATTTGCAGCTCGCCGGTCGTGGCCGAGATGGCGATTTCAGTGACACCGGCATGAACCCTGTGGGCTGCGGCCGGCGCCGCCCACAGGCAGGCTCCGGCCAGAGCAATGGCGAGGGTTCGCAAGATCGCGCGCATCCCTACTCCGGCCGTGCCCGGATTGAATCCCGGGTCACGCGTTGATCCTGATCGGCCATCATGTTCGAGCCCGTCGCCGCGGTGCGGTAAAGCTCCAGCCGGGTCGGTTCGATGCGTGACGGGAAATGATTGTCCGAGCGATCGGAATCGGCGGTTTCCTGCAGTGGATCGAGTTCGACGGAGACAACTTCGCGCGTCGTGAGATAGGTCCAGGTGACGTGCCGGGGGTTGTAGCGCCAGACTTCAGCCGGAATGCGGACCATTTCCGTGGAACCATCGGCGAAGGTGAATTCCAGGATGATCGGCATCACCACCCCACCCTCATTGGTGAAGTCGAGATAATAGACGCGCTCGCCGCTGGCGAGGATGTCGGCCTCCCAGGATTCAAGGTCACCGCGATAGCGCGTATAGGCCTCACGCTGGCGCGCTGTGACGGTCTGGGCGTCATTGGCGGAATAGAACTCCACCACTTCCGGATTGCGGCTGGCATAGGTGGTGATCCCCGCCTCACGGTCACGCAGCGGCGTCAGCGCCTCCGGCCGGGCCGCGAGTTCGGCGCGTTCACGCGCATTCTCCACGACAGGGTCCTGCGTATCAAAGGTGCCCTCGACCACCCGGTCGAGCGAGATGTCGACGTGGTCAGTGGAATAGAACCATCCGCGCCAGAACCAGTCGAGATCAACGCCGGAGACCTCCTCCATCGTGCGGAAGAAATCATAGGGCGTCGGGCGCTTGAAGCGCCAGCGGCGGGCATATGTCCGGAAGGCTTCATCGAACAGCTCGCGCCCGAGAATCGTCTCGCGCAGCACCACGAGCGCCACGGCCGGCTTGCCGTAGGCATTGTCGCCGAAGGCCAGGACCGAATCCGACTGGGTCATGATCGGCATTTGCTCGGAGGAGGCCATGTAATCGGCGATCAGGCGTGGATCGCCGCGCCGTGACGGGAAGCCGGTCTCCCATTGCTGTTCAGCCTGGTATTGCAGGAAGGTATTGATCCCCTCATCCATCCAGGTCCATTGCCGTTCGTCCGAATTCACCGTCATCGGGAAATAGATGTGGCCGATCTCGTGGATGATGACACCGATCAGACCGCGTTTCTGGACGCGCGAATAGGTCAGATTGCCATCCTCATCGACTACCGGACGACCGGTGAAGCGGCCACCATTGAAGGTGATCATCGGATATTCCATCCCGCCCTGCGGCCCGGCGATCGATTGCGCCACCGGGTAGGAATAGGGGAAGGAGAAGGAGGAATAAACTTCCATCGTATGGGCGATGGTGCGGGTCGAGAAGGTCGACCAGAGCGGCTCGGCCTCATTGGGGTAGAAAGACATCGCCATCACGGTGTCGGGCGCGATGCCCTCCCCGTCCTGCTGTACGCCCATCGCGTCCCAGATGAACTTGCGCGAGCCGGCCCAGGCAAAATCGCGAACATTCTCGGCATGGAAACGCCAGGTCGCCTCGGACCGTGTGCCGCGGCGTTCATTGGCACGCGCTTCGGCCGGGGTCTGGATGAAGACCGGATCGCTCGCGGTGCGGGCCTCTTCAAGCCGGTCGCGCTGGGCCTGGGTGAGAACATCTTCGGGATTCTGCAATTCGCCGGTGGCGGCGACCAGGAAGTCCTGCGGCACGGTGATGGCGACATCATAATCGCCGAATTCGAGCGTGAACTCGCCGCGGCCGAGGAAGGCCTTGGTGTGCCAGCCCTCATAATCGGTGAAGGCCGCCGCACGCGGGAACCATTGTGCGACCTGGAAGATACAATCGCCGCCGGTGGTCTCGGTTTCCTCGAAACATTCCCAGCCGGCGCGGCCACCGACCGTGCTGGCTTCGATCAGGCGGTAACCCCACTCGATGTTCAGGATCACGGATTCCCCGGTCTCCAGCGCATCATCAAGATCGATTCGCATCAGCGTATCGACAATGGTGAACGGGATGGCATTGCCGGCGGTGTCCGTCACTGAATGGATGTTATAGCCGTAACCATCTTCACTGATCTGGTGACGCCGACGCACGGCATAGGCGCTGATCCCGTCCGGCATCGCGGCGCCGACACGGCCCGCTGCGCGGCCGCCGCCACCAACCGTCTCGGTCATCACGGCGACGGAATCGGCCCGGAAACGGTTCTGGTCGAGCTGGAACCAGAGGAAGTCGAGGGTGTCGGGTGCGTTATTCGTATAACTGATCGCGGCGGCGCCGGTCAGCGTCTTCTCGCGTTCGTCGAGATGGATCTGGATGTCGTAGTCGACCTGCTGCTGCCAGTAATCGGGCCCTGGCGCACCGGTCGCGCGGCGTTCCCGGTTCGGGGTTGGCCAGTCCTCGTTTTCCATCTGGCGGAAGGCATCTTGCCAGTCATTGACGGTCTGGCGAACAGGCTGGGCGACCGCGACATTGAGTGTCGCAGCCGCCGCAGCCAGGCCAATCAGTTGAAAAGCGCGCATCGTCTATCCTCCGGCCAGCTGGCCTTTCATGTTCAGGATAGAATTACCGCGCCCCTCGCCAGCCGTCACCCCTCGCTTGCGGTATCGGGCTGATTGGTCGCGGACTCGGCCGTCACGCCACGGGTGCCACCGCGATTGTATCCAAGGGCGAGGATCCATGCGCCCAGACCGATGCACAGCAGCAGTACGCCAACGGTTGCACCCAGTCCCGGGATCACCCCGAGTGCGAAGATCACTGCCATCACCAGCAGGAGAGAGAGGGCGCGCATACCGAGCCCCAGCTCGCCGCCATTGCGGTTGAAGATCATATCGCCAACGGCAACACCGCCAAAGGCGAAGGCCAGGAACAGGATCGGGAAATAGAGCAGCCACAGGAGCGGGATCAGCAAGGCCCCGACAAGGGTCAGCGCCAGCAGGATCGTCACCATCACGAAGACGATCGGTGACATGGCCAGGCTGATAAATCCGATCACCCCGGCGCTCAGCGGCCGGCGGCGGAAGGCTGCAGCCACACCGGCGACACCGCGCGGTGCAACCAGGACAGCGAGCAGGCCAAGCAGAAAGGCGCTGCCGGAGAAGATGCCGCCCATGAAGCGGAAGGGCGCACCGATGAGACCCCAGGGGCCATCGAAATCGAGGTCGATATCGTCCCAGTGCTTCGCGCCGAAATTGAACATCTCGTATTCGTAATCGACAGCACCGATGCTGGCGCCGTCGGCAATATCGGGCTCGACCGGGCTGCGGACCCTGAGCAGGCCGCCAATACGGGCCGAGGACAGGACTGTGAGTTCCTCGGCCGTCACCTCGACATCGCCGCCGAAGGAACCGCTCAGGATGACATGTCCGCCTTCAATATCGGCATCCCCGTTCAGCGTACCGAGTATCTCAACCGTGTCGGCGACAATGCGGCTGTCGCCGGAAACCGTGGAGAAGGCTTCGATCACCACCTCGCCGCCGGCCGCGCGCAGATCGCCGCCCACAATGGCTGCGATGCGAACACTGCCGCCAGCTGCGTTGAGCTCGCCACCGGTCTCGCCTTCAATACTGACATCGCCGCCCGCCGCGTTGAGATCTCCGCCGATCGCCGCCGCGATATTGACGTCGCCGCCAGCGATTTCGACGCTGCCATCGACAACACCACTCAGATCAATGTCACCGCCGAAGAATTCGACATCGCCATGGATGGTGGCATCGATGCGGCCGTCGCCGGAGATGGCAAAGACATCACCGTCGACATCGCCGCGAATATGCAGATCTCCCCCCAGAAAGTGAATGTCATCGCGGCTGCCATCAATCGTGACCTCTCCGCCGATGACCTGGGCGTAGCCCGTCGCCGTTATTGCGAAAAAGGCCAGCCCCGCGGCCATTACCTGCTTAAACATGTTCATCACGACTCTCCCAGCGCCCCCCGGCGGTCAGTTGGATGGTTGATGGATTGTTCCATGCCGGTTCAGGACCGGTCAAAGACGGGGTCCACATCTTCGCAGTCGCGGCCATTGCGCGGCACGAAGACAAGGTTTCCGGCCTGGGCGCCTGGCTGAAGTTCAGGCGCAGATTCCGCCCAGACTCTCAAGGTGCCGCTGATCCGCGCTGTCGATGTCACAATCACCGAACGGCTGCAGATATCACCGCCGTCATGGATCGCGCCAATGAGTTCAACGCGGCCATCGCTGTCGCTGTAATCGCGCCGCGACCGGATCTCTCCAACCGAGACGATGCGCAAGGGGCCAGACACGCTGCCGCCGAGATGGACCGCATTGCCGTTGGCGGTGAGCCCGTCACTGAAATCGGCGGACGTGGTCAGGCTCGCAGCCGCGATTGAGGCTGGACCGCCGATGTGACCGCTTACATCCAGCGAGCCGGCTGCAAGGCTCAGCTCGCCGCCGACATCGGCCATCCAGTCGATATCACCACCGGCAATGGAGGCTTCGCCCCCGACCCGGCCACTGAAATCGATATCGCCACCGGCAATGGAAACATCGCCGTCAACCGCCAACTGGTCGGCCTCGACATCGCCAGCCACCAGGCTGAGATCGCCGCCAAGACGGCCACGCAGATTGATATTGCCGCCGATGCGGCTGTAATCGCCATCGCGATCGAGAACGACATAACCGTCCTGTCTGCGGTCGTCATGGCGCAGCTTGACCTCGCCATCACTGTCACCCACGACGATGACGCAACCCGCGGTCGCCAGTGCGGCGGCCATCGCCGCCGTTATTGCAAATGCCTTGCGCATTCCGGTCTCCAAAACTGCTACCCTGTCACGCGACAGCGGTGAAAATTACGCTCCCCAACGTTGATGATCACCATACATTATCGAAAAACGATATCAAGAACATTTTTTGTTTATCGATAAATTATTTCCGTCTTTCAACAAATCGACCCGCCGACTCCCTGCCCCTGATGGCCAAATCGTTTCCCTCTCGCGCTCGCAGTAGTAAGATCGCGCCCAATAATGAGCGTCACCAACAAGGGACGCGCCCGGGAGGACTTGCATGGCTGACACAACAGCCGCCGATGCCGCCGAGCTTGAGCCGGCGGAAATTTCGGCGAACACCCATTATCGCGGAGCCGATTTCGACCTGCGCCGTATCCGCAGATCGGTTTTTTCAGCCCTCTTGCAGGCGCGTGGCCGGTTTGGCGGCAAGCGAATCGCCGCCATCGATGCCGATGGCCGCGAGCTGAGCTATAACGACATCGTCAAGGCGGCCTTCGCGCTCGGCCATGCCCTCAAACAGGGAACCGAGCCTGGCGAGGCCGTTGGCATCCTGCTCCCGACCGGGGTTGGCTCGATCATTTCCTTCTATGCGATCTCCGCGTATGGCCGCGTTCCGGCCATGCTCAATTTCACCGCCGGCGACCGGGCGCTCAAGGCCGCCTGCAAGGCGTGCAAGTGCAAGCGGATCGTGACGGCCAAGCGCTTTATCGAACTGGGCGAGCTCGACGAGCTTGAAGCCATGCTCGCGCAGGATCATGAGATTGTTCACCTCGAGGATGTCCGCGAGAACCTGACCCTGGGCGACAAGATCGCCGCAGCGGTCGGAATGGTTGCGCCGTGGGCCGTGCGGGCCCGCCCCTCACCCGATTCGGCCGGCGTCTATCTCTTCACCTCCGGCACCGAGGGCGATCCCAAGGGCGTGGTGCTGAGCCACTCCAATCTGCTCGCCAATGTCGAACAGGTCCGCGACCATGTCCGGATCCTGCCGACCGACAAGGTGTTCAACCCGCTGCCCACCTTCCATTGTTTCGGCCTGACCGGCGGTGTGCTGGTGCCGCTGGGCCTGGGTGTGCCGACGATCTGTCACCCGACGCCCCTGCAGGCCAAGACGATCGTCAAGCGGATCGCCGAGACCGGCTCCACCATCCTGTTCGCGACGGACACCTTCATCAATCAATACGCGCGTGCCGCGACGAACGGGGAGTTGAACTCCCTGCGCTTTGCCGTCTGCGGCGCGGAGCGGGTCAAGGACGAGACCCGTTCCATGCTGCGGCGGAAATTCAGTGTCGAGATCGTCGAAGGCTATGGCCTGACCGAGGCCGCGCCGGTCCTGGCGGTCAACCAGCCCGACAACAACCGTCCCGGCACGGTCGGCCAGCTGATGGGCGGGTGTGAGGCCAGGTTGATCCCCGTCGAGGGAATCAATGATGGCGGGCAATTGCACATTCGCGGCCCGAACATCATGAAGGGCTATATCCGCCCCTCGGCGCCGCTGGTGCTCGAGGCGCCGGTCGATGGCTGGCACGATACCGGCGACATCGTTTCGGTCGATGACGGGGGCTTCCTGCGCATTCGGGGCCGTATCAAGCGGTTCGCCAAGCTGGGCGGCGAGATGGTCTCGCTGGCCGTCGTGGAGAATTGTGCCACCTCGCTCTGGCCTGACAGCATGCACGCTGCGGCCGCGCTGCCCGACAAGCGCAAGGGCGAACAGATCATCCTGCTGACCGAATACGCCAAGGCGGATCGTGCCGACCTGATTGCCTTTGCGCGCAATCACGGCATCAACGAGCTGTCGATCCCGCGCAAGATCATCCATGTCGAGGCGATCCCCGTGTTGGGGACCGGCAAGACCGATTACGGCAAGGTCCAGCGCATGGTCGCCGAATTGATGGGCGAAGGCGTCGCGGCGCCTGTTCCCGAAACGGCAGGGTAACGGCGGGGCGGGAGCGCCAACGGCCTCCCGCCCACTTCGCCCTCAGGTATCAATCGTGTCGCAGTCTCGTCCGTTGAGCGGCTCATAGCTGTAGCCGGACACCATGCCCTCGGGCCGCTCGCTGGCGATGATTCGCATCTCGCTGCCGAAACGGGCGCTGGAGCGGACTTCGACATGTGTCGCGCAAACCACGCCCCCGCCAGCGAAATTGCCGGCGAGAATGGCGCGGCCGTTGCGGACCCGATCCTCGTCCTCGCGTCCCTCGCCGATCACTTCTACCGGGCCGGCATATTCACCTTTCAGGTGCATTCTCGCGCCGTGCATATCGAGCCTTCCGCCCACGCGGCCGTCCAGGGTGACGCGGGCACCGGCGATCTCCACGTCGCCATTCAGGTCGGCATCGATCCAGGCCCTCGCTGCGGCGATCTCGGTATTGCCCTGGACGGATCCGGTGAAACGGACCGACGCGCCCGCTGCGGCGAGGTCGCCGCCGACCACGGCATTGGAGGTTACCGAGGCTCCGGCGAGCTCGAGGTCGCGGCCGACATTGCCATTGGCGCGCACCAGCATGCCGGCAAAATCGGCATCACCGGTGACATCGACATCCCGTGAAGCCACCAGGCCCGCGCTCTCCGTGGACCGGTTTTCGGCCGGGCCATAGGTGGAATTGGTGCAGGCCGTCACAGCCAGGGCACAGCTGGCCATCAGGATCAGTTTGGTCATCTTCATTCCTCCCGCGCGACATCTGTCGCGTCATCTCTGACGCTATGATGCCTGCAAACGGCAGATTGGATGCAGGGACTGTCGCGTGGCGCGTCCCGCTAGATGTGCAGCGCCTTGCCATAGGCGTCGAGCACGCTCTCATGCATCATTTCCGACAGGGTCGGATGCGGGAAGACGGTGTGCATCAGCTCGGCCTCTGTGGTCTCGAGCTGGCGCGCCACGACATAGCCCTGGATCAGCTCGGTGACTTCCGATCCGATCATGTGGGCGCCGAGCAATTCGCCGGTCCTGGCATCGAACACGGTCTTGACCATGCCCTGGTCGTCACCGAGCGCAATCGCCTTGCCATTGCCGACGAAGGGGAAGCGGCCGACCTTGACCTCATGCCCGGCTTCCTTGGCTTTCGCTTCGGTCAGGCCGACAGAGGCAATCTGCGGGTGACAATAGGTGCAGCCGGGAATGTTGGACGTGTCGAAGGCATGGACCTCATTGCCGGCGATCTTCTCGACGCAGACAACGCCTTCATGGCTCGCCTTGTGGGCCAGCCAGGGCGGTCCGGCGACATCACCGATGGCGTAGAGGCCTTTGACATTCGTGCGGCCGAAACCGTCATTGACGACATGGCCGCGGTCGATCTTCACGCCGAGCGCTTCCAGGCCGAGATTTTCGACATTGGCCGCAATCCCGATGGCGAGGATGACCTTCTCGACCTCGACTACGGTGATGGCGCCCTTGGCGTCCTTGACCGAGACCTTGACGCTCTTGGCGGTCTTTTCCAGTTTTTCGACCTGGGAGGAGAGCATCAACGTCATGCCCTGTTTCTTGAAGGCCTTGGCGGCGAAGGCGGAGATTTCCGCGTCCTCGACCGGCACAACCCGGTCCATCATTTCGACCACGGTCACCTCGGCGCCCATGTTGCGGTAAAAGCTGGCGAATTCGATACCGATCGCGCCGGAGCCGATCACCAGCAGGGATTTCGGCATCGAGGTCGGTACCATGGCCTCGCGATAGGTCCAGATCTTGTCGCCATCGGGTTCCAGACCGGCAGCGGGAACCGTGCGGGCACGGGCGCCGGTGGCGAGGATGACATGTTTGGCGGTGTAGCGGTCAGCGCCGACGACAACGGTCGGGGCGTCCGCGCCCTTGTCGAGCTTCGCCTCGCCCTTGATGACGGCGATCTTGTTCTTCTTCATCAGCATCGCGATGCCGCCGGACAGGCGTCCGGCCACGCCGCGCGAGCGCTTGACGATGGCCTCGATGTCGAAGCTGATCTTTTCCGCCTTCAGCCCGAAGGCCTCGGCATTGTGCATCAGATGATAGACTTCCGAGGTGCGCAGCAGCGCCTTGGTCGGGATACAGCCCCAGTTGAGGCAGATACCGCCGAGTTCGGACCGCTCGACAATCGCCGTCTTCAGACCCAGCTGGGATGCGCGGATCGCCGCGACATAGCCGCCGGGGCCGCTGCCGATCACGATCACATCAAATGCCTGGCCGACCATCGCGAAATCCTTTTATTTACGTGCGAAATAAATACGTTGACGCCTGCAGCCCATTAGCATTTGGCGGGGGCCGGATCAATGCTGGCAAAAGCGGTCCCCAAGCGGCTATCCTGCCGCAAACCCAGGAGAGCGCCGCCATGATCAAGAGCCTGCGAACCCCCGATGAGCGCTTCCAGGCCCTGCCGGCCTGGGACTACGCGCCCAATTATGTCGACGACCTGCCGGGCTATCAGGGCCTGCGCATGCATTATGTCGATGAGGGGCCCAAGGTCGGCGCGCCGGTATTCCTGTGCCTGCATGGCGAGCCGAGCTGGGCCTATCTCTATCGCAAGATGATTCCCGTCTTCCTCGACGCCGGCGCCCGCGTCATCGCCCCGGATTTCTTTGGCTTCGGACGCTCCGACAAGCCGGTTGAGGACGAGGCCTATACCTTTCATTTCCATCGCAATGCCGTCAAAGCCCTGATCGAACGCCTCGACCTCAATGATATCGGCCTGGTCTGCCAGGACTGGGGCGGGCTGATCGGCCTCACCCTGCCGATGGACTATCCGGACCGCTTCACCCGCCTGATCGTGATGAATACCTCGCTCGGGATCGGCCAGGCTGCAGGGCCCGGCTTTGATGCCTGGCGCGATTATGTCGCCAATACGCCCGGCTTCGATGTCGGCAAGCTGATGAAGCGCTCGACACCGGGCATGAGCGATGCCGAGGCGGCCGCCTATAACGCCCCCTTCCCTGATGACAGCTACAAGGCCGGCGTGCGCCGCTTTCCCGCCCTGGTGCAGACGCGCCCGGACATGGAAGGCGTCGATACCGGACTGGCGGCGCTGGATTTCTGGCGTAACAAATGGGCCGGTGAAAGCTTCATGGCGGTCGGCATGCAGGACCCGGTGCTCGGGCCACCGGCGATGGCGTGGCTACAGAAACAGATCCGCAACTGCCCGCCAGCGATGGAAGTCGCAGAAGCCGGGCATTTCGTGCAGGAGCATGGTGAGGCGATCGCCCGCGCCGCCCTGGCGCGCTTCAATCTCGGCTGACTATTCCAGGGCCTCGGCATAGATGGAGCGCTTCGGCGCCGCCATCACCCGGCGAACCATCGGCTCGAAGAAGTCGAGCGGTTCGCTGGCATAGTCGGGGTCGAAGGCGGTCTGGTCGTATTTCTCGCAGAATTCCTGGCAGGCCGCGAAATATTTGTGGTCGCGGAATTGCTCGCGCATATCGCGGTCCAGCCCGAGATGGTGGAAGAAATAATATCCTTGGAAAATCCCGTGCTTGGCGACGATCCAGTTATTCTCTTCCGACAGGAAGGGCGCCAGTATGGCGGCGGCGATATCGGGGTGATTATAACTGCCCAGCGTGTCGCCGATATCGTGCAGCAGCGCCATCACGACATATTCCTCGTCACGGCCGTCGCGATGGGCGCGAGTTGCGGTCTGGAGGGAGTGCTGCAGCCGGTCAATCGGGAAGCCGCCATAATCGCCGTCGAGCAGGCGCAAATGCGTCAGGACACGATCCGGCAATGCGGCGGCAAACGGCCCGAAAGCGCCGGCGATCGCGGCCCAGTCCTCGGCCGTTCCCTCTTCCATGGCGCGGAATTTGGCCTGCGGCCCCGATGCGTCATCCATGCTGATCTCTCCCGTGATCGAGCCTGAAGACTGCCCGGCCCGCCGCCCCGATTCAAGTCCGGATCAGATATCCTCGATCGTCTGGGTCAGGTCGCTGTCGGGATTATCGCCGGTGTTCACGATCCCGGCCTGCTCCAGCAGCATGATGTGCACCTCGTCAGTCAGGCAGACCGGACGGTGACGCACGCCCTTCGGGATGACGCATAATTCGCCGGGCCCGAGAATGACCGGGTCCTGACCATCGATCTCGATGCGAAGATTGCCGCGCGTGACCAGGAAGAGTTCATCGGCGTCGAGATGGGCGTGCCAGTCGAAACTGCCTGTCCCCTTGGCCAGCTTGATATCGTAATTGTCCAGCTTCGCGACGCGCTTGGGCGCCCAGACATCGTCAAACTGGGCGTGTTTGGCCACCAGGGAAATGGATTCTACCGGCATCTGCCACTCCGATTCTTGTAAGCTTGCGCTACAATCCCGCCTGGCGCCGGGTCAGGCAAGCCGCTCACTGTGTGCGATTTCGATTGACCCTGCCCCGGCCCCGGCCTAATCGCCGCGCTCACTGGATCGGACCCGCCAAACTTGACCCTGCAGATTGCGCCACCGCCTGCCATCCCCGCCTTCAACCCGGACAGGCTGTGCCAGGACCTGACCGGGCGGGGCTGGTCGCAGCAGACCATCACCGACACCGCCCTGCTCACTGCCTTGCGCGATGAGGCGATGACGCTGTGGCAGGAAGACGAGCTCAGCCGAGCCGGTATCGGCCGTGCGACTGATCATGAGCTGGTCCGCGAGATCCGGCGGGACAAGACGCGCTGGTTCGATGGTGCCAGTCCAGCGCAGCGAGGATGGCTCGATTTCGCGGAAAGCCTGCGGCTGCAGCTCAACCAGCGTCTGGCCCTAGGCCTGTTTTCCTTTGAGGCGCACTACGCGGTTTACGAGCCGGGCGGTTTCTATCGCCGCCACCTGGACAGTTTCCGCGGCGCGCGCAATCGCATCCTGTCCTCAGTGCTCTACCTCAATCCCGGCTGGCACAGCAGAAATGGCGGCCTGTTGCGCCTCTATGACGAGAGCGATGACCAAGCCATCACTGATATCGTGCCCGAATTCGGCACCTTTGCCGTCTTCCTCAGCGAAGAAATCCCGCACGAGGTGACACCCGCCCTCGCCCCGCGATTCTCGATTGCCGGCTGGCATCGATGCAATGATCTGGCACGCGCACCGGCGCTGCAGACCAAGGTGCTGCCGATCGCGGCGATCTAGCCGAGCGGCTTCGCCGGTGTCGGGCGTCCCGCCTCATCCAGTGCCACCATCACATACTCCGCCTCGCCCACCAGTCGGCGCTCGCCGGTCATCAGGTTTTCGGCATCGGCCCGGACGGCGACACGCATCGAGGTGCGCCCCACCGAGATCACCTGCCCGGTGACATCGAGCAATTCGCCCTCCAGCGTCGAGGCGATGAAATCGATCTTGTTGGACGCCGCCATTCCGACCTGGCTGCGGGTGTGGCGCGAAGCGGCGATCTGCGCCGCCTTGCCCATCAGCGACATCGCATTGCCGCCGAGCAATTGGCCGAGCGTATTGGTATCGCCGGGGAAAACGAGTTCCAGCACCCGCGCCGATCCCGCCGGTGACGGGATAAAATCGATCAGCCGGTCAGGGGCCGGCGGCAGGCGCGCCGGATTGGTCTTGCGATCCTGGGCCACCATGGTGAAACCGCCGCGGGTGCAGACATGGCGTTCGCCGGTGACCATGTCCTCGGCGGACAGCTCGACATCGACCACCAGCGAGGTGCGCCCGACGAGATTTACGCGCCCTGTGAGCTCGATCAGATTGCCGACAAACACCGGGGCGCGAAAATCGATCCGGTCACACGAGGCGGTGACAAAGGGCCGCCGGGCATGGCGCGCTGCGACCAAGGACGCGATCTTGTCCATCTGCGCCATCGCGGCACCGCCGAAATAGCTGCCGAGATGATTGGCCTGGTTGGGCTGAACCAGATCGACATGGCGGATTTCGCCGAGTTGGGCGGATTGGGTCATTGCGGGGTCCTCTTGCTCCAACTCAACACCAATAACACGTTGTCATCCCTGACGGATGCCCCGCGCAGGCGGGGCGCAGATCAGGGACCTACCCGTCAGTCCAGCTGGAGCAGCGGGTAGGTCCCGGCTCTGCGCCCGGCACAGGGCCGGGCATCCGGCCGGGATGACAACTCTATGCATTGCCGGAGATATCTCCCGCTACATCAACATCGTCATCGGATCTTCAACAAACGTCCTGAACGCCGCGATCCATTTCGCCCCCGTCGCACCATCCACAACGCGGTGATCGCAGGTTAGCGTCACCGTCATCACGGTAGCGACGGCCAGCGCGCCATTGGTAACCACCGGGCGCTGTTCGCCGGCGCCGACCGAGAGGATCATGCCCTGGGGCGGGTTGATGATGGAGGAGAAGGACTGGATGCCGAACATGCCCAGATTGGACAGCGAGAAGGTGCCACCCTGGAATTCTTCCGGCTTGAGCTTGCGGGTGCGGGCGCGGGCCGCGAGATCCTTGCTCTCGGTGGAGATCTGGACCAGGCCCTTGGTGTCGGCGTCGAAAATGATCGGCGTGATCAACCCGCCCTCAATCGCCACCGCCATCGAGACGTCGGCATGCTTGTGCAGGGCGATACGGCCATCCTCGATCCAGGAGGCATTCGCGGCGGGCACTTTCTTGAGCGCCAGGCCGGCAGCCTTGATCAGGATATCATTGACCGAGACCTTCACGCCCTCGCTGGCCGCCTCATTGATGCGCTTGCGGAAATCAAGCAGCGCGTCGATGCGGCAATCAACATTGAGCGGGAAGTGCGGGATGTCGCGGAAGCTCTCCGACAGGCGTTTGGCGGCAATCTTGGTGATGCCGTCGGCCTTGACCACGTCATAGCGGTCAGCGGCGATGCCATAGCGCGCCAGCGGGGCATCCTGGTCGATCTCGACCGGTGCGGCAGCGGGGGCGGTCGCCGGTTTGGCAGCACCGGGCTGGGCGTTCTCGACATCGCGCTTGACGATACGGCCGTGCGGGCCGGAGCCCTTGATCGATGAGAGATCGAGGCCCTTGTCGGCGGCGATGCGCTTGGCGAGCGGGGAAGCCTTCAGGCGATCGCCCTCGGCTGCGGCCTTCGCAGGGGCAGCCGGAGTGGCCGGCGCTGCCGCGGGTGCAGGGGCCGGTGCAGCTGCCGCCGGAGCTGGTGCGGCAGGCGCAGCAGCGGGCTTATCCATCGCGCTGGCATCCTCGCCCTCTTCGAGCAGAATGGCGATCACGGCATTGACCTTGACGCCTTCCGTGCCTTCATCGACCAGGATCTTGCCGATCACACCCTCATCGACGGCCTCGACTTCCATCGTTGCCTTGTCGGTCTCGATCTCGGCCAGCACCATGCCGCTCTCGACCTTGTCGCCCTCCTTGACATGCCATTTGGCAAGCGTGCCCTCTTCCATCGTCGGGGACAGGGCGGGCATGGTGATTTCGATCGACATGATAGGTCCTCGCCTCAGGCGTCATTGGCCCCGTCAGGGGCCCGTTCTGGATTGATGCTTGCGATATTGGCTTCCCAATTGGCGCCGTCGAATTCCTGGAAGCGGGGCAGAAGCCCGGCATCGGCATCGAAACAGCGCAAATTGACCGACCAGTCATCGGGATGCGAACGCGGCACGTTGAAGGCTTCCACGCCGCACTGGCGGCAGAAATAATGCTTCGCCGTGCCGGTGTTGAAGCGGTATTCGGTCAGCATGTCCTCGCCGTGCATGATGCGGAAATCCGCGCCCGGCGTGATGACATGGATGAAACCGGTCTTGGCGCAGATCGAGCAATTGCACGACAAGGCCACGACATTGTCCGGCAGGATGGCGGCAAAGCGCACGGCACCGCAATGACAGCCGCCGTGGCGGGGCTTCTTGGCTTGAGCTTCGGACATCTTCCCTACTCCACGTAACAGACGGCCCTCACCGCCTCCAGGATATCTTCAACACCCGGAAGCGAGAGCTTTTCCAGATTGCCGGCATAGGGCAGCGGCACGTCTTTCTGGTGCACGCGCGCTGGCGGGGCGTCGAGATAGTCGAAGGCCTCGGCGGTGACGACGGCGGCGATCTCGGCGCCGACGCCCATCCGGCCCCAGCCCTCTTCGGCGCAGACGATGCGATTGGTTTTCTTGACGCTGGCGACCACCGTGTCGGTGTCGAGCGGACGCAGGGTGCGCAGATCGATCACTTCGGCGGAGATGCCCTCTTCGCTGAGGATTTCAGCGGCCTGCAGGGCGTATCCCACCATCCGGCTGTGTGCGGTTATGGTGACGTCCGTGCCCTCACGGCGCACCTTCGCCTTGCCGATGGGGACGATCCAGTCCTCCAGATCGGGCACATCGAAGCTCTCGCCATAGACCAGTTCATGCTCGAGGAAGACGACCGGATTGGGATCACGGATCGCGGCTTTCAACAGACCCTTGGCGTCGGCGGCGTCATAGGGCGCGACGACTTTCAGGCCGGGCACATTGGCGTACCAGGACGAATAATCATGGCTGTGCTGGGCGCCGACCCGGCTGGCGGCTCCATTGGGGCCGCGGAACACGATCGGACAGCCCATCTGGCCACCGGACATGTAGAGCGTCTTGGCGGCGGAATTGATGATGTGGTCAATCGCCTGCATGGCGAAATTGAAGGTCATGAATTCAACGATGGGGCGAAGACCGTTGAAGGCGGCACCAACGCCGAGACCGGCAAAACCGTGCTCGGTGATCGGGGTATCAACAACGCGCCTGGCGCCGAACTCGTCGAGCAGGCCGCGTGTGACCTTGTAGGCGCCCTGGTATTCGGCGACTTCCTCGCCCATCACGAAGACGGTGTCATCGCGGCGCATTTCCTCGGCCATGGCGTCGCGCAGGGCGTCGCGCACGGTGGTCGAGATCATCTTGGTGCCGGCGGGGATTTCAGGGTCGTGCATGGCTGGTGCCGCGGCGGGTGCAGCCTGGGGCGCAGCTTCGGGTTCGACGGCTGGCGCAGGGGCAGACTTGGCTTCCGGAGCGGCTTCAACAGCGCTCGCATCCTCGCCCTCTTCCGCCAGAATCGCGATCACGGCATTGACCTTCACATTCTCGGTGCCCTCGGGCACGAGAAGCTTGGCGACCACGCCTTCCTCGACGGCTTCGACTTCCATCGTCGCCTTGTCGGTCTCGATCTCGGCGATCACCATGCCGGACGTGACACTGTCACCCTCCTTGATATTCCACTTGGCCAGCGTGCCCTCTTCCATTGTAGGCGAAAGGGCGGGCATGAGGATTTCAATCGACATCGGTCAATTCCTGTCTGTGGTCACAGCGAGCACGCCGCTCAGCTATTGGCGGCTTCAGGCTTGTAGCGCAGGGCGTGTTCGCGCATGCGCGTGGCAAATTCGATCAGCGTGTTGAGGGGGCGGATCAACACCTCGATCCGGCACATGCGGCCCTCATCATCAATGGTGATCCGGTCAATCCCGAGCAGGCCCTTGCCATCGACCGTGCCGGTGAATTCGAGAATGACCATATTCCCGTCGACCCATTCCTTGCGGTAGTCGAAATCCTCGATGATCGAGATCACGCCCATCAGGATGTGCAGCAGGTAATGCTTGTCAGCCGATGGCTTCCACACCACGGGCGAATGCAATTCGCAGCCCTCGGCAATGATGGATTCGAGCAGATCGCGATCACGATTGCGCACGGCGGTGTGCCAGTTTTCGAGGAAATGTTTCACTTGCGGGGTCATGCTCATGCCTCCAGCAATACGTCGGTATAGAGCTCGGCCGGATCGGGTTCCGGCGAGGTCTTGGCGAATTCGGCAGCCGCATTGACCACGGCCTTCACCTCCTTGTCGATCGCCTTGAGGTCGTCCTCGGATGCATGGCCGCCCTCGATCAGACGCTTCTTGATCAGATCGATCGGGTCGTGATGGCTACGAATATCGTCGACTTCCTCGCGCGAGCGGTATTTCGCCGGATCCGACATGGAGTGGCCGCGATAGCGATAGGTCTTCATTTCCAGGATGAAGGGGCCCTCGCCCGAGCGCGCGTGCTTGGCCGCCATTTCGGCGGCGGCGCGCACGGCTTCGACATCCATGCCGTCGACTTCGATGCCGGGAATGCCGAAGGAGGCGCCGCGCTTGTGCAGATGGGTTTCCGACGAGGCGCGGCCGACGGCGGTGCCCATGGCGTATTGATTGTTCTCGATCACATAGACCACCGGCAGGTGCCAGAGCTGGGCCATGTTGAAACTCTCATAGACCTGGCCCTGATTGGCCGCGCCATCGCCGAAATAGGCGACCGAGATCTTGCCATTGTCCTTGTAGCGATCCGCGAAGGCCAGGCCCGTCCCGAGCGAGACCTGGGCTCCGACAATGCCGTGCCCGCCATAGAAGTGCTTCTCGCGGGAGAACATGTGCATCGAGCCGCCCTTGCCGCGCGAATAACCGCCGGCGCGCCCTGTGAGCTCCGCCATGACGCCATTGGGATCCATGCCCTTGGCAAGCATGTGGGCGTGGTCGCGATAGCCGGTGATGACCTGGTCGCCCTCTTCGAGCGCCGCCTGGACACCGACCACCACGGCCTCCTGACCGATATAGAGGTGGCAGAAGCCGGCAATCAGGCCCATGCCGTAAAGCTGGCCGGCCTTTTCCTCGAAACGCCGCATCATCAGCATCTCGGAATAGTATTGCAGCAGCTGGTCCTTGCCGGCGGCCTTGACGGTAGCAGTGGTTGATTTGCGCTTCGCAGCCATTTCTTCGTACGCGAACTATAACCGTCGCGTTCCCCTGTTTCGCTACCGCCCTGTACCAGAAAGCGGCCATCGGGGGCAAGCGGAGCCGGTACATTTCGCGATTGCGGCGAAACCGGCATGGACGGGGATCACATGCGAATGCGCGCCATGGGTATGACGCGGCGTCTGTCCGTGGAAAGCGGGAGCCTAGCGGCCGTCGTCGGTGGTGATCTCGACGATGAAGTCGCGCGGATGGGCGACATTCAGGATCGTGCGGGCGCGTTCCTCGACATAGTCGAGATCGAGACTGTCGGAGCGCAGGCGTGCGGCCGTGGTTTCCAGGGCTTCACGTTCGAGGCGGGCTTCGGCGAGTTCGATTTCAGCGGCGTGGAGGTCGTTCTTGACGACGATCCAGTTGAGCACGCCCTGCTCGCCCGTCAGCGCGTGAAAGCCGAAATAGGCGATCGCGACGGCGAGGAAACAGCTGGGAAGAATACGCTTGATCGCGTCCAATGCCACACACCCTGATTGTCGGCCTTTGCGGCCTGTCTTCTGGGGATGATAGAACACTATCAGGCTTTAAGAAGCATGAATCCGGGATTCAGGGACCGGTAATATCCGGGCCGCAAATGCGGCCATCGAGACGGTCCGGACCGCTGGCTGCCCCGCCTGCCCGGTCGTCATTCGCGCCGGAACAGCCCGCGCGACATCAGGGCCAGGATCAGGGCCATCATGACGGCCACGCCCGCCGAGATCATCATGCCGGCCGTATCCCGGTCGGCCGGCCGCGCCTGCTCCACGATCACGGTGTCATCAGGCTTGCTGCCAGGCGCCTGCATGGCGGACGGAGCGGCCATCTGGGTGCTCTGCGGCGCAGCGAGCCGCTCCCGGACGAATTGATCCACCCAGTCGCCATAGCGCTCCGGCACGGTGGCAATGACCGGCGGGATGCCGCGCAGCCAGGCATTCACATCGACATCGAAGCGCTCGAGCAGATCCAGTCCGGAGACAAAGAGGCCGAGCGAAGCTGACAGAATCACAAACAGCTTGCTGAAAATCCCCATCATCGCCCCCCGTTTCCAATACCGGACGTCACCCTAGCCGATCGAAACGGGCGGCGACATATCTATCTCGCGGAGCCGGATCAATCCGGTTTGATGGCGAGGGTGGCGAAACCGGTCGGCATATAGGCGTTGAGCGGGGTTGCCGCATCCGACCAGTCATCCTCGTAGAAACCGGCGATCAGAAGCCCGGCCTCGATCTGGCCGCCAATCTGGGCCTGGAGGCTGTGGCTGAATTCGAGGGCCTCGTGCTTTTCGATTCGCCCCTGTACAAGCGCTGGCGGCAGGTCCCGCGCCGCATCGAAGGGCAGTTTGTGTCTGACCTGCAAAGGCCCGCCGGCCTCGAGCTCATCATGATCGAACAGCCAGAAGTCCGGATTGACGAAGCCGGAGAGCAATCGCCCGCCCGGCCGGAGAACATCGGCGCACTGACGCCAGACCGGCGCGAGATCGGCGATGAAGAGATTGGAGATCGGGTGGCAGATCAGATCGAACGGGCCGCTGATATGGTCAGCCAACCGCGTCATGTCGGCCTCGACCAGCGTCATCGCCAGCCCGTCACGGTCAGCGACCAGCCTGTCCTTGGCCAATTGCGCGGCCGAGATATCGAGCACGGTCACATCGGCTCCGGCGGCGGCCAGCACCGGCGCCTGCTGCCCGCCCGAGCCGGCCAGGCAGAGCACGCGCGCGCCGGCCAGTTCGCCGAACCAGTCCTTCGGAACGGATTTATTGGGCGTGAGGATGACCGACCAGTCGCCGCGCCGGGCAGCGGCGATCACATCCGCGCCGACCGGCTGGCACCAGGGGCTCTCGCCGCCATCGGATTCGACATTCCAGGCCTTGGCATTGTGGCGATGGATATCCATGAATGCCCCCGGGGCGTTACGGCCTAGCTGATGGCGCTGGAGCCGGCATAGACGCCCATATCACCCAGCTCGGATTCAATGCGCAGGAGCTGGTTGTACTTGGCAGTACGGTCTGAACGCGCCAGCGAGCCGGTCTTGATCTGCCCGCAATTGGTGGCGACCGCGAGATCGGCAATGATCGAATCCTCGGTCTCGCCGGAGCGGTGCGACATGACGGCGGAATAGCCCGAGCGCAGCGCCATATCGACGGCATCGAGGGTTTCCGACAGCGTGCCGATCTGGTTGACCTTGATCAGGATGGAATTGGCGGCGCCGACCTCGATGCCGTGGGCCAGGCGTTCCGGATTGGTGACGAAGAGATCATCGCCGACCAGCTGGCAACGGCCATCCAGGCGCGTGGTGAGCGCTTTCCAGCCCTCCCAGTCATCCTCGGCCATGCCGTCCTCGATCGAGATGATCGGATAGGCATTGACCAGGGTTTCCAGATAGGCGGCGAAGGCCTCGCTGTCATGGGTCTTGCCCGAGCCGGCCAGCACATACTTGCCGTCCTTGAAGAATTCCGTCGAGGCGACATCAAGCGCCAGGGCGACATCCTCGCCAGGCTTGTAGCCGGCCGATTCGATCGCCGCCATGATGACGTCGAGCGCCTGTTCGGCGGTGGCGATATTCGGGGCGAAACCGCCCTCATCGCCGACATTGGTGTTGAGACCATCAGCCTTGAGGCGCGCCTTCAGGGCGTGGAAGATTTCGGAGCCGCAGCGCAGGGCTTCGGAAAAGCTCTCCATGCCGACCGGCATGATCATGAATTCCTGGAAGTCGATGGGATTGTCGGCATGGGCGCCGCCATTGATGATATTCATCATCGGCGTTGGCAGCACGCGGGCATTGAGGCCGCCGATATAGCGATAGAGCGGCTGGCCAAAGCTCTCGGCGGCGGCCTTGGCGACGGCGAGCGAAACGCCCAGGGTCGCATTGGCGCCAAGCCGGGACTTGTTGGGGGTGCCGTCGAGCTCGATCAGGGCCGCATCGATCCGGCGCTGATTCTCGGCATCGAAACCGCCAATCGTCTCGAAGATTTCGCCTTCGATCGCCGCGATCGCCTTGAGCACGCCCTTGCCGCCATAGCGTTCTCCGCCATCGCGCATTTCCACCGCTTCATGCTGGCCGGTCGAGGCGCCCGAGGGCACGGCGGCGCGGCCGAAACTGCCATCCTCCAGCAACACATCGACCTCAACGGTCGGATTACCGCGGCTGTCGAGGATTTCACGGGCGATGATGTCGGTGATGGCGGTCATGAGGATCAGGCTCCATTGGAACGGATATCAGGCAGGTGTTGTTGGGGCGCTTCATAGCCAAAGCCGGACGCAAGTCAAAGCCCGCCATGGAAAATCGGGGTCGGTCGAGTTGAAACGCAACAGGCGCGCCCCGGTTGCCGGAACGCGCCTGCGGAAATTCATGCGCGCAGCACCAGCGGTGCCGCGGCGTGCAAGAATCAATCGTCCTTGACGTCGAGAATCTGACGGCCGCGATACATGCCGGACTTCAGATCGACATGGTGCGGACGACGCAGCTCGCCGGAATCCTTGTCTTCGACATAGACAGGGTTGGACAGGGCGTCGTGGCTGCGGCGCATGCCGCGCTTGGACGGCGTAGTTTTTCTTTTAGGGACGGCCATCAGGCTCTCCACGATGCTGAATACGGTTAGAGGTGGTGCAAACCACCCGTTAGAGCCGCGCCATATAGCCGCTTCGAACTGGCCACGCAAGCGTTCGGGACGCTTGTTCGTGACATTCGCGCCCAACAGGCGTATTAACCTTTTGTGGGCGACGCCGCAGACCGCACGATCACGAGACACGATCACTCATTTGAACTTAGGTCGACTGCAGAACGACGCCGCCCTTTTTCTCCTCAATATGTGCCGGACGGACGCGGGTCTCCCCGTGAAAAAACGCGGGCACCTTGGCGATAATCGGTGCCTGTCACCATTTATTTGAAGCAGCTTTCATAGGCCTCGTCGAAGGCCTCTCGATGTGCCGTCGAGATTCTGTGCTCCTCGCCAGCCAATTCATACAGGTGCGGCTCGACCCCACCTGCCCGCATGACCTCGCTGACAAAAGCGCGAGTAAGGTCGTCTGGCGTAATGTCGTCGCGCATGCCCTGGATGATCATGAGGGGGACACCATCGGGCCAGATGAAATCGCCAGACGCGAGCCGGTGCTCGTACTGCTCAACGCCCGCGTCCATTCGCAACAGTATATTTGCGGCATCTGCACCAAACCGATTCTGAAAATAGTCTTCATAGGGCGAGAGCGCGAGCAGCGGACTCGTGAGAATCGCACAACTTACTGGAAGCTCGTTTTGCGAACGGCTGATCGCCAGCAGGGACAGTAACGCGCCAAAACTCTCTCCGCTCACAATCACCGTGGAATAGTGGCGTCTGCGGGTCGCGGCCAGAATGGCCTGCGTCACATCCTGTGCCATCTCCGACGCTGTCCATATCCGCACAGGCTCATTTTCGCCTGCAGGAAAGGGGCGAAGTGGCGTATCCGGCCCCAGTGACATCCATTTGTCCTGGCCGCTCGAGCTTCGATAGTTCACGATCAGGACATCTGAGCCATTTCGCGCAGCCGTTTGAATTAATGATGGAATATTATCGGGTGTCGAAGCAGCCGGGCCTCCATGCACGTGTGCGACCAAGCTTCCCGGAGCATTCCCGGCGTCGGTTTGCTCGAACAAGGCGTGTTCGATCCCTTCCGCGCCACCTTCCGGACTTGTTGCCAAGTTGGTGGGATGTTGCGCCGATCCGCAATGGGCGAGAACATGCACTTCAGAGTTCGGATCACGCAAGTCCAGCCAGCCGACCTGGCGCTCATACCGATCAGAGTAACGGACCACCATTCTGGCCTCGCCCGCCGATACAGACGCCATCTCGACGAACCAGTCATCGAAAGCATCAACACTCCGGTCGAAGAGGATGAGTCGACCTGGCTCCAGCCCCCCAAGGCTGCCGATCCAGTGCCCGGAGTTGTCGATCACAGGATCGCCGGATTCCGACGCCTGCGCGACCGGTTCAAAACCATCGACAGTGAGAAATCCGGAGATCAGGTCGGTCCGATCAGGCGCATAGCCGAGCGCAAATAGATAACCAGTCCGGCCAGTCGCATCATGGGTCAGAACCGGCTCCGGAAGCCCGTAAGGGATCGTGGGGCCAAGGCTCAACGAGCCGGCACGATGACCATCGCGATAAAGGTGCGGTTCAGGACTTGAATGCATCAACGGACCGGGAAGGGAGAGGTCGTCAAGATTCCAGAACGTGGCACCTTCATCCGGAAGCCAGAGGTGATTATAGCCCCCATACACTGATGTGATGGCGTCAGTCTCGGCTTCCAATTCCACTGACACGCGAAGGGATCGATACTCGGTCCGGCGATATTGCAGCAATGGTACATCCAGAACCGGGTCATCAACGGGCGGTCCTGAGCCGCCGCGGTAGTCCAGGTGGTGCCTGCGGTAAAATCGCAATGGCTGCGCGCCGCCGCTGCGTGCCCAGAGGTAGAAATCCTGCTTCGTCAAACCGAATCCGGGCGGCACGTCGAGCGTGAGGCGACGAGTAATCCCGTTGCTCGACAACATGTAGAGGGTGTGGGCGCCGCTGTTGTCCCTGTAGCCGAGCAAGGCGCCTGATCCCTGCCCGGGGGCGGTACTGATAAAATCCACAGCGGCGAACGACTCGCTCGCCATATTGCCCTCGTACATCGCGAACAGATCGTGTCCGACACGGTAAATCAGGCTCTGATCACTGAACAGGACTTCATTCGCCGAACATATCGTCGACGAAACAGGCATTGCAGACGCAGCGACCGAAGCATTCGCCTCCGGACTCGCCGCAGGCTGGCACGCGCCCAGCAACAAAAAAACGCCTACAGCATTTGCCCGCATGGAAAACCTGACTGTGATCAGAGCCGATATCACTCCCAGATTAGTTACCAGGATATTGAACGGCACCCCAATATTCGCCTGTTTGCGGATTGCCACAATAAATGGTGACAGGCACCCATTTCCTAAAACCAAGCATCCATTAAGATCAACCGAATTCCCGATTCCGCTCCGGCCCGCGCCGGGCACATCCCTTCCTGAAACCTTGCCAAGCAGGGCGCCAGACTGGACTTGTCTCGTCAAGGGTCCTGACCGCGCAGCGGCGCTTCGCGCCCTTGACGAGACAAGTCCAGTCTGGCCGGATCCCAGCATGGTTTTCAGGTCGGGGTCTGGCCCAGCGGCGGCCGGATGGAAACCTCACCTGGCGGACAGGGTCGTCTTCTGCCTGTCCCGGGGAAAACCCGGTTTCGGTCGATGCCGGACTCCTTCGCCTGAAATCGCCGTGAAAAGAGAGTCCTCTCCGGGACGCGTACCAGAGGTACACGTCCCTCTTCACGGCGGTGCCGAAAAGCCGGAGTCCGCCGCGGAGAGACTTGAGGCTTGCTTTTGCCGGCCCATCCAATCCGCCCCCCACCCCATCCGCGTTATAATCGGGCCAACCTCGCTCTTTGACATCGTTGGCCCGTCAAGATTTCCCGCGTCCGGATGGCCGCCGGTCGCGACAGTGAATGGTAGCCGGTGACAGTCTGCCATCACCCTGCCATCCGCGAATTTCCAGTCCCCATGCGGCTCCACGCCTCCCGCCGGGGCAATGGCAGACTGGCAGACAGTGTTTGCCGTTTCACATAATTCTGTTCATCTTCGATGCGGGGCCGGGATCGCCGATACGCATCTCTCTCGACCTGCATCCGCCCATCGCCGGCCTCTACGCATCCTCGCTCCAGTCAGTGTAAGAGTGAGGCCCCTCTTCCACCCCGAGTCCAGTTTTGCGAACTGGACCCGGGCAAAGCATCAAAGCGAGGACAGGCCATGGATCTGGACACTTATGGCCGCTGGGCCAGGCGGATTGCCGACTGGACGGTGGACTATCTCTCCACCCTGCGCGAGCGCCCGGTGCGCGCCCAGTCCCAGCCCGGCGACATCCTGCGCCAGCTCCCCGCCTCACCGCCGGAAGCGGCCGAGACGATGGAGCAGATCTTCGCCGATTTCGAACGTATTGTGCCCGATGGCATGACGCATTGGCAGCATCCGCGCTTCTTCGCCTATTTCCCGGCCAATGCGGCGCCGGCCTCGATGCTGGCCGAACAGCTCACCGCCGCGATGGCAGCGCAATGCATGCTGTGGCAGACCTCACCGGCCGCCACCGAAATGGAAACCCGCATGGTCGACTGGATGCGCCAGGCGCTCGGTCTGCCCGCCGGGTTTCGCGGCGTCATCCAGGACAGTGCCTCCTCGGCCACCCTCGCCGCCATCCTGACCATGCGCGAGCGTGCCCTTGGCTGGTCCGGCAATGCCGGCGGCCTGTCCGGCCAGCCGAGGCTGCGCGTCTATGCCTCGGCCCAGGCGCATTCCTCGATCGACAAGGCGATCCGCATTGCCGGGATCGGCCAGGACAATCTGGTGAAAATCGCTACCGACGCGAATGATTCCATGCGTCCCGAAGCCCTGAGCGCCGCCATCGCCGCCGACCGCGCCGCCGGATATCTGCCCGCCGGTGTGGTGCTGTGCGTCGGTGGGACCTCGGTGGGGGCGTCCGACCCGATTGCCGCCATCCTCGCCATCGCGGCGGCTGAAGGCCTCTACAGCCATGTTGACGCGGCCTGGGCGGGCTCGGCGATGATCTGTCCGGAATTGCGCGGGATCTGGGCCGGGATCGAGGGTGCGGACTCGATTGTCTTCAACCCGCATAAATGGCTCGGCGCGCAATTTGACTGCTCGATCCAGTTTCTCGCCGACCCGGGCCCGCAAGTGCGCACGCTGGGCCTGCGGCCGGATTATCTCGAAACGCCTGGCCTGGATGATGGCGGCGCGGAGGGGCTGGTCAATTACAGCGAATGGACCGTGCCGCTCGGGCGCCGCTTCCGGGCGCTGAAACTATGGTTCCTGATCCGCGCCTACGGTCTGGAGGGCCTGCGCACACGGATCCGCAATCACATCACTTGGGCGCGCGAGGCTGAAGCAGCGATTGCCGCCCTGCCCGGCTTCCAGATCGTGACGCCCTGCCGTTTCTCGCTCTTCACCTTTTGCTACGAGGGAGAAGCCGCGACCCGCGCATTGCTCGACCGGATCAATGCCGACGGCCGCACCTATCTGACCCAGACCATGCATGACGGCCGCTTCGTCATCCGCTTCCAGGTCGGCCAGTTCGACTGCACCCGTGAAGATGTAATGATGGCCGTCGAGGTCCTGGCCGAACTGACGCCTTAGTCGCCGCGATCAAAACGGATTTCGCCGCCCATCGAAGCGCGCGTTTCGCGGTCGGCCGGCTGGCCGAAAATCCTGACCGCGGCGCCGGTCGAGGCGCTGACCTCGGCGCGTTCGCTGGCAAAGACGCGGGCTTCGCCGCCGGTCGAGGAATCGATATCCACCGATTGGCAGACCAGATCGCGCGCATTCAGAACGCCGCCGGTCGAAAGATCGAGATCGAGCCGTCCGCAGGTCCCGGAAAGCCGGACTTCAGCGCCGGTGCTGACTTCAACGGACAAGGCATCGGTGTCGATGCCTGATACCTGACTGGCGATGCCGCGATGAAAATCGAGTGCTTCAACGGCCGGCATCGTGACCCGCACCGTCAGATCAAGCCCGCGATTTCGCTGGAATAGCCGCGTGCGCTGGCGCAAGGCGAGCTCATCGCCGTCGAGCTGGGCATCAAGGCGGTCGAAATCATCGGCATCGCCCTCGATATTGACCGACCATGTCTCGCCAACCGTGACGATCAGCTGATAGCCGCCGCCGGCATTGATGCTGTCAAAGCCCGTCAGCTCGAGTTGCTGGACATCCTCGGCGGCGGCAAGCCCCGCCGACATTGTTGCCGCCGCGACGGCCGTCAAAACCAGATTGCGCATAATCGTCTCCCATCACACATCCATGCCGGGCAGGATAGCGCCCTTCATCCTTGATGCATGTGGGATTGTGATTGGATGCATCCCGGCGGCAAAAATCCAGCGGGCGCATTCAATACGGGGTCAGATCAGACCATCCGGCTCTGTTCCAGCGCCGCAGCAACGAAGCTGGCGAACAGCGGATGTGGCTCGAAGGGCCGCGATTTCAGTTCGGGGTGGAATTGCACACCGATGAACCAGGGATGGTCCTTGATCTCGACGATTTCCGGCAGAATCCCGTCCGGCGACATGCCGGAGAAGACCAGGCCCGCTTCCTCAAGCTTCTGCTTGTAGGCGATATTCACCTCGTAACGGTGGCGGTGGCGCTCCTCGATATGGCTGGCGCCATAGATCTCGCGCACGCGGCTGCCCTCGGCGAGGACGGCCGGATAGGCACCCAGACGCATCGTGCCGCCCTTGTCATCGGTTTCGGAGCGCGTCTCGACCTCATTGCCGCGTGACCATTCGGTCAGCAGGCCGATGATCGGTTCACCGCCCTCATCGAATTCGCTTGAGGTGGCGTTCTCGATCCCGGCGAGATCGCGGGCCGCTTCGAGCACCGCCATCTGCATGCCGTAACAAATGCCGAAAAATGGAACCTTGCGCTCGCGGGCAAAGCGCGCAGCGGCGACCTTGCCCTCGGCGCCGCGGCCGCCAAAGCCGCCCGGCACCAGGACGGCGTGGACATCCTCGAGCGGCGCGAACGGGTCGTCTTTCTCGAACTGCTCACTATCGAGCCATTTCAGCTTCACCTTGACGCCATTGGCGATGCCGCCATGAGCCAGCGCCTCGATCAGCGACTTGTAGGCGTCGAGCAGGCCGACATATTTGCCGACAATGCCGATCGTCACTTCCCCGTCCGGCTCGGCGATGGTCTTGGAGATCTTGAGCCATTTCGTGAGGTCGGGCTCGGGCGCATCGGCGATTCCGAAACAGCGCAGGACCTCGCGGTCCAGGCCTTCGCGGTGATAGGCGAGCGGCACATCATAAAGCGACGGCGCATCCATGCCCTCGATGACGGCGCTTTCGCGCACATTGCAGAACTGGCCGATCTTGCGCTTGTCGCCCGCCAGGATCGGCATCTCGCAGCGGCACAGCAGGATGTCGGGCTGAATGCCGATCGAGCGCAATTCCTTGACCGAGTGCTGCGTCGGCTTGGTCTTCATCTCGCCGGCGACCTTGATGTAGGGCAGCAGTGTGACGTGAACGAAGACGGCGCGCTCATGGCCGAGTTCCTGGCCGAGCTGGCGGATCGCCTCGAAGAAGGGCAGGCCCTCGATATCGCCGACCGTGCCGCCGATCTCGCACAGCACGAAGTCGGCATCGCCGGCATCGGAGAGGACGAATTGCTTGATGATGTCGGTGACGTGCGGAATGACCTGCACCGTCGCACCGAGATAATCGCCACGGCGCTCGCGCTCGATGATGCGCTGATAGATGCGTCCCGTGGTGATATTGTCGGCCTGGCTCGCCGGCACACCGGTGAAGCGCTCGTAGTGGCCCAGATCGAGATCGGTCTCGGCGCCATCATCCGTCACATAGCATTCGCCATGCTGATAGGGCGACATCGTGCCGGGATCGACATTGAGATAGGGGTCGAGCTTGCGCAGACGTACGGAATAGCCCCGTGCTTGCAGCAGGGCACCGAGAGCGGCTGAAGCGAGGCCTTTTCCGAGCGAGGAGACCACGCCGCCGGTGATGAAGATATATCGCGGCATGGGCAATCTGCCTATCGGAGATTCGTGCGACCCGAAAGGCGCAATTACAAAATTGACTGTGAATTACGCCTGGATCAGCCGTCCGTCGGGACGCCATCGCTGGGCAGATCATCGGCCGGAAGGTCTGGCAGGACAGCATCCGCATTGCGTTCAAACACGCTTTGGCCCTCGGAATTCACACCGACCACGACGGCGAGGAGGATCGAATTGCCGATGAACACCGCACCCAGGATCATGGTGGTGCGCGTCAGCATGTTCGCCGCGCCACGACCGCTCATCATGCCGCCGCCCGCGCCGCCGCCGACACCAAGGGCGCCGCCCTCGGATTGCTGCAACAGGATCACGGCCACCAGGGCAATCGCCACCAGGAGTTGGATGATGAGAAGCACGTTTGTCATGAATACCGCCTGAGATTTGGGTTCTGCCCTGCAGACATGGCCCCCGGCCCGCCCGCATGCAACCCGGTCACATGGCGGCGCGTTTTATACCAGCACCGTCGGCTTGGCCAGTAGCGTCTGCCGTATCCTGGGCCTCGCTGACAGCCTTGGCCCGGGCAGCCTCGATCTGGGCCTTCAATTTGCCATCGGCAGAACGCGATTGCAGCCGTGCGCGCAGATTGGCGACGGTGCGGTCGATCTCGTCTTTTGAGCGCTCCAGCGATTCGCCATTGGCAAAGGCGGCATAGGTCGCCATCGACAATTCCTTGATCAGTTGCAGCGACCGCTTGTCGGCCGCGCTGCCATCGCCGAGCGAGGAGACCTGGTCGATCAGGGCCGCCGCGACCTCGGCCGCCTCGCCGCGAGAGGCCTTAACGAGCTGCACGCGCAGTTCGCGGGCCGTGCGCGCCATGTCGGCGACATCGAGGCGAACCGGCAGTGCGTTCTCTTCCGGCTTGTTGAGCTGAATCTCGACGGAAATAACGATGCGCATCGCCATACGGCGCAGGCGCTCGGCGATAATCACGTCCTTGGCCTCTCGGGCCCAGCTGCTGGCCCGGTCAATCGCGGCGTCATCGCCATGGACAATCGCCTGCAGGAAATTGGGGACCGTCAGCGGCTGGGTGTCGGAATCACGATCCGTGCTCTTGCGCCGGTCAGGGCCAACATAATCGCTGGTGACAATGAAGTCCTTGCGATCGCGAACCAGGGTGCGCACACGCTCGGCGGCAAACATGGTCGAGAATGGCCGCACGATGACATCATCGGCGCCACACTCGATCGCGCGGCGGATATGGGTCGTGTCACGGCTCCAGGTCGTCAGCAGGATGACGACAAAGGGATTGCGGCCCAGATCGCTGCGGCGGACGCTGCGGACAAGCCTGAACACATCGGCATCGGTCGCACTGCTCTCGGCAACCACGAGGGCCGGCGAGGTATCGGCCAGCGCGGCCTTGAACTCGTTGAGGCTCGAGACGCATTCGATCTTCCGGAAGCCCATTTCAAACAGGGCATAGCGCGATGTGCGCTGGTTCACATGCACCGGGTCAAACAGAAGAACTGAGGCTCTGGCGTAGTCAACTTCACTCATGCGCCGCGCGCTCCCGGTCATTGGATCAAGACATCAAGCTGATGCCACCATTACGGGAATAGGTTTCAATCCGCTTACCGCGCCGCGTACCGGCGCAGTGCGGCCCTAACCTGCAGTTGCGATAATCGCCGCGAACGCATCAATGTCGAGACTGGCTCCGCCGACCAGGGCGCCATCCACATCGTCCAGCGCCATCAGCTCGGCAGCATTGCCGGGCTTGACGGATCCGCCGTAAATCACCCGCGTAGACGCCGGCTTGGAGAGCCGCGTGCGGATGAAGGCATGCATCCGTGCCACATCGTCGGCCGATGCGGTGAGGCCAGTCCCGATCGCCCAGACCGGCTCATAAGCTATGACAAACTCAGTCCCCGCCCCGGCCGGCAGTGAGGCGCTCAACTGGGCGCCGACGACGTCGAAGGCTTCGCCCGCCTCGCGTTGTTCAAGTGTTTCGCCGACACAGATGATCGGCGTGAGGCCGGCGGCCAGGGCTGCATCCGCCTTGGCGCAGACCAGCTCCGAACTTTCCGCATGGTCGCTGCGGCGTTCGGAATGGCCAAGAATGACGTAGCGGGCGCCGGCATCTTTGAGCATCGGCGCCGAGACATCACCGGTATGGGCTCCGGTCGCGTTCGTATGGCAATCCTGCCCGCCGAGCAGAATGTCAGTGCCGGCGCAGCGCTCAGCCGCCGCGGCCAGCAAGGTGGCGGGCGGGCAGATCAGGACCTCGGCATTGCTCCGTGCTGCAGGCGCCGCCAGGCTGTCGAAAAAGCCCAGATCCGCCCGCAGGCCGTGCATTTTCCAATTCCCTGCAATCAACATGCGTCGTGGCATATACCCCCCCATTTTCTCCGGCGCGCCGCGCCCTTGTTTGCCACAGGAGTAAGCCGCAATCGCCATCGCGGCAATCATGGGCCGCCGCTTTTGCCCGCAGTACAGCCGCTGATGCTTGCGACAGCGAATCTGCGCCGTTACCTTGCCGCCATTGCTTTCCAGAGGCCCTGCCAATCCATGCTGTCAAATTTTCGCGCCTTCGCCCAATCGCCCCTCGCGCTGGTGATCATCGTCCTGCTGGTTCTGGGCTTTGCGCTCTACGGGGTCGGTGGCATCTTTACCGGCAGCGGCACCGCCGTCGTGGTGGTCGGTCAGGAACAGATCAGTCAGCGCGAACTTGCACAGTCCTTCGAACGCGAGTTGCAGACGATCCAGCAAACAAACCCTGATGTCACCCGGGAGCAGGCCCTTGAGGCCGGGTTCGGGGACCAGGTGTTGCAGCGCCTGATCGTGCAGGCCGCGTTCTACGCCAAGGCTCGCGAGCTTGGACTGGTCACGTCTGACCGCGCCCTGGCTACCGAACTGCGCACCTACCAGGCCTTTCTCAACCCGGTGACCGGCGCCCTTGATACCACGGCCTATCGCAGCGCCCTGCAGAATGCCCGGATCGTGCCGGCCGAGTTCGAACGCTCCATCACCGAGGACATGACCCGCGCCCAGCTGGCCGAGGCCCTCACCTCCGGCAATCTGACGCCAACCGGCATGGCAGCGACCCGCTATCTGGTACAGCAGGAACAGCGCCGGATCCGGGCGCTGATTCTTGACGATTCGGCCGCCGATGCGATCCCGGACCCGACCGACGAGCAATTGCAGACCTTCATCGAGGCCCATCCCGACCAGACCGACGCCCTTGGCCTGCCGGTCTTCACGGCTCCGGAATTCCGCGCCATCACCCTGGTTCGTTTCCGGCTGGAAGATTACATTGCCGACGTCGAGATCGATGAAGCAGTGCTGAGGGAAACCTATGAATACCAGGTCGATAACGGCGTGGTGGGGACTCCCGCACAGCGCAGCTTCACCCAGCTGACCACGCCGGATGAAACAACCGCCAACCAGATCGCGACCCGCCTCGCGGCTGGCGAATCGGCGCAGGCCATCGCCACCGAGCTTGGCCTCGACGCCCCGCTGACCCAGACCGACGCCCAGGCCTACCAGGTGCCCGACAGTCGGCTGGCGACAGCCGTCTTCGCCATGGCCGATGGTGACACCGGTGCCATTGAAGGCAGTTTCGGCTGGTCAGCGGTGCGCATTGATGCCGCCACCGACGCCGTGGTACCAAGCTTTGAAGACCAGCTCGATGCCCTGCGTACCGAGGCGGCGCGCGCTGAAGCCACCAACGCCATGTATGACTCCATGGCGGCTTTCGAGCAGGAACGCGCCAATGGTGCGACGCTGGAAGATGCGTCCCAGCGCGCCGGCGTGCCGCTGGAGGCCTTTGTTCCCCTGGATCAGTATGCCCGCGCCCAGGATGGCGAAATCGACTTCCTGCGCTTCCAGGCGCTGGCATCGGACATCCTGCCCATCGCCTTTGACCAGTTCGCAGGCTTTGCCATCGATCTGCAGCAGTACAATGAGACCGACTGGTTTACCCTGCGCGTCGATGACATCATCCCGTCCCAGCCCCGCACGCTGGACGAGGTTCGCGACCAGGCCACGGAAATGTGGCGTGCATCGGAAACCGACAGCCAGTTACAGGCTCGCGCTGATGAAGCGCTGGCCCAGCTCCAGGCCGGCGATGACATGGAAGTCGTCGTGCTCACAGCCGGTGGCCGGATCGAGACCTCGACCCTGAAACGCGACGAGACGGCGGGCAGCTTCACGGCAAATGTCGTCGGCCAGGCCTTCAGCATGGAGCCCGGTCAGCCGGCCCTGGCGCAACGCCGCGGCCCCGGCCCGCACATGGTGCTGATCGTCGACGAGATCATTCCCGCCGATCTGGCCCAGGCCGGACTTGGCGAGATCGAGCAGCGCGCCGCGGCCATCGCCGACGAGATCAATGACGACATCCTCGTCTCGGCCCAGACCGCCTTGCTGAACGAGTATGAAATCGATGCGAGCTCGGTCGACCAGCGCCTGCGCGCCAGCGCCCTGGGCGAAACCGTAACGCCGTGACGGCGGCCGCACGCAGCCGCGCCCTGCCGGAATTCGCTGCGGTCGAGGCGCGCTTGCGGGCAGGCGAGCCCGTCATTGTGCATGCGAGCAAGCCGGACGACCTGCTCACCCCGGTCGCGGCCTATCTCAAACTGGCGCACCGGGATGGCCATGCCTGCTTGCTGGAATCGGTCGAGGGCGGTGCCTGGCGTGGCCGCTATTCGGCGATCGG
>NZ_JBLWTD010000004.1:0-163604 GCF_048270265.1 Maricaulis sp. | reverse complement strand
TGCCTCACTTCCCCGATCATGGCCCCACCGGAACTCGGGCTGTCACGCCGTCGTGCGGATGGGCTCCACGCTCCCGATCGCCGCAAGTGACTGAGCTCACGCCTCCCGTGCAACCGGAACGTTGTGAGCATAAGTGCAGGCAGAGGGGGTGGGGATAACATCGCCCAAAAAACGTCATCCTGACGAAGGTCAGGACCCAGTTTCATACTCAACGCAAATAGAATAAGCGCCACATTTCCGAGCCTTACCGCTCTGTGAACTGGGCCCTGACCTTCGTCAGGGTGACGGAGTTTGCGGGCTGAGGGCGGGGATAGGGACCCGAAATCTCGCACCCAACATTCAAAACAAGCTTCCCCCGGAGGAGCGCAGCGAATTCCGGGGCCTGCCACGCGTTGACAGCCTGGCTGGAATCCCCTCCGGCAGGCCCCGGAACAAGTCCGGGGGAATCGCGGGCGATCCTAGGGTGACTGAAAGGGGGAAGTGCCGGCTTCGTCGAGGTGCGGTGCGCGCGGACTAGCGGGTGCGGTCGACTAGGAGCTGTATCCGGTCGCCCAGTCGGTCGTAGGCGCTTTCGAAGACAATAAGGGATGCATTCAGAGACTCCGCGCCATGCTTCTTGATATTGGTTTTTCGGACAGATTTTCCAAAATTGACGAGTATTTTCTCCTGATCAATTTTCGAGTAGAGGAAGGCCATGCCTCGATAGTTCGGATGCGCTACCTCACTGAGTATATCGTACGCAGTTTTGATTTCCGGTACCGACTTGGCGGCTTGGTTGATCATTGTTTGTACGTTGATTGCGGCTGGGAGGTCAGCCTCCGTCTTCCAGCCCAGCAGCAACCTCGTCGCAGTCTCATTCAGGGTGTGACGGTCGCCTGTCTCAATAGCTAAGGCGACATTCTTGTCAGTGTACCAAGTCATCGCAACGCATTCCAACGCGGCGCGAGTCAGAATTATTCCTGCGGCTTTATCGTCCGCTTCGAACGCCGACAGCGCGGTCCGGCTCAACTCCTCCATTCGCCAAATTAGGCACTCGCGCAAGTGATGAACCTTTAGGGGTAACTTGCCGACTTCGATATAGGCGGCCGGGTCAACTTCCGACGGGAGGGACGCGCTGATCAATTCAACGCGTCCCCGAATCTCGGCAAGCAGCGGGGCGAGACTATCGGCGCTCATGGCTCACAACCCCAACTCCGCCCACATCGCATCCACGCGTGCCTTCGTCGCCTCATCCATATCCAGCTTCTCGCCCCACTCGCGGCTCGTCTCATTGCCCATCTTGTTGGTCGCATCCAGCCCGATCTTGCTGCCCAGCCCTGATACCGGCGAGGCGAAATCCAGATAGTCGATCGGGGTGTTTTCGACGGTGACGATGTCGCGGGCCGGGTCCATGCGTGTGCTCACGGCCCACATCACGTCTTTCCAGTCGCGCGGATCGATATCCTCATCCACGACGATGATCCATTTGGTGTACATGAACTGGCGCAGGAAGGACCAGGCGCCCATCATCACGCGCTTGGCATGGCCGGCATAGGCCTTCTTCATCGAGATGACGGCGATGCGGTAGGAACAGCCTTCGGGCGGCAGCCAGAAATCGAGGATTTCCGGATATTGCTGCTGCAGCAGCGGGATGAAGACCTCGTTGAGGGCTTCGCCGAGCACGGAGGGCTCGTCCGGCGGCCGGCCGGTATAGGTCGACAGATAGATCGGATCCTGGCGCATGGTGATGGCGCTGATCCGGAACACCGGGAAATGCTCGACGGAATTGTAATAGCCGGTGTGGTCGCCATAGGGGCCTTCCGGACCATATTCGTCGAGCATGACATGGCCCTCGAGCACGATCTCGGCCTCGGCGGGCACTTTGAGCGGCACGGTCTTGCAGTCGACCAGCTCGACCTTTTGCCCGCGCAGGATTCCGGCGAACTGGTATTCCGAGAGCGTGTCGGGGATCGGGGTGACGGCGGCGAGAATGGTGCCGGGATCGGCACCGAGCACGACGGCGCAGGGCAGGGGATCGGGCTTCTTGTCTTTCCAGCGGGCGAAATGCTGTGCCCCGCCGCGATGCTTGAGCCAGCGCATCAAAGTGCGGTCCTTGCCCAGCTTCTGCATGCGGTAAATGCCGAGATTATAGTCGTCCTGCTTGTCGGTTGAGGGGCCCTTGGTGACGACCAGCGGCCAGGTGATCAGCGGGGCGGGCTCGCCCGGCCAGCAGGTCTGGATCGGCAGGCGGTCGAGATCGATCTCATCGCCGGTGAGGACCACATCCTGGCAGGGCGCGCGCTTCACCGTTCTTGGCCGCATCGACATCACTGTCTTGGCCAGCGGCAGCAGCTCGATCGCGCCCTTGAAATCGCGCGGCGGTTCCGGCTGGCGCAGGAAGGCGAGCAATTCGCCGACCTCGCGCAGCTCGCCCGCCGTCGAGCGCGGCTTGCCGCCGAGCGTCACCGCCTGGGCAACACGGCGCACCGTGCCGAACAGATTGACCAGCACCGGCATCTCGCTTTTGACGCCCTGCTCATTGACGACATTCTCGAACAGCAGGGCCGGGCCGCCGGCATGGAGGGTGCGCTTGTGGATCTCGGTGATTTCCAGATCGGTGGAGACCTGCGTCGTGATGCGGACCAGATCGCCGTCCGCTTCGAGCTGGTCGATGAAGTCGCGCAGGGATTTACAGGCCATGTCAGGATCTCGCTTGTACCGGCTGGAGAAACTGCAACTTCGCTGCAGAAAATGCCAGTGCGCGATGCGTCGCGCCTGAAGTCTGGTTGTCTGGAAAAACCTGAGCGTGGCAAGGCATTTGCCCGTCAGCCGGCCGGTCGGGCGTCGCGATTGTCTCTGTTTTTACACGTGTTTGAATGAAATTATCGTCGTCTTCGAGACAAAGAATTCAAGCCTTCACGCTACTCAGCAACGGACAGATTTTGAACGGGTAACCCATACGATGTTGCACAGGGCGGTGATGGTGTCGAAAGCACGGGTCGACATGGGCGTGGGCGCGCTCAATGGCGAGCTGGGCAGCATCCTCGCCTGTTGCATGAAGGCGAGTACCGACCGGCAAATGACCGGCGCCCTGATCTGGGATTGCGGCTGGTTCATGGAAGAGGTCGAAGGCGATCGCGACGCGCTGGAAGACTTCTGGCAAAGCATTGCCGGCGACCGGCGCCATGCCGATCCGCAACGCCTCGAATTCGTGCCGCTGCTGAAGCGCCGCTATCAGACCTGGTCGGTGGGCACTCCGCGTCGCGGACCCGCCAATCATGCCCTGCTCAAGAACCTCCGCCGTAATGTCCCGACCGCCGGTGAGGTGCGGACTCACGTCCGCACCGTCATCGCCTCAGGTCTGGTCGCGGAATCCCCGCCGCTGGTGTGCGCGGCACGGGCCTAGAGGGGCTCGTCCCCGCCAGTCGCGGTGGCCGGCGCCTCTGCCGGTGCCGGCGGCCGCAGCGCCTCGACGACTTCGCGCGCCAGGCGTCCGGAGCGTGAGCTGACACCGATCGTGGCCCCAAAACGCACGATCACAAGGTCCTGCTCGGGCATGACATAGCCCCATTGGCCCTGGAAACCGCTCATCATGATGGTTTCCTCTGGCAGGCCGGTCGCCTCGGTCGGCAGCCAGAAACCCATGCCATAGCCGCCGCCCGAACCCGGTGTCGGCTCGGCGACGATATCGTACCAGTCTTCCGGCAGCAGGCGTTCTCCATTGACAACGCCGTCATCCAGATAGAGCTGGCCCAGCCGCGCCCAGTCCTGGGCGGTGGCATACATGTAGGACGAGCCCTGGAAGGTGCCGTTCTCGCCCGGTTCCATGATGGCGGAATAGATGCCGAGCGGTTCATAGATGCGCGCCCGCAGGGCGGCGATCTGTTCAGGCAGGGTGTCGCCAAGCCGGCGCTGCATGGTGTCGGAGGCGAGGATCGTGTTGCCGCTCATATATTGCCAGTGCTCGCCCGGCGCATGCAGGCGCTCACGGGTGGCGGCGAAATGCGGCATGTCCCACTGGGTGAACAGCATCTGCGAATTGGGATCCATGCCGTTATTGAGCTCGGCGATGGCCAGCCCGCCGGTCATGCGCAGCAGGCTCTCGATGGTGATGTCGGCGAGTTGCGGATCGCCCACGGCGGCCAGGGCCGGGATATCGCCTTGCGCGCGGATATCGAGCAGCCCGTCCTGCACCATGGTTCCGGCCAGGGTCGTGATGACGCTCTTGGTCATCGACCAGCCATGGAAGCGGGTTTCGCGGCTGGCGCCGGGCGCATAATGCTCGGCGACGAGCCGGCCCTGATGCAGGATGGCGACGCCAAGCGTATTGCGGCTGTCCTGGGACGCATCGTCAAAGGCACCGAGCACGGCGGCATCCAGCGCCTCGCGATCAAACCAGGTGTCGCGGTGGGCGGTATCCAGCTCCATCGGCATGAAATCATGCGCGACGGGAACGGTCAGATCCGGGTCGAAGCCATGTCCGCCATGGACCAGCGTACAGCCCAGCCCGTCGCGCCAGACGGCGCGCTGGGTCCAGAACATGCCAAGCAGGGAGGCACTGACCTCGCGGTTATCCTCGTCCATAGTGTAGCCGATGACACTGCCGGCATCACCGAGCAGCGGGTCGAGATACATTTCCCGGGCCTGGTCTGGATCCAGGCCGGAGACCCAGGTGAGGGAACACATCTGCTTGGCAACGATGCCGGTCGCCGAGGGCAGGTAGATCTGGCCGACCGGTGAAAGGTTCAGTGCGGCCAGGCCGGCGGCCAGAGCGGCGCCACTGGCACCGAGAATGATACGCAACATGTGTTGTCTCCCCCTGATCCCTTCACTCTAGCCGAATTTCGAGAAATCCGGCTTGCGGCGTTCCATGAAGGCCGTGGCCGCTTCGGTGAATTCTTCCGAGCGCAGCAATTCGGCAAACATGCCACCTTCCAGGGTGATGCGGTCCTGGATGCCCTCGGGCGGGCGCCGCATCAATTCCTTGGCGGCCCGCAGCGAGCCGGGTGCCTTGGCGGCGAGATTGGCGGCACTGGCACGCGCCAGCGCCTCGACATCATCGGCGACATCATTGATCAGCCCGTAGCGGGCAGCCTTTTCCGCATCCCAGGTCGAGCCGAGCAGCAAGAGATCGGCGGCGATGACATGACCGAACATCCGCGGCATCACCTGGCTGGAACCGTATTCCGGGGCGAGGGCGAGATCGACAAAGGGAGTCTTGAAGCTGGCGCGCGGTGAGGCATAGACCAGATCGCAATGCATCAGCATCGTCACGCCGATCCCAATGGCGAGCCCGTCGACGGCGGCGATAACCGGTTTTTTCGCGTGCAGCAGGGCACGCATGAAATGCTCGACCGGTGGCACTTCGCCGCCACCGATATGCGGCGGGGCCTGCATGAAATCGACCAGGTCATTGCCGGCGGTAAAGATGCCACCGGCACCGGCGATGATGAAGACGCGAATGGCCGGGTCGGCATCGCCGCTTTCCAGCGCTTCGGCCGCGGCGGAATACATCGGCCGCGTCAGGGCGTTTTTCTTGTCGGGGCGGTTGAAATATATGGTGCGGACACCGTCAGCATCCTCGACCAGAACCAGCTCGCTCATCGCAGTCTCCCTTGTGATTTTGCGGCAGACTAGAGCATCGGAGGCGGGCTTGGCCAACCCTTTTACCCTTACGTATGCGTCAAGCAGGGCAGGCGATCAGGCCGGAGATCAGCTTTCCGTGGCGAGCCGGGTGAGGACGCGGTGCAGCATATTGCTGTCGGCCTCGCCGAGCTGCGCTTCCAGTTCGGTATTGAGCCCGCGCAGGCTGATGTCCGCGGCATCACCGAGCGCGCGACCCTTCTCGGTCAGCGAGACGACGGCGGAACGTCCATCGGTCTTCGAGGCGGTCTTCTGCACCAGGCCGAGCGCTTCCATACGGCTGACCAGTCCAGTGACGGCCGGCGGGTTGAGCGAGAGCGTGTCGCCGATCTCGCCCATGCGGCGCTCACCGCGCCGCGCCAGCAGGAAGAGTACCGCCGCCTGGGCTGATGTGACACCGGCCTCGGCCTTCAGGCGTGCATCGGCATCCCGGTTGAGACGCCGGGCGGCGATTTCGATCAGAAGGAATAATCGCCGGTCAACGGCGCGGATGCGGGCCATGGGGCTGAAACTGGTGTGATTCTGGCGGGCAGGGGAGTGGCGCTAGCGGAATTTCCAGACCTTGGCATAGCGCACTTCCCGGTCTTCCAGGTCGCGGGTCACCGGCACGGTGTATTCGGCCAGCTTGTCCAGCCGGTCCTGCGGCAGGAAGGAGCGCCCGGGATCGCCGATCAGCACGGTGGCGCCGCGCTGCGCCAGGCCCTGCAGCCAGCCGCCGATCAGCCGCGCCGGACCATCCTCGTAGAAGACATCGCCGGCGAGCACGACATCCCAGCCCTCATCCGTGCCGACCAGATCGCCGAGCCGGGTGTCCAGCATGACCCCATTGGCATCGGCATTGGCCTCGATCGCGGCGATGGCGAAGCTATCGAGTTCGCAGGCCAGTACCGAGGCGGCACCGGCCTTCCTGGCAGCGATGCCCGAGACGGCGCCGCCGGCGGCGAAATCGAGCACGCGGCGGCCGGCCACGATGTCGGGATTGTCGAGGCAATAGCGCGCCAGCGCCTGGCCACCGGCCCAGGCAAAGGCCCAGAAGGGCGGCGGCAGGCCCATGGCGCCGAGCGCCTCCTCGGTCTGTTCCCAGATTGCCACCGTCTCGACGGCGAGATGCAATTTCACCTCGGGCACCAGCGGAGGTGCCATCAGGGCCGTGTGGGCGCGGACGAAGGCGATCGGGTCGAGGGGTTCGGTCATGGCCGCCGTATAACGCAAAACGGCCGGACGCAAAGGCCCGGCCGTCATGCCATGGGGCGCCGGTGTCAGTCTTCTGACGCCGTGATGAAATGCGCGCCCTGCAATTCGGGCATGGCCCGTACATCGTCGCCGATCAGCGAGAGATCACCGACCAGCACCAGAACCATCTGGTCGAGCGGCAGATACTGGCTGGCCATGCGCGAGATGTCCTCATCGCTGACGGCGAGGATATTGGGCACATAGGTGTCGAGATAATCCTCCGGCAAGTCCCAGAAGTCCCGGCTCGCGAGTTGGCCGATCAGCCCGGCGGTGGATGCGTTCTGCAGGACGAAGACGCCGGACAGCCAGGAGCGGATATTGTCGGCTTCCGTCGGTGTCGGGGCCTCATCCTGCAACCGGCGGATCTCCATGAAGGTCTCGCCCAGGGCGGCTGCGGTATCGGCGGCGGTGACGTCGGCGTTGAAGGTCCATATACCGCCTCCCATCATCCAGGTCGTGCCGGAGCCGGGCGAATAGGTATAGCCCTTGTCCTCGCGCAGATTGCGGGTCAGGCGCGAAGTGAAGGAGCCGCCCAGCAGGGCATTCATCACCGTCATCGCCGGCACATCGGGATCATTGATCGCCATCACCGGGAAGCCGAGCCGGAGCGTCGTTTGCGGCGCACCGGGGCGGTCGATCAATTGCACGATCGGGCCATGCCGGGCCGGCGTGCCTTCGGCCGTGTCAGGCTCACCGCGGGCCCAGTCACCAAAGGCATCGCGGATGGCAGCTTCCATTTCCGCGTCATCGAAACGCCCGGCGACATAGATGCGTGTGCGCCCGGCGCCGAAATTGGCGGCGTAGAAGGCCCGGACGTCGTCGAGCGTGTAGCTGCGCAACTGTTCCTCGGTCGGCAGGTAGCGGCCATAGGGATGTTCGTCACCAAACAGGATGCGGTAATAGGCTTCCGTCGCGATGGAGCCCGGCTGGGCGCGCTGGATATCGACATTGCGGATCAGGTTCTGCCGCACGCGGTCGAATTCGCTTTCGGCAAAGTCGGGTCGGCGCACGACATCGGCGAGCAGGGCGGTCGCATCGGCGCTGTATTGCGACAGGACATTGGTGCTCACGCCCGACGAGTTCCAGCCGATCCCGACATTGATCGACCCGCCCATTGCGGCCATTGCGGTGGCGAGTTCTTCCTTGGACTGGCCGGCCGAGCCTTCTTCCATCATCGCGCCGGTCAGGTCGGCGAGCCAGGTCTGGTCGCCATCATCGACATTCCCGGCCCGGATCTGGACCGAAATCCGCGTGGTCGGCGCCAGGCCGAAGGGGATGAAGGTGACCTCGAGGCCATTGTCGAGCGTGAAACTGCGGGTCTCGGGCAGTTCAAAGGCGCGCGGCGTGCCGATTGGCGGTTGCTGATCGCCCTGGGCCAGTGCGGTGGCGGGCAGGAGGGCCAGGCTGGCGGCGGCAAGCGTCGCGCGGAGAAGTGTGTTGATCATGGTTTTCGCTCCCATCATGGCCTGGTTATTCCGCCGCACCGGTATCGTCCGGTGCGAGCCGGACCTCGAGCACGGTGCGATTGGTCGGGCGAAGATATTCCTCGGCGGTGGCGCGGATCAGTTCCGGCGTCACCTGTTCGAAACCCTCGGTGATGCGGTTGATCCGTGACGGGTCATCATCAAACAGGGCGAAGGAGGCGAGCAGGTCGACCAGGCCGAACCGGGTGCCGGTATCGGCAGTGGCGTAGAAATCGGCGAGCAGTTTGGTGCGCGCGCGTTCGACATCGGCATCGCTGAACAGGTCTGTACGCACGGCCTCGATCGTGGTGTCGAGCGTGCCCATCACTTCGCTGACGGTGAATTCGCTGTCGTGGATCAGTCCGACCGTCCACAGCATGGGGCCGTCATAATTGAAGGCATTGCCGAGCAGATTGATGCCGCCGAACACGCCGGAGGCATAGCCGTGCTCATTGACCATGGAGGCGGTCAAAAGGCTGTCATCGCCCTGCAGCAGAAGCTGGTCCAGCATCGCCATGGCATAATATTCCGGCGTGCCGCGATCCGGCATGTGATAGCCGACGGCGAGGGCGGGCTGGTTGGCCAGCTCGTCTTCGATGGACGCGAATTTCTCGGCATTCTGACGCGGTTCGCTGGTGTCGATCTCCGGCAACGGGGCCCCGGCTTCGATCGGCGCGAACATGTCCTCGATCCAGGCCAGCGTCTCGCCCTTGTCGATATCGCCGGCGACGACGAGGACAGCATTATTGGGCGCGTAGAAGGTGTCGAAGAAGGCCTGGGCGTCCTCGAGGCTGGCGGCGTCAAGATCGCTCAGATCGCCGTAGAAATTATGGGCATTGTGCCAGTTCTCGTTCGCCGCCATCGGCAGGTCGATCCAGATCCAGCCGCCATAGGGCTGGTTGATGACATTGACGAAGACCTCGTTGCGCACGACCTCGCGCTGATTGTCGAGCTGGGTCTCGTCGAGATTGGGCGAGGCCATGCGGTCGGCTTCCGCCCACAGGATGGCCTGCAGCGCGTTCGAGGGCACGACCTCGTAGTAATTGGTGAAATCATAGCGGGTCGAGCCATTGTTCACGCCGCCCGATCCGTAGATCAGGCTGTCGAAGGCGCCGTGGGGCAGGTTGGCCGAGCCCTGGAACATGAGGTGTTCGAACAGGTGCGCGAAGCCGGTGCGGCCCTGCGGTTCATTGCGGAAGCCGACACCGTAATAGACGCCGACGGTGGCGGTCGGCACGGTGTGGTCTTCCGACAGGACGACGCGCAGACCGTTGTCGAGCTGGTAATAGCTGACATCGACCTGGAAGCTGGTGTCGTGAGTGACGGCCGCTGCATCGCTGGCGGTGTCCGGTGCATCGACCGGGTCTGCCGGCTGGCAAGCGGTGAGGAGAAGGGCGCCGAAACCGGCTGCCAAGCCTCGATAGAATGTCATGTTTTCCCCATGGGTCGGCTAAAGTCTGGCTAGCCGTCATCAAAGACCCAAGCGGGGCGGTCGGTCAAATGGTCATGACGAAAGTTTAATCCCGCCGACAGGCCGCAGGGGCCGTCAGAGCAGGGCGGCCAGGCCGAGCGTTGCGACCAGCAGCAGGCCGGTCGTGCGGTTGGACTTGAAGATCGCCAGGCACTGCGCGCCATCCTCGATGTCGAGCTTGCGGACCTGGTTGAACAGGTGCGCCGTATAGAGCGTGTAGGGGATCACGACCCAGGGCGATGCGGCGCTGAGCCAGATGGCAACCCCGACCAGCACGGCATTGAGGCCGTAGAAGCCGGCGACCCAGAGCTGTGAGCTTTCGCCGAACAGGCGGGCGGTGGATTTGACCCCGACGAGGGCGTCGTCCTCGCCGTCCTGGTGGGCGTAAATCGTGTCATAGCCCAGCGTCCAGCAGATCGCGGCGGCGTAGAGCACGAAGAGTTCGAGGTCGAACCGGCCGGTGGCCGCGACATAGGCGACCGGAATGCCCCAGTTGAAGGTCAGGCCGAGCCAGGCCTGGGGCCACCAGGTGATGCGCTTCATGAAGGGATAGGCAGCGACCAGCAGCAGCGAGGCGAGCCCGACTCCGATGGCCGGCAGCGGGAATTGCACCAGCACGAGCAGACCGACGAGGCATTGTGCCACCACGAAGACCCAGGCCTGTTTCAGCGTCACCGTCCCGGCCGGCAGAGGCCGGTTGGCGGTGCGCGCGACGCGGGCGTCGAGATCGCGGTCGACAATGTCGTTATAGGTGCAGCCGGCACCGCGCATCGCCACGGCACCGATTGCGAAGAGCACCGTGTACCAGAGGTCGATCCAGCCGATCCCCTGGCCGATACGCGCCAGCATCAATCCGTGCAGGCAAGGCAGGCCGAGCAGCCAGAAGCCGATCGGACGGTCGAAGCGCCCCAGGCGCAGGTAAGGGCGCAGCGCCACCGGCGCTTTATCTACCCAACTGCTTGGCAGGGAGTCTGCGACTCGCCGATCGAAATTCAATTGCATCCGCAAAGGTGTGACAAAGCCGGGAGGCCAATTCAAGGCAGGCTTGACGGCAAGACGCAGTGACGCCAAAGCCATGGGCATGTCGACCGACCCGCGCCTTTTCCTCGATTGCCCCTTCGCCCCTGCGGCCCGTCTCCCGCTGAGCCGGGAGGATACGCATTATGTGCTCAATGTGATGCGGCGCGGTGAGGGCGATGGCGTGCGGGTCTTCAATGGCCGTGATGGCGAATGGTCGGCCCGCATCGCCGATGCCCACCGCAAGGGCGCCATCCTTGAACTGGTGGCACAGACGCGGCCGCAATCGGGCGTGCCCGATCTTTGGTTGCTGTTTGCGCCGGTCAAGCGGCAGAAGACGGATCTGATTGTCGAGAAGGCAACCGAACTGGGTGTGCGCGAGATTCATCCCGTCACCACCCGGCGCACCCAGTCTGACCGCATCAAGCCGGAACGTTTCCACATTCTCGCCAAGGAAGCCGCCGAGCAGACCGAGCGTCTCGACCTGCCGGCAATCGCGCCGATCGAGCGGCTGGAGCGCGTTCTCGATGGCTGGGACCCGGCCCGGCTCCTGTATTATTGCGATGAGGCCGGTGACGAGGCCGATGCCGCCTGGGGCGGGCAGGCGGGCCGTGCCGCGCCGATGCTTGACGTGCTGCGTGCTGATCCTGCCGGTCCTGCCGCACTCCTGATCGGCCCGGAGGGCGGGTTTTCGCCGGAGGAACGCACCCGGCTGCGTCAGCTCGATTTCGTTCGCGCCGTTTCGCTGGGGCCGCGCATTCTGCGTGCGGAGACAGCGGTTATTGCCGCGCTCGCGCTCTGGCAGGCGGGCCGTGGCGACTGGGCCTGATCCTCACGTCAGCGTGAAACACAGAGGCTGGCTCTTGTTCAATGCGCCTCACCTCCATATTTGAGACGGATATCAGTTGCGACCGGGGGCCTTGGCATGAGCGGCACGTATAATCAGGGCGGCGAAGGCGCTCCCATCGAAGATCCCGGCCAGCTGGCCGCCTATCTCGCTTCCGGCTGCAAGCCGCGCGATGCCTTCCGCATCGGTACCGAGCACGAGAAATTCGGTTTCGCGCTGAAAGACCACACGCCCATCCCCTATGAGGGCGATGGCCCGAGCGTGAAGAAAATGCTCGAAGGCCTGGCCCGTTTCGGCTGGGAGCGCGTCGAGGAAGATGGCAAGCTGGTCGCGCTCAAGCGCAATGCCGCTTCGATCACCCTGGAGCCGGGCGGCCAGTTCGAGCTCTCCGGTGCCCCCCTGGAAACGGTCCACCAGACCTGTGACGAGGTGAACCGCCACCTGTCCGAAGTGCGCGAAATCGCCGACGAAATCGGTGCCGGCTTCCTGGGCCTCGGCTTCTCGCCGAAATGGTCACTGGAAGAAACGCCGATGATGCCCAAGGCCCGCTACGGGCTGATGAAGGCCTATATGCCCAAGGTCGGCACGATGGGGCATCAGATGATGTTCCGCTCCTGCACCGTCCAGACCAATCTCGACTTCTCCAGCGAAGCCGACATGGTCAAGAAATTCCGCGTCTCGCTGGCGCTGCAGCCGCTGGCAACGGCCCTGTTTGCCAATTCCCCCTTCAAGGACGGCCAGCTCAACGGCTATCTCTCCTATCGAGGCCATGTCTGGACCGACACCGACAATCATCGCACCGGCATGCTGCCCTTCGTGTTCGAGGAGGGCATGAGTTTCCAGCGCTATGTCGACTGGGTGCTCGATGTGCCGATGTATTTCGTCAAGCGCGGCGGCAAATATCTCGACGCCACCGGCCAGAGTTTTCGCGATTTCCTCGACGGGCGCCTGCCGGCCCTGCCGGGCGAAAAACCCGTGATCAGCGATTGGGAAGACCATATCGGCACCATGTTCCCGGAAGTGCGTCTGAAAACATTCCTGGAAATGCGCGGCGCCGACAGCGGTCCGTGGAACACGCTCTGCGCCCTACCGGGCTTCTGGGTCGGCCTCTTGTATGACGACACCGCGCTCGATGCGGCCTGGGACCTGGTCAAGGGCTGGAGCGCCGACCAGCGTGACGGCATGCGCCTTGCCGCCGCCGTCCACGGCATGCGCGCCGGCTATGACGGCGACCGCTCGATGCAGGACCTGGCCAAGGAGGTGCTCGCCATTTCCCGCGCCGGCCTCAATGCCCGGGCACGCCTCAATAATTATGGCGAGAACGAAGCCCACTTCCTCGACGAGCTCGACGAGATCGCCGCCACCGGCCTGACCCGCGCCGACCGCCTCATCGAGCGTTTCAAGGGCGAGTGGAACGGCTCGATCGAGCCGGTCTTTACCGAGTGTGCCTACTAGGTTTTTGCCGGCCTCACGCAGATTTGTAACCTGGATGAATGACGTAAGCGGCAAGTGAGACTTGAGCCTTCCCCGTTGCCGTGGTCAATTGCGGCAATATTTTGACCCGCATCAAGCGGGAAAAGGGGAGGTTTGCGTGACTGATACCAATGCCACGCCGTCGACGGGGTCTGCGGACACGTCATTCTTTGGTCACCCGAAAGGGCTGGCGATTCTGTTTTTGACCGAGATGTGGGAGCGCTTTTCCTATTACGGGATGCGCGGCCTGCTGGTTATCTACCTGACTCAGCATTTCCTGTTCTCGGACGAACGCTCGACCCTGATCTATGGTGCCTATACGGCCCTGGTCTATGTCATGACGATTATCGGCGGCACACTTGCTGACCGCTATCTCGGGCAGCGAAAGGCGGTCACGTTCGGCGCCATTCTTCTGGTCTTCGGTCACGGGATGATGGCTTTCGAGGGGGAGGGCTCGCGCGAGATCCTCACCTATGAGGGCAGCGCCTACGAGGTCACGCTCGATGGCCGGGGCGGCGATGCCAACCAGATCATCGTCTCGGAGACGGGGCAGTCACTGATCACGTTCGAAGATGAAGGCACCCGCCTTGTCGTCGCCGACCCCGATGCGGTTGGTCTCCCGGCTGAAATTCCGTTCTCCAGCGACATGACGCGCATCGAGCAGGATCCGCTCTACGTCAATATTCTCTACTTCGCCCTGGCCTTGATCATCGCTGGCGTCGGCTTCCTGAAAGCCAATATCTCCACCATTGTCGGCGCGCTCTACGGGCTCGGCGATACACGGCGCGATTCCGGCTTCACCCTGTTCTATATGGGGATCAATATGGGCGCCTTCCTGTCGTCGGTGACCGTCGGCATTATCGGGATTGTCTATGGCTGGGCCTGGGGCTTCGGTCTTGCCGGTATCGGCATGTTGCTTGGCCTGTTCACCTTCCTCTTCTTCCAGGGCTGGCTGGGTGGCCGTGCAGAGCCGCCGAATCCTGAGAAGCTCAAGGAAAAGGTGTTTGGCCCGATCAATGTCGAAATGGCCTGCTATCTCGCCGGTCTCGGCATTATTGCCGTCGCCATGCTCGCCGTGATGAACCCGGAATATATGGGCGGTATTCTCGGCCCGCTGGGCGTGATCATGTTCGTCGTGCTGGTCGGTTATGCGCTGCTGAAAACCAAGGGCGCCGAACAGGGCAAGATGTTTGCGGCGATCTATTTCGTCCTCGCACAGATCCCGTTCTGGGCCCTGTTCGAGCAGGCCGGTTCCTCGCTGACCCTGTTCACCGACCGCCTGGTGGATCGCACCATGTTCGGCATTTCGGTGCCGTCACCGGTCTTCCAGGGGCTCAATGCGGCCTTCATCTTCATCTTCGCACCGCTGATTGCCTGGCTGTGGATCTGGCTTGCCAAGCGCGGCCGCAATCCGTCGACACCGGTCAAGTTCGCACTGGGTGTGTTCATGGCAGGCCTGGGTTTCTACGCCCTGGTTGGCGGCATGGGTGTCAGCGGCGAGACGGGCCTGACGGCCGTGTACTTCGTCTTTCTGATCTACTGGATCCATACCATGGGTGAGTTGATGCTCTCCCCGGTCGGATTGTCGGCAGTCACCAAGCTGGCACCGCCAGCTGTCGTCGGCATGACGATGGGGGCCTGGTTCCTGTATTCGGGCCTGTCCAACTTCCTCGCCGGCGTGATCGCCGCATCAACGGGCGCGGAAACCATTGGCGGTCAATTGACCGACGTGGCGGCTGCCAAGGCGACCTATATCGAGATCTATTCCCAGGTCGGGATGATCGCGATGGGGGTCGCTGTGGTGATGCTTCTGATCTCGCCGATCATCAAGAAAATGATGGGCGATGCGGATGGCACGATGACGCCGCATCCAAGGGATACTGAAGCCGGTGGTCCTTCAATGGATCGCTCGTCCGGTGCCCCTTAGGCACAGGACCGGTACCAATAAAGGAGGCCGCGGAGCACATCGCTCCGCGGCCTTTTTTCTGCGCCGGGGCCGGGGTCAGCGGCTGCTGTCGCGCTCGCGGGTGAGGGGCATGACCCGCTCTCCCTGGCAGGCATCCTCATCATCCGAGGCACTGATCTCGAATGTGCCGGCCTCGCGGTCGACGGTGACGGTGGCGTGTTGCAGCACGTCCATGCCGATCACCATGGCTGGCATCCGGCCCCAGTCGAGGGCCTGGAAAATCTCGAGATCGGCCTGCAGCGCGAGGACCGAGTTGAGACACAGTCCGCCCAGCTCGAGCTGGCGCAGCAGGACCGGCTGCGCCTCGGTGCTGGTGTCGTCGATCAGGCGGCTGCCGATACCGTCGATCGAATAGCTGACCCGGCGGGCGCGCTGCTGCACCTGGGAGCGAAGCCCCGAATTGACGAGGGTGCGGGCGCTGCCGGAATCGATCATCACGCGCACGCCATGCATGCCCTGGCCGAGATCGGCCTGGCCGAGCAGCAGGTTCTGCTCATTGACGTAGCCGTCAGCGTGTTGCGGGCGGCCGGAGTCGAGCGTCAGCGTCGCGTTTGCGAAGTCGAGCACATAGCGCGCCACCGGAATCGCATCGGCGCCCAGCAGGCCAGCCACCGGCCGCTCCTGCGTGCCATCGACGGGCACGACGATACTGTCCAGCGATACGGGGGGGAGGCCGCCAAAGCGCACGTCTTCCAGCCTGAAATGTTCGGCCGAGAAGCGCGCGGTCAGCGACTGGACATCACCATAATCCTCCCACGCCGAATGGAAGCCCAGGGTTTCGGCGATCGGCTGCGCGATTGCGGTATTGCTGGCGCCGGTGTCGAGCAGGAAGGTGTGGGGGCCGCTGGTGCCGATTTCGACCGGCAGGGTCAGGTGGCCGCTGGGCGCGCGCTCCAGCGTGATGGTCTGGGCCTGGCTTGCCGCGCCGAAGGCAAGGGCGGCAAGGCCCGCCATCAACATCTGGCGCGAGCGCCGGGTCAGCCTTTGCGGTTGCTGGAACGGGGTGGTGGAAGCGGCGCGGTTCTGCCTGGCCATCGTCTCTCTCCTGCGATCAGGCCCTTCGCTATGCTCAGGCCGAATGCGTGCCGGAGCCCGTCTCCTGGCCGCGCGGAAAGGCTAACGGCCTTCAACCTCCTTCGCCAGAAACAAGGCCCCGGCCTCGCGAAGACGTGAACGCTCCGCGAGGCCGGGCCCGGTTCAGAACGTGCCGCGCACCCGCAGATACCAGGTCGCACCCGTGTTTTCATTGCGGTGCTCGATGGCATCCACCACGCCGGCTGCCCGAGAGCCGGCGAAGAAAACGCGCTCGCGGTCATCGCCATTGTTGAGCACGCCATCAACGCCCAGCCGTGTCGTCACACCGCCCCACCGCGTCGTCTCGACATAGAGATCGAGATCGCCATCGGTATTGCCATGGAGACGCCTTTCCTGGGCCCGGAAGACCTCGCCATCGGTGACCCAGTGATAGTCCCAGCCCCAGGCGAGCTGGTGCGCGGGGAAGGTCTGGCGGAAATCCAGCCCCAGCTCCCATTCCCGGGTGCCGGAAAAGGGGGTGTCCTCGCCGGTGAGCGGGTCCTCGACGCGGGTATTATACCATTCGGCAAACACGTCGATCACGGCATTGGACAGGCCGATGCCGTCGAGCGGTGTGGTCAGATTGGCGGTAACGCGCAGATTGGTCCCGTCACCGATATTGCCCGGTGCGTCGAACACGCCGTCGGTTGTGACGACCGGAACCCAGCCATCGAGATCCTCGATCCAGTCATGGCCGACTTGCAGCGAGACCGAGCCGTCCTCGCCGAAGCGGCGCTCCCACTCGGCCTCGAGTGTCCAGGTGCGCTGGGGCACATAGTCGGGATTGCCGATGGTGGCGTTATTGTCGGCGATGTCGATGGCGCTGGCGAACTTTCCGAAATCAAGCTGGTCGACATCGCGGCTGGCCGTGACCCGCACGCGGTTCTGGTCGTCCTGGCGCCAGTTCATCGTCACGCTGGGTTTGGGGTAGGCGAAGGAGCGCGATTGTTCGAAATCGCCGCTCTGGACGATTTCCGAGAACTCGTAGCGCAGGCCGCTTTCTATGCTCAACCGGTCGCTAACCGTCCAGGTATGGTTTGCGAAGATCTCGCCGCGCGTCTCCTCGACGCGGGTGTTGGCGACGGGAAGGATGATTTCGGTGACAAGGGTGCCATCATCCTCGAACAGCTCCAGGCCGGTATCGCGCGCATTAAGGGCCATCTCGCCGCCGAACTCGAATGTGTGCCGCGCATTGGCTGTCCAGGCGAGTGTCTGGCGGAAGGCCGTTTCCTCGGTCTCGCCGGTTGCCGAGACGATGATCGCGCCGAGATAGCCGGCCACAGGATCATAGGTCTCGTAGGCTTCCGGCCCGTCATCCCACATCTCGCGATTCACCAGCCCCATGGTCTGGATCGAGACGGCGTCGTTGAGATCGCGGCCATAGGTCACCATGCCCTGGTAGGAATGGCCGTGATTGCTGGTCTCGTTCTGTTCATAGCGCAGTGGCGCGACGCCGGTGCCCGCGGGCTCGTCGATGAAGGAGGTCTGGCTGCGGTGCCAGTCCCAGACATTGCCCTGCAGGTCGACACGCAGGCTCGAGCGATCATCGATCCTCCAGTTGAGCGAGACGGTCGGGATGGCTTCGCGATACTGGCGCTGGTCATTGTCGCGCTGGATTTCCAGCAGCGCGCCACCGGCATCACGCAGGGAGCGCCGGCGGCGAACCCGGTTTCCCGAGCTGCTGGCGTCGAGGCCGAAGGTAAGCTCGACCGGTCCCTGCACCGTGGCGTAGGCGAGAATGGCGCGCGGCCCCAGCCGGCCGGCGGCCGAGTGCAGCAGGCGCGCATCCCAGGAGCCGGAATTGCCCGCTCCGGGCGCCAGGATGATATTCACCAGCCGTGCATGACCGCGCATATTGTACTCGGGCTGGGCTTCCTGGATCAGTTCCAGCCGCTCGACATCGCCGGTCGGAATCCGCTGCAGCAGCGTGTCCAGGCTCAGCGACTTGTTGGACGGGCGGCTGCCATTGATCAGCACATTGCCGAAACTGTCGCCCAGCCCCCGCCGGCTGGTATCACCGTTGGAAACCGAAAACCCGGGAATGCGCTGGACCATGTCCAGCGCCGTTACGGGTGAAAACTGATCGAAATAGGCCTTGCTGAAAACAGAGAGCCCGTTCCGGGTCTCGGCTTCGCTCGCCGCCTCGGCGGCCGGCCCGGCCTGTGACCAGGCCGGAGCGTCGATCGCCGCAAAGCACGCTGTGCCCGCGATCGCGGATGTAAGTAGTCCTCGCATATGTCCCCACAAGATGCGCCTGCCCCCAGGCTGATCCGGGGATAGCAACTCACTGTGGCACGCACCATGTAACGATTGGTAACGTAGCTCGCATCGGCGTGATCCCGGCGGTGGAGGCGACCGCCAAGGCCAGCTATTGCAGGGTTATTCTGCGAACATTGCTTTTCCGTCAGGCGGCGCCGCCGACGGTCAGACCAGTGATTTTCAGGCTCGGCTGACCGACCCCGACCGGCACGCCCTGACCGCCCTTGCCGCACATGCCGACGCCTGGATCCATCTCGAAATCATCGCCGATCATGGAAATCTGTGTCAGCGCGGTCGGACCGTCGCCGATCAGTGTGGCGCCCTTGACGGGGGCCTCGATCTTGCCGTTGCGGACCCGATAGGCCTCGGTGCACTGGAAGACGAACTTGCCGGAGGTGATGTCGACCTGGCCGCCGCCGAAATTGACCGCATAGATACCGTCGGTGAGGCTGGCGACCATCTCGTCCGGCTTGTGCTGGCCGGCGAGCATGTAGGTATTGGTCATGCGTGGCAGTGGCGGGTAGGCATAGGATTGCCGGCGGCCATTGCCGGTCGGCTTCTGGCCCATCAGGCGCGCATTCATCCGGTCCTGCATATAGCCGACCAGTATGCCGTCCTCGATCAGCACGGTACGTTCGGTCGGTGTGCCCTCATCATCAATGGTCAGGGAGCCGCGGCGCTTCTCCATCGTGCCGTCATCAACAATGGTCACGCCGGAGGCGGCGACGCGTTCGCCCATGCGCCCGGCGAAGGCCGAAGAGCCCTTGCGGTTGAAATCGCCTTCCAGCCCGTGGCCGACGGCTTCGTGCAACAGCACGGCCGGCCAGCCCGGCCCGAGCACGACATCCATGACGCCGGCGGGAATATCGACCGCATCGAGATTGACGCGGGCAATCCGCATCGCCTCGTTGGCGAGACCTTTCCAGGCGTCCGGTGCGATCCACTGGTCAAATTCGGCGCGTCCGCCGGCGCCGGCCGAGCCGGTTTCGCGGCGGCCATCCCGTTCGACGGTGACCGAGACATTGAGCCGGACCAGCGGGCGGATATCGGTTTTCATGTCGCCATCGGCACGCAGCACCGAGATCGAGCGCAGGGAGCCGGCGATCGAGGCGCTGACCTGGACCACGGACGGGTCCTTGGCGCGGCAATAGGCGTCGATTTCCTGCAACAGGGCCGACTTGACCTCGAAGGCCGGATTGGCGACGGGATCGATGGCGTCATAGAGCTTGCGATTGGTGCCAGCCGGTGGTGGTGCAAGGACGGCCGCCGGGCCGCGCTTCACCGCCGAGGCGGTTTCGGCGGCGCGCTTGACCGCTGCCAGCGTCGGATCCGAGGAATGGGCAAAGCCGAAGGCCTCGCCGGAGACGCAGCGCAGGCCGAAGCCGCGGCTGGTGTCGAAGCTGGAGGCCTTCATGCGGCCATCATCAAAGACGAGTGATTCGGAGGCCGCTGTTTCCAGGAAGAGCTCGCCATCATCGGCGCCGTCGAGCGCCTCGGCCAGCACAGGCCGGACATCGTCCACGTCGAATTCGAACTGGCTGATCGGTTCGTCGGACATGATGGGCCTCGTTTCTCGCTTTTCGGATGAGCTAGACATAGTTCAGCCCGAGCCCGGAGGGAATAAGCGCGGGCGGGGGCAATCGCAGCGCGGCCGGCGGGAGGGCTGTGCGACTCGCCATGGGAGCGCCGCGCGGCCCGGTGAGACGATTGGACGCACAGCGCGCGTAAAATTGCCGCAGGACGGGCAATCAGGCAGCGTTTTCATGCGGAAAGCGGCTTTATTGCAGTGTCGGGCCTGAACCATAAACGTCTGATCAGCTTGAATTTTCCCTCAAAACGGATCATGCCCTGCGCAACGCACTACAAAAAGTGTGCTTGGTGACCTGACAGCGCAGGTGACCAGCTCTATATTCCGCCGCCATCGGTGAGGGTTTCCTCGCCTTCACGCCTGACTTGTATGGGGAAGCCATGCGTTTCTTGACCGCAATCGTGCTCACTTGGATCTGCGCATCCACCTCCGCTTTCGCGTTTGACGTGCCGGTGGACGGAGCGTGGGGGCTCCAGCCTGCCGTTACGCCGATCATGGAGCGGATCACCGAGTTCCACACCTTGTTGCTGTGGATCATCATTCCGATCACGCTCTTCGTCATGGCCCTGCTGATCTGGGTCATGGTCCGTTACAATTCGAAATCCAATCCGGTTCCAAGCAAGAACAGCCATAACACGCTGCTCGAAGTGGTCTGGACGGCTCTGCCTGTCGTGATCCTGATTGCGATCTCGGTCTTCTCCTTCCCGCTTCTCTATTATCAAGAAGAGATTCCCGACGCCGATTTCACCATCAAGGCGACCGGCAATCAGTGGAACTGGACCTATGAGTATCCCGACCAGGGCGCGATGGAATACATGTCCATCATGGTCCCGGAAGACGAGATCCAGCCGGGTCAGTACCGCAATCTCTCGGTCGATTACCCGCTGGTGGTCCCTGTGAATGCGACCGTCCGGCTGCAGGTCACCGCGACCGACGTGATCCACAATTTCGCCATGCCGGCTTTTGGCACCAAGATCGACGCCATTCCGGGGCGCATCAATGAGGCCTGGTTCCAGGTCACCGAGGAAGGGGCCTATTACGGTCAGTGCTCGGAATTGTGCGGCCAGGGGCATGCCTTCATGCCGATCGAGATCCGCGTCGTGTCCCAGGACACGTTCGACGCCTGGATCGCGGCCGAGCCGGGCACCGATGAATCGAATGCCGTAATTGCCGCATACGAAGCCGCGCGGGATACGCGCTTGGCGCAACTCGATTAGGAATGGGCTGAACCATGTCTGCTGACGCCGCAAATCACGACGCTCACACCCCAAGCCTCTGGGACTGGAAGCGCTGGGTCTTCTCCACCAACCACAAGGACATCGGCACGATGTACCTGATCTTCGCGATTATCGCGGGGATCATCGGTGGCGGCATGTCCGGCCTGATCCGCTGGGAACTGGCCGAGCCAGGCCTGCAGGTCTTCAATGGCACGGCCTTCGGCGGTTTCTTCGGCGATGCCCAGAACTACAACGTCATCACGACGATGCACGGACTGATCATGATCTTCTTCATGGTCATGCCGGCCATGATCGGCGGCTTCGGCAACTGGTTCGTGCCGCTGATGATCGGCGCGCCCGACATGGCCTTCCCGCGTATGAACAACATCTCCTTCTGGCTGCTGCCCTTCGCACTGGCGCTCGCCATCATGTCGATGTTCGTGCCCGGCGCCGGTGCCGCCAATGGTTTCGGCGGTGGCTGGGTGCTCTATCCGCCGCTCTCGACCTCGGGTCACCCCGGGCCGGCCATGGATCTGCTGATCCTGTCGCTGCATATTGCGGGTATCAGCTCGATCCTCGGTGCCATCAACTTCATCACCACGATTTTCAACATGCGCGCTCCGGGCATGACCATGCACAAGATGCCCTTGTTCGTGTGGTCGATCCTGGTGACGGTCTTCCTGCTGCTGCTCTCCCTGCCGGTTCTCGCCGGCGCACTGACCATGCTGCTGACCGACCGCAATTTCGGCACCGCCTTCTTCGATCCTGCCGGCGGCGGCGATCCGGTGATGTTCCAGCACCTGTTCTGGTTCTTCGGTCACCCGGAAGTCTACATCCTGATCCTGCCCGGTTTCGGCATGATCTCGCACATCGTCTCGACCTTCTCGCGCAAGCCGGTCTTCGGTTATCTCGGCATGGCCTACGCCATGGTCTCGATCGGTGCGATCGGCTTCATCGTCTGGGCTCACCACATGTACACCGTGGGCATGCCGGTCGATCTGAAGGCCTATTTCGTTGCTGCGACCATGGTCATCGCGGTGCCGACCGGCATCAAGATCTTCTCCTGGATCGCCACGATGTGGGGCGGCTCGATGGAATTGCGCACGCCGATGCTGTGGGCGATCGGTTTCATCTTCCTGTTCACCGTCGGTGGCGTGACCGGCGTGGTGCTGGCCAATGCCGGCGTCGATGCCTCGCTGCATGACACCTATTACGTCGTGGCTCACTTCCACTACGTCCTGTCGCTCGGCGCCGTGTTCGCGATCTTTGCCGGCTGGTACTACTGGTTCGAGAAGATCTGGGGTGTGAAATACAACTCCGTTCTGGCCCGTCTCCAGTTCGCCTTCTTCTTCATCGGCGCCAACGTGATCTTCTTCCCGCAGCACTTCCTGGGTCTGCAGGGCATGCCGCGCCGCTATGTCGATTATGCCGACGGGTTCGAGCTCTGGAACAAGGTCTCCTCTTACGGTTATCTGATCATGCTGGTCGGTCTGGCGTTCTTCTTCGCCGTGCTGATCGAAGCTGCGATCCGCCGCCGCAAGGCCGAGGCCAATCCATGGGGTGAAGGCGCGACCACGCTGGAGTGGACGCTGTCCTCGCCACCGCCTTTCCACCAGTTCAATGAGCTGCCACGGATCAAATAGGCTCCATGGCGGACACCATCACCAATCCCGGCGTTCAGCGCACTGAGGGCGGGGCCGTTTCAACGGCCTCGCCCCGCGACTTTTTCGACCTGATGAAGCCGCGGGTGATGACGCTTGTCGTTTTCACCGCCTGTGCCGGTCTGGTGGCGGCTCCGGTCGATATGGACCCGGTGCTGGCGGCGATTGCCATTCTCAGCCTTGCTGTGGGTGCCGGTGCTGCCGGCGCGCTCAACATGGCCTATGACGCCGATATCGACGCCATCATGCAGCGCACCCGCAAACGGCCGATCCCGCGCGGGGCCGTCAGCAAGGCCGATGCCTACGGCCTGGGCATTATTGCCTCGATCCTGTCGGTGCTGATGATGGCGCTGGCGAGCAATTATCTCGCCGCCGGCCTGCTGGCCTTCTCGATCGTCTTCTATTCCGTCATCTACTCGATGTTTCTCAAGCGCTCGACGCCGCAGAATATCGTGATTGGTGGCGCCGCCGGCGCCTTCCCGCCGATGATCGGCTGGGTCGCGGCCACGGGCCATATCTCGATCGACGCCATCATCCTGTTCATGATCATCTTCCTGTGGACGCCGCCGCACTCCTGGGCGCTGGCGCTCTACAAGTGCGGTGATTATGCGGCCGCCGGCATTCCGATGATGCCGGTCGCCAAGGGCCCGAAATCGACACGGCTCCAGATCCTGCTTTACTCCATCGTGCTGGTGCTCTTCGCCGGCGCCCCCGTGCTGACCGGTCTGGGCGGTGTTGCCTATGCGCTGACCTCGCTGGGCGGCGGTGCGCTCTTCCTGCTCCTGGCCGTGCGCGTGTTCAATTCGCGCGCCGGTGAGGCCGGTTCCGCCGAAGAGGGTGCGCTCTATGCCGTGCGCGCCGGCGACAAGGCCGCGCGTGACCTGTTCGCCTATTCGATCGGTTATCTGACGGTGCTATTTGCCGCATTGATCATTGAGCACGGATTTGGTGCCTATATCGCGGTGCCGGGAGTTGCAGGATGACATCGCAAGACGACAAACCCGCTGACGACACGCCGTTCGGCGGCCGTGAAGGCCGTGTCGTGCCCGGCGAAACGGTGGTCCTGACGCCTGAACAGCAGGCCGCACGGAAGCGCCGCAACCTGGCCATCGGCTTCAGCCTCCTCGGATTTTGCGTGCTCGTCTTCGTCGTGACTGTGATCCGGATCGGCCAGAACCTTGTCCAGGCGGGTGCGGCATGAAGCGGCTCCAGGACAAGAATGCGCGCACCGCGCTGTTTGCCGGCATCGCCGCCGTGACCATGGTGGGCGCCGCCTTTGCGTCGGTGCCGCTCTACAGCCTGTTCTGCCAGGTCACCGGCTATGGCGGTACCACGCGCGTCGCGGTCGGCGAGGCGGGCGCCGTGCTCGATCGCGAAGTCACCATACTGTTTGACGCCAATACCAGCCGCGATATCCCGTGGGAATTCCAGCCTGTCCAGCGTTCGCTGACGCTGAATGTCGGTGAGAGTGGCCTGGCCTATTACCGCGCCACCAATACCTCCTCGCGGCGGGTCACCGGTGTGGCGACCTATAATGTCGCGCCCTACAAGGCGGCGTCATATTTTTCGAAGATCGAGTGTTTCTGCTTCACGGAACAAACGCTTGAACCCGGCGAAAGCATCGATATGCCGGTGCTGTTCTTCGTCGATCCGCTGATCGCGGAAGAGCCCTATCTGGATGATGTTCACGCCATCACCCTGTCCTATACCTTTTTTGAAACCGATGAGGCTGCGTCTTCGCCAAGCGATGCCGCGCCTTAGCATTGAACCTTTGCCCTGCGGCGGTTATCACGACGCAACAGGGCTGATTTGAAGTCGCAGGAGATTCGCGATGGCTGGGCATGCCGTAAAACACGATTACCACTTGGTCGATCCAAGCCCGTGGCCGTTCGTCGGCTCCTTGGGTGCATTCCTTCTGGCCGTTGGTGCCGTCGGCAATATGAAGGGGCTTGTCAGCCCTGACAGTCCGCTGGCCATCCTCTATGCCGATGGCCAATGGGGCGGTCTGATCCTCGGCTTTGCCGTGGTCATCTACACGATGATCGGCTGGTGGGGCGATGTCATCAAGGAAGCCAACCGGGGTGATCACACACCGGTGGTCGATCTCGGCCTGCGCTATGGCATGATCATGTTCATCGCCTCGGAAGTGATGTTCTTCGTCGCCTGGTTCTGGGTCTTCTTTGAATACGCCATCTTCCACGATGTCCGTCTGGATCCGGCGCTCGCCTCCTGGCCGCCTGCCGGTGTCGAGACCTTCAATCCCTGGCACATCCCGCTGATGAACACGCTGGTGCTGCTGCTCTCGGGCACGACCGTGACCTGGGCGCACCACGCGCTGCAGCATGGCGACCGCAAGGGCGCCAAGCTCGGCCTCCTGCTCACCGTCATTCTCGGCCTGTGCTTCACCGCGCTGCAGGCTGTCGAGTATGCCGAAGCCGGCTTCTCGATCTCGGGCAATCTCTATGGCTCCGCCTTCTTCATGGCGACGGGCTTCCATGGCGCACACGTCATCATCGGCACCATCTTCCTCGCGGTCTGCCTGTTCCGCTTGATGGCTGGCCAGATGACACCGCAGAAGCATTTCGGCCTCGAGGCGGCTGCCTGGTACTGGCACTTCGTCGATGTGGTCTGGCTGTTCCTGTTCACCTTCGTGTACGTCGTCTACCAATAACCGGAACCGATATGGAAAAACCCTCCCCCCTCGCTGCCGGCCTCAAGGGCCGATGTCCAAAGTGCGGGGAGGGGGCCATGTTCAAGGGCCTGCTCGAAATCGCGCCGCGTTGTGATGTCTGTGGTGCAGATTTCGAGGGTGCCGATGTCGGCGATGGTGCGGCGGTTTTCGCACTCTTCATCGTCGGTTTTCTGGCCGTGGTTTTGTTCCTGCTGACGGCGGTCGCCTTCCGGGGCATGCCCTGGTGGGGCCATATGATCATCCAGGTGCCCTTCATTTTCGGTGCCTCGATACTGTGCCTGCGTCCGCTGAAGGGGCTGCTCTTCGCGCTCCAGTTCCAGCACGATGCCCAGCAGGGCGAGCTTGACGATTAGGCTGGTCGGGGCCTGCCCGGGAGGATGACCCCATGCCACGTTTCAGACCGCTTCCCGTCCTCACAGTCTTCACCCTGCTCAGTCTCGTTTTGCTCCTGTCGCTGGGCACGTGGCAATTGCGGCGCATGGAGTGGAAAGCCGACCTGATCGCGGCCTATGGCGAACGCGGGGCTGTCACATCCTTCCAACAGGCCCTTTGCGGTGATCACGACGGGGCCTTCGGGCCGAGAATTACCGCGCCGGCACCGCTGGCCGGGCCGCAGCTGCGCTATTATTCGCTGCGGCAGCAGCCAGGCTGGGTGCGCGTCGGGCTGATGCCGGCACCGCGCTGCGCGCCCGACGACCCGCAACGCTTCCTGTTCGTGGAATCCGGCTTCGAGGACCTTGAGGGCAATCTCATCGCCCGGCCCGAGGCCTGGCGCATCGAGCTGCTGCCCAGACCGGGGAGCTTCGCCAGTGGAAACGATCCGGATACCAATCAATGGTATGTCTTTGACCGGGATATGATGGCGCGGGCACTGGGAAGCGATCCGGGGCAGGTGCTTGATGTGTGGGCGCGGGCCGATTTGGGCCTGCCGGCCAGCCTGACCCAGACACCGCCGGCCAAGCATTTGGGCTATGCGGTCACCTGGTTCGGACTGGCACTTGCGCTGATCGGCGTATATCTGGCCCTCCACATCGCCCGCGGGCGATTGGGCCGGGGCTGATACCGGCGCGGCCACAGGACAGACAGCCGGCGAAGAACCGGCAAGACGGGAGCAGGCGAGTGGCACTTTGGCGGGATGCGGAAATGGAAGAACCCCTGATGGCTCAGGGTATTCGTTTGTGTGCGCCAACACCGGACGATTACGAGAGCTGGGCCAAGCTGCGTGGCGCGAGCCGCGCCCATACCGAGCCCTGGGAGCCCGCCTGGACCGTCGATGAGTTGAGCCGCAGCGCCTACAAGCGCCGGCTCGAGCGCTATCAGCTGGATCGTCAGGCGGGGTCCGGATACCCGTTCTTCGTGTTCCGCAGCCGTGACAATGTCCTGCTCGGAGCCTGCAATCTCAACAATGTCCGGCGCGGCGTGCAGCAAAGCGCCGATATTGGCTACTGGATCGGCACGCCCTATGTCCGCCAGGGCCATACCCGCGCTGCGGTGCGGCGTATCCTGGCCTTCGCCTTCGACAAGCTGGGCCTGCACCGGGTCGAGGCGGCCTGCCGCCCGGAGAACAAGGCCTCGCGGCGCCTGCTCGAGGGTGTCGGCTTCCAGCATGAAGGCCGTTCGCGCGCCTTTCTCAATATTGCCGGCGAATGGCGCGATCATGATCGCTTTGCGATTCTGCACACAGATCCGCGCCCATGACGGCCGTGGATTTCGAGGCGGGCGCACGCGCTGCCGGTGCAGTCGCCTTCGCCATTGTCCTCGACGGTGGCGGACGCATCCGCTTTACCGGCGCGCTGGAAAGCTTCGGGCTCGGGCAGGACATTTTCGACTGGGCCGCGTTCTGCGCCCGGCTCGGACCTGCCGACCATGCCAGTCTCGATACGGCCCTGCGCGGTGATGTGCTTGATCTGCGTGTGCGCCTGATCGGTGAAGCGGGCAGTGTCGCCTATGTGCGCCTGCTGGGGCGCCGGGTTGGCGAGCAACGCTTTGAAGGTCTGATGACCCCGGCCGGTCTGAGCGGTGAGGGCGCGCTGCGCATTCGCGAGGAGCACGCCCTGGCCAATGCCGTGGCGGCGGGTGAAGTGCGGGCCTGGTACCAGCCGATCATAGCGCTGGAGACCGGCCGACTGGCCGGTTTCGAGGCGCTGGCGCGCTGGGAGCGTCCCGGTGTCGGCGTGCTGGCGCCGCAGGATTTCCTCGCCATGGCCGATGATCTCGATCTACTCGACCGTATCAGCACCGAAGTCCGCGCCTCGGCCATCGCCGACCTGTCGCTGTGGCGGACCATGTGCGCCGGAGGCGAAGGCCTGTTCGTCGCGGCCAATGCAACGGTGAGCGAGCTGGTATCCTCAACCTTTGCCGATGCGCTGCTTGATGCGGTGCGGCAGGCAGAACTGCCGGCCGGAGCCTTCAAGCTCGAGATCGCCGAGACGGAGATCATGCGCGACCCCGATCTCGCCGCGAGCGTCATGGCGCGGCTGGCTGAAGGCGGCATCGCCCTGGCGCTGGATGATTTCGGCACCGGCTACTCCTCGCTGGCCCGGCTGGAAATGCTGCCCTTCAACGTGGTCAAGATCGATCGCTACTTCGTCCGCGCCATGGCCGCCAATGAAAGCGCCGGGACGGTGGTGCAGTCGGTGATCCAGATCGCCCGCCATTTCGGCATGAAGATCGTCGCCGAAGGCATCGAGAGTGTTGAGGCCGAAGCCGGTCTCAAGACGATGGGCTGCGATTTCGGCCAGGGCTATCGCTATGCCGGCGCCCTGGCACCCGACCAGGCCCTGCTCGCCGTTCGCGAGGGGATTGCCGGGCGTTTCCTGCCGCCGGCCTGAACGATCAGGCCGTGCCGGAGGCGCCGGAGAGATGCTCCGGGCTGACGCCGAGAATGCTCAGCGCGTTTTGCCATTTGGCTTCGATATCCGTGCTGAAGACCAGCGCCTCATCGGCATCGGCCACCAGCCAGGCATTGGCCGCCAACTCGTCTTCCAGCTGGCCCGAACCCCAACCCGCATAACCCAGCGCCAGCAGGGAAAGCCGTGGCGGCGTGCTGGAGGCCATCGCATCAAGGGCGTCCTTGGTCGAGGACAGGGCGATGTCGCCGGTGACGGCGAGGGTGGAGTCGGTGGTCTGGAAATCATTGGTGTGCAGCACGAAACCGCGCTGGCGTTCCACCGGCCCGCCGAGCAGGACCGGCCGGTCGATCGTGTCCTCGGTGGTGTCGACGCCGAGCTGTTCGAACACCTCCGGCAGGCGCAGACCCTCAACGCGCTTGTTGAGGACAATCCCCATCGCGTGTTCGGAGGAATGGTCACACATCAGGATCACCGAGCGGTCGAAGCGCGGGTCGCCAATGCCGGGCGAAGCGATCAGCAGCTTGCCGTTGAGGAAGCCGTCGGGCAGCCGGTTTGAGTCGTCACTGTTCATAACTCCATGATGCGGCCAAAAAGGGGGATGCGTCCAGCGGCGTTCCCGCTATCTTGCCGTGCACATTCACGAGTAGTCTTTTCAGCAGGAGAAACAGCCATGACCATTTCGGTGGGAGATCGCATTCCGGACGCCAGCTTCATGACCATGACGGCGAGCGGCCCAAACCGCGTCAGCACCGACGACGTGTTCGGCGGCAAGACTGTCGCGCTGTTTTCCGTGCCCGGCGCCTATACGCCGACCTGTTCGGCCAAACACCTGCCCGGCTTCGTGCAGCACGCGGCCGAGATCAAGGGCAAGGGCGTCGACACCATCGCCTGCATGTCGGTCAATGATGTCTTCGTCATGAATGCCTGGGGCAAGGACCAGGGCGTTGGCGAGGACGTGATGATGCTCGCCGACGGCAATGGCGATTTCGCCAAGGCACTTGGCCTGGAAATGGACGGCACCGGCTTTGGCATGGGCACGCGCGCCCAGCGTTTCTCGCTGATCGCCAAGGACGGCGTTGTCACGGAACTGAATGTCGAGGCTCCGGGTGAATTCAAGGTGTCGTCGGCGGATCATATTCTCGGCCAGCTCTAGGCTGGACGAAAACTGGGGACTGGGCACTGGCCCGGTCTCAAACGGCTAAGGGAGGGTTCGCATGGATCTCATCGTCACGGGTGTATTGCTTCTGCTGGCATTGGCGATCATCGCCTCGGTCATCAAGACCGTGCCACAGGGCAAGGAATTCACTGTCGAGCGTTTCGGGCGCTTCACGCGGACCCTCAAGCCGGGGCTCCACTTCATCATGCCCTTCATCGATGGCATCGGGTACAAGATGAACATGCGCGAGCGCGTGCTCGACGTGCCCAACCAGGATGTCATCACCAAGGACAATGCGACCGTTTCGGTCGATGCGGTGATTTTTATCCAGGTGCTTGATGCGCCGCGGGCGGCCTATGAGGTCGACAATCTTGATTTCGCGATTCTCAATCTCTGCCTGACCAATGTGCGGACGGTGATCGGCTCGATGGATCTCGACGAGACCCTGTCCAAGCGCGACGAGATCAATGCGCGGCTCCTGACGGTGATTGATGCGGCGACCAATCCCTGGGGCGTCAAGGCGACCCGGATCGAAATCCGCGACCTGTCCCCACCGCATGACATCACCGAGGCGATGGCCCGTCAGATGAAGGCGGAACGCCTGAAACGTGCCGAGATCCTCGAGGCGGAAGGGGCCAAGCAGTCGGCCATCCTGCGCGCCGAGGGTGAGAAGGAAGCCGCGATCCGCGAGGCCGAGGGCCGCCGCGAGAGTGCTTTCCTCGACGCCGAGGCCCGCGAACGCGAAGCCGAAGCCGAAGCCAAGGCGACCGAACTGGTCTCAAACGCCATCGCCGCCGGTGATGTTTCGGCGATCAATTACTTCCTCGGCCAGAAATATATCGAGGCCTTCGGCAAGCTGGCGACGAGCGAGCAACAACGCACCGTCATCATTCCGGCCGAATTCTCGAATATTCTCAGCACGATCACCGGTGTCGGCGAGCTCGGCAAGGCCGCGCACGAGGCGATCCGGGAGACGACCCGCAAGCCCTGAGCTGCGGCGATTTGAAGACGGAGGTCAGTGATGGATTTCTTGGTATCCCTGCTGGAACGCATGAGCCTGTGGGCCTGGTGGGCCCTGGCCGGCCTGTTCCTGATCGGCGAAGTGCTGACCGGGACCACATTTCTGCTCTGGCCGGCGGCCGCTGCCTTCCTGACCGGCTTTCTGGCGCTCGAAATTCTGGGCACCAGCTGGCCGGTGCAGCTGAGCGTCTTCGCCATTCTCACCCTGGTGCTGGTCTGGATCGGTGATCGCTGGGTGCGCCCGGCGATCAATCGTGGCGGCGAAAGCGGGCTCAATGACCGCTCCGCCCGCATGATCGGGCAGAGGGTGCGGGTCGTGAGCGATTTCGTGACCGGCCGGGGCCGGGTGCATTTCGACGACACGGAATGGGCCGCCGAGACGCAGGACGGCTCGGACCCGCTGGCCGGCAGCCAGGTTGTGGTTGAGGGGATCCGGGGCGTCGTCCTGATCGTGCATTCTGCCGGGAAATGACAGTGGCGGTTCATCTGGTGTAAACCTGCAACCATCCATATTGCTATGTTGAGGTCGCCCGACCCTGTTTCGGTGCGACGGGCGCAGGGCGCGGAGCAGGTATGGATCCGATCAAGGAAGAACAGCGCCTCGCAGCATTGCGCGCGCTCAACCTGCTGGACACGGATCCCGAGGACGGGTTCGACACGATCACTCGTCTCGCAGTCACGCTGACCGGCGCATCGATGTCGGCGATTTCGCTGATCGACGAGGATCGGCAATGGTTCAAGTCGATCATCGGCCTGGACGTCACCGAGTCGCCGCGGGAAATCGCCTTCTGCGATCATGCGATCCGCGAAGATCGCACACTCTACGTTCCCGATGCCCGTCTGGACGAACGGTTCAAGGACAACCCGATTGTCCTGGAGGCACCGCATATCCGTGGCTATGCCGGCGTTCCGCTGCAAGTGGCCGGTGGCCACCGGGTCGGCACGCTTTGCGTCTTCCATGACCATCCGCTCGACCTGGACAAACCGACGCTGGAGCGCCTCGACGTTCTCGCGCGGGTCGTGGAAGAACAGATCAGGACCCGCACCCAGAGCGCCGAAGCCGAGCGGACCAATCGCCTCTTGGCGCTGATTTCCGACATCCAGAGAGAATTTATCTCCGACGCCACCGCAATCGACCGGGCTTTCGAGCGCCTGCTGGAGGCGATGCTGGAGTTCACCGGCAGTCAGGGCGGTTTCATTGGTGATGTGGTCGACGGTCCGGACGGGCGCAGCCTGCGGACGCTCGCGATCATGGGCGCTGAAGGTTGGACGGCGCGGGAGTTTTCCGACCCCGATACGCTGATCGGGCACACGATTCGCACCGGTGAGACGGTGATCGCCAATGATCCGGACGGTGACCCGCGTGGCAGCCATGCCATGGAAGCCTTCCCCGACGCCCGGACTTATGTCGGCGTGCCGCTGATGAAGGCGGGCCAGCTGGTCGCGGTCATCGGGCTGACCGACCGGGCCCGAGGATATTCGACGGGTCTGCTGGCCGAGTGCCAGCCCCTGATCAGCGCCGCCGAGACCCTGATCCACGCCCACCAGACGGAGTTGGCCCGTGACGGCGCGCTCTCGGACCTGGCTGTGAGCAAGGCGCGTCACGAGCTCGCCATCGCCGGCAGTGCCGCCGGCATCTGGGAAATCGATTTCGCCGCCGGCCGCATGTTCGCGTCGCAGAGATTGACCGATCTGGTCGGAGGACTTTCGGTCACGGCCGGATCCGGTGGCATGGCGGCCTTCTTCGATCGCGTACACCCGGCGGACCGGGAGCGCGTGCAAAAAGCCCTGACCAACCATCTCAGGCGCCGCACCCCCTATGCGCTCGACTACTCTTTCCGGCACGGTGACGGGCATTACCTGATGCTCTCGGCCTTCGGGCAGGCTGAATGGGACGGGGCCGGCCGCGCCATCCGCATGGCCGGCTCGATCGAGGACATTACCCAGCGCTCGCAAATGCTGGCCGAACGGGAAAGCACCAGCGCGCGCCTCGCCGCAGTGACCGAACTGGGCGGTATCGGCAGCTGGGAAGTTGATCTGAATGCCGGCACGATCCTCTGGGACTCGATGACCCGGCGTATTCATGAAGTCGATGATGACTATGTTCCGGAGCTGGAGTCTGCGGTCGAATTCTATGCACCTGAAGCCCGTGAAGTCGTGCAACAGGCGATAGAGGAGGCGATCGCGCAGGGCGTGGCCTGGGATCTCGAACTGCCCTTCATTACCGCCAAGGGAAATCATGTCTGGGTCAGGGCTGTCGGGCGCGCGGTTTGCGTCGATGGCCGGGTTTCGAGACTGATCGGCTCCTTCCAGGACATTACCGAGCGGCGGAACCGCGAGGACGAGTACAAATCGCTTTCCACGCGTCTCGCCGTGGCGCTCGATGCCTCCGGTCTGGGATTCTGGGAGTATGAGGTCGGGACCGGTAAAATCGCCTGGGACGCCCGGCTCAAGGAAATTTTCGGACGGACCGGCCTGCCGACGCCGACATTTGACGAGTGGGCGGCGACGATCCACCCCGATGATCATGATGTGGTTCTCGCACGCTCGCGCGATGCCCTGCGTCGCCGCGAAGACTATTCCCACGCCTACCGCATCGTGCATGCCGATGGCTCGACCCGGCATGTGCGCTCGCGCGGCCTGTTTCGTGAACGGATGGATGGCGGGCTGACGGTGACCGGAGTGATCGCCGATATCACAGATGAGGTCGAACGCGCCCGGGAACTGGAAGTCGAGCGCGAGCGGGCCGAAAGCGCCAACCGGGCCAAGACGCAATTCCTGGCCAATATGAGCCATGAAATCCGTACGCCGCTCAATGGCGTGCTCGGCATGTCGCAATTGCTGAACCTGACGCCATTGTCCGAAGTGCAGGGCAAATATGTCCAGACGCTGCAATCCTCCGGCAAGGCCTTGCTGGAACTGGTCGAGGACATCCTCGACATTTCCAGGATCGAGTCCGGCAGTGTCAAACCGGCGAAAGAAGCATTCGACCTTCGTCCTGTGGTCGATTCCGTCCTCGACATGGTCGGGCCGACGGCGTCACACAAGGGCATCGACGTGCGGCTGCAGGTCGACGAGGGTGTGCCGGCCAGCGTTCTGGGCGACCAGAAGCACCTGCGCCAGATTCTCACGAACATCGTCGGCAATGCCGTGAAGTTCACCAGCACCGGTTCGGTCCATCTCCAGGTGACACCGCTGGCTGATTCCTGCCTGCGGTTCTGCATCACCGATACCGGGCCGGGCATCGAGGCTGACCAGCTGGAACGGATTTTCGACCGTTTCGCCCAGGTCGATACCTCGCAGACGCGCGAGCATGGCGGCAGCGGGCTCGGCCTCGCCATTTGCCGCGACCTTGTCCGGCTGGGCGGCGGCGAGATTGGCGTGACCAGTACGCCGGGGACAGGATCCCGGTTCTGGTTTGAGCTCCCACTGGCTTTGACCGCCGTGGCAGAGACCGGAAGCGAAGAACGGCCAATGCTTGAGGAATCACCGGCCGGCCCGGCCCGGATTCTGGTCGTCGACGATGTGATCACAAACCGGCTCGTGGCCTCGGCCCTGGTCGAGAATGCCGGTCATATGGTCAAACTTGCGGGCAACGGGCTTGAAGCGCTCGAGGCGCTCGATTGTGACCGGTTCGATGCCATTCTGATGGATATCCAGATGCCGGTCATGTCCGGCGATGAGGCGATCCAGAGAATTCGTGGCAGTGGCAAGGCCTATTCGGGCATCCCGATCTATGCGGTCACCGCTGATGCCACCAAGGGCGCCCGCGAGCGCTATCTCGGGCTCGGTGCCACGGGTTATCTGTCAAAGCCGCTCGATATCAAGGAAGTGTCTGCGGCGCTCGACGAAGCCCTGCGGGGCGCCGTTCACTGAGCCTGTCCGGGTTCAACGTCCTGCGGATCGCGCCTCGGCCAGGCCCTGGCGCGCCAGTTCGTCGGCACGCTCATTACCCGGATCGCCGGTATGGCCGCGCACCCAGCGCCATTCGATCTTGTGGCTCTGCGCCAGCAGGTCGAGCCGTTGCCACAGATCGACATTCTTGACCGGCTTGCGGTCAGCGGTTTTCCAGCCACGCTTCTTCCAGCCATGGATCCATTTCATGATCCCGTCGCGCAGATAGCTGCTGTCGGTGATCAGGATGATGTCGTGATGATTGGCCTTCATCGCCTCGAGCGCCTGGATGGCGGCCATCATCTCCATGCGGTTATTGGTGGTGTCGGCCTCGCCGCCGCAGATTTCCTTGCGGTGGCCATTCCACTCGAGAATGGCGCCCCAGCCGCCCGGTCCCGGATTGCCGGAACAGGCACCGTCGGTATGAATCGTCACTGTGCTCATTGGGGGTATTTCCGTGACATGTCGTCGAGACCGGCCTGGATGAGTTCCTCGAGCACATCCAGATCCACATCCGCCAGCTTGGTGATGTAGAGGCAGGACTTGCCCTCCTTGAACTTGCCAAGCCGGTCGAGGATGAGGCTGAAATTGGTATAGCCGGGCATGATGTAGACCACCTGTCCGGACTTGCGCGGCGAGAAGCCGGTGCGCATTGAATCGCCTTCGCGGCCGCTCTCGTATTTGTAGTGGTATTGCCCGAAGCCGATGATGGAGGGGCCCCACATGCGCGGCTCCTCGCCGGAGAGGCGGCGCATCATCTCGAGCAGGATCAGCGCATCGGCGCGGCGGACCGGGTGGGCAATCTCCGCGATGAAGGCTTCCGGGCTGATGCCGGTCGGCTGAGTCTTGTTTTCAGAGTCTGTCATCGGTTCAGGCCACCACGCGCGGAAGTTTGAAAATCACGTCTTCATCGGTCACGCGGATATCCTCCTGATTGACGTCATAGCGTTCGCGAAAGGCAGCAATCAGTCCCTCGACGAGGTCTTCCGGCGCCGAGGCACCGGCGGTGATGCCCACCGTTCCGATCGTGCCGATCGATGCCCAGTCAACATCCTCTGCACTGGAGATCAGGAATGAACGCGCAGCTCCCGCCCGTTTGGCAACCTCGACCAGCCGGACCGAATTGGACGAGTTGGGCGCCCCGATCACGAAGACGATGTCGGACCGTGGGGCCAGTGCCTTGACGGCGGATTGGCGATTGGTGGTCGCATAGCAGATATCCTCCTTGTGAGGGGCTTCGATCTGCGGAAAGCGCGCCTGCAGGGCGGCGACGATGGCCGAGGTGTCATCCACTGACAGGGTTGTCTGGGTCACGAAGGCGAGGCGCGATGCGTCTTGCGGTGCGAACTGCATCGCGTCCTCGACGGTCTCGATCAGCGCGATCGCCCCGTCGGGGAGTTGTCCCATCGTGCCAACCACTTCGGGGTGGCCGGCATGCCCGATCAGGACGATTTCGCGGCCATTGGCGTGGAGGCGCTGGGCCTCCACATGCACTTTTGACACCAGCGGGCAGGTCGCATCGACATAGATCAGATTGCGGCGGGCCGCCTCTTCGGGCACCTGTTTGGGCACGCCATGGGCGGAGAACACCACCGGGCGGTCGTCCGGGCACTGGTCGAGTTCTTCCACAAATACAGCGCCGAGGGCTTCGAGCCGTTCGACGACATGGCGATTGTGGACGATTTCGTGACGGACATAGACGGGAGCGCCGAAGCGGTCCAGCGCCCGTTCGACGATCTGGATGGCGCGGTCGACACCGGCACAAAATCCCCGCGGCGCGGCCAGCAGGACAGTCAGGGGTGGGCGCTTGCCGCTCATCGGGTTCAGTTCTCCATCAGCGATACCGTTGCACACGCCACGTGCGCATCGTATGACCGTCCTAACAAAGAGGCTTGGCGCTATCCAGAGGCCGGGCGGGTATTCAAGTCAGGTAATGCATCATGCGTTCTTTTGCCATTCTCGCCGCGGCCGCCCTGTTACTCAATGGCTGTCAGACCGTCAGCGACGTGTTCAGCGAGCCGGAGCCGAATATCGGCCCGTGCCCGACGGCTCTGTCACTCTATGACGCGCACCGGATCGTCGAGTTCGAGGACGGCATCGTCGCCTATGACAATGTCGGCTTCACGGGCGAGATCCTTGGCGTGCGCTCCTTGTGCAGCTATTATGGCGAGCGTCCGATCATCGCCAATCTCGAGCTCGACATGGCCTTCGGCCGGGGCCCGGCTGCCCAGGGCGATTCGCACGTTTATGAGTATTTCGTCGCGGTGACGCGCCGTGATATCGCGGTGATCGAAAAGCAGGTCTTCCCGATCTCCATCCGCTTTCAGCCTGGCGAGGACCGCGTTTACCTCACCGAGACCATTGATGCGATCTCGATTCCGCGGGCGACTGCCGAGACGTCGGGCGTCAATTTCGAGATCCTCACTGGTTTCGAGCTGACCCCGGAACAGCTTGCGTTCAACCGCAGTGGACAACGCTTCCGCGTGAGTGCCGGCCAGGACTGATTTCATGCCCTCTATTGCCGATCAGCTCAGCGAAAAACTGGGCGACGCGTTCGCTTCCCTCCAGCTGCCGCGCGAGCTGGGCCGTGTCACGCCTGCGACCAAATCGGGCACGGCGCCTTTCCAGTGCAATGGCGCAATGCCGGCGGCCAAGCAGGCGAAGACGAATCCGCGCGAGCTGGCCCAGAAAATCGTTGATGCGATTGCCGGCGATCCACTGATCGCGTCCGCCGAGATCGCTGGCCCGGGCTTCATCAATCTGACCCCGGCCCAGAGCGCCTATGATGCGCGCGCTGCCGAGATTGTCGCCGATGAGCGCGCCGGAGCGCCGCTGACGGATGCGCCACGCAAGGTGATGATTGATTTCGGCGGTCCCAATGTCGCCAAGCCGATGCATGTCGGCCATCTACGCTCCTCGGTGCTGGGCGACAGCCTGCAGCGTCTGTTGCGCTTTCGCGGCGATGATGTGGTCTCCGACATCCATCTCGGTGACTGGGGTCTGCAGATGGGCCATCTCATCACCGAGCTGCGCGAAGAACAGCCCGATCTGCCCTATTTTGATGCGGATTTCACCGGTCCCTATCCGGACGAGCCACCGGTCAATATCGATGATCTGGCGCGGCTCTACCCACAGGCCTCGCAAAAGGCCAAGGCCGATGCTGACCGCCTTGAACTCTCCCGCACGGCAACGGCCGAGCTGCAGGCCGGACGTGCCGGTTACCGGGCGTTGCTGGACCATTTCATCTCGGTTTCGATCAAGGCGCTGAAACAGGATTTCGATGCGCTCGGCGTGCATTTCGACCTCTGGAAGGGCGAAAGCGATGTCGATCCGCTGATCCCGGCCATGGTCGAGGATTTCAAACGGCGCGGCATTGCCGAACTCAGCGATGGTGCCTGGGTGGTCCATGTCGCCCGCGAGGACGACAAGAAGGAATTGCCGCCGCTGATCCTCGTCACCTCCGGCGGGGCGTCGCTCTATGGCACCACCGATCTGGCGACGATCCTTGATCGCAAGGCGAGCTTCGCACCAGACCTGACGCTCTATGTCGTCGACAGCGCCCAGGGCAATCATTTCCAGCAAGTCTTCCGCGCCGCCGAAAAGGCTGGCCTGGTCAAGGAAGGCGCGCTTGAGCATGTCAATTTCGGTTCGGTCAACGGCACTGACGGCAAGCGTCTGCGCACCCGCGATGGCGGCACATTCCGTCTGGCCGATCTGATCTCGGGCGCCATTGAACGCGCGGACCAGCGTCTCAAGGAAGCGGGTCTGGCCGCCGATGTCGGCGCTGAAGAGCATGCCCGCGTGGCGCGTATGGTCGGGCTGGCGGCGATCAAGTTCGCCGACCTGCAGAATTACCGCACCACGAATTACGTGTTCGATCTCGACCGTTTCACCAGTTTCGAAGGCAAGACCGGGCCCTATCTGCTCTATGCCGCCGTGCGGGTGAAATCGCTGATGCGCAAGGCAGCCGAGGCGGGCGTCACGCCCGGACCGATTTCGGTTGAGGCCGATGAGGAACGCGATCTGGTGCTGGCGCTCGATGCGTTCGGCTCCGCCATCGATCAGGCGATCGATAATCGCGCACCCAATGCGCTGTGCGACCATGCCTTCACGCTGGCCCAGTCCTTCTCGAAATTTTACTCCGCCTGTCCGATCCTCTCGGCCCCCGATGAGGCGACGAAATCCTCCCGGCTGGCTTTGGCCGAGGCGACATTGAAACAGCTCGAGCTCAGCCTGCATCTGCTCGGACTGGAAGCCCCCGAGCGCATGTAGCGCTCCCCTGAATGGGGGAGGGTGAGAGACGCGCAAGCCACTATTCTGGCGCTTCAGCCTTGAGGATGAATCAAGATGTTTGCCAGCCTGATCGTATCGCTTGCCGCACTGGCCCAGCCCGCTTTTTCTGATGACCCGGCGCTGTATTCTGACTGGTTGCAACATGCCTGCCGCATTCAGCAGGTCGGGCATAGCGGCGGCGAGCCGGTGGATCACACGGAATTCTGTGCCTGTTTCGACGCCGAAGTGAGTGAGGCGGCGGGCGCAGAGATCTATCGGATGTTCGCGCTGGGCATCCAGGGCGCGTTGCGCGAGCAATCCTTGATCGAGGACTGGGAGTTGGCACGCGATACCGCTGCAGCCGAGGCCGGTGCCATGAGTCTGGAAACCCAGGCCGGCTACCCGCAGATTCTCCAGAACTCGCTCCTGGCTTGCGTGCACCTGTCCTATCAGGGCGAGTAAAGGCCTGACCGGCGTGCCGGTCATCAAGCCTGCGGCTTGGCATTCACGGTAAGGCTGCCGCCTTTTCCGCCGGAAAAGCGAGGCGTAACCCGTCTTCGCGCATTGACTCCGGCGTCCGGGATACTAAGAGTGCGCACCAACTTCCAGACCCGTCGCGAGACGCGCCTGGCGGGCTATATCTCCTCGCGGGAGAGACCGGCGAATAGGCCGGCGCCGAAGGCGCAACCGCCCCGGAAACGCTCAGGCAGACGGACCGCGAGAGAGACAAACGCTGGAAAGTGAGTGGAGCCGTCAGGCTTTGACTCCACCGACGGAGCAAGCGTGTCTCGCAATTGCGGGTTCGCGCGGAATCTCTCAGGTCACGGGACAGCGGGGGCGACGACTTGCCGGCGGAACACCGTCTGCAGGATCAGCGCTCTTGTCAGGACCCGTCAATGACCGAAATTCTCCATAAAACACCACTCCACGCCCTGCACGTCGAACTCGGCGGCAAGATGGTCCCCTTCGCGGGCTATGACATGCCGGTCCAGTATCCGCTCGGGATCATGGGCGAGCACAAGCAGACCCGCGAAAAGGCCGGCCTGTTCGATGTCTCCCATATGGGCCAGGCCCGCTATACCGGCGATGAAGCCGCACTCGAGGCCTTGCTGACCTGCGATCTCGCTTTGCTCGGTGCCGGCGAACAGAAATACACGCTCCTGCTCAACGAACAGGGCGGTATCCGCGACGACCTGATGGTCTCGCGCCCGGACGGCGATGGCATTTTCCTCGTCGTCAATGCGGCGATGAAGGACCAGGACTTCGCTCATCTCGAAGCCGGCACGGCCGGCAAGGGCAAGCTGGTCCGGCTTGAGGACCGCGCGCTTCTCGCGCTGCAGGGTCCGGCCGCGAAAGATGTGATGGCGCGGCTCTGTCCGGATGCCTGCAAGCTGGTCTTCATGCAGTGCGGTGTCTTCAAGCTCGACGGTGTCGAGGTGATGATGTCGCGCTCGGGCTATACCGGCGAGGACGGGTTCGAGATTTCCATTCCGCAGGCCGATGCGGTGCGCATCGCAAAGCTTCTGCTGGCCCAGGATGAAGTCGAGGCGATCGGCCTGGGCGCGCGCGACTCGCTGCGCCTGGAAGCCGGTCTCTGTCTCTATGGCCATGACATGGACACCAGCCGCACGCCGGTCGAGGCGTCCTTGATCTGGGCCCTCGCCAAGACCCGCCGCGAGCGCGGCGATTTTCCCGGTGCGGCCGTGATCCAGAAACAGATCGAGGACAAGTCCTGCCAGAAGCGTATCGGCCTGACGCTGACCGGCGCGCCGGCGCGTGAAGGCGCCGAGATCGCGACCAAGGACGGCAAGGTGATCGGTATTGTGACGTCTGGCGGTTTTGGCCCGACGGTCAACGGACCGGTGGCGATGGGCTATGTCGATCGTGAGTACATGGGCGAGGGCACGGAACTCGACCTGATCGTGCGCGGCAAGCCGCGTCCGGCGACGGTGACGAAGCTTCCCTTCGTGCCGAATAATTTCTTCCGGGGCTAAGCCTCATCAATCCAGATCAATCGGGGCAGGAGATATCTATGACCACGCGTTACACCGAAGACCATGAATGGATCACCGTCGATGGCGACACCGCCACCGTCGGCATCACCGCTCACGCCGCCGAACAACTGGGCGATGTCGTGTTTGTCGAGCTGCCGGATGTCGGCAAGACCGTCGCCAAGGGCGATGAGTTCGCCGTCGTCGAGTCGGTCAAGGCTGCCTCGGAAGTCTATGCCCCGGTCGCCGGTGAGATCACCGCCGTCAACACGGTGCTCGACGATGAGCCCGCCAAGGTCAATGAAGACGCCGCCGGTGCCGGCTGGTTCGTCAAGATCAAGCTGTCGGACAAGTCCCAGCTCGACGGTCTGATGGACGAAGCCGCCTATAACGCTCACATCGCATAAGGCACATCCCATGCGCTACCTCCCCCACCTGGATTCCGACCGCAAGGCCATGCTCGAGGCGATCGGCGTTGCCTCGATGGACGAGCTCTTCACCGATGTGCCGGAAGCGGCCCGCCTGAAGGGGCTGGTCGACCTGCCGCTGCAGCAGGGTGAGCTCGCTGTCGAGCGCGCCATGTCGGCGATGGCGTCGAAGAATGTCTCGGCCGGCTCGGTGCCGTTCTTTGTGGGGGCGGGGGCCTATCGCCACCATATCCCGTCGACGGTGGATCATCTGATCCAGCGCTCCGAATTCCTCACGGCCTACACGCCCTACCAGCCGGAAATCAGCCAGGGCACCTTGCAGACCCTGTTCGAATTCCAGACCCAGGTCGCACTCCTGACCGGCATGGATGTCGCCAATGCCTCCATGTATGACGGCTCCACGGCCTGCGCCGAAGCGGTGATGATGGCGGCGCGGGTGACCAAGCGGAACAAGGCCGTGATGGCCGGCACCGTGCACCCGCATTATGTCGAGGCGACTAAGACGCTGTCGAAACACTCCGTCGTCGAGATTGCCGTCACCGAGCCGGGCCTGGGCGGTCTGGACGAGTTGATCGCAGCCATCGACGAGACCACCGCCTGTGTCGTGGTGCAGACGCCGGACATTTTCGGCCAGCTGCATGACCTGCGCGCCATCTCCGAGGCCGCCCATGCCAAGGGCGCGCTGGTGATCGCCGTCTTCACCGAAACCGTTGCGCTCGGCCTGGTCGAAGCGCCGGGCGATATGGGCGCGGACATCGCGGTCGGCGAGGGCCAGTCGATCGGCGTCGGCCTCAATTTCGGCGGACCCTATGTCGGCCTCTTTGCCTGCAAGAATGATCGCAATTTCATCCGGCAAATGCCCGGCCGCCTGGCTGGCGAGACCGTCGATGCCGATGGCCGCCGCGGCTATGTGCTGACTCTGTCGACCCGCGAGCAACATATCCGCCGCGAGAAGGCGACGTCGAATATCTGCACCAATGCCGGCCTGTGCTCGCTGGCTTTCACCATCCACATGACGCTGCTCGGCGAAGCCGGCCTGCGCACACTGGCGCGTCTCAATCACGAGACCGCCTGTGAGCTCGCCGACCGTCTCGATGCCATCGAGGGTGTCGAGGTGCTCAATTCCAGCTTCTTCAATGAATTCACCGTACGTTTGCCGAAACCGGCAGCCGAGGTCGTCGACGAGCTGGCCCGCATGGGCGTGCTGTGCGGCGTGCCGGCCAGCCGGCTCTATCCCGGCCAGTTCGAGGACCTCCTCCTCGTCACGGCGACGGAAACCAATACCGAGAACGATATGATCGTGTTCGAAAAAGCATTGCGGGGTGTCCTCTGATGGCGATGAATACACAAGGACGTCCCACCCGCATGGCCGAGAATGTCGCCACGGGTGGTTATGGTGACACCGTCTCCGGCTCCAAGGGGCTGGACCAGGCCGAACCGCTGATCTTCGAGCGCGGTGGTCTTGAAAACACCGGCGTCGATTTTCCGGCACCCAAGGGGATGAAGACGCGCCTCGGTGGCCTTGAGCGCACGGCTCCGATCGGTCTGCCCGGTCTGTCCGAGCCGGAAGCCATGCGCCATTATGTGCGCCTGAGCCGGAAGAATTACGCCATCGATCTCGGCCTCTATCCGCTCGGCTCATGCACGATGAAGCATAATCCGCGGCTCAACGAGAAGGTCGCGCGCATGCCCGGCTTTGCCGATGTGCATCCGCTGCAGCCGGCTTCGACGGTGCAGGGCGCCTATGAAGTCATGGACGTTCTAGCCCATTGGCTGCTGACCCTGACCGGCATGCCGGCCGTGGCCCTGTCGCCGAAAGCCGGTGCCCATGGCGAGTTCTGCGGCATGATGGCGATCCGCGCCGCGCTCGATGCGCGTGGCGAGACCGGCCGCCGCCGCGTCCTCGTCCCCGAATCGGCCCATGGCACCAATCCGGCGACCGCCGTGCAGTGCGGCTTCACCGTCGACCAGATCCCGGCGAATGCCGGTGGCCGCGTCGATATGGAAGCGCTCAAGGCCAAGCTGGGCGATGATGTCGCCGGCATCATGCTGACCAATCCCAATACCTGCGGCCTGTTCGAGCGTGACATCAAGGAAATCGCCGACCTGATCCACGAGGCCGGGGGCTATTTCTACTGCGACGGCGCCAATTTCAACGCCATTGTCGGGCGTGTCCGTCCCGGCGACCTCGGCGTCGATGCCATGCATATCAACCTGCACAAGACCTTTTCGACGCCGCATGGCGGCGGTGGCCCCGGTGCCGGACCAACCGTACTCTCCGAGGCGCTGGCCCCGTTTGCGCCATTGCCGTTGCTGATGGTTGACCGGGACAATCCCAAGGGCATGGCGATCATGCGCATGGCCGAACATGAGGGCGATCTGGACGGGATGGATCTGCATCCCTTCGGCCGCATGGCGGCTTTCCACGGCCAGATGGGCATGTTCACCCGCGCGCTCACCTACATGATGAGCCACGGTGCCGACGGCTTGAAGCAGGTTGCCGATGATGCGGTGCTCAACGCCAACTACATTCTCGCGCGGCTCAAAACCGTGATGACACCGGCCTTCGACGGAACGTGCATGCACGAAGCCTTGTTCGATGACCGCTTCCTCAAGGATACCGGCGTGACGACACTCGATTTCGCCAAGGCGATGATCGATGAGGGCTATCATCCGATGACGATGTATTTCCCGCTCGTCGTCCACGGTGCCATGCTGATCGAGCCGACCGAGACCGAATCCAAGGGCGGGCTCGATCGCTTCATCGATGTGATGGAGGCCCTCGCGGCAGCGGCCAAGGCTGGCGAGACCGCCCGCTTCCAGGCGGCCCCGGTCCACGCCCCGATCAAACGCCTCGACGAAACCCGCGCCGCACGCCAGCCGGTCCTGCGCTGGACTCCAGCCGCCGACGCTGCGGAATAGTCGCCCTGTTGCGGCTCCTCCGGGAACGTCCTGGAGGGGCCGCAAGCGGCCTTGCCCCGGACACGTCACCAAACTGCCCCATCACGGTCGTCTTGCGGGACGAAACTGGTGTCATGCGGACAGTATCCAGGCACTCACGACTCAGTTTTCGCCGCCGGCGGCGGTGGCCTCTGCTGGCCTGGATAGGCCTTGTCCCGGCCGGGCTCTATCTGGCGGCGCTTCTCCTGTTTGCCCTTTTTCAGGACCGGTTGATCTATTTTCCGCCGGCACAGCGTAGCGCCCCCGGCGAGGCCTGGATTTCTGAAGTCCCGGTGCCGACCAGCGATGGCGAGAGCCTTATCGGCTGGTATTCGCAGGCCGCGCCCGGTTGTCCGACCTTGCTCTTCCTTGATGGCAATGCCGGAGGGCCGGCGATCCAGAGCGGCCGCTGGCGCCGGTTGCACGCGCATGGCGTCGGCTTTCTCGGCCTCGCCTGGCGTGGATATGCGGGCTCGTCCGGCCAGCCGGATGAGGCCGGCCTCCATCAGGATGCACGCGCGGGCTATGACTGGCTGCGCGCCCGCAATATCGCGGCCGGGGATATCGTGGTGCACGGCTTCTCGCTTGGTTCCGGCCCGGCGACGCGTCTGGCCGCCGAACGCGAGACGGGCGCCCTGATTCTTGAAGCGCCGTATTTCTCCCTGCTCGACCTGATGCAGCAGAAGCTGCCACTCCTGCCGGTCGGCCTGCTCTTGCGGAACCGCTTTCGCTCCGACGTGTGGATCGGGCAGGTCGAGGCGCCGGTGCTGATCGTGCACGGCGATGGCGACCGCCTCATCCCGCCAACGCAATCCGAACGTCTGTTCGAGCTCGCCGCAGGGGCAGCGAGGACGCGTATTGTCATGCCAGGCTCGGATCATGCCACATTGGCGCGTGACGGCCTCTACGACCATGTCTGGCCCTTCCTGGATGCCGGGTGGGGCGAGGAGGGTGCGCTCCCGACCTGCAGCGGGCTTGCGTTCGGCGCGCGCTAGAGCGGGCCGGTACTGCCGCATTCGCGGGCACGCCTGCCCGCAAGCGGGCATTTGGCGCGTGTTGCCAAACTTTCATGCTGATTGCGGGATCGTCATCTTGCGTTCGGGGACGCGAGGCCTCATTTGATTGGAAGCGGTTCACTTTGGACCGGGTAAATTATGCACGCAGCGTACCGGCTCTGCTCGGGCGTGAGCGTGGACCTTCCCGGTGTTTCTGAAAACCGCCTGCCCTGGTTGAGGCCTCGAGCCAATTCCGGTGCGCAGATGCAACAGCTGCTCTGCGACTCGCACAAGATGCCTGAATTTCGGCTCTTTTGCCTCGCATAGGGGTCATGATTAGGAATTAGGTGTTACCCATATTCTCCCGCACCCCGGCACCGCTGCCGGCCGCTTTCGGGACAGGATGGGTTAGAGGATGACCACGGCGATGAATGAGACGCTGAACGGATTGGCACGGTCGAACCCGCTGGGTGCGGCACTGGTGTTTATTATCCGCACGGTTGTGATCTCGGTTGGCGTGATCCTCATGGTGCTCGCGGTCCCCGTCGCCTTCGTGACGCCGCTTATCCCGGTTGGCCTGCCGATGGGCCTGTTTGGCCTTGTCCTGGTCGCTGCCGCCTCCAAGACCGCCCACACCTTCATCACCGATGGTTTGCGCCGCTTCCCCTGGGTCTGGAAGCGCGTTCGCTTCGCCTTCGGTGAAAAGGATCCTGCCGAATAGGCGGTTCCACCAGACAATCAGATGGCAAAGAAAAGGCCCGCTGCGAGATCGCTGCGGGCCTTTTGCTGTCTGTGATGCGTTGCCGGTCTAGTTGAACTGGCTGCCGGCCAGTTTGATGTCGGCGTCGAGCAGTTTGTTGAGATCCGCTTTTTTCATCGAGGACTTCAGCAGGGTCTCGGCTGCAGCCGTGGCCAGGTCCGCAGCGGCGGCCCGGACATCGGCGGCGGCAGATGCCTCGGCCTGGGCGATGCGTTGCTCGGCGAGGGCGGTGCGGCGCTCAAGGCGTTCCGCCATTTCCTCACGAGCCTGCTTCTTGAGCATTTTCGCTTCATTCTTCGCCTGGGCGATGATTGCCGCGGCTTCTTCGGCGGCTTCCTGCTGACGGCGCTGGAAGCTGGCAAGCAGCTCCTGGGCTTCTTCGCGCAGGCGGCGTGCCTCGGAGATCTCGTCGGCAATACCCTGGGCGCGAGCGTCCAGTTGCTTGGCGACGAGGCCCGGAACGCGGACATAGATCAGCACGCCAATGACGATGACGAATGACAGAGCGACCCAGAAGGCAGCCTCGTTTGGATGGATCCAGTCGAAACTCATGATTTGGGTCCTCTAGCGGGCGTCATTGACGGCAGCTTCGATCGACTTGTCGTCGAGTTCGGCACCCGTCAATTGAACGATGATGGCCCGTGTGGCGTCGACAGCGATCGTATTGACCTTTGTCAGCGCCTTGGTCCGCATGTCGGCGATGCGCGCCTCGGCGGCATCCTGACGCTTGGCGATTTCGAGATCAGCCTCGGCGGCCTCGTCGGCCATGGCCTTCTCGACTGCACTACGGTTTTCCTGGGCCATGACGTGAGCCTTGGCGCGGGCTTCCGAGAGCAGGCGTTCGTATTCGGCAGCGGAGTCGTCTGCCTTCTGCTTGAGATCGGCGGCCGCATCGAGGTCGTCGGCGATGCGGTCGCGCCGTTCTTCAATGGCATTGCGGATGCGTGGGAGGACGACCTTCCACATCATCATGAAGAGCACGGTGAAGGTGACCGCCAGCCAGAACAATTGTCCTGGCCAGGTCGAGACGTCCAGCTGCGGCAGGCCGCCGCTGGCATGTGCCTCGGCGGCATGTTCGACCGCCGCATGTGCCGGATCGGCCGCGGCTTCGCCATGCGGCTGGGCCTGGCCGATCAGCCATGTGGATTCGGAGAAATTGATCATCTTCGATGCTCTTTGAACGGCAATGGGCGCAGGTGGAGAAGGATCAACCGAAGAGGATGATCATCGCCACGACGAAGCCCAGAAGACCGGTGAACTCGGTCAGGGCGAAGCCGATCAGAAGGGTGGTGAACTGACCTGCTGCGGCAGATGGGTTGCGCAGTGCGCCGGCAAGATAGCTGGCGAAGATGGTACCGATACCGACGCCGGCGCCTGCGAGGGCGAGAGCTGCAATGCCTGCACCGATTTGCTTGGCTGCTTCGATTTCCATGGGATGGCTCCTGTTGAATAAGGTGTGTGGCTGGAAGGGTGAAAAACTCTAGTGCGACGGGTGCAGTGCATCATTGAGATAGATGCAGGTCAGAACCGCGAAGACGTAGGCCTGGAGGAAAGCAATCACCAGCTCGAGCGCGGTGACGGCAGTGGCGACGGCCAGCGGCAGCACGGCACCGGCAATGCCGATCGCGCCCAGGCTGGACAGGGAAAGGACGAAACCGCCGAACAGTTTGAGCAGGGTGTGGCCCGCCATCATGTTGGCGAAAAGCCGGATCGCCAGTGAGAAGGGGCGGCTCAGGAAGGAGATGAACTCGATCGGGACGATCAGGAGATACATCACCGGCGGCAGGCCGGCCGGTGCGAAGAGCTTGAGGAAGCCAAAGCCATTCTTGATGAAGCCGGTGATCACCACGAGGGTAATCGAGGTCATGCCGAGGGCCAGGGTGACGACCAGCTGGCTCGTGACCGTATAGCTGCCAGGCAGCATGCCGAGCAGGTTGGCGACCAGAATGAAGATGAAAAGCGTGAAGACATAAGGGAAGACCGAACGGCCTTCCTCGCCCATGATCGAGCGCACCATGTCGGCGACAAAGCCGTAGAGCAGCTCGGCGATCGACTGCGACCGGGTCGGGACCATGGAACCGCGCCCGGTCAGAAGGATCAGGCCGAAGCTGGTCACCAGGGTCGTCGCGATCATGAAGAGCGCCGAATTGGTGATCGTCAGGTCGATTCCGAACAGGGTCGGCAGCTCCAGGACGGGCTGCACGACGAATTGGTGCATCGGATCTGTTTCGAGCAAGGCCATCTAGTCTTCTTTCGTCCCGTCAGAACCCGGCATGGTGCCGGCCTTAAGTTCAGTCTCTTCGGCCTTGGCCGCATTCTCGGCATTCGCCGCTGCCGCCTCGCGCATGATATTGCGCACGCCGGCGGCAAAACCCAGTATCATCCCGACCAGCATGCCCCACGGCGCGATTTCGAAAACCTTGTCTGCCGCCCATCCGAGGCCTGTCCCGACCAATACGCCACCGGCAAAGCCGCTACCGTATCTGACGCTGACACTCCAGGCATTGTTCGTCTCGGTGTCCGGTCCGGTCTTTCCACGGTGCTGGGCGATCTTCTCGCTCAAACGCCGGTCAAAGTCCTTCAGATCATCGCTACGATCAGGTGTTTTCGCTCTATCGTCTCGTTCAGACATGGAAATCGGTCCGCCAGCCGAGCCTCCCGGCAGGCGCGCGCAAACTAGACTCGGCCCCCTGGAGTGTCAAGCAATGGAGCTGGGTCAATAAATATTTGAAAAGCTTGCGAAAAATACTCATTCCGCGGCAACGAGCTGTTCCGCGCCGACCAGGTCGACCGATACCAGCTGGGAAACACCTCTCTCCGACATGGTCACGCCATACAGCCGGTCCATGCGCGACATGGTGAGCGGATTGTGGGTGATGACGAGAAAGCGGGTTTCCGTCATCCGCCGCATCTCGTTGAGCATGCGGCAATAGCGGTCGACATTGGCGTCATCAAGGGGCGCATCGACCTCGTCGAGCACGCAGACGGGCGCCGGGTTCGACAGGAAGACCGCGAAAATCAGCGCCGATGCGGTCAGGGCCTGTTCGCCACCGGACATCAGCGACATCGTTTCGAGCTTCTTGCCCGGCGGGCAGGCGAAGATTTCCAGCCCGGCCTCAAGCGGATCGTCATTTTCGGTCAGGCGCAATTCGGCATGCCCGCCCTCGAACAGGGTCGCGAACAGGGTCCGGAAATGCCCGTCAACAACGTCGAAGGCCTCGAGCAGGCGGGCGCGGCCCTCGCGCGACAACTGGTCGACGGCCTTGCGCAGCCGGTCGATCGCGGCGTGCAGGTCGTCGCGCTCGCGGCTCATTTCCTCGACGCGGACGGCGAGTTCCTCGGCCTCCTCATCGGCGCGCAGATTGACGGCGCCGAGACGATCGCGCGACAGGCGGGCTTCATCCAGTCGGCGTTCAATGTCGTCGGCGCTGAGCGAATCGATCTCGTCATCGCTGACCCGTCTCGACAGCGCCTCGGGGGCATCGCCGGTCGCGTCCTGCAAGCGTTCGGTCGTCTCGGTCAGCCGGTCGCGGGCCGAACCGAGGCGGGCTTCGGCGGCCGCGCGGCCCTCGCGCGCGGCGGATGCGGCATTCTCGGCCGAACGGGCCGCACTCTCCGCGGCCTTGAGCTGGTCTTCGGTGTCTGCGGCGGCGGCGCGGGCCTCTTGGGCCGTGCGCTCGGCGGCCTCGAGCCGGTCGGTGAGGGCATGCAGGCTCTGTTGCAAGGCCTCTGGACGGCTGATGGCCTGTTCGAGCGCGGCGCGGGTCTCGTCATTCTGCTTCGCGATCTCGGCGATTCGGTCGGATGCCGCCTGGCAGCGCTCGGCCCATGCGTCGCGGTCCCGGCGTGCCGCGGCATGGCGCTGGCGGCGCAATTCCGATTCGCGGCGGACGCTTTCCAGCGCTGCGCGTGCATCGGCGGCGGCGCGCCGGGCGCTGTCCGCATTCTGGCGGGCCTTTTCGAGGGCCGCATTGTCATCACCGGCCTGCGCGGCGGTTTCCACGACTCCATTGGCGGCTTCCAGTGCGGCCTTGCCATCTGCGGCTTCGCTGGCCAGCCGTTCAAGCCGTTCGCCAAGCGCGTCGGCGCGGGCCGAGGCCTTGGCGGCGGTTTCCCGCAGTCCGGCAATCCGGTCCTGGGCGATGCGGATGGCACGTTCGGCCGGAGGGATCGCGGCACGGGCAGCCTGCTCGGCCTGGCGGCGTGCGGCCAGGTCTGATTGCGCCCGGTCGCGGCGCGCGGTCGCTTCATTGAATGCCGCTTCGCCCCCGGCAAGGGTCTCGCGAATGGCGTCGAGCCGGTTGCGCTGCTCCAGGCGAGCGACCGCCGCGGAGGGCGCATCGGCGCGAGCGACCAGGCCGTCCCACCGCCACAGATCGCCCTCTCGGGTGACCAGGCGCTGGCCGGGCTTGAGTTTGGCGGCGGCGGCCTCGGCCTTTTCCGGTTTGATGACGCCAACGGCGTCGAGGCGTGCCTTCAGGGCGGCGGGCGCCTCGACATGGTCGGAAAGCGGTACGCAACCGCCGGGCAGGGCGTCGGCATGGCAATTGGTCTTGTGCCAATGCCGGGCGGCGCTCTCATCCAGCGAGGCGTCGAGATCATCGCCAAGTGCGGCCGCGAGTGCGTGCTCGTATCCGGGCCGGGCGCGAACGGCATCAAGGGCGGGCGCGACATTGTCCTGCAGCGTGCTGGCGAGCAGGCGCTCGATCGTGCTGGCTTCACGGGCCAGGCTGTCGCGTTCGGCGGCGAGCTCGCGCCAGGCCTCGGTCGCGGCCTGTTGCTCGGTCTCGGCAGCCTGCCGTGCCAGTTCGGCGGTATTGAAGGCGGATTTGGCGGCCTCGTGCGCGGCCTCGCTGGCGACGAGGTCCGCTTGGGCGGTATCCAGCTCGGCCAGGGCGGAAGAACCGAGCAGGGTTTCGCGCTCCTGTCGCGCCGCAGAGATCTCGCGTTCGATCTGGGTCAGGCGCGCTGAGAGCCGTTCGGCCTCGCGGCGGGCGCTCTGCAGTGCCGCCTGGCGCGCCGCTGCGTCGCCGGCCTTGGCATCGAGCAAGGCTTCGCGCTCGCGGCGCTGGGTGTCGGCATCAAGGGCGGCAGCTTCCGCACCGGCCAGGCTGGTCTTTTCCCGCGCCATTTCGGCTTCAAGCCGGTCGACCTCAAGCGCGGCCTGGTCGCGGCTGGCGGTCGCATCCTCGACGATATGCTGTTCGCGGCCGGTGGCCGAGGCGAGCTCGTCGAGGCGGGCTTCCAGATTGGCGATATTGCGCTGGATATCGGCCGCGTCGCGCTCGATCCGGTCGCGTTCGCGTTCCAGATTGCGCAGGGCTGCCGCAGCCTCGGCCTCCTTCAGCCGCGCCGGTTCACGCATGGCGGCGAGAATTTCCGCCTGGATGCGCGCCTCGGACGCAGCGGCGGTCGCTGTCTCGGCGTGTTCGCGTTTCTCGGCCAGCGCCGCGTCGCTCTCCTCAACCAGGCTGGCAGCCGCGCGCCAGCGGTTGAGCCAGACAGCGGCTTCCAGGGTGCGGATGCTGGCGGAGAGCTTGCGATAGCGCGCCGCCTGGCGAGCCTGTTTCTGCAAGGAGCCATGGCGGGCACCGATCTCGTCGATGACTTCTTGCAGGCGGTCAAGATTGGCCTCGGCGCCGCGCAGCCGCAATTCGGCCTCGTGCCGGCGGGCGCGCAGACCGGCGACACCGGCGGCTTCTTCCAGGATACGGCGGCGATTTTCCGGTTTGGCAGCGATCAGCTCGCTGATCTGGCCCTGGCGCACCAGGGCGGCGGAATTGGCACCGGTGCCGGCATCGGCGAACAGAAGCTGGACATCCTTGGCCCGCACTTCCTCGCCATTGATCTTGTAGGCCGAGCCGGCGCCGCGCGTGATCCGGCGGGTCACGTCGAGACTGGCGGCATCATTGAAGCGCGCCGGGGCAAGCTTTGCGGTGTTGTCGACGGTCAGCATGACCTCGGCATGATTGCGGGCGGGGCGGTTGTCGGTGCCGGAGAAGATCACGTCTTCCATGCCGCCGCCGCGCAGGGATTTGGCGGATGTGGCGCCCATCACCCAGCGCAGGGCTTCAAGCAGGTTGGATTTGCCGCAACCATTGGGTCCGATCACGCCAGTCAGTCCGGGGTCGATCCGCAAGTCGGTCGGATCAACGAATGATTTGAAACCGGTCAGCCGGAGCTGCGTGAATTTCACCCGACCTCCATCGCGTTGGGACTGCCGTTCATCGGCAATCCGGTCCTGCACTGCCGGTCAGTCCGCCCTTAATGCGCGGTTTCTGACCCATGATCGATACCGTGAGCGCGATCATCGAGGAAGTGAAGGATGATTCGGCGGAACGTGTCTCCGTCCAATTGACCGGGGACCCTGTCTCCATTGATCAGAAGCGGCACGCCGCCCCAATTGAAGAAGGCGCCCTGGGCGGTCGTTTCCAGATTCAGGATCTTGCCGCCGATCACAAAACTCGGCGTCCCGGCAATCCCGTCCTCATAGGCTTGTCTCGCGCCATTATTGACCAATTCGGACATTGCCGGGTCGGCGAGACAGGCGTCCAGCGCCTCCTCGGAGAGCCCGACGGCCGCGGCGATCCGGTGGTAGACCGCAGCGACATCGCCCTGCGCCTGCGCCGTTTCAAAGATTGTGGATTGTTCGGCGAACAGAAGGTCGGCAGCGCTGAAATACCGGTCCTCGTCCGCGCATTCCGCCAGGACGATGCCGATGGCGGCCAGTTGCGGCGGTGCGGTCAGCATTGGCCTGAAGATATAACGCACCTCGCCGGTCTCGACGAATTCCGACCGGATTGTCGGCCAGGCATCTGTCTGGAAGTGGGCGCAATGCGGGCAGGCATAGGAGGCATACTCCACCATCAGCAGTGGAGCATCCACGGATCCGATGGCGTGGTCGCCGGGGCGCTCTGCCTGGGCTGGATGTTCAGCCCTGGCCGAGGCCGTGAACCCGCCCAATGTGAGGGTGACCATGGCCAGGCCGCAAAGAAGGCGGGTTACGGTTTGCACGATCTCAGTCCTCCGAGCCCGATGCGCCGGCATCCGTGTCGAGCCGCGCGACGAGATGGTCGATCAGGCGGCTGAATGTGTCGGCATCGACGATGCCTGGCACAGGTTCGCCATCGATCATCACTTGGCTGTTGCCGAGGAAATAGGTGTACTCGGTCGCGCCAGGGGCACGGCGGGCTTCAAGCGGTTCGCCGTTGAAAAGGAAACGCGGTGTGCTGTCGATGCCGTCGGCGAGCGCGCGGTCGTGCGAGGCGACGATCTCGGCATTGATTTCCTGGTTGTTGAGGCAGGCATCAAAGTCCGCTTCGCTCATCCCCATCGAACGGGCGATGTTGAGATACTGGCCCCGCGCGCCGCCGGGCTGGCTGGCGGCCTGGAAGATGGCACGCTGCTGCTGGAACAACACGTCGATCATGTCGAAATAGCGTTCCGGAGCGACGCAATGTGCGAGGGCGAATCCGGCGATTGCGAATTGCGGCGAGCCGGTGATCATTTCGCGGAAGACATACCGCACCTGGCCGGTCTCGACATAATTGGTCTTGATCGTCGGCCAGACGTCCTGATGGAAGCTGGCGCAGTGAGCACAGGCGACCGAAGCATATTCGATCATGGTGATCGGCGCATCGGGGTTGCCGATCCCGCGATCGCTGCCACGTTCATAGGTGGACTGGCCGGCGCCGGCCGGGTCGGAATTGCCACCACAGGCCCCAAGGGCCAGGGCCGCGGTGAGAGCGATGGCAGAAAATACGCGTCGTGTCAGTTGCATTGCGGGTGTCCCCCTGGGTCACAAATCGGTGCCATTACGGCTTTTTACACTATTGCCGAAGCGATCAAGCGCGGACAATAGCCGGGCCTCAAGGCTTTCCTCCACCCTCTCGCTCACTTGTGATGCGGACGGAGGCGGTGTCGTCTTCGATGCGGCGGGCAGCGGTGCACGTGTCACCCCCTGCAAAACCCGCAGCCGGGTTGGCGATCTCTCGCCGGCAAACAGTCGCACACGCTCGAGAATCCGGCGGCTTTCCGCCTGCAATACAGCGGCAGCCGGACCGCGGGCGCGGATTACAAGCACCCGGTTTCCGCCGGAATTGCTGATCGCCTCGGGCAGGCACCATTCGGCCAGCCGCGCGCCGACAATCTCCGGCCAGTGCTCGACCAGCCGCTCGACCCCGACGCCGAAGCGCCGCGCCAGCGGCTTTAGAATGCGCTCCGCAGCCCGGCCCGCCGGCGGCGCCGCGCGGATCGCACGCCGTCCGCGATGCGATTCGAGGAAGCGGCGCGCCTGCCGTTCGAGAGTTGACGAAGGGGGTTTCGGGACCATGCTGGCATTCTCGCCTCGATAGGGCGCCGCCGCAAGTTACGGAACATATGGACGAGCCGCAGAACATCGCCGCCCTGCGCCGGGCCCTGCTCGACTGGTATGACCGTGAGGGCCGGCGCCTGCCCTGGCGGATACGCCCGGCGGACCGGAGCGCCGGCCAGATCGCCGATCCCTATGCCGTCTGGCTGTCGGAAATCATGCTGCAACAGACCACGGTGCCGCATGCGACGCCCTACTGGTTCCGTTTTCTGGAGTTGTGGCCGCGCATTGAGGACCTCGCCGCCGCACCGCGAGAGGATGTGATGCGCGAATGGGCCGGACTGGGCTATTACGCCCGCGCCCGCAATCTGCACGCCTGCGCCATTGTGGTGGCGAGCGAGCTGGGTGGCCGCTTCCCCGACACGATGGAGGGTCTGAGGGCGCTTCCCGGGATCGGCGATTACACAGCCAACGCAATTCTCGCAGCCGCCTTCGACAAACCGGCCAGCGTCGTCGACGGCAATGTCGAGCGCGTCCTGACCCGTTTTTATCGTATCGAAACGCCGATGCCGAAGGCCAAGCCGGAAATCCGCCGCCTCGCCGGCGAACTGGCCGACCCGGACCGGCCCGGTGATTACGCCCAGGCAATCATGGACCTCGGGGCGACGATCTGTACGCCGCGCAGCCCCGATTGCGGGGCCTGTCCCTGGAGCTTTGCCTGTCAGGGGCGGGCGCAGGGCGACATGCTCACCTATCCGCGCAAGTTGAAGAAAATCGCGCGCCCGATCCGTCACGGTACCGCCTGGCTGGTCCGGCGGCAGGGGCGGATCTGGTTGCGTCAGCGCGCCGACAAGGGGCTGCTCGGCGGCATGATGGAAGTGCCATCCAGTGAATGGGGCGAGGCGCGCGCATCAAGCCTGCCGCCTTTCGATGCCCCGTGGGAGGATCGCGGGGAGATTCGCCATGTCTTCACCCATTTCGAACTGCGGCTTGCAGTGCACGAAGCCGAGGCGGCGCCCGGCTGGGAACCGCAGGAGGGTATCTGGGCCGATGACGCGCAATTGGGCGACCACGCCCTGCCGAGCGTGATGCACAAGGTCGTCTCAAGGCGCCGGGGCGCCGGCGAGGGCTAGTTTTCCAGGGTGGCGCGAACTTCGGCGCGCATCACATCAATGGGGGCAAGGCCCTGCTTGGTGCGGATGTGCCAATAGGTCCAGCCATTGCACGAGGGGGCGCTCTGGATCTGGGCGCCGACCTGATGGATCGAGCCGGCGCGATCGCCGGCAATGATCGAGCCGTCGGCGCGGACGCGGGCGGTGAAGCGGCCCTTGGGGCAATAGAGCGTATCGCCCGGCTTCACCATGCCGCGTTCGACCAGCGTGCCGAACGGAATGCGCGGCTGCGCGCGTGGCGATTGGGTCACTGTCATGGCATCGCGGCTGGCCGGCTGGATGTCGGCGAGGCGGGCGCGGGCGACCTTGAGATACTCCGGGTCGCGCTCGATGCCGATATAGTTGCGGCCAAGGCGTTTGGCGGCGGCACCGGTGGTGCCGGTACCGAAGAATGGGTCAAGCACGAGATCGCCCGGATTGGTGGTCGAGAGCAGGACGCGATGCAGCAGGGATTCCGGCTTTTGCGTCGGGTGCGCCTTCTTGCCGTCGTCACCCTTGAGGCGTTCGCCACCGGAGCAGATCGGTAGCGACCAGTCGGAGCGCATCTGGATGCCGTCATTGAGGGCTTTCATCGCCGCATAATTGAAGGTCGGGCGGCCTTCCTTGGTCTTGGCAGCCCAGATCAGGGTTTCGTGCGCATTGGTGAAGCGCGTGCCCTTGAAATTCGGCATCGGATTGGTCTTGCGCCAGATGATGTCATTGAGGACCCAGAAGCCGGCGTCCTGAAGAATGCCGCCGACGCGGAAGATATTGTGATAGCTGCCGATCACCCAGATGGCGCCATTCGGCTTGAGCACGCGGCGCGCCTGCTCCATCCACTGCCAGGTGAAGAGATCATAATCGTCAAAGCCGCCGATCTGGTCCCAGTCATTGTCGACGGCGTCGACCTTGGAATTGTCGGGACGGTGAAGATCGCCGCCGAGCTGGAGATTATAGGGCGGGTCGGCGAAGACGAGATCGACGCTGGCATCGGGAAGCGATTTCATCACTTCGACGCACTCGCCCTCGAGAATCTGATCGATCGGGGTCTTGACCATAACGCACCACTCCACTCGTCTGCATGAGGGGCAGTTCTCAGCCCTTCAGGCCTAACGGGTCGTTAAGCACGAATCAAGTTATCCACATGGAGTCCGGATTTGCGCAGTGAGTCCGATTCTGCGGTTAGCGCTTTTCGAGCACCGCGCGGACCGGCGCATAGCTGAAACGGTGAATCGGGCAAGGGCCGAGCGCGATCAGGGCGTTGCGATGGACAGCGCTGGGATAGCCCTTGTGCGCCTCAAAGCCATAGCCGGGAAAACGCAGCGCCGCGCGCTTCATCAATTCATCCCGTATCGTCTTGGCGATGATCGAGGCGGCGCCGATTGATGCTTCCGAAGCGTCACCCTTGATGATCGCCTCGGCCGGGCAGGGCAGGCCATCGGGGACGCGATTGCCGTCGATCAATATGTGATCCGGCACGTGCGGCAGATTGGAAACGGCCCGTGCCATCGCGGTCATGGTGGCCTGCAGGATATTGATCCGGTCGATCTCTTCCGGCTCGGCAATGCCGACCCCGACCCAGGCCAATTGCCGGATCTGCAGTGCCAGCGCCGTTCGCCGCTTTTCCGAAATCACCTTTGAATCACCCAACCCTGCGATGGGGCGGGCGGGGTCGAGGATCACGGCGGCCGCGACGACGGGGCCGGCAAGCGGTCCGCGCCCGGCTTCATCAACGCCGGCAATCAGGGGGTGGTCCATGACAGACATGAGATCTTCCGTATCAGCCGCGCGACGCTAGCCGAGCCGGCGCTGGAAATCATGCCTGCGCGGCACCTGCGGTGCATTGCGGGCCAGCCGTCATCAGGCAGACCCGCCCTCAAGCCGGTCTTCAGACGGGGTCTTTCGCGTGGGACCGCCGCGTGAGCGCCGGTACCAGAAGAAGAGCGCTCCGGCGGGAACACAGACCGAGACAATCCAGGGGCCGACAAAGCCTTCACGCATGACCGAGGCGCCCAGAAGCAGGATGTTGAAAAACTTGAAATGTATCCCGGCATCGGTCGTCTGGATGGCCGGTGAGACCAGTCTCCAGACGCCGGTGCTCCAGTTGACCGCGAATTGCGGATAGCAGCCAAGCAGGATGAAAAGGGTCCAGAGAATGCGGCGTTTGATCCGGGGTGTGCGGAACATGGCGACCAGCGTGAACAGAACGAAAAGCGGCACCAGAATGGCCAGACCGCCCATGACCTTCTGGCTCAACCCCAGTTCGGCCAGGGAGAGAGGTGGAGACGCTGCGGCCGTGATGTCCTGCAAGCGCAAAGCCTCGATGTACCAGTCACCGCCGCCGACCGAGACAAGTTCGGTGCGGACCGCAAACCTTTCATCCGCCCAGTTCATGGTGTGCAGGGTGGTGAGCGTGCGGGTGCCGGATGAATTGGTTGCCGTGTGGCTGCTGCTGTTGATCGTGGTCAAGAGAATCTCGTTCGCCGGCCCTGCGGGCAGGAGTTCGAGCATCGCGTCGAGGTTGGTGGCGACCTCGGTCGCGTCAAACTCCGGATTGACCAGTGCGGCCAGGGTGTCGGTGTCATGACTGGAGACGGCCTCGAGCACACTGTCGAGTGTCACTCTGGCGTCGTCCGGCACGAGCCGATCCAGATACTCACTGAAATTGCAGCCCCCCAAAGTCAGGGCACAGGCGGCAATACACAAGGCGCGCAGAAATCGCATGATCAAATCCCCCAGGTTGAAAGCCTAGCGAACACTCGTTCCTGCAGCAATTGAAAATCCAGGCGTAGCCCGGGAGCCGGCCCGGCTGCCCCACGAAGCATCCGGGCAGGCGGCCAGGCCGGCGTCTAGCGGCTATAGGTGATCGCGAACCAGAGTTTGGTGCGGTCGGCCAGGGCGCTGTCGCCTCCATCATAGACGGCGGCCTTGAACTCCAGGGCGACATGCTCGCTCAGCTGCGAGGTGAGCAAGGCGTCGAATTCCGAACCGAGATCGGCGCTGCCATTTTCCGTCTCGAAATCATGGAAGACGATGGTCGCCCGCATCGCGGACCCGAAAGGCGGGTGCGGCAAGGCATAGGCCGCGCGGCCATAGATATCGCGAATTCCATTCGCCGGCGTCGTCAGGAACACATCGGCCCAGCCCTGATAGCCATGCAGGGTGGCCAGCGGTGTGCCGAAGCCGCGTGAGCCATTTCCCGAGAGCGATTCGATGCCGAGGGCGCCGCTGAGCCCGTTCTGGCTGAGGCTGGCCTCGGCCCGGAACATGTCGAGATCGAAGGCGGTTGGTGCATTGCCGTAATCGGACTGGACGGCGTATTCGAGCCGGTAGCCGAAGGTCGGCTGGCCGTACCGTTCAATGGAGCCGCTCCAGTTGACGCCATAGGTCGCGCTCGAGAGGGCCGCCGCATCCTCGACCTCGGCGAGGATGGCGAAGGCGGTGACCGTACCCACAGGAGCCGCTAGCGCCGCCGTCAGCGCGTGCGCGTCGAGATCGAACTCGCCGGCCGGGTGATCATCGCCGAAAATGCGGTGGACGCGATCGAGATAGGCATAGGTCAGGGTGACGTGCTCGATCGCCGTGGTTGAGGCGAGAACGGCATCGAAAGTCTGCTCGTTCTGGCGGAAGCCGACATTGCCGATATAGCGGGCATCGCCCAGGATGATGCGCTGGCGCCCCAGTGTCAGGCTGGTGTTCTCAATGCCGGTATAGGCCAGCTGCAGCCGGTTGAGCTCTGTCGTTTCCGGATCGGCGACCACGGGATAGCCGGGCCGGGCATTGATGGTGTCGTTGAAGTCGTCGACCAGATGGAGGACGTTCTCGCCCTCGACCAGAAATGTGAAGCCCGACATCTCGCCGGTCTGGTAACCCAGGCGCGTGCGCAGGGTGATCGCGGTGGCGGCATTGGCGAGGCCGTCCTGGTCGATCAGCTCGGTGCGCAGGCGCGCATTGACCAGGAAATGCCCCTCGGCGCTGGCCGGTTGCGCCGCGCCCAGCACAGCCATCAGGGCAGCCGGTCCCAGCAGGCCGAAACGGCCAGTATTGCTCAAGCTCATGACTTTTTCCTTTTCCGCAGGGCGGTCGAGCCCTGCCTGAACGCGCTGGACTACTGCACGAGCGGCGAAGTCGCCCCGTGCAATTCAACGCCAGATATCTTTGCTTCACCGACGACCAGGGAGACGAATTGGGCCACGGCCCGCCGCCAGCTGGCATCGCGCAGGAATTCCTCGACCAGCGGCCGGGCGAGTTCAAACTCCGGAACCTCACCGCGGACAAGGTGGTCGAGCCGGATAATGTGGAAGCCATAGGGCGTCTCGACCGCCTCGCGCGTCATCTCGCCCGGGCGCAGCTTCATCATCGCCGCTTCGAAGGCCGGTGTCGTCTGGCCGCGCGTCACCTGTCCGAGCCGCCCGCCATCCGTGGCGGAGGAGCAGTCAGAGCGATCTCTGGCGATGCGTTCGAAATCATCCGGACGCTTTTGCAGGTGCTCGACCAGGGTCTGGGCTTCCAGCCGCGCCCGCTCATAGCCATCGGCATCCTCCTTGCTGGCCTGTAGCAGGATATGCACCGGCTCATAGAGATCGGGCGCGCGCAGCTTGTCGGCATTATTGGTGAAATAGCGCCGGCAGGAGTCCTCGTCCGGGTCCGGCGTGGTGACTTCGCGATCGACGAAGGCCTGGATCAGGGCATCTTCCTCGACCTCCTTGACTGGCGTCTCATCGGTCGGGGCGGGGACCGTCACGCCGCGTGCCCGGGCGGCCTGCAGCAGGGCCTCGCGGATGACCAGCGCTTCGGTGGCGGCCTGCCAGGCCGCTTCCGGCCGGCGGGCCGGATGGTGCTGGGTTTCCGCCGCGATGGCCTTGGCGGGGATGACGACGCCATTGACCGAGACCTCCGGGGTCGGCGCCTTGGGGGTGATGATGGAATGTCCGGTCATTTGTCGGCTCCGGGAACGGGCTTGCGGCGTACGACCTGATAGCCCTGACGGAAGATGTAACGCACCGGCGCGCTGAACATGTGCACCAGGCGGGTGAAGGGGAAGACGAGGAAGATCGTCAGCCCGAGCAGGATGTGGGTCTTGAAGATCCAGTGGGCGTCGATGATGTAGCTCGAGGCCCGGAAGTCGAAGGTGAAGATCCCCTGGGCCCAGTTCATGAAGGTCACCATTTCGTGGCCATCAAGATGCTGCGCCGAGATGAAAATCGTGCCCAGGCCGAGCAGGAGCTGGGCGTAGAGCAGGATCAGGATCGCATTGTCGGCAAAGCTGGAATGCTTGCGGATCCGCGGATCGGCAAAGCGGCGATGCATCAGCAAGGTCGCGCCGATCAGGGCGAGAAAGCCGGCCACACCGCCAGCGACCACCGCCAGAACCTGTTTGGCGCCGTGGGGGATGCCCAGCGCGTCGAACACGGCAATGGGAGTCAGGAGGCCAACGAGATGGCCGAAGAAGACCACGAGCACGCCGAGATGGAACAGGACCGAACCGAGCACAAGCTGGCGCCGGCGCAGGAGCTGGCTGGAACCGGCCTTCCAGGAATAGGGCTCGCGGTCATAGCGGATGACGGACCCGATCGCGAGCACGGACAGGGCGATATAGGGATAGATGCCGAACAGGGCCGTATTGAGATATTCACTCATCTTTGCTCTCCCTGGCTTCGCGCCGAGGCCGCCGCGGCGGTCGGCAGGTTCATTTTCTCGAGCATTTTCTCGGCGACATTGCAGCCGGCCTCACCGGGTCCGAAGGTGACCGGTTCCTCGGCCCAGGCCTTGTCGAGGGCCTCCAGATCGTCGGCCTCCTCATCCTCGGTCTGGATCTCGACCGGGGCGGCCTCGGCATCCATCGTCGCCAGGGTCAGCAAGGAGCGGAATACCGCGGCATAGATGCTCTTGCGTTTGCGCAGCCGGTCCCGCAGCGCTTCAAGCACATGCGAGGTCTCTCCGAGCAGGGCCTGCGCCTCGGGCAGGGGTTGGGTCGAGAGGAATTCGAGGAAAAGCGGCAGGAAATCCGGCAGCTCTTTCGCACTGATCTCCAATCCTTGCTCACCATAGACTTTCTGCAGATCCACCATGGCCTGGCCGCGCGCCCGGCTTTCGCCGTGCACATGCTCGAACAGGTGCAGCGACAGGGTTCTGGAACGGTCGAACAGGCTGACATAGCGTTCCTGCAGATCGTAGAGGTCCCGGCTGGCGAGCTGATCGATCAGATGCCCGAGGCGAAGCTGTTGCCCTGAGGACAATAACCGCTCGTCGGCCAGCGCTGCCTTGAGTTCCGGGCCGGCGGCCTGGATCTCGGCGGTCGGATAGCTCAGCAAAGCTGCCATCACCTTGAAAGTTCTGGCCATCACGCCTTCTCCATCGGGGTTATGGGTTTCTTCGATTTGCCCTTGCCGAACAGGGAGCCCGGCGTGGAGCCATCGGAACAGCCATTGCCGAAGCTGAAGCCACACTCGCCGCGCAGGTCATAGGCGTCCTCGGCCCATTCGCGGTGGGTGGTCGGGATCACGAAACGATCCTCGTAATTGGCGATCGCCATGATCTGATACATGTCCTCGATCAGATCCTTGGTGAGGCCGACGCGCTCGGGGATGCTCTCGTCGATCACGCCATCGACCGTCTTGGCCCGCATATAGGCGCGCATGGCGAGCATGCGTTCCAGGCCCGAGGCGATCGGCGCCTCGTCACCGGCGGTGAGCAGATTGGCCAGATAGCGCAGCGGGATGCGCAGGGAGCGCACGTCCGGCATGCCGTTCTGGATATTGATTGCACCGGCCTCGGCCGCCGAATTGATCGGCGAGAGCGGCGGTACATACCAGACCATGGGCAGGGTGCGGTATTCGGGGTGAAGCGGGAATGCGATCTTCCAGTCCATCGCCATCTTGTAGACCGGAGAGCGCTTGGCGGCCTCCAGCCAGGCTTCGGGCACGCCATCGCGGCGAGCCTGGGCCTGCACTTCGGGATCATGCGGATCAAGGAACATGTCGAGCTGGGCCTGGTAGAGGTCCTTCTCGTCAGGGACCGAGGCGGCTTCCTCGATCTTGTCGGCGTCATAGAGCACGACACCGAGATAGCGGATGCGCCCGACGCAGGTTTCCGAACACACAGTCGGCTGACCGGCCTCGATGCGCGGATAGCAGAACGTACATTTCTCCGACTTGCCGCTCGACCAGTTGAAATAGATCTTCTTGTAGGGGCAGCCGGAAACGCACATGCGCCAGCCGCGGCATTTTTCCTGGTCGATCAGGACAATGCCGTCTTCCTCGCGCTTGTAGATCGCACCCGACGGGCAGGCCGCGGCACAGGCCGGGTTGAGGCAATGCTCACACAGGCGCGGCAGATACATCATGAAGGTGTTTTCGAACTCGCCATACATGGCTTTTTGAATGCCTTCGAAATTGGCATCCTTGGAGCGTTTGGAGAATTCACCGCCGAGGATTTCCTCCCAGTTGGGGCCCCATTCGATCTTCTCCATACGCTCGCCGGAAATCAGCGAGCGCGGCCGTGCCGTCGGGAAGGCCTCGCTCTCGCCGGCACGCTGGAGATGGGTGTAATCGAAGGTGAAGGGCTCGTAGTAATCGTCAATTTCCGGCAGGTCCGGATTGGCGAAAATCTTCGCCAGGATCCGCCATTTTGACCCCATCTTCGGCCGCAGCGAGCCATTGCTGGCGCGGGTCCAGCCGCCATTCCAGCGTTTCTGGTTCTCCCAGTCCTTGGGATAGCCGATGCCGGGCTTGGTCTCGACATTGTTGAACCAGGCGTATTCAACGCCTTCGCGATTGGTCCACACATTCTTGCACGTCACCGAGCAGGTGTGGCAGCCGATGCATTTGTCCAGATTGAGGACCTTGCCGATTTGCGCACGAATCTTCATTCCGCTGCCTCCATGGCGTCTGCCGCCGGGCCTTCAAGCCAGTCGATCTTGGTCATCTTGCGAACGATAACGAACTCGTCGCGATTGGAGCCGACCGTGCCGTAATAGTTGAATCCATAGGATTGCTGGGCATAGCCGCCGATCATGTGGGTCGGCTTCAGCGTCGTCCGGGTGACGGAGTTATGGATGCCGCCACGCTGGCCGGTCATTTGCGAACCGGGCACATTCACCGTTTTTTCCTGGGCGTGATACATGAAGAGCGTGCCCTCCTTGATCCGCTGGGAAACCACGACCCGGGCCACCAGGGCACCATTGGTGTTGTAGGCCTCCACCCAGTCATTATCCTCGAGCCCCGCCCTGGCGGCGTCGGTCTCGGACATCCAGACGATCGGGCCGCCGCGTGACAGGGTCAGCATCAGCAGATTGTCGGTATAGGTGGAGTGAATGCCCCATTTCTGGTGCGGCGTGATGAAGTTGAGCACGATCTGCGGCTCACCATTCGACTTGGAATTGATCACCGGCGCCACGGCCTTGGTATCGATCGGAGGCCGGTAGACGCACAGGCCCTCGCCGAAGGCGAGCATCCATTTATGGTCCTGGTAGAGCTGTTGGCGGCCACTCAGCGTGCGCCATGGAATGCGCTCATTGATATTGGTCCAGCCCGCATTGTAGCAGACCTCATCGCTCTCGATCCCCGACCAGGTCGGCGAGGAGATGATCTTGCGCGGCTGGGCGACGACATCGCGGAAGCGGATCTTCTCGTCTTCCTTGGGCAGGGCCAGGTGCGCATGCTCGCGGCCGGTGGCCTTGGACAGGGCATTCCACGCCTTGACCGCAACCTCGCCATTGGTTTCCGGCGCCAGCATCAGCAGGGTCTCGCAGGCATCGATCGCGCTGACGATCCTTGGCTGGCCCTTGCTGATGCCCTCCTCGAGGACAACACCATTGAGTTCGCCGAGCAGATGGACCTCGTGTTCGGTATTCCAGCCGATCCCCTTGCCGCCATTGCCGAGCTTCTCCAGCAGGGGCCCCAGCGAGGTGTATTGCTTGTAGAGATTGGCGTAGTCGCGCGTCACAACGGTGATATTCGGCATCGTCTTGCCGGGGATCGCCTCGATCTCGCCCTTGCTCCAGTCCTTCACATCAAGCCCCTGGGCCATCTCGCCCGGGGTGTCGTGCAGGATCGGGGTCAGGACCACGTCGGTTTCAACGCCAAGTTCTTCCGGAGCGATCTCGGAGAATTTCTTCGCCAGGCCCTTGAAGATTTCCCAGTCACTGCGCGCTTCCCAGGCCGGATCGACGGCCGCCGTCAGCGGGTGGATGAAGGGGTGCATGTCGGAGGTGTTGAGATCATCCTTCTCATACCAGGTCGCGGTCGGCAGGACGATGTCGGAATAGACACAGGTGGTCGACATGCGGAAGTCGATCGTCACCAGCAGGTCGAGCTTGCCGCGCGGTGCCTCGGCGGCCCATTTGACCTCGCTCGGCCGCATGTCCTCCGGGGCTTCCTCGCCCATGACGCCGTTATTGCCGCCAACCAGGTGTTTGATGAAATACTCATGCCCCTTGCCGGATGATCCCAGAAGATTGGAGCGCCAGACAAAGAGATTGCGCGGCCAGTTCGCCGGATTGTCCGGGTCGTGGCAGGACATTTCCAGCTCGCCGGACTTGAGCGATTTGATCACATAATCGACCGGCTCAAGCCCCTGCGCCTTGGCGCTGGCGGCGATGGAAAGCGGATTGGTCTGGAGCTGCGGCGCCGAGGGCAACCAGCCCATGCGTTCGGCGCGGACATTATAGTCGATCATCGTCCCGTCCCACGAACCTTCCGGCGCGGTGGGAGAGAGGATCTGGTCGACATTGAGTGTCTCGTAGCGCCACTGATCCGTGTGGGCATACCAGCAGGAGGTCGAGTTCTGGTGGCGCGGCGGACGGTTCCAGTCGAGACCGAAGGCCAGCGGCTGCCAGCCGGTCTGCGGCCGCAGTTTTTCCTGGCCGACATAATGCGCCCAGCCGCCACCGGACTGGCCGATACAGCCGCACATCACCAGGAGATTGATGATCCCCCGGTAATTCATGTCCATATTGTACCAGTGGTTCAGACCGGCCCCGAGGATGACCATCGACTTGCCCTTGGTCTGCTCGGCATTGCTGGCAAACTCGCGCGCCACGGCGATGATGCGGTCACGCGGCACACCGGTGATGGCCTCGGCCCAGGCCGGCGTGTAGGGCATCATGTCGTCATAGGAGGTGGCGACGAAATCGCCGCCGAGGCCGCGATCCAGCCCGTAATTGGCGCAGAACAGGTCGAACACGGTGGCGACCAGGGTCTCGCCATCCTTGAGCTTCAGCTTCTTGACCGGGATCTTGTGCACCAGCACGTCGGGATGGTCGGTGCCGGTGAAGGCGTCATGGCCCTTGTTGGCAAAATAGGGGAAGCCGACATCGACGACATCATCCTGATTTTCATCCAGGATGAAGGTGGTTTCCAGATCGATCTCCGCGCCCTGGCTGTCCTTCTGCTCGATATTCCACTTGCCTGACTCGCCCCAGCGGAAGCCGATCGAGCCCAGCGGGGTGACGATCTTGCCGCTCTTGCGGTCCCAGGCGACCGTCTTCCACTCGGGATTATTGTCCTCGCCGAGATCATCGCTGAAGTCGGAGGCCCGAAGGAGGCGGCCGGCGACATAGCGGTCGCCCTGTTTTTCCAGCCTGACCAGATTGGGGAAGTCGGAATTCTCGCGCACATAGGTGTCAAAGTATTCGGCCTGGCGATCGAGATGGTATTCGCGTAGCACGACATGACCGAAGGCCATGGCAAGGGCGGCATCCGTGCCCTGTTTCGGGTTGAGCCAGACATCGCCGAATTTCGAGGCTTCCGAATAGTCCGGACAGATCACCGCGCTCTTGGTGCCGCGATAGCGGGCCTCGGTGTAGAAATGGGCGTCGGGCGTGCGCGTCTGCGGCACGTTCGAGCCCCAGATCAGCAGATAGCCGGCATTGAACCAGTCTGCGGATTCAGGAACGTCTGTCTGCTCGCCCCAGGTCATCGGGCTGGCCGGCGGCAGGTCGCAATACCAGTCGTAAAACGACATGCAGACGCCGCCCAGCAGAGAGAGATAGCGTGAACCGGCGGCATAGGAGACCATCGACATGGCCGGGATGGGCGAGAAGCCGAACACCCGGTCCGGTCCATAGGTCTTGGCCGTATAGGCATTGGCGGCGGCGATGATTTCGGAGACTTCATCCCAGTCGCCGCGTACCAGCCCGCCGGCGCCGCGCTTGGAGACATAGGACTGGCGCACTGCATCATCCTGCTGGATGGAGCGCCAGGCGGCGATCGGCGACAGGGTCTTGCGCGCCGCACGCCAGGCCTTGAGCAGGCGTGCGCGGATCAGCGGATATTTCACCCGGTTGGCCGAGTACATGTACCAGGAATAGCTGGCGCCGCGGGAGCAGCCGCGTGGTTCGTGATTGGGCAGGTCTGGCCGCGTGCGCGGATAGTCGGTCTGCTGGGTTTCCCAGGTCACCAGGCCACCCTTGACGTAAATCTTCCAGCTGCACGAACCGGTACAGTTCACGCCATGGGTGGAGCGGACGATCTTGTCGTGCTGCCAGCGCTTTCGATAGGCATCCTCCCAGCCGCGCCCCTCGGTCGTGGTGACGCCGTGTCCGTCGGAGAAGCTCTCTGAAGGCCGGGTAAAGAATGTGAGACGGTCGAGAAAATGGCTCATCAGGGTCTCCTATGGGTTTTTCACGTAGGCGCCGGGGCGCAGATAGAACCACCAGTTCAGGGCAATGCAGACGACGTAGAAGGCGGCAAAGCCGTAGAGCGCGATCTCCGGCGTCGTGGCGCGGATCTGTTCGCCGAACACTTGCGGGATGATGAAGGCGCCATAGGCGGCAACCGCCGAGGTCCAGCCCAGCACGGGCCCGGCCTGTTCGCGGTCAAACACGACGGCGATGGTGCGGAAGGTCGAACCATTGCCGATGCCGGTCGCGGCAAACAGGATCAGGAAGAGCACCAGGAAGGGCACGAAGAACTCTTCCGGGGCGGCTGACCCGTACGCCTGCTTCATGCACCAGGCGACGCCGAGCGCAGCGAAGACCATCACCACCGAAACGATCTGGGTGACCAGCGCGCCGCCGAACTTGTCGGCGATCTTGCCGCCAACCGGCCGGATCAGGGCGCCGATGAAGGGACCGGTCCACGCGAACATCAGGGCGCTCGGGCCGTCGGCATTGATTGTCGTGTGGGTCATCACGCCATCGACCAGCAGGTGCTGGAAGCCGAAAATGACCTTGATGGCCAGGCCGAAGGCGGCGCTGTAGCCGATGAAGGAACCAAAGGTCATCGTGTAGATGACGGTCATCGACCAGGTGTGCTTGTTGTTGAAGATCTTGTACTGGCGCTCGAGGCTCTTGTGGATCGGCCCCGGGATGAGTTTCAGCGCATAGACCGTCGCGGCGATCACCAGCGGCAGGACCAGCCATTTCGACACATTCCAGCCTGAGCCGCCGGCATCGGCTGGCAGCATCAGCCACAGACCGGCCGAGGCTGTGACCAGGCCGATCGCCAGCATGCCGAGGATTTTGCCGAAAGCCGCAACGGGCGTTCCGATATTCGGCGAGACGTGCTCGTCGCGGATATTGTTCATGCCGACCCAGGTCGCGATCACGACCGGGATCAGGATGGCGACCCAGATGAAGCCGGCATTGTGCAGGAAGGTCGCCGTGCCCGCCGGGATGCGGCCGATCAGCGTGCCCGACGTGTTCTGAAGCACCATCGAAGTGCCACCAAACATGCCCACGGTCATCACCAGCGGGATCAGGATCTGCATTGTGGTGACGCCGAAATTGCCGAGGCCGGCATTCATGCCGAGCGAATAGCCCTGGATCTTTTTCGGGAAGAAAAAGCTGATATTCGACATCGAGCTGGCGAAATTGCCGCCACCGAAGCCCGACAACAGCGCCATCAGCTGGAATTGCCAGAGCGGCGCTTCCGGGTTCTGGAGAATGATCGCCGTGCCGGCCGAGGGGATCAGCAGCAGGGCCGTCGTCAGGAAGATCGTATTGCGCCCGCCGGCCAGCCTGATGAAGAAGGTCGAGGGGATGCGTAATGTCGCGCCGGACAGGCCGGCAATGGCGGTCAGGGTGAAGAGTTCAGCCTGGGTGAAGCCATAGTTCAGATTGATCATCTGAACCGTGATGATGCCCCAGTAGAGCCAGACGGCGAAGCCGCACAGCAGGGCGGGAATTGAAACCCACAGATTGCGCGTCGCAATCGCTTTGCCGGTGGCTTCCCATTGTGCGGGATCGTCCGGATTCCAGTTCTTCAGGTCCTTGCCCATCAGGGGCTCCTTGATCTGTCTTGTTGGCTTCCCGGACCCCACCGGCGGCTGTTCCGGGGAGGAGAGTGAGCGCGGTGAGGTCCGGGCCCGTCTCAGTTCGTAACTGGGGCGGGAAGCGGGTTGTCAGGCATGTCGGAGAGGTATTTCTCCGTCGCGAGTTCTGGATGTTTGCGGTGTTCCTGGCGCCGGATGGCGACGTGCATCCAGACCAGCGAGACGGCGACGAGGACGAACATCAGCATGAAGCAGCTGGTCCAAATCCCGGTCAGGTCGTTGACGATGCCGAAGGAGATCGGCAGCACGAAACCGCCCAGCCCGCCGATCATGCCGACCAGGCCGCCCACCCCGCCAACATGGTGCGGGTAATAGACCGGGATGTGCTTGTAGACGGCGGCCTTGCCGAGCGACATGACGAAGCCGAGCGCGATCGTCAGGGTCGCGAAGACCGGCACGCTGGTCACCAGGCTGAAGGCGATCGGGCCGTTGATGCCATCGACGACATAATGGGTGGGCGGGTAGCTCAGGATGAAGAGGCAGATCAGCGAGACGATGAAGGTGAAATACATCACCGCGCGGGCGCCGAACTTGTCGGACAGCCAACCACCCAGCGCCCGGAAAATCGAGCCCGGCAGCGAATAGGCTGCGGCCAGCATGCCGGCGACCTGAAGCTCGAGCCCGTAGGCGCCGACATAATAGCGCGGCAGCCAGGAGGCGAGCGCCACAAAGGCCCCGAAGACGAAGAAATAATAGGTCGCGAAACGCCAGACGCGCGGGTCACGCAGCGGTTCCAGCTGCATCAGGGCCGAGACGGGTTTCTCACCGCTCTTGCGGCGCGCCACCAGGGCCGGGTCGTCCTTGGTGAAGACCCAGAACAGGATGGCGATCAGTGTCAGGGCGGCGGCATAGATCTGCGCCGTCTGTTGCCAGCCGAAGGCCACGACAAGGAAAGGTGCGCCGAAATTCGTCACCGCCGCGCCAACATTGCCGGCGCCGAAAATCCCCAGTGCCGTGCCCTGTGACTTGGCGTCATACCAGCGCGAGACATAGGCGATGCCGATGATGAAGGAGCCGCCGGCCAGCCCGACACCAAGTGCGGCGAGCAGGAAGAGCGGATAGCTGTTGGCGTGCGAGAGCAGGAATGTGGCCAGTGCGGTGGTGAGCATCTGGATCGGGAACATCACCCGGCCGCCATATTGCTCGGCCAGGACCCCGAGGAAGATACGACTGATCGAGCCCGTCAGGACCGGGGTGGCGACCAGCAGGCCAAACTCGGTCTCGGACAGGCCGAGCTCCTGTTTGATCCGCACGCCGATGATCGAGAAAATAGTCCAGACGGCGAAGCAGGCGGTGAAGGCGAGCGTGCTCATCCCCAAGGCCCGGGCCTGTTGCCCTCGCGTCACGTTCTCAAGCGAATCCATGAAACATCCCCTGTGTCCCGTCCCGGTGTGGTTGCGATCCGGGATTAGCGTTACGGGGAAGCGATCACCCCGGCAACCGGTCAGCGCGCCGCGCGTCCGATTGCCGCAAGTATTTGGAATAAAATGTATTTTGTATCATACCCACTAAATTTAAGTGGGTTCAGAACTTGTGATTGTTCACGGCGCCGATTGATCTTTATCAAAGATGCCCTATAGGTTTTACGGTAGCCGAGCCGGAGCGCGAAATGAGGCCAGAAGATTGCGAATCAGTCCGCGCACTCTCCCTGTTCAAGGAGATGGATGCGGACGTGTTCGAGGATTTGGTTGCCGCGGCCTATCTGCAGCGTTTCCCGGCGCAGATCGAATTGATCAAGGAAGGCGACCCGGCCGACTTTCTCTACATCATGGTCGAGGGCTGCGTGGAGTTGTTCTCCTCGGCCAATGGCCGGGAATCGACCATGGCGATGGTGCGGCCAGTCTCGACCTTCATCCTGGCGGCCAGCATCAAGGACGCCCCCTATCTGATGTCGGGCCGGACGACCGAACCGAGCAAGATCCTGCTGATCCCGTCGGATGATGTCCGCCATGCCTTTGCGACCGACGAGGCCTTCGCCCGGGCTATCGTCGTCGAGCTGGCCAATTGCTATCGCGCTGTCGTCAAATCGATGAAGAATCTTAAATTGCGCACCTCTGTGGAGCGCGTGGCCAACTATATCCTGCGCATGCAGGTGCGCGCTGGCGGCGCCAATGTGCTGGAATTGCAGATCGGCAAGCGGACGCTGGCCTCGATGCTTGGCATGACGCCGGAGAACCTGTCGCGCGCCTTCAGCGCGCTGCAGGCGCACGGTGTGACGGTCGAGGGCCGCCGCATCACGATCGAGGATGGCGAGCGGCTCGCCCGCTACGCCAAACCGACACGGTTGATCGATGACCCGGCCGGTTGAATCCGGCCGGCTCGCCGGACTGATCCTCGCCGGCGGCCGGTCCGAGCGGATGGGGCAGGACAAGGCGGAGCTCGCCTGGCGTGGCCAGACCCTGCTGGCCCGCGCCCGTGCCCTCCTGCTCGCGACAGGCATTACAGCCATCCATGTCGGCGGACGGCCGCAGGAGGCCGACGGCCTGCCTGACAGTCAGCCGCATGCCGGCCCGGCCCGCGCCATCATCGACGCGGCCTGTCTGCTGCACGAACGGTATGACAGCCTGCTGGTGATACCTGTGGACATGCCCCTGCTCGAGCCCCGCCAGCTCGCCCCCCTGCTTGCGGGCCCGTCCGGACAGGCTCTCCACTGGGCCGGGCAGCCGCTGCCGGCGCTGGTACCGATTGCGCCATGCCGGGCGCTGCGGGACGAGGATATCCATTCCATCAAACGCCTGCTTGCGAGCCTGAGGGCCGAGGCGCTGCCGCTGACGGGGCCGATCGCTGCCTTCAGCAATATCAATACGCCGGACGCACTCGCCCGCTTGAATACGGAAGACTGAGAGCGCCTGCACACCTGATGCCCGCGCCGGACATGCGACGGGCGAGCTAGCGGCTCGCCGCCGGTTGGGCTCCGAGCAGCATCGGCGCATAGCCAATACAGAAAAGCAGGAATGCGCCGCTCCACAGCGTGGCACCGGCCATCAGAAGGGCGGGGTCATTGTCCCTGAGCGCTGCGCAAACCCGCAGTATCGCGCCCAGATGTGCCAGTGCATAGATCAGCGTCGTCACCCGGTTGGCGGTTCGGGGGCGGCCGGTATGGCCGAGGCTGGCACGCGTCATCACCGCCAGTGTCATGGAGCCGATAAGCCCCGCTGCCATCGCGTGCAGGCCCGCAGACGCCGGCATTGCGGCTGGCCAGAGAATGCCGGCACCGATCAGTGCGGCCGCAATCCCCAGCCAGGCATAACCGGCGTGCAGCGACCAGACGAGCGGTTCGGAAAGGGTCGCAAACCCCTTCCACCGCGCCAGCCGCACGGTCTGGGTCAGCCCGGCCAGCAGGAGCAGCATCCCCGTGACCGGCTGGAAGGGAATAGCGATCCAGCACAGAAGGGCGAGGGCCAACAGGGCAATCGATGCCTTGTCATAGGCTTTCATTGGTCCCGGCATGGTCGCTGTGTGCGGACTGTTGATCGAGGCCAGCCAGTTCCGGGTGAAGCTTGGAACAATCCGGCCCCCGATCACCGCGATCAACAGGGCAGCAACCGCGAAAGTGCCGCGGATGGCCGCCAGGTAAGCGGCCGGAAAATGAAACAGGAGATGGGAGAGGGCGAACAGGGTGAGCAAACCCGCGACGGGCACATTGCGCCAGTTCTTGCCCGCCAGGACTTCGCGCAAGGCCACGGCGGCGAGCGCGAACAGAAAGGCGACATCGATGATCGTCGCGATCAGGCCGTCGGCGCTCACCATCACGATACGTCCGGCAAGCCAGAGCGCAAACAGGGCGGCCAGCCCCTTGCCGGCAACCGGTGCGCGGCCGGTCCAGTTCGGGATCGCCGTCAGGGAAAACCCGCAAATGATCGCGGCGAGATAACCGTAAAGCATCTCATGGGCATGTCCGGCGAGGCCGAGCGATGCCCGGGCCCCGAGCCCGCCCCCGGCATATTCCCACACCCAGAGCGGCACGAGCGCCGAAGCCCACAAGGCCCCGGCAAGGAAGAAGGGCCGAAACGCATTTTGCAGGAAAGGCGGCGCGGCACGACGCAGCGCACCCCTGTCAGCGACTCTGTCCATTTTCGGGCCCTTGATCTGACGGATCTTGATATTGATCAAGTCTACAGGGTGGCGCGATTTCGCCGATGAGACGCATTGTCACGGGAGCCATCGCTACGGCACCGAGGCCCCTTGGCGCGGAAGGTTCTGCATGGCGCGCTGGCCACCTGGCATCCCCCGGGCGTTCCTGGTCTCAGACATGAAGGGTTTCGCCGCCCTGTAAAAGGGCTTCGTGGATCGCCACGTCAGACTGTCCGGAAAGGTTTGACCGGGCGCCTCGACCCCGGGGCGGCGGGGTCAGTATTGGGGCATTCAGGGCGTAGCCTCCCGGGCGCCCGGTCAGGTGCAGGATTATGCTTAACGCTCAGAACAAATCAAGAACAAAATTTCACGACCAGTTGATCAACGGCCTCAGCCGACCCGGCGCAATTCGCCCAGGAAGTCGACGATATTGGTCCGCAGATTGATCAGATTGCCTTCCTGCTCGGCCAGAACGTTTGAGGACTGGACGACCGTGGAGACCGTATCCCGGGTCTGATCTGTGGCCATCTGCACCGCGCTGATACCGCTCGAGACGCTGCGCGTCCCCTGGGCCGCTTCATCGACGCTTCTTGCGATCTCGTTGGTGGCGGAGCTTTGCTGCGTCACCGAGGCCGCGATCGCGCTGCAGGCTGCGTTGATGTCCTCAATGGCGGAGCTGATTGTCGCGTTCGCGGACACAGCCTCGACCGTACTCGTCTGGAGGGCGTTGATCTGGGCGCTGATATTCTCGGTGGCCCGCGCGGTCTGCCCCGCCAGCGTCTTCACCTCCTGGGCGACAATGGCGAAGCCCCGGCCGGCATCGCCGGCGCGCGCAGCCTCGATGGTGGCGTTCAGCGCCAGAAGATTGGTCTGTTCGGCGATAGCATTGATCAGATTGACCACCTCGCCAATGTTCCGCGATACGGCGCTGAGATTCTCGATCTGGGCGTTCATGGAGTGCGATTTCTCGACGGCGGCTGCAGCGAGATCGGTTGAATTGGCGGTCTGGCGGTCGATTTCTCCGATCGAACTCGTCAATTCCTCGGCGGCAGCGGCGACACTTTGCATATTGGTCGATGCCTGCTCGGCGCCGGCCGAGACATTGATGCATTTCTGGTTCGCCGTGTCGGTGATGGTGTTCAGCCCTGCGGTGGCATCATTGAGGTTTTCGATCGTGGTGGAAACGCCTGACACGACATCGCCCAGTTCCGCTTCAAGCCGTGTGGCAAGGTCAACGGCCCCCTCATGGCGTGCCTTGATCGACAGGATGGTGGCATTGATCGACTGCGCTGCATTGCGGAAGCCGCCGACCATCCCCGTCTCGGATATCAGGCGGAAATGCTTGTTCTGGCGCACATAGTCGAAGCAGGCATGTGACTCGCGCAGATAGGCGTCGGCCCGATCGATCAACAGGTTGATCGCCAGCTCCATCTCCGCAATTTCCGGATCGGACGAGATGTGGGTGATGCGCTGCTCGAAATCGCCATTGGCGACGGCGCGCACGATTTGGCCGGCCCGGCGAATGGCTTTGCGGTCATTGCTTTCGAACATGTGGGACTTCCTTTGCAGGGCATTTCGCGTGGCAGATGTGCGCTCGGTCAGTGATCCTGCCCGAGGGTGCAGACGAACTGGTCGTATTCGAGACCGAGTTCGGCGAGCTTGCTGTTCAGCATTTCAGTGGAAGCGGCGAGGGCCTGTTTCGGGCGTTCATGCCGGCGCTCTTCGGCGCGCAATTGCGCATAGAGCGGGATGATGTGCTCCTGCACGACCCGGCGCTCCGGCTTGCGCCGGTTTGAGTGATAGCCGACGATTTCACCGGCATCATTGAAGCTGGGGGTGACATGGGCATGGACCCAGTAATGGTCGCCATTCGTTGCGCGGTTCAGCACATAGGCGAAGATCTCGCGCCCGTCCTGGATCGTCTTCCACATCAGGTCGAAGACGCAGCGCGGCATGTCCGGGTGGCGGATCAGATTGTGGGGCGCGCCCAGGCATTCGCGCTCTGTCAGGCTGGACAGCGACTGGAAGACCTCATTGGCATAGGTGATATGGCCTTTGAGATCGGTCTTGGTGACGATCACCTGATCGTCGGGGAAAGTGCGCTCCTTGCCCGTCAGCTGATCGATTTGCGGTGCGCGTCTCGCCTGCCGCAGTTGTGAATTTCTGAGTCCTGTCATGCCGTTTGCCTGCGAGTTGGGGGCGTTTCGGCCGACAAGCTCGGTGCCGGAGGTTAATCGATCCTGAAGCGCAGGGCTTGCGAGTCAGCGCCGTGGCCGGGCCGGAATATCCGGTACCAGCCGGGCAAACAGTTGAAGGTTGTGCGAGGTCCGTCCGGCCCGAGAATATCGACGTCAAAATTCGTTGAAAGACGAGGTAATTATTCCAAAAAGCCGGGAAATTCAGGTTGATAGTGCTCGGCGCTCATGGGTGGTTCGCCGCAGCATGCCGCCACGCGCAGGCAGGGCGATGGCGGTGGAGACTGTGTCGGGACGGTCAGCCGCGACCGGATGCCGCACTAGCCCGGCAGCGAACCGGCCGCACTCAGGCTTCGAGCCGCTTGGCGAGCGTCAGCATGTCCTGCCAGACGAAGCGTTTCTCCGTTGGCCGGCGCAGCAGATAGGCCGGGTGGAAGGTTGGCAGGGCCGGGATGGTCTTGCCGGTTGGCTCGCCAGCTGCATCGCGGATGGCGTAATCGGCCCACTTGCCGCGCAGCTTGGTGATGCTCTCGCTGGCGCCGAGCAGGGATTGTGCGGCGATACCGCCCGCGAGGACGAGAATGTCGGGCTCAACCAGGGCAATATGACGTTCGACCAGCGGCAGGCAGGAGGCAATCTCCTCCTGCGTCGGGCTGCGATTGCCCGGTGGCCGCCAGTTGAGGATATTGGTGATGTAGATCTGCTCGCCGCCGAGGCCGATCGAGGCGAAAATCCGGTCGAGCAGATGCCCGGCCGGGCCGACAAAGGGCTCCCCGGCAAGGTCTTCGTCGCGGCCGGGGGCTTCGCCGATGATCATGATTTTCGCCTGCGGATTGCCGCGCGCAAACACCGTATTGCGGGCGGTGTTGCGCAGCGGGCAGCCGTGGAAGCTCTCGATCGCGGCGCGCAGGGTTTCCAGCGTCGGCGTGTCGGCCACCAGTTCGCGGGCGCTCGGCCCGTCGCTGGCGGCATCGCCGAAACCGGCAGCCTTGGCCGAGGCGGCCGTCGCGGCGGCGGGGCGCCCTTCGGATGCGCGGGCCGGTGAGCCTGCAGCCTGTCCTGCTCCGGCCTGTGCCGCCGGGGCCCGGCTTGCCGCAGGCGCGCGCGGCCGAACGACCGGTTCGTCGAGCGGAATACCGGCATCCTCCCACCAGGCGATCAACGCCTTGAGGGCTTTTTCATCCGACGAGGTGAGGGCGGGAGCGGGAATGATTGGGCCTTACGTGAACGTCAACGTCAAAAAACTTGCTCTCCTGCGCGGCAAGCGCTGGAAGCTGGCGCGATCCTAAGCTATGACCGGATACCCGCAAGCCGGATATGTATCGAATCCGAAGAGACAAGAGGTCGCCGCCCCATGACTGACGCCCCCATCGAACGCGAATCCATGGATTATGACGTTGTCATCGTTGGAGGCGGGCCTGCGGGCCTGTCCGCCGCGATCCGTCTGAAACAGCTCGCTGCCGAAGCCGGGACCGAGGTCTCGATCGCCGTGCTGGAAAAAGGCGCCGAAGTCGGTGCGCATATCCTCTCCGGCGCCGTGGTTGATCCCAAGGCGCTCAATGAGCTTTTGCCCGACTGGAAGAATATGGGCGCGCCGATCAGTGATCCTGTGAAGACCGATATCTTCGAAGTGCTTGGCCATCACGGTTCGATCAGCCTGCCGACCATCTTCTTCCCGCCGCTGATGAGCAATCATGGCTGCCATATCGTCTCGCTTGGCAATGTCTGCCGCTGGCTCGGCGAACAGGCTGAAGCGCTGGGCGTCGAGATCTATCCCGGTTTCCCGGCCGCGGCGCTGGTCGAGGAAGATGGCGCCATCAAGGGCGTGGTCACCGGTGATTTCGGCGTCGCCAGGGATGGTTCCCACAAGGATGGCTACCAGCCGGGCATGGAATTGCGCGGCAAGTACACGCTGATCGGCGAGGGCGTGCGCGGTTCGCTGGCCAAGCAATTGATCGAACGCTTCGACCTCTCCGCCGGCAAGGAGCCGCAGAAATTCGGTATCGGCCTGAAAGAGCTGTGGCGCGTGAAGCCGGAGAACCACAAGCCCGGCATGGTCAAGCACACCATGGGCTGGCCGCTCGACGGCAAGACCGGTGGCGGCTCCTTCATGTATCACTATGGCGAGAACCTGGTCTCGATCGGTTTTGTCGTTCACCTCAATTACAAAAATCCCTACCTCTCGCCCTTCGAGGAATTCCAGCGCCTGAAGACGCACCCGGCGATCAGCGCGACTCTGGAAGGCGGCGAGCGCCTGTCCTACGGCGCCCGCGCCATCACCGAGGGCGGCTATCAATCCGTGCCGAAACTCGCCTTCCCGGGCGGGGCGCTGATCGGCTGCTCGGCCGGCTTCGTCAATGTGCCGCGCATCAAGGGCAGCCATAACGCCATGAAGACCGGCATGTTGGCCGCGGAAGCCGCCTTCGCCGCGATCCAGTCGGGCCGCGCCCATGACGAGCTGAGCGAATACCAGACGGCCTACGAGAATTCCTGGGTCGCCAAGGACCTCAAGCGCGTGCGCAATGTCAAACCGCTCTGGTCGAAATTCGGCACCCTGCTGGGCGTCATGTTTGGCGGCATCGATATGTGGTGCAACACGTTGCTGGGCGGCTGGTCGCCCTTCGGCACGATGAAGCACGGCAAGACCGATGCGGCCAGCCTTGAGCCGGCGGCGCAGCACAAGCCGATCAGCTACCCCAAGCCTGATGGTGTGCTGACCTTCGATCGCCTGTCCTCGGTCTTCATCTCCAACACCAATCACGAGGAAGACCAGCCGGTCCACCTCAAGGTCGCCGACCTGTCCCTGCAGGAAACCTCGGAACTGGCGGTCTTTGCCGGACCGTCGACACGTTATTGCCCGGCCGGGGTCTATGAGTGGATCAAGGATGAGACGACAGGGCAGGAGCGTTTCCAGATCAACGCCCAGAACTGTGTCCACTGCAAGACCTGCGATATCAAGGACCCGAACCAGAATATCAACTGGACGACGCCCGAGGGCGGCGGCGGTCCGATGTATGCCAATATGTAGGCCATGAGTGCAGGGCCCTTGCACGCAGGCCCCCGGAGAGCGAGCATGACGCCATGATCAAGATCCTGCGCGTCCTGCCCCTTTTCCTTGCCGTTTTCATGACGGCGTCCTGTGCGACCACCATGCCGGAGGATGAGGCGACCGCCTACGGCGCCTTCCTGGCTGCGCGCCATGCAGGCGTGAACCGCGATGCGCAGGTGGCGGCCGATTTCTATGCCGAAGCGCTGCGCCTGATGCCCGGCGATGCGATCCTGACCGATCGTGCTTTCATCACCGGGATCCTGGCCGGCGAGATGGACCGCGCTGTCCAGCTGGCCACTGCCAGCACCGCCTCGGGTGATCCGAGCCGTCTGGCCAGCCTCTATCTGGCAGCCGACCAGATCCATGCGCGCCGCTATGCGCAGGCGCTCGATACCCTGCACAACGCACCGGACTACGGGCCGTTCAATACTTTCCTGGCCCAGATCTGGTCGGAGTGGGCCCTGCTCGGCGGCGGCGCTGTCGACGAGGCGCTGGCCGGTGCCGAAGACCTCACCGCGCCCGGCTTCCTCTCGCCGTTCATCCCCATTCACCGCGCCATGCTGTTCGACGCTGCCAATCGGGTCGAGGAGGCGGACGGAGCCTATCAGGCGGCAGTGTTCTCCTCGCCCTTCCCGCGTATGGCCACCGAGCTCTATGGCAATTTCCTCGAGCGCCAGCGGCGCCGGGACGATGCGGCGGCGCTGTATAATGCCTATCTTGAAGGTGATCCTCTGGATGCCAGCATGCGCGCGGCGCTCGAACAGGTCACCGCCGGCCGCCGGCCACCGGCACGTCCGAGCATTGCGCAATTCGCCGCCCGTTCGGCCTTCGGTCCGGCCGCCAGCCTCGCGGCCCAGGCCGATATGGACATGTCGGTCATCTATCTGCGCATGCTGCAACGCCTAGATCCGGCCGATGCATCGATACGGATCATGCTGGGTGAAACCCTGCAGCGCATCAACCTGCCCGAGCTGGCCCTGGTGGAATATGCCGCCGTACCGGAAGGCCCCTTCAAAACCTCCTCGGAAATCGACCGGATCTGGCTGATGGCGCGGCTCGGCAATATCGAGCCGGCGACCCTGGCCGCGCAGCAGCTTTCAAACCGTACCGGCGATACCGAGCCGCGGCTTATCCTGGCCGATCTGTTGCGGGTGCAGGGCCGCTGTGACGAAGCCGTCGACCTCTATCACAGCGTGATCATCGACCGGCACGCTGCCGGCCAGCCGGATGACTGGCGCCACTATTATTTCCGCGCCGCCTGTCTCTACGATGGCGCAGACTGGACCGAAGCCGAGGCAGCCTATCTGGAAGCGCTGGAAGTGGCGCCGCGGGAGCCGCAAATCCTCAATGACCTCGGGTATTTGTGGATCGATCACGGGGTCAATATCTCGCGCGCCTTCGAGATGGTCTCCCAGGCGGCTGAGCTGGAACCGGAGCAGGGCAATATCGTCGACAGTCTCGGCTGGGCCCATTATCGCCTTGGCCATTACGACGCCGCCGTCGCCGAGCTGGAGCGGGCCGCAGCCCTGGATCCGGGCAATGCCACCATCAACTACCATCTCGGCGATGCCTATTGGCAGGTCGGGCGCCGGCTCGAAGCCGGTTTCCAGTGGCGCCGGACGCTCGATCTGGACCCGGACGATGCAGAGCGGGCCGGAATTGAGCTGCGCCTGGAATCGGGTGTTCCCGCCGCCGAGTCCATTCCGATCGAGGTCGATACGCCGTGACGGGCAGCGAGATCGTTGAACGCGCCAGCGCCAAGGTCAACCTGACCCTGCGGGTCGGGCGCGCGCGCGAGGACGGATATCATCCGCTCGACAGCCTGGTGGTCTTTGCCGACTGGGGCGACACGATCACCGTCCGACCCGCCGCCGGACTGACCTTGACCCTGTCGGGGGAGGCGTCGCGGGCACTCGCCGGTGAGGGCAATAATCTGGTGCTCCGCGCTGCGCGGGCATTGCAGCATGCCGCCGGCATCAGGGCTGGCGCGGCCATCCACCTGGAAAAGCGGATCCCGGTCTCGGCCGGACTGGGCGGCGGGTCCGCCGATGCGGCGGCAACGCTGCGCGCGCTGAACCGCTTGTGGCAGCTCGACTTGCCGGTCGAGGAGCTGGCGCATCTGGCCTGCGATCTCGGCGCCGACATTCCGGCCTGCCTGTATTCCCGCCCGCTGCGGATGCGCGGGATTGGTGACTGGATCGAATTGCTGGGTGAGTTTGCGCCGCTCTTCGGGGTTATCGTCAATGCCGGAATACCTGTCTCGACCGCCGAAGTGTTCAGGCGATTTGATGCCGGCGCGCCTGCGAAGCTGACAGAATCGGCGCCGGATCTGCAGAACCTGCCGGCCTGGCTCGCGGCCGAACCGAATGACCTAGAGCCGGCGGCGCTTTCGGTCGCGCCGGAGATCGCGCGGACGCTGGAAGTACTGGCGGCGGCGGGCCAGCCGGGCCTGGTGCGCATGTCGGGCTCCGGCGCCAGTTGTTTTGCGCTCTACACCAGCCTCGACGCTTCCCGGCAGGCCGCCGCGATGCTGGCCGCGGCCCTGCCGGACTGGACGGTGGTGCCGGTGCAATTGGGAGCGGGCAGCGATGATTGATCTCTGGCCCCCGGTCGCCGCCTTTGTCACCGCCTTGCTGATCGGCTGGGTGATGCGGCGCGCCGCCATCATCGACCGTCCCAATCAGCGTTCCAATCATGACAAGCCGACGCCGCGCGGCGGCGGGCTCGGGATTGTCGCCGGCTTCTTCATCGCCCTGGTGCTGTTGCCCGAACAGCCCCCGGCGAGCGCCGCGATGCTGGCCGGACTGGCCGTGTGCGGCGGCATCGCCGCTGCCACCGGTTTGCTCGATGACCTTTTCACCCTGTCGGAAACGCTCAAATTCATCCTGCTGATGGCGCTCAGCCTTGCCCTGGCGGCGATGGCCGGACCCGTAACCCATCTCGGTGTCGCGCTGCCCTGGATCATCGGTCTGCTGGGGTCTGGCCTGTGGGTCTTTACCACCGCCAATGCGGTCAATTTCATGGACGGGTCTGACGGGCTGATCGCTGCCTGCCTGATCCCTGCCTGTCTGGTTCTCGGCTTGACCGGCGGCGGTGATGTCGCACCGGCCAGCCTGGCCCTGGCGGCGGCGCTGGCCGGTTTCGCCGTCTGGAATGCCCCCTTGTTGCGCGCCCGCGGGACATTGTTTGCCGGCGATGCCGGAGCGCTGGGGGCTTCGGTCCTGTTTGCGGGTCTGGCCCTGCGCTGGGCGGCGACCGGGTCAGACGGAACAGTCTGGCTGGCTGCGCTGCTGATCCTGCCCCTGCTGGGCGATGTCCTGCTGACGATGGCGGCACGTGCCAGGGCCGGCCGGCGCCTGTTCGCGCCGCATCGGGCCCATGCCTACCAATTGCTGATCCGGCTCGGGATGAGCCATCGCCGCGTCGCCCTTGTCTGGGCCGGGCTGAGCCTGGCCTGTGGCACGCTGGCGCTGATCGGCGCTGCCGGACCGGCGGGGCTGAAATCTGCGGTGTTCCTGATCGGCGTTGCCGGCTTCACCCTGTTCCATCGCACCGTCCGCAAACGCGCGGCGGCGGCGGGCGAGGACATCACGCAATAGCGTCCTGTCTTGCCGGGTCTAGTGGACGCGCTCGACCACGAAACCGGCCAGGGCTTCGAGCGCCTGGCGCCATTCATTGGCCGGGAAGATCGACAGGGCCTCGCGGGCCTTGTCGGCACGGGCACGGGCAGCGTCAACGGTGGCCTCGATGGCCTTGTGTTCGCGCATATAGCCCAGTGCGGTCTCGAAATCGCCATCGCGCTGATCAAGCTGGCCGATGACCCGGTCCCAGAAGGCGCGCTGTTCCTCGTCGGCGGAGAGGATGCACAGGGCGACCGGCAGGGTGACCTTGCCCTCGCGGAAATCATCACCGACCGATTTGCCCAGCTTGGCTGCGGCGCCGTCATAATCCAGCGCGTCATCGACCAGCTGGAAGGCGAGGCCAAGTTCGCGGCCATAGGCCTCAAGCGCCTTCTCCTCGACAATCGGACGCGCCGCGACAATGCCGGCCACCTGAGCTGCGGCAGAGAAGAGGGCGGCGGTCTTGGCGTCGATAATCTCGAGATAGGTCTCGACTGAAACGCCGGTATCCTTGACGGCGGCCAGCTGGCGCACTTCGCCCTCGGCAATCGTCGAGGCTGCAGCAGAAAGCACCCCGAGGGCCTTCATCGAACCGGCCTCCACCATCAGGGAGAATGAGCGCGCAAACAGGAAGTCGCCGACCAGTACGCTGGAGGCGTTGCCCCAGACCAGATTGGCAGCGGCCTTGCCGCGCCGCATGCCGCTTTCATCGACGACATCGTCGTGCAGCAGGGTCGCGGTGTGAATGAATTCAACAGCGGCAGCGAGCTTGACCGGGGCCTCGTCGCGGCAGCCGATCATGTTGGCCGCGGCAATCGTGATCATCGGGCGCACGCGTTTGCCGCCAGCCTCGATCAGATAGCGCGCCAGCTCGGGGATCAATGTCACATGGCTCTGCAGCCGATCGAGGATCAACGCATCGACCCGCCTCATATCGTCAAAGGCAAGCGTGGCGAGGCGCTCGGCGGCGTTGAGCTCTGCCGGTTCGGGCATGGGAGCCGTCGCTTTCACTCTCACTATGCTGTCCACGCGGGGGTTTCCCTTGAAGCCTGTAGAAACGTGGTGACAATAGAAATCCCCGTCATGTCCGGCAAGCGGCCATAACGGTGGCAATTCAGCACAGGAGTTGGTGCCCCGCATGAAAGAGGTCCTGAGAACGAATGATCCGGTCCGATTATCCTACGCCCAGAGCCTGTTGAACGATGCCGGCATCGAGGGCCTGGTGCTCGATGAAGGCATGTCGACGCTCTATGGCGGCGGGCTGCCTTTCATCAAGCGGCGCCTCATGGTGGCCGATGAGGATGAGGCGAGGGCCCTGCGCCTGCTGGCGGAAGACCTGCCGGAGGAAGAATGAGCGACACCACGCTCGACCATCTGCTCGACGGCAAGGTGCAATTGCGCCAGTCGGCGCGTGGCTATCGCGCCGGCATGGATGCCGTCCTGCTCGCTGCCAGCCTGGCGGCCAGGCCGGGCGAGCTGCTGGTGGAGTTCGGGTGTGGCCCCGGTGCCGCATTGCTGTGCGCCGCTCAGCGCATGCCCTCCAGCAGTTTTCTCGGCATAGAGATTGATCCGCAGGCGGTCGAACTGGCGGCGGAGAATATTGCCGCCAACGGACTCGGCGAACGGGTGAGGGTGCGCGAGGGTGATATCGCGGCCTCGCTCGGCCCCTTGAAGGCCCATCAGGTTTTTTTCAATCCGCCCTATTTTGATGACCCGGCCGCGCTGCGCTTGCCGAAGGCAGAGAAACAACGCGCCTGGCTGGCTGGCGAGGCCCCGCTGCCGGACTGGATCGCAGCCGCTGTCCGCGTCCTGGAGCCGAAGGGGCGCCTGACCCTGATCCACCGCGCCGATGCGTTGGGCGATATCCTGGCGGCTCTCGGCCCGCGCTTCGGCTCGGTGATGATCCGGCCGGTGCATCCGCGCGCCGAACGTCCGGCCAAGCGCGTGCTGGTGACAGCTCGGCTCGGCGGCAAGGCTCCGCTGGTGATCCTGCCACCGCTGGTGCTGCATGATGATGGCGAAGCGGCACATACCGCCGAGGCCGATGCGATCATGCGAGGGCAGGCCCTGATTGCGATGGATGTGTGAGCCCGGGGCGCCCGATGTTGCAGCGCAAAAAGATCAGGTGTCACCGGCTTGATTACAGCGCCGCGCTTGCCTAGTGTCCGCGCCAATTCAAGCCGACATTCGATCTGACGGGAAAATTGCCATGGCCGCCGACAAAGCGCCGTCCTTCCAGGACCTCATCCTGCGCCTGCAGCATTATTGGGCCAGCCATGGCTGCGCCATTCTCCAGCCCTATGATGTCGAGGTCGGTGCCGGCACGCTGCACCCGGCCACGACGCTGCGCTCGCTGGGCCCGCGTCCGTGGAAGGCCGCCTATGTCCAGCCTTCGCGCCGTCCCGGCGATGGCCGCTATGGTGAAAACCCCAATCGGCTGCAGCATTATTACCAGTTCCAGGTCCTTCTGAAGCCCTGTCCGGACAATCTGCAGGAACTGTATCTCGGCTCGCTCGATGCGATCGGGATTGATCGCGATCTGCATGATGTCCGCTTTGTCGAAGATGATTGGGAAAACCCGACCGTTGGTGCCTGGGGGCTGGGCTGGGAAGTCTGGTGTGACGGGATGGAAGTCAGCCAGTTTACCTATTTCCAGCAGGTCGGAGGACAGGATGTCGATCTCGTTTCCGGCGAGCTGACCTACGGGCTGGAGCGCCTGGCGATGTATGTCCAGGGCGTCGACAATGTCTACGACCTCGACTTCAACGGCGCCGGGCTGAGCTATGGCGACATCTTCCAGGAAGCCGAACGGCAATTCTCCGCCTTCAATTTCGAACATGCCGATGTTGACATGCTCACCCGCTGGTTCGAGGACGCAGCCAATCAGTGCAAGGCGCTGCTGGCGCTGGACAAGCCGCTGCCGCTGCCAGCCTATGATTTCTGTCTCAAGGCCTCTCACCTGTTCAACCTGGTCGATGCGCGCGGCGCCATCTCGGTCGCCGAGCGCGCCAGCTGGATCGCCCGTGTGCGCGAACTGGCCAAGGGCTGTGCCGATGCCTGGGTGGCGAGCGAGCGCGCTGTGCTGGAGCCAGCCTGATGAAGCTCCCTCTGCGCGGCGGTTGTCAGTGCGGCGCCATCCGCTTTGAGATCACCAAACAGCCGATGACGCTGTATTGCTGCCATTGCATCGCCTGCCAGCAGCAATCCTCCAGCGCTTTTGGCATGTCGATGCTGGTCGAGCGCGACGGATTTCGTTTTCTCAAGGGTGCGCCGGCGGCGTTCGAGATCGAAACCAAGAGCAAGGCTGCCAAGATGGGGCTGTTCTGCGATGCCTGTGGTACGCGGATTGCCCATGACAGCAAGGGCAAGCCGGCCCTGTCGCTGAAGGCCGGCACGCTGGATGACCGGGCCCGCTTGCAGCCGGTCGGCCACATCTGGGTGCGCCGCGCCCAGGACTGGGTCAGCTTCCGCGATGACGATCTGATCTATGAAGATGCGCCTGATGACGGCTATTTCGCGCTGATGGAGCGCTGGGCCGCACAAGAGCACGCCTGATGCCTGGTCCGGGCCTGTTGGCGGACATAACGAATATCCCGGAATTCGAGACGTTCACCCTGGCGATGATCGTCTATTTTGGCGGTGTCGCCATCACGCGGCGTGTCAGCCTCCTGCGTGAATTCAATATTCCCGAACCCGTCGTTGGCGGGCTTGGCCTCGCCCTGGTCCTGCTGGTCCTGCATCTCGGCTTCGGGATGGATATCAGCTTCGGCACCGAGACCCGCGATCTGCTTCTGGTCTATTTCTTCACCTCGATCGGCATCAATTCGCGCTTCAGGGATCTGCTCGCGGGTGGCCGCCCGCTGGCGATGCTGCTCGGGCTGACTCTGCTTTTCATGATCGTGCAGGACGTGGTCGGCGTGGCCGGCGCGCGCCTGTTTGGTCTGCCTTCGGGGACTGGCGTTCTCGTGGGCACAGCCTCGCTGATCGGCGGGCATGGCACAGTGATCGCCTGGGCGCCGGAGATCGCGCGGCTCAATTCCACCTCCGGCATGATGGAGCTGGGCGTGGCCAATGCGACGCTGGGGCTGATCGTCGCAGCCTTTCTTGGCGGACCGATCGCCCGCTTCCTGATCTCGCGTGACCATCTCGGACCGAGCCATGAGGACCGGCGCGAAGGCCCGATCGTCGGTCTCTCCCACGATCCCAACATGGTCGAGGAAGTGTCCCAGACCTCGATGATGGCCTCGCTTCTGGTGCTCAATATCGCGGTGATTATCGGCTTCGTCATTCATGGCCGCATCCAGGAGGCGGGGGTGAACCTGCCGCTCTTCGTGCCCTGCCTGATGGTCGGGATCGTGATGTCGAACACCGTGCCACACATCTTTCCCGGCTGGCGCTGGCCAGCGCGGACGCGGGCCCTGGCGCTGCTGTCGGACTATTCGCTGTCGATTTTCCTGACCATCTCGCTGATGAGCCTGCAATTGTGGACCTTGTCCGGGCTCGGGGTTGCCCTGCTGCTGATACTGGCGGTGCAGGCACTGGTCGCGGTGGTCTTCATCATCTTCATTCTCTTCCCGCTGATGGGGCGTGATTATAACGCCGCGGTGCTGTCCGCAGGCTTCGCCGGATTCGTCCTCGGGGCGACGCCGACGGCGATTGCGAACATGACCGCAGTGCGCAAGCGCTATGGACCCGCGCCGCTCCCCTTTATAATCCTTCCTATTGTTGCTGCTTTCTTTGTGGATCTGGCCAATGTCGGCCTGATTCATGTCTTCTCCCAATTCTGACAAAGGCCTTATCCTCTGCCCATGTCCGAGCTTCTGTTTGAAATCTTCTGCGAAGAAATCCCCGCCCGCATGCAAGCGCGTGCCGAGGCCGATCTGGCACGCCTGCTGGGCGACCGTCTGAAGGCTGCCGGCCTGGGCTGGGAGACGCTGACCACATTCGCCGGTCCGCGCCGCCTCGGCCTCGCCATCACCGGCCTTCCGGTCAAGACCGAGGATGTGCGCGAGGAGCGCAAGGGCCCGCGCACCGATGCGCCGGAAAAGGCCGTGGCCGGTTTCCTGCGCGGCGCCGGGCTGGACAGCCTGGACGGCTGCGAGAAGCGCGACGACAAGAAGGGCCAGTTCTGGGTCGCGATCATCGAGAAGCCGGGCCGCGCGACGGTGGATGTGGTCGCCGAGGCCATTCCGGCCGTGATGAAGGAATTCCCCTGGCCCAAGTCGATGAAGTTCGGCGAGGGCGAGAAGCTGCAGCGCTGGGTGCGCCCGGTGCATCGCCTGCTCTGCCTGTTCGATGGTGCCGTGGTGCCATTTGAAGTGTTCGGCATTGCCGCCTCGAACATCACCGAAGGCCATCGCCGTCACGGGCCGGGCCCGTTCGAGATCCGCGATTTCGCGCACTACACCAAGGTGCTGCGCGAAGAGGGCCATGTCGTGCAGCAGCGCGAGGAACGCGAGGCGATCATTCTCGAGGGCGCGCGCAAGGTCTGCCGCGAGGCGGGTCTGGAACTGGTCGAGGATGCCGGCCTGCTGCATGAAGTGGCCGGCCTGGCCGAATGGCCGGTGCCGCTGCTGGGCCAGATGGACCCGGATTTCCTCGATCTGCCGCCCGAAGTCATCACCCTGACGATGAAGACGCACCAGAAATACTTCGCCGTACGCAAGCCGGGCGAAGAGGGCCTGGCCGCCAATTTCGTCGTGGTCGCCAACCAGGCCGCCCCCGATGACGGCAAGGCGATCGCCGCGGGCAATGCGCGGGTGCTCTCGGCACGGCTGAGTGATGCGCGGCATTTCTGGGACAATGACCGCAAGCAACCCCTGTCCGGCCGCGTCGCCGAGCTGAACAAGATCACCTTCCACGACAAGCTCGGTTCGGTTGCCGCCAAGGTCGAACGTGTTGCTGCCCTGGCGCGCGATATCGCGCCGATCGTCAGCGCCGACCCCAAGCTGGCCGACCGCGCCGCCCGTCTGGCCAAGGCCGATCTGGTCTCGGAGATGGTCTATGAATTCCCCGAACTGCAGGGCGCGATGGGTCGTTACTACGCCCTGCAACAGGGTGAGGATGCCGCGGTCGCCGATGCGATCAAGGATCACTACAAGCCGCAGGGCCCGGCCGACAGCCTGCCGCTGGCACCGGTCTCCGCTGCTGTCGCGCTGGCCGACAAGCTCGATACGCTGGTGAGTTTCTGGGCCATCAACGAGAAGCCGACCGGCTCGAAGGATCCCTTCGCCCTGCGCCGTGCGGCGCTGGGGGTGATCCGGATCGTCCTCGAGGGCGGGTTCCGCTTTTCCACGCTCAAGGCCATCGCGCGCCAGTATCAGCGCGTCGACAATGCGCTGACCCATGCCGATATCCAGGCCAAGCGCGACGCGGTGATGGAGGCCCAGGCCACACTTGGCCAGCCGCTCGTGGCGCTGCGCCGCACGTCCAATGTCAATCCGCTGGCCGAATACAAGGAGCGCATCCGGGTCGGAACGCTCTCCCTGTTCGATTTCTTCGCTGATCGCCTCAAGGTGCATTTGCGCGATGAAGGCGTGCGCCATGATGTCATCGATGCCGTCTTCGCCCTGGGCGATGACGATCTCTATCGTGTGACCGGGCGCGCCCGTGCGCTGCAGGCCTTCCTCGATACCGATGAGGGCGCGGCCCTGCTGGCCGGTTTCAATCGCGCCGCGAATATTCTCAAGGCTGAGGAAAAGAAGGATGGCGAAGCCTTCAAGGGCGCGCCGACCGATGCCTATCTGGCCTCGCCGCCGGAAGCGCCGGAGCGCGATCTGATCGCCGCCCTGGCTGCCGCGCGGGTTTCGGCCGGTGCGGCCCTGCGCAGCGAGGACTTCACCGCCGCCATGGCGGCACTGGCGATGCTTCGCGCGCCAATCGACGCATTTTTCGAGACTGTGACGGTGAATGCGGATGACCCCGTGTTGCGCCGCAACAGACTCCTTTTATTGTCCGATATCCGCACGGCGATTTGTGCCGTGGCCGATTTCAATCGGATCGATGGTTGATGACGATGCTTGAACAGGGATTGAAGTCATGACTGCAGGCAATAAGTGGGTTTACGCGTTCGGTGCCGGCTATTCGGAGGGCGAGGCAGGGATGCGGGAGCTCCTGGGTGGGAAGGGCGCCAATCTGGCGGAAATGGCGACGCTTGGCCTGCCGGTGCCGCCGGGCTTCACCCTGACGACCCAGGTCTGCACGGCCTTCTACGAAAACAAGCGCCAATATCCGGCCGATCTCAATGAACAGGTCGAAACCGCCCTGTCCAAGCTGGAGGCGACCGCCGGCAAGGTGCTGGGCGATCCGGCCAATCCACTGCTGGTCTCGGTCCGCTCGGGCGCGCGCGCCTCGATGCCGGGCATGATGGATACCGTGCTCAATCTCGGCCTCAATGACGAAACCGCTGCCGGCCTGGCCGAATTGTCGGGTGATCGCCGCTTTGCCTATGACAGCTATCGCCGCTTCATCCAGATGTATTCCGACGTGGTTCTGGGCCTCGATCACGCGATCTTCGAAGACATTCTCGACGGCTTCAAGGACGAGAACGACTATTCCCTCGACACCGATCTGAGTGCCGATGACTGGGAAGAAATCGTTGCCCGCTACAAGAAGGCTGCGGCCGACGCGCTGGGCCGGCCTTTCCCGACCGATCCGCGCGAACAGCTCTGGGGTGCCATCGGCGCCGTCTTCATGAGCTGGATGACCGAGCGCGCCAAAACCTATCGCCGCCTGCACGACATTCCCGCCAGCTGGGGCACCGCCGTCAATATCCAGGCAATGGTGTTCGGCAATATGGGCGAGACCTCGGCCACCGGCGTTGCCTTCACGCGCGACCCCTCGACCGGCGATAGCGGCTATTACGGCGAGTTTCTCGTCAATGCCCAGGGCGAGGATGTCGTTGCCGGCATCCGCACGCCGCAATGCCTGACCGAGGCGATGCGCGAACGCATGGGCGACCATTCGCCCTCGATGGAAGCGGCGATGCCACAGAGCTATGCCGAGCTGTCGGCGGCCTTCGACAAGCTGGAGCGCCATTATCGCGACATGCAGGATATCGAGTTCACGGTCGAACGCGGCCGGCTCTGGATGCTGCAGACCCGTACCGGCAAGCGCACCGCCAAGGCGGCCCTGCGCATCGCCACAGATATGGCCCAGGAAGGCCTGATCACCGAAGAAGAAGCGGTGATGCGGATCGATCCATCCCATCTCGACCAGTTGCTGCACCCGACGCTTGATCCCGATGCCGAGCGCGATGTGCTGACCACCGGCCTGCCGGCTTCGCCAGGCGCTGCGACAGGTCGTGTCGTGTTCGACTCCGATGAGGCGGAAGAGCGCGCCAAATCGGGCGAGAAGGTCATTCTCGTGCGCATCGAGACCTCGCCGGAAGATATTCACGGCATGCACGCCGCCGAGGGCATCATCACCGCACGCGGTGGCATGACCAGCCACGCCGCCGTGGTGGCGCGCGGCATGGGGCGTCCCTGCGTCTCCGGTGCCGGCCAGATGAAGATCGATTACGCCAAGAAACTGTTCATGGTGGGCCGCCGCGTCATCCAGGACGGCGAGATGGTGACGATCGACGGCTCCAACGGCCAGGTCCTCTATGGCGAAGCCAAGATGATCAAGCCGGAACTGACCGGCGAATTCGCCATCCTGATGGCCTGGGCCGACAAGACCCGCCGCATGAAAGTGCGCACCAATGCGGAAACGCCGCAGGACTGCCAGACCGCAGTCGAGTTTGGTGCCGAGGGCATCGGCCTGTGCCGCACCGAGCATATGTTCTTCGATGGCGAGCGTATTGCCGCCGTGCGTGAAATGATCCTGTCCAACGACCAGGATGGCCGGGTCACCGCGCTCGACAAGATCCTGCCGATGCAGCGCGATGATTTCGCCAAGATATTCCGCATCATGGGCGAACTGCCCTGCACGATCCGCCTGCTCGATCCGCCGCTGCATGAATTCCTGCCGCACACGGAAGAGGACGTGATGGACGTCGCCCGGGCTACCGGCCTGCCGGCGGACCAGTTGATGGCGCGTGCCCGCGATCTGGCCGAGAGCAATCCGATGCTCGGCCATCGTGGTTGCCGCCTCGGCATCACCTTCCCGGAAATCTACGAAATGCAGGCACGGGCCATCTTCGAGGCCCAGGTGGCTGTGGAGAAGGAGACCGGTTTCCAGCCGCTCGCCGAAGTGATGATCCCGCTGGTCGCCACCGCCGCCGAACTCTCCATCCTCAAAGCCCGTGTTGCCGGCGTCGCCCAGGCCGTGGCCGAGGAGACCGGTGCCAAGCCGAAATACATGATCGGCACGATGATCGAATTGCCGCGCGCCTGCCTGATGGCTGGCGATATCGCCAAGGACGCCGAATTCTTCTCCTTCGGCACCAATGATCTGACGCAGACCACATTCGGCCTGTCGCGTGATGACGCCGGCAAATTCCTCGGCGACTATCTCGAGGCCGGGATTTTCGAGAAGGATCCCTTCATCACGCTCGATCGTGACGGGGTTGGCGATCTGGTGCGTATCGCCGTGGAACGCGGCCGCGCGACCCGCCCCGAATTGAAACTCGGCATTTGCGGCGAGCATGGCGGTGATCCGGCATCGATCGATTTCTGTGAAGAAGTCGGGCTCGATTATGTGTCCTGTTCGCCCTATCGCGTGCCGATTGCGCGTCTGGCGGCGGCGCAGGCGAATTTGCGGCGTCGAGCATAAGCTATTGAAGTTGGGCGTTGAAATGGCTCTTCTCTTGTTTGCGGAGAGTCATTTCTTATTTGTAATCGTGGCGCGTGCTTGACCAGTTGAGCCTGTTCTCATAGAGAGGCGCGCTCGATTTCGAGCAGGGCCGCGTTAGTTTGTGCGTGGTATATTGATTGCATCGCCTTGATTCGAACGGGGCAAAAACAGGAGTGCGGATGAGTTCCGAAGCAGCACGCCGACAGCAAGAGCAGGTCGCGACCGCCTTTTATACGGTGGTGTTCGTGGTGCTGTGCCTGCTGACCGTGCTGGCGCTCAACACCGCATCCGGACGGGCCCGCGAGCAGGACGAGACCGTCATCTGGCAATCGCTGGCCATGCGTTATCTGCAAGAGGGCGATGTCGAAGCCAGCTGGGATGCTCCGCGCACCCTGCAGATCGCCGCACTTTCGCTTGAGGCTGATCCGCTGCAGGGCGCCGTCCTGACCGAGCGCCCGATCACTGACCTTCAGACCTTCGACAGCTCCCACTTCAATATGGCGGCCGATTTCACCGCTGAGTTGAACTGCCTGTCGCAGGCGATCTATTACGAATCACGCAGCGAGGCTTTTGTCGGCCAGCTTGCCGTCGCCCAGGTGATCATGAACCGCGTGCGCCACCCAGCCTACCCGGACACGATTTGCGGCGTCGTTTATCAGGGTTCCGAGCGCAGTACGGGCTGCCAGTTCTCCTTTACCTGTGACGGCTCCACCATGCGCACGCCGCGGGGCCGCGCCTGGCGCCGCTCCGAACTGGTTGCCCAGCACGCCTTCATGGGCTTTGGTCGCGACGTCACTCGCCGCGCCACGCATTATCACACTGTCGCTGTTGATCCTCACTGGAGCAATACGCTGGTGCGGACCCGCCGGATCGGGACCCATATCTTCTACCGTTTCCCGACCAGCCGTGAACGTTCGGCCGGTGTCGTGGCCGGTCGCGACGCCTGATCGCACGCCATTGCCTGAAGCAAGCAAGGCCCCGGTTCCCTCCGGGGCCTTTTTGTATCCGGCTGGCGCGGGCCGGGCGCCGGGCATTGGTTATTAAGAAATAGCTGGAAGACTGCAAGGGTCCGGGAACGCTTTCCGATTCCCGGTTTCGGGGTGGGTATGGGCGCGACAGACACTTCAACGACACCGCGGCGGCTCTGGCTGTGCATGGCCGACAGTCCGCGCATGCGCAATCTGTCGCGCGCGCTGGCCGAAGGCATGGGAGTGACCGTGTATCTGGGCCCCACGATCGTGCCCGATGGTCCGATTGCGGTCATGCTGGCCGATGACGCCAATGCTGCGCGGGTGCAAACAGCACGGCAGCATGCAGCGCCGCACCAGAAAGTGGTGCTGGTGACCGGCGGTGCAAGCCAGGCGGTCGCCGCCGATCTGCGCCTGCCTCACGATATTGATACCGGGAGCCTGGGCACAGCCATCGAAGGCCTGTTCGCCTTCCGGGAGCATGAACTGTCGCCAGGATCGGCGCTTGGAGCGGCGAAGACGCTGCAGAACGCCGCCTTCAGCGTGCAGACCCTGGGGCAGGCCCGCCAGCTCGCGGGCTTCCTTGGATCAGCCATGCCGCGCGCCTGCGAAAGGGCCGTCGGCCTCTACGTCCTGCTGGCGAACGCGATCGAACTGGGCAATCTCGGGTTCTCCGTCGCCGAGAAGGCGCAGGGACTTGCGACAGGCACGTGGGATCGCAAGCTGGCGAAACGACTGTCGGAACCAAGCTATGCCTCGAGACGGGCCCAGGTCGAATTCCAGCGCGGCGAACGCATGATCTCCATCCTGATCCAGGATGACGGTGATGGAATCACGACCGGCCCCGAAGGGCAGGGGGATACGCTGCGTTCAGACTATCGGGCCCGCAGCACGCAAGTGCTCAAGGCGCTGGGCTTTGCCGAGCTGACCTGGCTGGGCGGAGGCAGCACGCTGTCCGCCAGCATCGTGCTTGAGCCGGCCGGCAAGCCCGCTGCAGCCCGGGCCCCCGCCGTCTCCTGAGGACGCTCAGGCGGCCCGAGTCGCCGAGATTATTCATACAAGCCGGTCAGCAAGCGCGTGTTCTGCTCGGACCGCAGGCCATAACTGATACTTTTTTCGCGTCCAGAACGGGCATCCAGGCCATTCATCACACCCCGGCGCGCGCGGCGAGTCCGTACCCGGAAACGTGAAATTGTGAGCCCTGGCAGGAAGTTTGTCGCCGACGGATAGCGCGCTCACGCCCCGATCCAGCCGTTTGACAGCTGCGGTTCATCCACCTGTCGGCTTTCTGAATACAGGCCTCAGGATCGGCTCATCCGGCTTCACATAGAACAGCATCAGTCTTCGATGCATCGGGCGTCGGGCAATCAAAATGGAGTGAAGCCATGAAAATCCGTCTTTTCCTCGCCAGCGCCCTCGTCGCTGTTTCTGTTCTCGGCACGGTCGGTGCTGCTGAAGCCCAGTCGCGTAATCGCGTCGCCATCAGCCAGCAAGGCTATAACAACGACATCGCTGGCCGCCAGAACGGTACGCGTCAGTCGATGGTGATCAATCAGCGCGGCGACCGCCAGTATGTCACGGTCATCCAGGACGGCGCCCGCAACGGCACCACGGTTGGCCAGACGGGGCGCTACAATGAAGCCCATGTCGACCAGTTCGGCCGCAGCAATGACGCGGTGATCGGTCAGCAAGGCCGCAACAACTACGGCACCAGCGTTCAGACCGGCAATCGCAACCTCTCTGGCATCGCCCAGATCGGTCGCAACAACACCGCGACGATGGACCAGTATGGTTACAACAACGCCGCGGGCATCATCCAGGTCGGCAATGGCCAGAACGCCCACGTCAACCAGACCGGAAGCGGCAATGTGACCCTGGTCATCCAGGGCGAGCACTAACCCCCGGTGCCGGTTCGGGGAGGGCTTCTAGCCCTCCCCACACGGCCCTTGCGGGCTTTCGTATTCCCAGTCACGCGCAGTTGAGAAGGAGACTGTCATGAGCATGAACATACTAGCTGCAAATCTGGCGGCGCTCGCGGGCGCAACCCTGCTGGCGCTCCAGCCCGGTGAGCCGGAGGCCCTGGTCCAGCCGGCTGACAACGCCGCCGGATCGGCCTGCCATATTGAACTGGCCGACACGCCCGACGGGCTGCTTGTGACGGCCTGGAGCCAGGGCGAGGCGGGAGGCAATTACCGCATGGTCGTGACCCAGCGCATGGGCGGTGGCGGTTTCGATATTGTCCAGGAGGGCGATGTGCCCGCCAACGGAACAGGCGATGCGCTGCTCTCCGACATCCTGCTCGACACCGAGGCTGATTTCACTGCCCGGCTCTCGACCTGGGACGCCAATGGCGAGCCATTGTGCAACTGGAATGAGCGGGTTTGACCCCGTCCGGCCATCACGGCGAACCCGTGGTGGCCGTCCTGCAGTTTTCCATAACAGGTATTCACCCTGACCCCTCTGGCCCTTTGGCCCGAACATCGCCATCTCTTGGCCTTCAACCAAGGGGAATACCGATGTCCATTTCACTGTCTGCCATTGCCAGGACCCAGCTCGACCAGACCTATCGTGCCCTGGATGGCATCCTTGCCAAGGCCGCCGAACACGCGGCCGGGCACAAGGTCGATGAAGCGATCTATCTCGACTGGCGCCTGACGCCGGACATGTTCGCACTCAAGCGCCAGGTTCAGCTGGTCAGCGATTTCTCCGTCCGTGGTCTGTCGCGCCTGGCCGGTCAGGAACCGGCCTCCCTCCCCGATACGGAAACCTCCTTTGCAGACCTGCGCGCCCGCCTCGCGGCCGCCCGCGCCGCCATCTGGGCCTTGCCCGTTGCGGCCATCGATGCGGATCCGATGGGCGAGATCAGCTTTCCCGCCGGCCCCGGCAAGGAAATGACCCTGCCACGCCAGGCCTATGTGCAGAATTTCATGCTCGCCAACGTGCTGTTCCACGCCTCGATGGTCTACGCGATCCTGCGCAGTATCGGGGTTCCCGTCGGCAAGCGCGACTTCCTCGCCGTTCCCGGCTGACCGGCCCGGCCCGCCATCCCTTCATCAGAGCAGATGCAGGGATGGCGGGGCCATGGCACCGGCCGGGCGCAGAAGACGGCATGCCCGGCCTTGCACCCCGCGTGCGCGCACCTATCTAGAATCCATGACCGATACACGCACACTGCCCGCCTCACTGCCGCTCTTCCCGCTCGCCGGCTGTATTCTTCTGCCTGGAGAATTGCTGCCGCTGAACGTGTTCGAGCCGCGCTATCTCAACATGATCGATGATGCCCGCCGCGAGGGCGGCCATATCGGCATCATCCAGCCCGTCACCGAACCTGCCGATGGTGAGCCTTCGCTGCGCCGGATCGGCACGGCCGGGCGCATCAAGTCCTTTGTGGAGACCCGCGATGGCCGCTATCTGGTGACGCTGGACGGTGTCAGCCGGTTCGAGCTGGCGGCCGAAGCCGATGTTGCGACGCCCTACCGGATCGGCCGGGTCGATTACAGGCCCTTCCTGCAGGACCTGGCGCCGCGCCCACCGCTGGACGGTGACCGGGGACGCTTGTTGCGGCTGCTGCAGATCTGGTTCGGCGACGCGCAGATCCAGACCGACTGGCCGACCCTGGAAACCATGCCCTTCGAGGCCCTGGTTGACCGGCTGGCCATGCTGGCACCCTTGCCGCCACAGGCGCGGCAGGACTTGCTGGAAGCGCCTGACAGCGCGGCGCGGCTGGCCCTGATCGAAAGCCTGGTCGCCGGGCTGATCGCCAGCAGCGCCGGCGGCACACTGCAATAGGTCTCAGGCCGGCTGACGCATCATGTCCAGCCAGGCGAGCGCTTTCTCGCGGGATCGGAAACCCCGTGCCACCCCGTCCATCTTTTCGATCGCCCGCACCGCGGCGCGGACCTGGTCCTGCTGGTCCGAGCGTCCGATAAAGGCGAGCGGAATGCCGCGGCACTGGCGGCCGATATAGCGGATGCGGGATTCCAGCTCGACGGATGTGAAGCGAAAATCGGCGGAGCGAATATCGAAGGACGCGATCTCGATGGACTCGCTGCGCAACAGGCTGTTGAAGGCCCGTTCGCCATCACTGCCCGTCTGGGACACACGCGTGCCTTCGCTCCGCATTTCCAGCAGACCGTCCTTGATACGTATCTCGAACTCGCTGGTCGAATATGTGCGCAAGCCGGCATGTCCCCATTCTTGGTTTACAAGATCGGGCTGCTATGCAGGTAAAGTTTGCAGAAAATGGGGCCAAAAGGCGATTTTTTGCCTTTCTTGAGCCTAATTTGGGTTCAGTTTTATTCATCGCTGAAAAATATGACGAAATTCGTCCTGCTCTGCCCGCGGCCGGTGTCGCAGGCGCCGTGCCGGGCGGCCTGGGCGGGGCAGGACTAGAGCCGCCGGATGCGGACATGGGGCGCCTCGCGCCGGCGTGGCGGCGCTGGCGGCTCCGGTTCGGGGGCTGGCTCTCGTTGCGCGTCCGCCTCGGTGGGCGGCGTGTAGGCCTGCCGCCCGGGGGCATCGTCGCGGAAGAGTCGTGAGCGAAGTTCCTTGCGCAACAGCTCCACTTCCTCCGGAGACAGACGGACCGGTTTCGGGTGCAGCGCCGCCTCGGCCGCCTCAATCCGCTGGGCCTGTTCGGCGAGCAGGAATAATTGCCGCGCCAGCCTCGCCGCCCGCTCCGAGCGCGCCATCTGCCCGCGTGCGCCGTCGAGTGCCGCCCGTCTCAGCACCGCCTGCGCCGCTTCCAGCACACTCGGCTGTTCGGCATCTTCATCGGCCGGGATGTCGTCCGGCACAGCATCCGGTTCCGGTTCGGCCGGGACCGGCCCCACCGGTGCCGCCGCCGGCATCAGATCCTCCTGCCGCCACTGCCCCCGCGCTGCCCATTGATACAGTGTCGGCGTCGGCACCCCGACCGCCCGCGAAATCTCCGCCATCCGATACCCCTCAGCGCGCATGGACCGCGCCCGGGCTTCCAGGCGTGCAACAAGTTCAGGTGATCTGCGAATTCCAGCCATGCGGGGATTATAGGCTGGACGCGGAGGGGGAGGATAAGTTGGGGGGTGGTGGCGCCGTTTGCCCGGCCAGCTTGGCCCGGCGGCCTTCAGTCAGGCGGGACAGGATTGAGGAGCAGGCTGACGACCTCAGCCACCGGCACGGTGAAAATCCCGCCCTCGTCATCGAGCCATATCTGGTAGCCCGTCGCAAAATGGGCGTCGAGGGGCTGTCCGGTTTCCACGAGTGTGTCTAGCGAGGCGACAAGCACGCTCTGTTCGAAGGGCAGATGCGACGCCGTTGTGAGCACGCTCTCCCCGTCCGGGTTTTGCATCTGAACACCGGTCAGGGAGATGTGGACGACAATATCCGATTTTCCGAAGGGCTCGATCCGGGCAATCAGGGCCCGCAATTCGGGATTGGGCGCATTGTGCACCGTCCAGACCTGTCCGACCTCCAGGCCTGGATTCCCGGCCCGGGCCGGACTATTGGCCGCCAACGCCGTGAGTGCCATGAGACCGATCGCCCATGCCCTGATGCCCCAACGCTTCATAGCTCACCCCCGCCACGTCCAGATGGCCAGCTTGAACGGAAAACCGGAGCTTGGCGAGAGGCGAGGCGCAATCTGGACAGGCTGGATTGGCCCATAGCCCAGGACCTATCTCCCCAGCAAATCCCGTAACGCTTTCACATCCGACGAATCCACCAAGCGGTGGATCATGCGGTGGCAATTCGGGCAGAGCAGGGCGAAATCGTTGACGGTGAAGGCGGCGTGCTCGTTTTCGGCTAGGCTGCCTATAGAGATCAGGTGATGCGCGTCGAGCATGCGTTCGGCATCCTCGCCATAGACAGCGCGCATATCTTTGTCGCAACCCATGCAGACATCAGGATAATAATCCTTCACTGCCTTGGCGTGTGCGGCGCTCCGCTCGGCGACCCGGTGGAGTGCATAGCGCTTCACATAGCTCAGATTTGTTTCAGTCAGCCCGTCTTCTATGAGCTCGCCGATCATGCTCTCAATCGTCGCCGAGCCGCCATTGGCCGCGATGTGTTTTTGAGCCCGAATGGCCTCGCGAAAATCAGCAACGAGTTCGGCTTCGGGTGGCAAGTTGGCGACATCATAGCTGCGCCCCAAAACATGCCCAGCCTGATAGAGCGGCCCCAAACGGTGGCTTCTAGGGGTGCCCAAATCGATTGGCGCCGTGGTGGACAGGCGTTTCAGATCTTTTGGCGCCCGTGCGCGCATAACAGCGGCGCGGCGCTGCAATTCTACCATGGCCGCACCTTTGCCGATCTCTTCGCTGAGTGTCTTGCACCCTTGCTGCATCGACAAGACAAGGCGCTTCCCATCGCGGCTGAGCAAATAGGTGATGTAAAAGCCCTCCTGCGTTGTCGGGCTGATCAGATGATCCACCACCGCTACCCAGGAAATATCCGTCCAATTGCCCGAGCCGGTAGAGCCCTCAGGCTTAAACCGGCTGCGATGAACGATGTGCTCAGTCAGCGCCGCCGGCACCGCCTTCATGATCGCTTGATAAGAGCGCGTCCCCACCTTCGTCTTCGAGCCCGCTGCCCGGTCACTCGGATAGGTCGAGACCCATTCCACAAACTCATCACGCATAGCCCGTCCCCCCACGCTTAAGTTTTTCAACCTGAACGGAAAATTGCGCTTTGGCGAGGAAAAGGTTGAGTGGGGCGCTTAGGGGCAGCCTGGGTTGAGCAGTTCGGCTCTACGCACAACCTTCCACACATCGTCATCCCAGCGAAGGCTGGGACCCAGTTCGTAGAGCGCGGCGTGTGATGAGCCTGGATCCCAGCCTGCGCTGGGATGACGATGAAGAAGCGGGTTGAGATTACATAGAGGAGGGCGCGCGCCCAGACCCACCCATAAACCCCTTGCCGAGAACTCCGCCGTATCAAGCCCGCGCCGTCAAGGCGCATGCCCGCTCCGCGGTGCTGAAGGCGGCCTTGACGGCGCGGCTTTGATACGGCCCGCTCGCTGGCATGGGGTTGGGGGAAGGAATCGCATGTGCCCTAAATTTTGACCTTTCTATTGCCAGATCGCCAATATAATGCGTGTGTGTAGCCTGGCGCTCTATCCAAAGATGTATGGTTCGGCGTCCCTGTTCATTACGCACGCCGAACTCGGGCGAATGAGGATCGATTGGCAATATCTCGCTGTGAGATAACTTACGCAGGCAAGGCCCGAAATGGCTCGGAACGCTGGTGGTGTCGCACGCACTTTTGTTCCGCGACCGGAAAATATGGTGTCCGGCTCGAAGAGTGCGGCCAAGCCATCCGGTCAGACAAGAGCCAGGAGACGCTCAGACTAGACCCAGGCGATTTTCCCGGGGGAATTGGCATATGGGGTGCGGTGCCGCCAGTATTAGATAGCCGGCCGTTGTCTGTTGGCGCCGCATCGGTTGAGCCCCCGGGCGTGCACGTGCATGCCCGCCGGGCTGTGGACCTTGACGAGAAGTCAATCGACCGAACCGTTGACGAGCTAATAATCCCCTATTCACTTGATTTATTTGATGAGGGTGAGGTTCGAATCGATAGAGCGATGGCGTTGTCGTACCTCGTCTCAAAGCATCTTGAGTTGAGGATGAGTTCGGAAATTTGTCCTAACTGTTCCCACGTACATTTGGATCAAGGGGCGTTCGCCACCTTTGAGCACCAGAAGCATTTGTGTGAAAAGTGTGGTCGCTATTTCAGGGCCGATTTTCGGTCCGTATCCAACCCAATTATTTACATAAGGCGGGCTTGCCCCATCTTTCTTCCCAGTCCCAATCGAATTCGAGCGACCGAAAGTATCGAAATCGACCAAAGAGAATATCGCGGAGGCGTCCAGATTTGGGCGTCGAATCCGTCGCTGCTTTGGACGTCATCCCGTGCTGAGCAGGACGGCATTCATGTTCATGCTTATGATGCGCAAGGCCACCGCAGCATCGACGAAACTTATCATTCCGTCACGGTTGATGGCGTCAGTTTGGATGAGGGCCTAGTCCGTCTCTACATGATCCAACAGGTTCTGCCTGAGGTTCGGCAATACGTGGGGTCGTATGATTGCCAAATGTGTGGAGCGGAGCTTGACTCCCGCAAAAGTTCCGCTTTCGTTCCGGCGGCTGATATAGTATGCGTTGCTTGTGGCTGCAGCCAGAAACCTAACGGTCGAACTAAAGTGATCGCAAACCCCATTGTTAAAGTATTGGAACGTCTAAAAGTTTTTCCGGAGGCTTAATGTGAAGGGTTACATATACATCACTGGCAAGGGCGCAGACCCTGCCGCTGCAAATGACTTAAACGATCCCATATTTGGGCCGCGACCCTCACTGGGGGCATGCATGCCGAATATTCGGCGTGTAGTTGAGCTTGGTGATTACATTTTTATGATTAGCGGCAAGCGGCCAATCGTTCAGCAGTATATTGTTGGTGGTTTTCGAGTTGCCGAGAAAATTTCTGCGCAGCTGGCATTCAATCGCTTCCCCGAAAATCGATTGCGAATGGACGGTGATCGTTTGTTGGGCAACATCGCCGTGGACGCCAATGGCAACAAGCATCCTTTGGACACTCATTCCAATGACGGTTTCGCCCGGAGAGCGCAAAACTACATTATTGGAGACAGGCCGGCCTTCGTTTCCGCGCCGCGGGCTGTAGAGAGGGCGCGCGCACAGTCGCTTCAGGCGCTCTCTGAAGTGATGAGGAAGCCAATTGCGAACCGAGCAATCGATATGATCGGGAGACATTCCAAGTTGGATGACCGCCAAGTGGGCGAGATGTTGGCTTGGATTGATCGTTGGAACGCGCAACCGTAATGCCACAGATCGAGCAATTCTTGCAAGCGACGGAAATATCGCCCGAACGGTTGGCCCAGAAGGCAAAATTGCCTGTGGATCGGCTGACGGCGCTCTTTCAAGGAGAGCGAGCAAATTTGCGAGAGGTTCGACTGATCTCTGAAGCTCTGAGAATTCCTGCGGAGTATATTGCCCGTGGGGAGCTGCCCTCACAGTCTAAGCACAGCATGCGAGTGGCATTCCGTGCTGTCGGCCATGTTGATGCCGAGGATACCTCGAGGGAGCGTCTCGCAAGCATGGTCTTGGCGGCTTTGGAAGTGCTCCCTCCACGAGTCAATTTGCCAGACATTGTGGATGTATTCGAAGTGCCGGCAGAGAATTACGAGTCCGCTGAAGAAATGGCGAACGCCTTTCGTGCTCACGTTCTGAAAATCGCGCCGAATGAGCCTTTATTGGATTTGGCAAGGCGGATTGACGGAATTCCAGGAGTTGTCGTCTTTCTTGGATCAAAAGTGCGCTTCGAGGGAGCGTCTGTTCTGGCGGGTAATTATGGGTTCATACAAATCTCACACAGATTTTCGGGTAGAATGCTGTTTACTCTTGCCCATGAGATTGCTCATTTGCTTGCGCATCATGGCCCGGGATCTGAGGCGATCTTTGACATGGCGTCGACTATTGGCGGCGGACACGCCGCGTCGCGTCAAGAAGCCTTCGCGAATGCGTTCGCGTCAAGCCTTTTGCTTCCTCAGGCAGGAGTCTATGAATTTCTAGGGGTAATAAAGGCGCAATTTGACCTCGATCCTCACATGGTCGGTGATGTCGAGATCATTTATTTGTCCCGATTTTTTGGAGTTGGCTTTGACGTTGCAGCAATTCGTCTCGAGGCATTAGGTTTGTTGCCGGAGGGGGGGGCAAGGGCGTTATCTCAGGCGGTCAAGGCCGAGTGGGGAAATGCCGAAAGGCGAGCGGAGGCTCTTGGAGTTCCGGATCGGCCGGAAGTTCACTTTCCTCATTTTTCCGCAAATCTTCGAGAGGCTTTGATCAAGGCGGTTTCCGAGGGCGTGGTTTCGCAAGGCTGGATCCTTGATCACTTCGGCTTGCCCCTACAGCAGCTGTTCCTTCTGAATGTCGATGGGCGCGATGCCTAGTATTTCAATAGACACTTGTTCGATTATAAATCTCGTAAATGGCGAATTCTTTGATCAAGCGATCTGTTTGCGTGGATATTCGGTGCACGTGGCCCCGGCCGTCCGAGCGGAATGCGACGGGCCACCAAGCGTCCATCTCGAGAGTCATATTCAGGCAGGAAACGTCCAGGAAGTTGTGCTTGATCCCGCCGCAGAGGACGTCAGCTTTGGGCTAATATCCAGTCAAAAGATTGGGATCGGTGAGGCGGAGGCGATTGCTGCTGCGACTACCATGGACTCGTCGCTTTGTTCGGATGATCGACGTGCAAGAATCGTGGCTGCTGGGGTCCTTGGCGAGGACAGGGTGATCGGTTCTATTCGTGTATTATCCGATGCGGTTGAGGAAGAGGTAATCAGTTGTGTGGTGGCGAGCACAAAATACGCTCTTATGAGACAAACGGGTGGGTTTCTCCCCAACTTGCCGCCCGACTATTTTGGCTGTACCGTGCGTTAGCGTCGGGGCGCCCGCAAGAGTAGTCCCTCGTGTGCACGCCTTTCGCCTAGAAATCGACGGTATGGAGAGGCAACACAGCTTAATCTCATCCCCCACCCACACCGCCAGCCTCGCTCCCGCGAGGCACGGCTTTTCCGCCTGCTCCGCAGCCCTCAAAGCCGAACCCCTCCGCTCTAACCCTCGAGTTTCTTGATTTCGTCGCGGAGTGCCGCAGCGGTTTCAAACTCCAAATCCGCCGCCGCCTCGCGCATCCGCTTCTCCAGGTCCGCAATTACCGCGACGACATTGCCGCCATAGCCGGCCTGGTCCTGGTCGCGCATGCCCTTGGGTTTGCCGGTGCCCTTGTTGCCGCGGCCGCGGGCGCTGGCTGAGCGGCCGGCGGCCTGTTTTTCCATGACCTGTTCGAGAATGTCGGAGACGCCGCGCTTGATGGTGATTGGGGTGATGCCGTGTTCCTCGTTATAGGCGACCTGTTTGGCGCGGCGGCGGTCGGTTTCGCCGATGGCACGGTCCATGGAGCCGGTGCGGCGGTCGGCATAGAGGATGACCTTGGATTCACTGTTCCGGGCGGCGCGGCCGATGGTCTGGATCAGGCTGGTTTCGCTTCGCAGGAAGCCTTCCTTGTCGGCGTCGAGAATGGCGACGAGGCCGCATTCGGGGATGTCGAGGCCTTCGCGGAGCAGGTTGATGCCGACGAGCACGTCATAGGTGCCGAGGCGTAAGTCGCGGATCAGCTCGATCCGCTCCACCGTGTCGACGTCGGAGTGCATATAGCGGACCTTGAGGCCCTGCTCGTGCATGTATTCTGTCAGATCCTCGGCCATGCGCTTGGTCAGGACGGTGACGAGGGTGCGCAGGCCGGCCTCGGCGGTCTTTCTGGCCTCGTCGATGACATCATCGACCTGGCTGGCGCCGTCGAGGGAGACCGGGCGGATTTCGACCGGCGGGTCGATCAGGCCGGTCGGGCGGATGACCTGTTCGACGAAGACGCCGCCGGTCTGGTTAAGTTCCCAATTGCCCGGCGTCGCCGAGACCGAGATGGTCTGCGGGCGCATCGCGTCCCATTCCTCGAATTTGAGCGGGCGGTTATCGAGGCAGGAGGGCAGACGGAAGCCGTGATCGGCCAGCGTCTTCTTGCGCGAGAAATCGCCCTTGAACATCGCCCCGAGCTGGGGGATGGAGACATGGCTTTCATCGGCGAAGACGATGGCGTTTTCCGGAATGTATTCGAACATGGTCGGCGGCGGCTCGCCCGGTTTACGACCGGTGAGATAGCGTGAGTAATTCTCGATGCCGGCGCAGGAGCCGGTCGCCTGCAGCATTTCCAGGTCGAATTCGGTGCGCTGGGACAGGCGCTGGGCCTCGAGCAATTGCCCCTGGCTCTCCATCCAGGCGAGGCGGGTCTTGAGCTCGGCCTTGATCGACTGGATCGCCTGGTTGAGGGTCGGTTTCGGGGTCACATAGTGGGAATTGGCGTAGAATTTGACGCTCTTGAGGTCGGTGATGGCGCGGCCGGTGAGCGGGTCGAATTCGTTCACCGTCTCCAGCTCGTCGCCGAAGAAGGAGAGGCGCCAGGCGCGGTCGTCATAGTGGGCCGGGAAGACTTCGAGGCTATCCCCGCGCACGCGGAAAGTGCCGCGGCCGAAGGCGGCGTCGTTTCTTGTGTATTGCAGATCGACGAGCTGGCGCATGACGGCGCGCGGATCGGCGGTGTCGCCGGGCTTCAGCTCGAAGGTCATGGCGGTATAGGTTTCCACCGAGCCGATGCCATAGATACACGACACCGAGGCGACGATGATCACGTCATCGCGCTCCAAGATGGAGCGCGTCGCGGCATGGCGCATCCGGTCGATAGCCTCGTTGATCGAGGATTCCTTCTCGATATAGGTGTCGGTGCGCGGCACATAGGCCTCGGGCATGTAGTAATCGTAGTATGAGACGAAGTATTCAACGGCATTATCCGGGAAGAAGGACTTGAATTCACCGTATAATTGCGCGGCCAATGTTTTGTTTGGCGCAAGTATAAGGGCCGGGCGCTGCACTGCCTCGATTACCTTGGCCATGGTGAAGGTCTTGCCGGTACCGGTGGCACCGAGCAGGACCTGGTCGCGCTCGCCGCCATTGATCGCTTCGACCAGCTCGGCGATGGCCTGCGGCTGATCCCCGGTCGGCTCGAACTCGGCGACACAGCGAAAGCGTTGCCCGCCTTCGGATTTTGCCGGGCGGTCAGGGCGGTGCGGGGCCCAGTCCTCGAGCGGATGCGCCGGCGCGGTTTCCGGCACCGTGTCGAGGATGAAATCTTCCGGCGCTGCCAGCACGTCGTCGAGGGTCAATTTTGCCATGCTCTGGATATACGCATCCCGCGGCGCCACGGCCAGAGGGCGGGGGTGTGATGCTGACGCAAGGCTGTCAGCAGGCGCTCATATCAAATTAATGGCCGGTAGCCGGGTGTTAAACCGGATCGGCTAGTCTGGGCAGCTCAGTCCGGAGATGAAGATGCACGCCCTCGACCTGTCCCGCCTCAATATTCTGCTGCTCGATGACAGCCGTTCCATTCGCGTGGTGCTCAAGACGTTGTTGCGTGGCCTGGGGGTCAGCCGGATCTATGAGAGTCGCGATAGCGAGGAAGCACTCGTCACCGCCCGCCTCAGCCGGCCGGACCTGGTGCTGGTGGATCATGATCTGGGGTCGGCGAGCGGACTCGACGCCGTCCGGCGGTTCCGGGATCCGGCCCACAGCCCTGATACCGGCCTGCCAATCATATTCCTGGCGCCGCCATGTTTGCCGCATCTGGGGCGCGCGGCCGAGGGTGCCGGTGCCGATGCAGTCCTGCCGAAGCCGGTCAATGCCGCGACGCTCGGACAACGGATCGATCAGCTGATGCGGCCGGGTTTGCGCTGCGCCGATCCGGCGGTTTCCCGTTCTGCTTAATCAGAAGTTCAGTTTTTCCAAGCTACTAACCAAATTGAAGTCATTGAGGCCCGCCATGCCAAGTCAAATCCTGCTGGGATGTCGCATCCTGATCGTCGAAGACGTTGCCGCAACCCGTCGCCTGATCGCCCGCTTGCTGGGCGGCCTGGGATGCCATGAGCTGCTTGAGGCTGACGGTGTCGAAGCGGCCTGGGGGCATCTCAATCGCCAGCGTATCGATCTGATGCTGCTCGATCATGAGCTCATGGATGGCACCGGGGTAAAGCTGATCCGCGAATTGCGCGCGAACGCCGCTTCACCCAATCAGTCTGTCCCGACCATCATGCTGACAGGGCACTCCGAGGCTGCGGTGGTGGAGGATGCGATTTGTGCCGGCGCTGATGGCTTCCTGGTCAAACCGGTAATGCCAAACAAGCTCGGCCGGCGGATCCTCGACGTCCTGTCCAGCCGCAAGAGCGATGTGGTGCGGGCGGCCGGCCAGGGACCGAAGACCGAGGTTCAGTGGATCTGAGAGTGCAGCCGCGCTGACGGGACTCAGGCGTCGTCAAGTACGCCGGCTTCGATCACGGCGTCCAGTCCAGCCTCAAGATAGTCGCCGAGCATCGGGGCGCCGAGCAGATACCCGGAAGTTGGCGAACTGCGCCGCGCCCGGGCCTCGATCACGGCCGCGCTGAATTCGCGGCCTTCGAAATCTCCCCGCCCGATCCAGTACAGCGCCACCAGCTCCACCTGGCCTTCTTCATCGAGGCAATCGATCCAGTTCCTGATCTCGTCGCGGATCGGATCGTGGTCGCCCGTCACCATCGATTCGACGAAATCGACCTCGGACGTGTCCGGGTCGGGCTGGAAGTCGTCAATTTGCTCCTTGCTGTCATAGGCGCGCGCACGCAAAATCAGGCTACGTACCGACTTTTCAGCCATATTCATGATCAGCCCCTTTTCAAGGCAGCGTTGACAGGCCCCAAGCGGGGAAAAGCTAACACAATCGCGTCCCAAAGTGAGGCGCAGATCGACCCTGCGACGCGGCGCCGCATCTCCCGCCAAGCCATTGGAAAGCGGTGTTGCGCTGTGAAAAAGCCCGTCCAGAGCAAGCTGGAACAGGCCGGAGCAAGACTTGGTTAAGGTCAACCGGGCAGAATCGAGAGGCCCCGAGTTCACCCTTTGCTCAGTGAGAGCCCATGTCCGGCAGCTTCGACCGCATCCGTGTCCTGATCGTTGAGGACAATGCGCATATGTCGACGATCTTGCGTACCATCCTGCAAGGGTTTGGTGTCCGCACGATTATCGAGGTGCGTGATGCCGCCGATGCTTTCGAGACGATGCGCGACGTCAATCCGGACTTTGCCCTGGTCGACTACATGCTGGGTGATCTGAACGGGCTGGAATTTACCCGTCTGGTCCGCACAGCCTCGGACAGCGCCAATAAATACCTGCCGATCATCATGGTCACCGGCCATACCGACCGCTCCAAGGTGATTGAAGCGATCAATGCCGGCGTGAATGAATATCTCGCCAAGCCGGTTCGTCCGGTCGACCTGTTCCGCCGTATCTCGGCCCTGATCGAGAGACCGCGCCGCTTCGTAAAGGCTCCGACCTATTTCGGACCCGATCGCCGCCGCAGGCAGGATCCGCGCTTCGCCGGGCCCTGGCGCCGTTCGACCGATGATGAAGACGCCGAAGCTTCCTGAGGTCAGGCGCTGCGGGCATCAGCCAATTCAGTCGGCCATTTCCCGATAGGTATTGAAGACGATCACCGCCTCCTCGGCGCCAACGGCTTTGCGCTTGCGTATGATCGCGCCAAAATCCGCATTGTTCACAATCAGTTCCGGCCCGATGCGCACCAGCTCCTCACGTGTGATCAGAGCCGTGTCGCAGCTGAGTGGGGCCCCGCATCCGGAGCGGCAGCTGATCGCATCGGCCTTGCCGAGGAGATCGGCCAGGGCCCGCGATGCATCCCGGTCGCCGATGAAAACGCGGCCATAGGGGTCGAAGCCGACCGAATTCAGATGAAACAAAACTCCGCGTCCATTCGCCATCACACCCTCCTTTCAGACAGGGTGTAATTGTACGCCTTTTGTTCTGCAATCTCAAGGCGCGATCTGGCGCGCCGTTTCCAGCAGGGTTTCGATCTCGTCGGCCCGGGTGCACCAGCTTGTGACGAGGCGGGCCGAACCGTCGGGCCATTGATAGAAGACGGCCCCGGCCGCGCGCAGGCGCGCCGCGACCGCGTCGGGCAGTTGGGCGAAGACCTCATTGCCATCTACCGGATGCAGGATCCGGGTGCCGGGCAGGGCGGCGAGCCCGTTCGCCAGTGCCTGGGCGTGCGCATTGGCTGTCCGGGCGAGGTCGAGCCAGAGATCATCCGCCAGCCAAGCTTCGAACTGGGCCGCCATGAAGCGCATTTTCGGGGCCATGTGTCCGCCGCGCTTCTGGCGAGCCTGCAGGCTTTCGAACCGGTCGGCGACGGACGGGAACAACACCACCGCCTCAGCGCCGAGAGCGCCATTCTTGGTCGCCCCGAAACACAGCACATCGACGCCGGCCTTCCATGTCAGCTCCGCCGGCGTGCAGCCCAGCGAAACCAGGGCATTGGCGAAACGCGCCCCGTCCATATGGACGAAGGCCGGGCGACCCTTGAGGCGGGCCGTGCGCTCGCTCACTTCGGCGGCGGAATAGGCGGTGCCGCTCTCGGTCAGGTTGGACAGGGACAGCACCCGCACCGGGCTGGCATGCACGAATCCCTCCGGAATTTCCGCCAGGGTGCGGTCGAGCTCGGACAGTTCGATTTTCGCATGGGCCCCGCGCAGGGGAATGAGCTTGCCGCCCCCGGTATAGAATTCCGGAGCGCCGCGCTCGTCGCGGTGAATGTGGGCTTCGTCATGGCACAGGATGGCACCATCAGGCGGACACAGGACCGACAGCGCCAGCGCGTTCGATGCCGTTCCCGACACCGCGAACAAGACCTTGAGCTCGCACTCGAAGATATCACGCAACCGGGCTTCGACGCGGGCCGAGATGGCGTCACTGCCATAGCTCGGCTCGAAGCCGGTATTGGCGGCCGCGATCGCCTCGATCAATTTCGGATGGGCGGGGGCGGTGGTGTCGGAGAGGAAGTTCATGGCGTGCAGAAGAAACCGGCTTGCGACCGCTCGTCAATTGCCAAACGCCGGGTCGGGATGCCGCGGCGGCAGGCTGTCGCGCATCTGGTCGGCTGACGAGGTCGCGCGCGCGCCTGGGTCAGCCATGGTCGGCTGGCCCGAAAGGTCCGCCAGGGGCAGGCCTTCGTCCTCGAACAGCGCGCGGATTTCCGCGGCGCTCAGCCCGCTCGCGATCGCGGCCCGCATTCCGGCCTCGATATTGGCATCGCTGGCGTAACGCAACATGGACAGCCCCTCAGGGTCGGGACCATCAGGGCAATGCCCGGCCTCGCGCGTCGCATCCGATGAGGTCAGGCAAAAGACCTCGCGGATGACAAAGGGCGTTCCGGTCAGCGCGGCGGTTTCCGGCAGGGCAGCGATGCCATAATCGGGCAGGCCGTCGGCACCAAGGCCCGGCTGGCTGCTGTCGATTTCGCCTTCATCCGTCTCCCCTTCGCCGCCGGATATGGCCGGCGTCTCGGGTGCGTCTGAGGTTTGGAATTCCGGCCGCTCCCCGGGCTCGGGGCGTGGATCGGGCGCTGGGTCAGGGTCAGGGTCGGGCACGGGTTCGGGATCGGGGGCGACGGGCGGTTCATCCGGCACAGCCTCCGTTTCGGGCAGGGTGGCAGCGACGAGAACGAGGTCGATGGTCTGAAGTGTGGGGGGGGCGGTTCGCGGACGCGGCGCAAGAAGCACAAGACCGATCAGTGCGCCATTGGCCAGCAGCGCCAGCGCCCATGCAAGGGCGCGGCGTGCGGTCAAAAACTCGGGTCGGACGGCGGCCTGGCCCAATCACAAACTCCCAACAGCCCCCGCCGTCCCTCCTCGGTAGCCGAGACGGCTGGCAGAGGCGAGTCTTCAACTCTAACAATCCCGTAAGTTTCTGCCGCCACCCGGCAATTCGCAGCTCTCGGTGAGGGCGTGATCTGCTTGCGGACCGCAGCCGCTCGGTCCAGACTTTGGTCGAGGTGTGACCTGCCATGACCGGACTCTATGATCGCAAGGGCATTGCCCCGAAGCTTGTGCTCGCCTGCCCGCGATGCGGACAGCCAGCCCGATTTGAGGGCCTATACGGTGATCTGCCGCTGCCGGTCATGCTCGCGGACGGCAAGACGGGGACCCGGCTCTCCTGGGCCGGGCGGCTGAGCTGCCTCGCCTGTGGCGTCAATCGTACCCATGAGGTCGACTGGCCGCGCGAGGCTTTCTACCAGGTCGGGTATCGCGGCGAGATCCTGTGGGCCTTCGACCGGGCAATGATGGTGGATATACTCGCCTATCTTGCTGCCGGGGCAGACCGTGATGCCGTGCGCCGGGACAGCCCCTACGCGACGCGGTTGATGCGCTTGCCGAACGCCCTCCTGGCCGCGAAGGCGCGCGAGGCGTTGACGGGAAAGATTGAGGCACTGTTGGCGCGTGGCTGAACCGGTAACGGCTTTCACTCCTGCCTAGACCACCGCCCATTGGCGCATCAGATTATGATAGATCCCGGTCAGGCTGTTGAGCCGTGGATCATTGTCGTCATGGTCCTGGCGGAGTTCCTGGATGGTGCGGTCGAGATCGTAGAGCATCTCGCGCTGGGCACCGTCCTGGACCATGCTCTGGATCCAGAAGAATGCGCTGATGCGGGCGCCGCGGGTGACCGGGGTGACCTGGTGCAGGCTGGTCGCGGGGTAGAGGACGAGATCGCCGGCGGCGAGCTTGACGGGCTGGGCGCCATAGCTGGTTTCGATCACCAGTTCGCCGCCGTCATAATCTTCCGGGTCGGTCAGGAAGAGGGTGGCAGACAGGTCCGTGCGTACGGTCATATTGGCGCGATCGACATGCATGATGGCGCTGTCGATATGGGCGCCATAATTGCCGCCGCCTTCGTAATTATTGAACATGGGCGGGTAGATTTTCTGCGGCAGGGCGGCAGAGATGAAGGTCGGATTACGGCCGAGAATTCCCAAGATGTGATTGCCCAGCGCGATAGCGGTCTCGCTGTTCTGGTCGAGCTGGCGATTGCGCTTCACCGCATGGGAGACGGAGCCGGCCGAGGCCTTGCCGTCGATCCACTCGGCCTGGTCGAGCCGCTCGCGCAGGGCCTGGACGCCGGCCTTGTCGAGCACGTTTTCGATGATGATCAGCATGGCAAAAATCCGGTGCGGCCTGCGATGAGTGCTGTCATCGGCAAGCCGGCCGCGGGTGTCAACCAATGCCGAAGGCACCGGCCGACACCCGCGAGGGGCTGGAACTGGGGCTAGAAGGAGGAGACGAGGGTGAGGCGGGTATTGCGGGCATCACCGATATAGGTGAAGGCGCCGCTGCGGTAAGCCGCCGTGTAGTAGTCCTCGTCGGTGAGATTGCCGATATTCAGGCGCAGGCTCGTGCGGTCGTTGAATTCCCAGGTCGCGAAGGCGTCGAGCACCGTATAGGCGGGAATTTCATAGCTGCCGCCAGCGGAGTCGGGCTGACCCGAATACATTTCGCTGGAATAGGTGACGGCACCGCCGAAGGAGAGTTGCGGTGTCGCCTGGTAGCGCAGCTGCAGATAGGCGCTGTTGTCGGCGAAATTGCTCAGCGTGCCGCCGATCTGGGCGGTGTTGACCGATTCTGTCACTTCCGACGACATGAAGGCCGCGCCGAACTGGACCGAGAGCTCGTCGGTGACATTGCCGACGAGGCCGAATTCAATCCCGGTGACCTGGTTTTCGCCGGTATTGAGCGTGCCGAGGGTTTCATAGTCGCTGCCGACGCTTTCCATCACATTGCTTTTGGTGATCTGGAAGACGGCGACCGAGAAGAGGAGCTGGTCGTCGAAGAGATCCCACTTGCTGCCCAGTTCGATATTGAGCGTGTCTTCCGGTTCGCTGAGCACAACCTGGTCCGGCGTGCCGCACAGCCCGCCATAACCACAGCTGCCGCCGACATCGGACTCGCCGCCATTGATATTGCTCGACGTCGAGAGGCTCAGATAGATATTGCCGGCCTCGGTGACGTCATAGACCAGGCCGATATGGCCATTCCACAGCTCGTCGGAGTAATCATAGGGCGTCGTTGTTCCGCCCCGGGTCACGCCATTGGTGTAATCGAAACTGTCGAGACGCACGCCGGCGAAAAGGGAGAGCTGATCGGTCAGATCGACCGTGTCCATCACATAGAGCGAGAGCGTATCGACATTATAGTCGGAATCCTGGGCGCCCCGGCTGATATCGCGGCCCATCAGCGTGTTGAGATTGGCGACCGTATCGCCATTGGCGTCGAGGATGCAGTAATTGGGCGCCGCGCCACCACGGCCTGACGTGACGCAATTGGTCGCGCCGGTATTGGTGACATCATAGACGCCATTGGTGACGCTGAGATCGGAATATTCCAGACCGAACACGAAGCTGTGTGAGAGGCCGGCCAGCTCGGTATCCCAGAAGGCATTGGCCTGGTCGACGAAATACTCGACTTCCTGCCAGCCCTGGTGGGTGCTCAGGCCGATGGTCGGTGCGCCAGGCGCATCGGGATCGGAGGCGTCGCGATCGGTGCCGCGTGCGCCGGTGACGACATAGCCATTGTCCGTGGTGCCGTAGCGCAGGGCGTTTTCGATACGCAGATTGGCGGTCGGCTCCCAGCTTGTGCGGAAGGTGAAGACATTGACGGTGGATTCGAGGAAGTCCTCGCTTTGCAGATAGACCGGGATATCATCGACCGGCGCACCGCCACCGGGGAGGATATAGGTTCCCAGATCGGTATCGCCCGAAGCATCGAGGAAGTAATAATCCGCAACAAAGCTCAGCGTATCGCTGGCCTCGATGGCCAGTGACAGGGCCGCACCATTGCGCTCACGCTCGGCCGGGCCGCGATCGGGCACTTCCTCATAGGCGTGCAGGAGATTGGCCCGCAGGGCGACCGTGTCGCTGAGTGGCATGTTGGAATCGAGCGTGAAGCGGCGATAGCCGTCGGTGCCGATGCCGAGCTCGAAATTGTTGAAATCATATTCCAGGCCGGCTTGTTTGGTGATGGAGTTGATCGCACCGCCGGTCGAGCCGCGCCCGGCGAAGGTCGAGCTTGGGCCCTTGGTGATCTCGATCTGCTCGACCGCAAAGCTTTCGCGGATCGTCATGCCCGGATCGCGCAGGCCGTCGACGAAGACATCGCTCCGGGCCTCATGGCCGCGAATGACATAGCGGTCGCCGAAGGCATTGCCGTTCTCGCCCGTGCCCAGCGTGATGCCCGGCTGCCGGTCGAGGGTTTCGCGCAGATCTGTGGTTCCCGCCTCCTGCATCGCCGTCTGGGTCACAACGCTGATTGTCGCCGGGGTCTCGGCGATGGTCTCGGTGCGGCGGCTGTCACCGGAGATGCGCGCCTTGTAGGGCACGCCGTCCTCGGCATAGGGGTTGGTGTCGAGCGTGCGCTCCTCGATCCGCAATGTATCAAGTTCGAGCGTGCCTTCTTCGGACGCATCCTGGGCCATGGCCTGGCCGCCGAGCAGGAGTGCCGAGGCACCCAGCGCCAGCATGGCTTTCTGGCTGCCGGTCTTGCGGCTGGTTGCAGGGCGCAGGCTGGCCGGGCGGCGGATGGCGGGGGATTGGCGAGTCATTTCAGTCTCCTGGTGTCAGTCGGTGATGAGAGAAAATTCGATTGGAAGCGTGATGGTGAGCCGCTCCAGGCCCATGGAATCGGGAATGGGGGGTAGCGGGCTGGCGCGCTCGAGCACGGCCAGCGCCGCTTGGTCGAGCCCGTCATGGCCGGAGGTTTCCGCCAGGCTGGCGGAGAGGACATTGCCGTTGCGATCGATCGTGAAACGGACGCGCACAACACCTTCGACATGGGCGCGCATCAGTTCGGGCGGATAGACGCGATGCTCGACCAGGGCTGCCATCAGGGCGCGGACATAATCACGTTGCTCGCGCGCCGCGCGGCGGCCTTCGCGGCCGGAGCGGGCGCCACGCGTTGCGGCGGGCTGGTCCGTGGCCGCTTCGGTGGTGGCGGGACCGGTCTGTTGCAGCGGGCCGGGCTCTGTGGTGCCGTCGACCGGCGTGGCGGATGGATCGGGCGGGGTGTCGGTTTCGGGCAGGGCTTCAGGTTCGACCGGATCCATGGGGGCGGGTTCCGGCTCGATTTCGGGCTCGGCCTCCGGCTCGGGTTGAAGCTCGGGTTCCTGAGGTATGGGGGCGGGCCGGACGGGCTCGGGGCGTGGTTCGACTGCTTCGGGCAGGACCGTGTCGGAGACAGCGTCGAGCGGGATGGTCTCCGTCTCGACCGGTTGCGGCGCGGGCGGGGCGGGCGCAGGCGGCGGGGCGAAGCGCACCAGGCTGACCTGGCGCATTGCTGCGGGCGCTGCCACCTCGGCGCCACCTTCCGGCACAGGCTGGCCTTGCGGGGCCGACATGAGAAGGACCGCGGTCAGGCCGGCCACATGCAGCAAGGCCGCCGCGACCAGGGCGGAGAGCTTATCCATCGGCGGGGGTCTCCCGCGCGGTGATCAGCAAAATGCCCTGCGAACCGGCGTCCTCATAGGCGCGCAGCATGGCGTTGACGGTGCCGCCGGGGGTCTGCGCATCGGCGAACAACACGCCGCGATCCTGGATCAGTGTGGCGGCGATATCGGTGAGCGCGATCTCTTCGCCGCGAAAGACCAGCCGGCCATCGGCGGCGAGATAGAGCCAGTCGCCGGGTGAGAATTCGACATCGTCGAACTCGACCGCCTGGGTCGGTGCCATGATGGATTTCTCGATCGGCGATTGCAGGCTGCCGGCCATCAGGAAGAAGGTCAAAAGCAGGAAGACGATATTGATAAGGGGCAAGGCCGCCTCGACCGGTGGGCGGCGGGTTTCCTGGCGCGCGATAAGGTCGGCCTGTCCGCTCATGGCGCATCCTCCGCGCTGGTGAGGCCGAAACTGACGGCATAGCCGCGCTCGATCAGCCGCGTCTGCAGGTCGATGGCCTCACCCAGGGTGGCGGTGTCGGCAAAGCGGATCACGACGGGATTCGCCAGGATTTCGGGCAGGGCGGCGAGGGCCGCTTCGCAGCTCATCTCGGCCTGGCGCAGCCGGCAATTGCCGCCGCCATTGACGGTCACGATCCAGTTGTCCTGATTGTCCGCGACCGGCGCCGAGGTCGTGGTCACAACGGTCAGCGGCACTTGCTGATACTCGCTGAACTGCACCACCAGCATGAAAAAGATCAGCAGGATGAAGACGACATCAATCAGCGGCGTCAGGCCGGCGGCGGGTTTGCGCCTGGAACTGGGTTCGGGAATCATCGCGCAAGCCCTAGCTGCCGGAACCCGCACGGTCCGCCGCCCGCAGCGCGTTGGAAATCCGGGCCAGAAGCGCGTTCATGGCGATGCGGGCGTTTTCCAGGCCGCGGTCGAAATGGTGCCAGGCGATCAGGGCCGGCAGGGCCACGATCAGACCGGCCGCCGTGGTCAGCAGGGCCTGCCAGATGCCGCCGGAGAGCACCGAGGGATCAATCTGGCTGCCGCCCATCTCAAGCTGTTTGAAGGCCTCGATCATGCCGAGCACGGTGCCGAGCAGCCCCATCAGCGGAGCGGCGCCGGCGATGACTTCCAACAGCCGCATCCCGGTGCGAAGATCGTTCAATTGTTCGGTGGCCAGGATGGTCAGTTCGTCGAGAATTTCCTGGCGCGGAGTTCCGGCGCGGCGAAGCTTGCCCGCCGTTGCGGCGAGGATCTCATAGGGCGTCCGGGCAATCCCGCCTTCGGGACCGAGCACGGTCTCCAGCAGCGCCTCGGTCCGGCGAGGCGACAGGGCCAGTCGCGCGGCTGCATGGCGCGTAAAAACATAGATGATGGCGGCGATGGAAACGACTGACCCGACGGCCAGAATCCAGATCACCCAACCACCTTGCACCAGCCAAACCGGAACCAGATCCATCATCACACATATTCCCCCAGAGCGAGCCAACTTTGTGAATGCGAATAAGTCGCATTACCAAACTGAGGTCAAGGGGCGTCTTCAGCCTGGAACGGCAATTGGAGACGGGAATGCATCAGGCGGGGTGCTGGCGACACAGGGGCCCGACAGCCGCGGCGGGGGCGGCGGCAGCGCGAACCGGTGCCTAGGAAGTCGAGGCGGGCCCGGTGACCGGCTCAGCCCACACCATATAGCGCTGGGGTCCGGGCGTGAGCGCACCGAACGGCCAGCATGTCACCAGCGCCAGCCGCGAGGGGCCGCTTTCCGGCTCGATGCCGGAGCGGGCGGCATCGACGATCTGCATGCCGGTGACGCGGTACTCGATCAGCGCGCCGCTCGGTGTCTCCAGCATGACCAAGTCGCCGACACTGAGCTCCCTGAGGAATTCGAAATGGGTGTCGCGGTGGGCGGCGATGATGGTGGTGCCGGGCTCGCCGGGCGTGGCTGAGACGGTCAGCAGGGCGGGACCGAAGGCGAGGGCCTCGCCGCCGGCCTCGGCGAGCACGATGGCGTGCTCGCCCAGGGAAGGGACGGAGAGCCGGGCCACGGGCCAGGTATCGGCCCAGGGCCATGGTGTGGCCGCGATCTCTCCGTCGATCGCACGCGTCCAGGCCCTTGCGAGCAGGATTTGTGCGAACTCTGCTTTCGCGGTCAGGAAAAGCCCCTGGCCGAAGATCGCGGCACCGGTGATCAAGACCAGCGCCGCGATGATGGTTTTGAACCTCACCACAGGCGCCGCTCGCGATTGGCGATGAGCCAGATCAGGGCGATCAGCATCAGCAGGCCTCCGAGCCCCATCATGAATTCGCGCGGAGTTGCGGTGGCCGGCAGCGGGATGCCATCGGCGTCGACCGGTGCTGCGTCCGGATCCTGGCCGGGACGCAGGCGGGCGAGCAGCCCGGCATCAAGGGCGGCGTGCTGCACCGGTTCGATGCGGTCATCCATCACCGCTTCGAAATCCCAGCCCTGCGGGGCCATCAGTGGCACGTCGCGCTGCACCAGTTGATCACCGACCGGGCGGGCCGGGGTCGCATCGACCGCCACAAGGCTGGTCAGCCGGGTGACGAGGTGGAAATCGAGGGCTGTTTCCAGCACCGAGGCGTCGATGGACGCGGGCGTGGCGCCCTGGAAGCGCGTTTCCTCCAGCGCACGGATCCGATTGCGGGCCCAGAGGGTGGCGACGCCATGGGCGGCGCGCGCCTCGGCGAGGGCGATATCCTGCTGCCAGGCCGATCCGGCAAGCTGGCCCTCCAGCCGCATCATGCCCTCCGGCCCGGCGAGACGGGCGGTCAGCAGAACGGGCTCGCCATAATAGAGATCGGGCAGCGGTGCGGGCCAGATCTCGCTCAGGGCGCCGGCGGGGAAGAGGGCGTCCAGCTGCGTCATGACCGGGCGTTCCAGCGCCGTGAACAGGCGCTCCATCTCGCCGGCGACTTCATTGACATCACCGATATGGGTGAATGTGCCGCGGCCAAGCCGGGCGGCGCGGCTCATGAAATAGGCGTTGGGCGCCGAACCGATCCCGACCGGGAAGAGGCGCGACCGGCCCAGCTCCTGATCAATCGCGGTGAAGAGCTCGGCCTCATTGCCGATCGCTCCGTCGGTGAGGAAGACCACCTGGCGCACCCGCGTCGTGTCCTCCGGCGTGTCGTCGGCGAGGGCCGCCCGCAGCGCCGGCAGCATCACCGTTCCGCCCTGCGCCTCCAGCCGTGAGGCGAAGCTGCGGGCCCGGGCGATATTGGCCGGAGTGGCGTCGACGGCGGTGGGGAAGACACGCTCCATCGTATTGTCGAAGCGGATCAGGTTGAAGCGGTCGCCGGGCTCGAGCCGGTCGAGGGCAGCGACCAGAGCCTGCCGTGCCTGGCGCATCGAGGCCCCGGCCATGGAGCCGGAATTGTCGATTACGAAAATCGTCTCGCGCGGCCGCCGCGGCGTGTCGGCACCAAGCGTCGCCGGCGGCAGGACCTGGGCGAGAAGATAGGTCTGACCATTCAGCTCCTCGGTGAAGAGGGCGGCGCTGGGGGCGGTCTCGTCGGCGGGCCGCCAGGTGAGCACGAAATCGCGGCTGGCGGGGATGGGGCCGTCTGCCAGCGAGATGACGGCATGGTCGGGTTCGGAACGGTCGACCAGGGTCGCGTGATAGCGGCTGGCGACCGGGCCGAGTGCGAAGCCGGGCTGGAGGTCGGCATGGATGGTAACCGGAAGGCGCAGGAAAACGCCCGGTTCGGCAGACGGATGCATGAGTGGCGGGGTGACCCGCATCGCGTCAGCGAGGGTCGCCATGCGATCACCACCGTCGGAGGCGAAGACGAAGCCCTCGGGCTGCGGGATATAACGCGGCGTGATGGCCAGCGGCACGCGAAGCTCGAACGTGCCGTCGACGAGGCGGGCGACATCCTGGTATTCGATCTGGACGATGATGGTCTCACCGGGCCCGATATTCGCCACCGAGGTGGTGAACATGTTGGGGCGTTCCTGTTCGACCAGGCTGGCGCGCTGGCCATTGGCACGCGCCGTCTCGTAGATCCGGCGGGCCTGCTGGCGCTCATGGATTTCGCCTTCGATAAAACGGTCGCCGATCTGCATGCGCAGCCGGTCGACACCGCTATCCTCCGGCATCGGGAAGACATAGGTGCCCTCGACCCAGGCCTCGGACGGGTTCTCGAAGCGCTGGGTGATGGTGGCACGCACGATTGGGCCGGCAATGTCGAGCTCGATATCGGTCGCAACCAGAGGTGCGGGGACGTAGAGCCCGCCTTCTACGGTCTTGAGCAGAAGCGCGCCCTCATTGATCTCGCTGAGACGGACCAGGCCGGCCTCGGTGGTCAGCTGCGCGGCGGGCGGTGTGTCCGCACGCGCTCCTGAGCAGAAGAAAATGCTGGCGCCCAGCACGGCGATCGCGGTGACCAGTCCCAGCCAGGCCTGTCCGCCAGCGGGTTTGCGTGAGTGTCCGGAAGTCATGTGCGTCTACCCCTGTGTGTTTTGACCGGCCACCCGCTGCGCGTGTTTGAAACGGATGGCCGATCACCCTGTCCATGGTCAGGCTGGGCCGCGAGTTTGCGCGTCACGGGGCGGGTTTGCGGCCATTGCGGGGAGAATTGGGGCGATCTCGGGGCGTGCTACCGGGTGTTGCATCGCAGCAATTTCCTGCAAGTTTTTGCGGCAGAAGTCGCGTTTTGCGCATTTCCCTCGGTTGCGGGGATTGGCGGGTGCAAATGCGGGGATTAGGTTTGCGCAACATCAACCGCCCGATTCAGGACATTCCCGATGACATTCGTGCCTTCCGCCGCGCTTCAGCGCGTCAAACCGTCTGCGACCCTCGCCGTGACCCAGAAGGCGCGCGATCTGAAGGCCAAGGGTATTGATGTCATTTCGCTCGGAGCCGGCGAGCCGGATTTCGACACGCCCGATCACATCAAGGAAGCGGCAATCGATGCGATCCGCCGCAATGAGACGCGCTATACGGCCGTCGATGGCATCCCCGAACTCAAGGACGCGATCGTCAAGAAATTCCGCCGCGACAATTCGCTGGAATACACCGCGGCGCAGGTTCACGTCGCGCCCGGCGGCAAGCCGGTGATCTTCAACGCATTTGCCGCGTCCCTCAATCCGGGTGACGAAGTCATCATTCCGGCCCCCTATTGGGTGACCTATCCGGAAGTGGTGCGTCTGCTGGGCGGCGAAGCGGTGTGCGTGAAGACGGATATCGGCAATGGCTACAAGATCACGGCCGACGAACTCGCCGCCGCGATCACGCCGAAAACGCGCTGGCTGATCCTCAACTCGCCGTCCAACCCGACCGGCATGGGCTATAGCGCTGACGATCTGCGTGCGCTGGCTGACGTGTTGCTCAAGCATCCGCAGGTCTGGATCATGACCGACGACATGTATGAGCACATCGTCTATGGCGATTTCAAATTCGCCACTATCGCCGAGGTCGAGCCGAAACTCCTGGACCGCACACTGACCATGAATGGCGTCTCCAAGGCCTATTCCATGACCGGATGGCGCATTGGCTATGCCGCCGGTCCGGTCGAGCTGATCAACGGCATGCGCAAGGTGATCTCGCAGACCACCTCCAACGCCTGCTCGATCAGCCAATGGGCTTCGGTCGCCGCACTCAATGGCGATCACTCTTTTCTGGAAGCGCGCAATGCCGCCTTCCTGCGCCGGCGTGATATGGTGCTCGACTGGGTCAATCATTCCCAGGGGCTTGTGGCGCCGACGCCCGAGGGCGCGTTCTACGTCTTTGCCGACTGCGCCGGGACGATCGGCAAGACCGCGCCGGACGGGACGGAGATCAAGAACGATAATGATTTCTGCTCCGCCTTGCTGGATGCCGAAGCCGTCGCTGTCGTGCCCGGGGTCGCTTTCGGGCTCGAGCCGGGTTTTCGCATTTCCTATGCGACCTCGGATGAGCTGCTCAAGGAGGCCGGGGTCCGCATCCAGCGCTTCTGCGCATCACTGGTGGCGAAATAAGAAAAATCTATGGATGCGCCAATAAATCCTGATTGGAATTATGTGACAGGCGCACCCATATAGGTATCGAGCGATGCGGCCCCCGCCGCATCTGGCAAGAGGAGACTGATCATGAGCATCAATATGGGCCTGACAGACGACCAACGCACCGCAATGGCCAACGCCGTGACCGCCGTGCTGGCGGATACCTATGCATTGTATTTCAAGACACATGTCTACCACTGGAACGTCACCGGCCCGCGGTTCCACGATCTGCATCTTCTGTTCGAACAGCAATACAATGAATTGTGGCTCGCCACCGACGAGATTGCCGAACGCGTCCGCGCTCTCGATTTCAAGGCGCCGGCCTCCTATGCGGCCATGGCTGCCGCCGCGACCGTTTCCGCCGAGGGCAAGGCCCAGAAGGCCGACGTGATGATCGCCGATCTCCTGCGTGGCCATGAAGCTGTGGTCGCCACGATCCGCAAGGCGCTGGAGCTGGCGAATTCCACGGGCGATGATGCCACCGCCGACGTCCTCAGCCCGCGTCTGACGGCGCACGAGAAATACGCCTGGATGCTGCGCTCGACACTTGGCTGATCTAGCTGGCAAATCTGGCCCTGAAACGAAGAAGCCCCGGCCTGTTGGCCGGGGCAGTTTCGTGTCTGGGCTTGGGGAAGCCTGAAATGAGGGCGCCGGACCCAAGGGGGAGGGGGAGGGCCCGGCGCAATTTGCATACCTCACGGGGAGGAGGGGTATGCGAATCCCATCGAAGGGAAGGAGGCGGTGTCGCCACCGCGTCTGTGGGAGCTATATGCGCCGTGCTGCAGCGCAGCACCAGAGACGATTCTACATAATTCCCATGCAGAAACGGGACGACGCCACATTTTAGCCATGCATTTGCACGTTGGCCGCCGGATTCAGCTTTCCCAACGCCGGGCCTGCTCGATCAGGAAGTCCCGGAAGGCCACAATGCGCCGCGATCCCCGCAATTCGCTGGGGTAAACGAAGAAGACCTCAAAATCCGGACCATCAAGCTCGGGCAGGATTCGCTGGAGCTTGCTGTTCTCCCGCGCGACGTAGTCGGGCAGGGCGCCGATACCCATGCCCGCCTCGACCGCCTTCATCACCCCGTAGATCGTGTTGACCTCGATCACAGCCGGTCGCGGCGCCTGTCCGGCCTCGCGGCCGACCTTGGCAGCCCAGTCCAGGCCGGGAATGGGGGCCAGTTGCGGTGGCCCGTAGTGAATGATCGGGTGATGGTCGAGATCGGCCGCGGTATCCGGCATGCCCTTGCGCTCGACATAGTCATGGCTGGCATAGAGATGCTGGTGAACGCTCAGCAGCTTGCGCTGGACCAGGTCGTTCTGCGTCGAGGGCCATGGACGGATGCCGACCTCGGCCTCCAGTCCTGCCAGATCAAGCTCAAAGTCGTTGAGCATGAGGCGGATCCGGATCTGCGGGAACTCAGTGTGGAATTCCGCCAGACGGGGGGCGAGCCAGATGGCCCCCAGGGCTGTCGGTGCGGTGACCTTGAGTTCGCCGCAAGGCTCGTCGCGGGCATCCTGTACGCGGGCCTCGGCGATGGCGGCCTTGGCTGCAATCTCGCGGGCGGCCTCGAACAGGAGATTGCCCGGCTCCGTGCGGATCAGTCCACGCGCGTGACGGTGGAAGAGCGAGGCGCCGAGATCCTCCTCAAGGGCTGCGATCTGGCGGCTGACGGCCGATTGTGACATGCCCAGCATCTCGGCAGCCCGGGTCAGCGAGCCGGCCTGTGCCGCGGCATGAAAAGTCTTCAGCTTGTCCCAGTCCATGCGCTGCAGCCTCCCAGTTGGCTATCGGGTCCGGAGCCACTCTACAGGCAGGGTGGGTATTGCAGAAGCCGGTGTTGTACGAGCCTGTGTGAGCACGCGCCTTTGGCCTGGTTCAGACATTGATATTGCGCATGCCCTGTTCGGGATAACGCTCTCCACTGACCTGTTCGGCCAGCCGGTCGAGCCGGGCGGTCTGTTCGGCGGACAGGGTCAGGTCTGCGGCCCCGAGATTGAGTCTGAGATTGGCCATTCTGGTTGTGCCCGGAATGGTGACGACCTGGTCGCTGCGGGACAGGACCCAGGCCAGGGCGACCTGGGACGGCTCAGCCTTGATGGCGCCAGCGACGGACTTGACCTCTTCGACCAACGCGAGATTGGCCTCGAAGGCATCATCAGCATAGCGCGGCTGATAGGCCCCGGAACGATAGTCGTTTGTCGGGCGGTTCTTGCGTGTGAAACGGCCGGTCAGGAAACCGCGTCCGAGCGGGGAATAGGCGACCAGGGTCGCGCCGATCTCCTCAACGGCCGGCAGCGGGCCGTCCTCGATATCGCGGCTGAACAGGGAATACTCCGATTGCAGCGCGCTGATCGGGTGGACGGCGTTGCCGCGCCTCAGCGTTTCCGCTGATGCTTCGGACAGGCCGAGTGCGCGCACCTTGCCCTCATCGACCAGCCGGGCCATGGCGCCGACCGTATCCTCGATCGGCCGGCTCTGGTCCATACGGTGCAGGTAGTAGAGATCGACATGATCGGTCTGCAGGAAGCGCAAGGACTCCTCGATCGCGGCCCGCATGTTCGCCTCGGAGGCATCGACGCCGGTGAAGGCCCCGGTGGTGCGATCACGGGTCGGACCGAACTTGGTCGCGATAACGACCTTGTCGCGCCGGTCCTTGAAGGCCTCCCCGAGCAGGCGCTCATTGGCGCCCATGCCATACAGCTGGGCCGTGTCGAAATGATTGACCCCGGCTTCAACCGCGCCCTGCAGCAGGGCAATGGCGTCGGCCGTCTCTGTGGCCGGCCCGTAGAATTCCGACAATCCCATGCAGCCCAGGCCGATGGCGTTGACGAAAATTCCGGTTTGACCGATCTGGCGGCTGATCATGAGGCGTCCTTCACGGGCGGGATGGAAGAGCAGGCCGTCAGCCTTCGGGATTGTCCTGCCGGTTGCCGCCAAAGCTTGGCGTCAGGTTGATGACGGGCTCCTCGGAGGGGGTCTCGATATCAATCGTGTCGACGGTGCCCAGGCGATTCTCGCGGATCAGGCGCATGCGTTCCTCGAACAGGTATTGCATGAGGAAGAGACCGGTCTGGGGGATCACGTTGCAATTGAGTGACGACAGGTTGAACACATTGGGATTGTTGGTGCCCGTCGTCGTCATCGGGCTGCCGCTTCCGGTGCAACCGATGACACCGTTGGTCATGTCGGCGATATGCCATTCGACCACGTCGGTTGCGAGCGGGCGGTCGCCCTCGAGCTGCAGCGCTGTCGACTCATTGGCATAATGCGTCAGATGGGCCCGCAGGTCCGTTTCGAAATCAGGGAAGAGCATCTGCGCGTCTTCATAAATGTGCGACACGCGCAGCCGGTTGCTGCTGTTCTCGACGCCGCGCAGGGAGTTGATGAAGTCGCGGGCATTGCTGTCGAGCTGGTTCCAGACGTCGGAACCGCTATAGGCGTCGCGGCGGATGTTGGGACCACCGATCGAACCATTGTGAAATCCGTACATGACGCGTGGATCATCCCATTGCGGATAGACGATGCGCAGACGGATATCATCAAGGCTGAGGGGGACGCCGGCGACTGTCAGGATCTTGGCTTCGAACAGGGACTCGCCCGTTCCGAGAGCGCGGGTGCGGTTGATACGGGTCTCGGGGTAACGGCCCATGATGTGTTCGATCACGGCGACATTGTAGAGATTGAGCCAGTAGGCGAGCTGTTCGTCGCTGTTGAGATTGCTGAAATCGAGCCGTGCGGGCAGGCTTTCCATCGCGATGCGGAACTCGCGGATAGCGGTTTCATAATCATCGTCGATCAGGTGATAGATCACCCGATTGGCTTCGTAACGGTAGCGGGTGCTATTGCCCCGATAGATCAGCGAACCCGTAGTCTCGGGACGCCCGATGGCCGGTACGCGGCGCGAGCGTGGAACCCGCAGGATAATGTCATTGAGAATTTCGGACCAGGCTTCGAAGTCGATCGTCTGGGTCGAATCCGGATTGAACTGGCGGAACTGGTCGAGACCGTCCGCGGATTGTGTCTCCTGGGCGGACACTGTGCCGACCAGCATGGCCGGGACGAGAAGGCAGGAAAGGAAACGCAACATGATGGATCGGACCCGTAGCGGTTGTCTGGACAAGGGAAGGCTCCTAGCAGCAAGCAACCGCAAACTCCAATGTCTAATTGGACATATTGCGGGTTGTGAGCCTGGTTTCTATTCCTGGCTCGCGAGATAACGCTCGGCTTCGAGCGCAGCCATGCAGCCCATTCCCGCAGCGGTGACCGCCTGACGGTAGATGTCATCGGTCACGTCGCCAGCGGCGAACACGCCGGGGATGGAGGTTTTCGGGGTGCCGGGCTCGGTGACGAGATAGCCGCCCTGTTTGGTTTCCAGCTGATCGAGGAAGAGCTCGGTCGCGGGCGCATGCCCGATGGCGACAAAGAAACCGTGCGCAGGGATGTCACTGACATCTCCGGTCTTGAGATTGCGGATGCGCACCCCGGTGACGCCCGGCGGGTCCATATCCCCAAGCACTTCCTGGACTTCAGAATCCCAGATCACCTCGATTTTCGGGTGCTTGAACAGGCGGTCCTGCATGATCTTCTCGGCCCGCAGGCTGTCGCGGCGGTGCACCAGCGTGACCTTGGAGGCAAAATTGGTCAGGAAGAGCGCTTCCTCGACGGCGGTATTGCCGCCGCCGACCACGACGATTTCCTTGCCACGATAGAAGAAGCCGTCGCAGGTCGCACAGGCCGAGACGCCGAAGCCCTGGAATTTTTGCTCGCTCTCCAGACCCAGCCATTTGGCCTGGGCACCGGTGGCGATGATGACGGCGTCAGCGGTGTAGATGGTGCCGCTATCGCCCTTGAGCACGAAGGGGCGCGTTTTCAGGTCGGCCTCGACAATAAGGTCGGACACCATCTCCGTGCCCATTTTCTCGGCCTGTTCCCGCATCTGTTCCATCAGCCAGGGGCCCTGGACCACATCGGCGAAGCCGGGATAGTTCTCGACATCCGAGGTGATGGTCAGCTGGCCACCCGGCTGCAGGCCCGAGATCAGGACCGGCTCGAGCATGGCGCGCGCGGCATAGATGGCGGCGGTATAGCCGGCTGCACCGGAACCGATGATGATCAGGCGGGAATGGCGCGTCTCGGACATGTGAATTCCTCAATCTTGCAGACAGGGGGCAGTCGCCGCTTCAGGCGCGGCCCCTATATAGGGATTCTTTTGCTGCTTGCCGCCGCGTTTGGCAGCGCTAGCGGTTGAGCGGTGCCGGCGTCATGGCGCGGACCATGCCCATATCGCGGCCGCCGGGCCAGTTCATGGTATCGAACGGGGCCGAGGTGGCCGGGTTCTGGCTGATCAGATAGGCGGCGTAGAGGTGGGCCGAGCGGGTGCCCGAACGGCAATGCATCACCACCGGACCATCGGAGCCAGCCAGAAGCTCGGTGAGCTCGCCGGTCAGGGCCGGGCTGGCGCCCGAGGATCCGCCAATCGGCAGTTCGGCATAGCGCATGCCGCGGCTCTCGACAGCGCTGCGCAGGTCGAAGGGCAGGCCGGCCGTCTCTTCCGGCGTGCGCGAATTGACCACGAGTACCGTGCCGGCTGCCGCCCAGGCGTCGAGATCAGCCTCGCTCGGCTGGCTGGCGAGGGCGACATCGCCATGACGGCTGACGATTGAATCTGAATTGGGCTCCGACATGGCGACTCCGAACAGGGACAGGAAGGATACGAGCAAATTGGTCATGCGGCTTCTCCATCATTCAGGGCAGGGGACGCTGTCTCCGCCTGCCAGCGATCAATCAGCACGCTGGCGGCCCGCTGCGTTTCCGCCAGAGGAGTATAGGTCCATGTCGCCAGCTTGCCGAGCCAGGGACGCATCGCACCCCGGCCTTCCAGCGCAGCATGCAGCCGGGTGAACTTGCCGGCCGAACCGTCCATCGGCAGGGCGTAGACGGGTGTGCCCGTAGCGCTGGCCTCGACCAGCATATTGGTCGATTCCTCGGTGACGAAAATCCAGTCAGCTGCGGCGAGGAAGGCGAAATAGGGATTTTCGCCCTCGCCATCGAACAGCCAGACCCGGTCGTGCGTGCCGAATGTTTCGGCCAGCCGCTCACACAGTGCTTTCGGTGTTCGCCGCGAGACCGTGATCATCAGGCTCAGATCCTGTGCCAGCAGGTCCTTGAGGCGGGCAATGAGGTAGTCCGCGATACGCGGGGTCAGCCGGAAGCGCTTTGAATCGCCGCCGATCAGGACCGCTGCGCGCGGGCCCGGCAGGGCGTCGACCTGCGCCGCAAAACTCGCGCGCCCCTCATCCAGCAGCGTTTGCGAAATCCGGTTGGGTGAGCCGATCATGGCCACAGCATTGGGCCGGACCAGCCGGTCATGCGCGGGCGCGAGGATCAGGTCGAAATTGCGGTAGTGGCCGCGCGGGTCCTGCACATAGGCGAAGAAGCCGTTGGCGAAAGTACGCCGGTGCCGGGCCGCCAGCGGGATCGCGGCGCGGCCGCACCCGATCCACAGGTCCGGCGGTCCGCAATCGGGCAGGGCGACAGAGCTGTCCTTGTGCGCGACGACGCGGCCGATCCGCAGCTTGCTGCCGCGTGCCGCCAGTTGCGCCTGCACAGCCTCGGCCAGGCCGAGGGCCTGGTTTTCGATGCCGCGGCGTCCATCGGAGACGACCCAGCAGATCGGGGCAGGGGATTGGGCCAGCGTTTCAACCATGCGGGAGTTAAACGGTGCGGCCCGGTCCGGGTCAAGCGCCGCAAGCCCCTTGACAGGCGCGCGCTACAGATGTCACATGCGTTACAAGTGTAGCGCAACTGTGACGGAAGACATCATGACCCGATCCGCGACCCAATCTGCTCCTTCCCCGGCCGAACTGGCCATTCTCAAGCATCTATGGGCTGCCGGGCCACAGAGCGCGCGGGAGGTTCATACGCAGGTCGAGAGCGAGACGGGCTGGTCCTATTCGACCACCCGCACCCTGATTTCGCGGATGACCGAGAAGGGCCTGGTCGAACGGGCCGATGTCCACGGGCTGTCGGTGTTCAAGGCGAAGGTCGGCAAGGTCGCGCTGATGGGACAGATGATCCGTGATTTCGCCGCCAATGTGCTCGATCTCGATGGCCCGCTGCCGGCGACGGCTTTCGTCAATAGCCGGCTCTTCTCCGAGGATGAGGCCGAGGCGCTGACGCGTCTGCTCGAGGCGGAGACGAAGGACGGGGAGGGCGAACAATGAGCGGTTTACTGACGGCTCTTTTGGTGGGCGCGGTCCTCTCGGTGTTCTCCGGAGGCGTGGCCTATGCCCTTTGCCGAGGATTTGAACTGCGCAACCAGCCGCTTCCGGCCGGTGTCTGGCGGGTCGCGCGGCTGGTCGCCATCCTGCCGGTCTTGCTTGCGCCAGCCATCTATTTTCTACCTGAAATCGCCCCGGCCGCCGGAGGGACGGATGCCGGTTTCGACCTTCAATATGCGGCCCAGCCTGCCGGGGAGCGGCAGGCGGTCACGCCTCTGGAAGTCCGGTTGCTGGAGGGAATCCATCTCAAGCTTTTCGCGGCAGTCGCGTACTGCATCGGATTGGGTGTCGCCCTCTCCGGAGCGGTCGCCCGGGGCCGGTGGATGGAGCGCTATTTGCGGGAAACGCGCCCCGCATCGCCATCCGAGCGCGGAATCTTCGACCGGCTTGTCCGTCGCCTCAATGTGCGGGCGCCCGAGTTCCGGATCACGCCTCGTACCACATCACCCTTCCTGACGGGCTGGGTGCCGCGCATCGTGGCGCCGGAAAGCCTGTTTGCCGACCCGGATGCGACCCGCTTTGCGCTGACACACGAGCTGACCCATCTGCGCCGTGGCGACGAGCGCGACCGGTTGCTCGGCGAGGGGCTGGTATCCGTGTTCTGGTTCAACCTGCCCCTGCGCTGGATTGAGAAGGGGCTGAACCAGGCCCGTGAAATCGCGTGCGATGCCGAGAGCCTGGAGTCTCTCGGCGACGCCGACCGCAAGTCCTATGCGGCGGCCTTGATCAATATGATGCGGAGTACGGCCCAGCCTGTCTCCGCTTTCGGAACCGAAGACAGGAGGCATCGAGAAATGCGTATCAAAGCCATACTCAAGCGCGGGGCCGGCACGCGCCCGTCTGCAAGCCTTCTGACGCTTGCCCTTGTTGCCGCATTCCTTCCGGTGGCCTGCGCACAGACTGCGGTCACCGAGCGGGCGGCAGCCAATCCCGCCGTCCCGCTCCAGGCCGCGCCCGACCGTGTGCTCGTCCTGAACAGCAATGTTCGTCGGGATGATCTGGGAAATCTGGTTGTCGACGTGACACCCAGCGAAGGGGTGAGCGAAAGCGCGATGCGTAATCTCGATGTTCATGTCGCGGCCGATCCTGACGCGGATGGGCAATATATTGTGACCGTTGTCTCGCCCGCCGGAGAACTGGATTCTGCGGGGCGTAACGGTGCGGTGGGTGCACGCTCCGTTACGACGCAGCCCCAGGGCAACCGGCGCGTGGAGGTGACGGCCTCGAATACCGGTACGGATCCGTCGGGCGCGCTTGAATTCATCGTCACGGCTGAAGCAGACCCGGAGATGCCCACGACCTTGAACGTCACTGTCGAGGCGCCGGAGGCTGTCACGCACAATGGCGGGAAACGCCAGCTGAGCACGCCGGCCGCCGCACCGGAGCTGCCGCACTCGATCCTGAGTGGGCGGATCACCAGTGCCTATGGCCCACGCCCGGCACGGCCAGCAGGTGCACCGGTCTTTCATGGCGGCACGGATATCGCCGCTCCGAGCGGAACAGTGGTCGTGGCGCCTGGTTCCGGAACCGTGACCCAGGCCGGGATGGGCTATAATGGCTCGGATGCCTGGGGCAATACGATCGCCATCGATCATGGCGATGGCTGGGAGACGATCTATGCCCATCTCGACGGGTTTGATGTCGTGGCCGGCGACCAGGTTGCTGCCGGCCAGCAGATCGGCCGTGTCGGGACAACCGGCAATTCGACGGGACCGCATGTGCATGTCGAGCTGCACCATGATGGCGAGCGCGTGGATCCGGCTGGAGTCATTCCCGGCTTGCGCTGAGCAGGATTGTTTCGCCTTGTTCACCCGGGGTTGGGGAGTCGATGCTAGGCTGGGAAAATGACCATGCCTGAACGCCTAGCCATTGCATTCTCCGAACTTCAGCCCGGCCCGGACGGCCCGCGGGTTCGCGTTCGAACCGGCCGCGTCCTGCTCGCCGCCCTGCTGGTCACGCTCGGGCTGGGGAGTTCGCTGGTCGCCTGCGTGAGCCTGCCCGGGGAGTTCATGTCCTCGTCCCCCTCGAATGCGCGGTTTACCGCGGCCGTCGCGGACGCCGCGATCTACAGCCCGTTCGGCGAGGTGCGCCGCCGCTCCGGCGGGCGTACCGGCAGGCACACCGGCATTGATCTCGCAGCGCCGCAGGGAACGCCTGTTCATGCCGCAGGGCCTGGCATGGTGACCTATGCAGGCTGGAATTATGAGGGTTCACAGGATTGGGGCCTGCTTGTCGCGATCGATCATGGTGAGGGTTGGGTGACGCTTTATGCCCATCTCTCCGACATTGACGTCGTCGCCGGGGACCCGGTCAATGCCGGCGCAGAGCTCGGCCAGATCGGTACGACTGGCAATGCGACCGGTCCCCATGTTCACTTCGAGCTGCGCCATGCGGGCGAACGTCTGGATCCGCGCGGGCATGTACCGGGGCTTGAATAGGGCCAGCAAGGACAAGGCAGACATATCAAAACGGCCGGAGCATCGCTCCGGCCGTTTTAGTTGGTTTTAACGGAAGCGGGTCTCAGCCCCACTCGACTTTCATGATCTCATAGGATTTCAGTCCGCCGGGCGCATTGACCTCGGCGACGTCGCCGACTTCCTTGTTGATCATCGAGCGCGCGATCGGCGAGGAGATCGAGATCTTCCCCGCATGCACATCGGCCTCGTCCTCGCCGACGATCTGGTAGGTCGCCTCTTCTTCCGTGTCCTCATCGAGCACGGTGACGGTGGCGCCGAATTTGACCGTGGTGCCGCCCATCTTGGTGACATCGATCACCTGGGCGCGCGCGAGCTTGTCCTCAAGCTCCTGCACCCGGCCTTCGATATAGCCCTGGCGTTCCTTGGCCGCATGATATTCAGCGTTCTCGGAGAGGTCGCCATGCTCACGTGCCTCGGAAATCGCCGCGATCACCGCCGGGCGTTCTTCACTTTTGAGACGTCTCAGTTCTTCGTCGAGGGCTTTTTGCCCAGCGACGGTCATAGGGATCTTGTTCATGCGACCACTTAACTACGGGAAATAAAAATAGGCTAGCGCCAGAGCTGCATACCATCAAGAGTAGGTCTGCAAAGCCCGCGGTTCAAGTGCGCCTTCTTCAATGCGCCGCATCGACATGATGGCTGCCCGGGCCGCCGAAGCGGTTGTGTAGCAAGGAATTTTTGCTTCCAGCGCGCTGCGGCGGATCGAATAGCTGTCGAGATGCGATTGGCGGCCTTCGGTGGTGTTGAAGATCAGCTGGACTTCGCCATTCTTCATCAGGTCGACAATATGAGGCCGGCCTTCGAACACCTTGTTGACTCGCGTCACAGGAACACCCGCATCGGCAAAGGTTTTCGCCGTTCCGCCTGTGGCCAGGATGGTGAAGCCGAGCATGGCCAGCACACGTGCCGGTTCGATCATCGCGGCCTTGTCACCCTCGCGCAGCGAGATGAAGACACTGCCCTTGCGCGGCAGGTGGATGCCGGCACCGAGTTCGGCCTTGGCAAAGGCGGCCTCGAAGGAGGTGTCGATGCCCATGACCTCACCGGTCGAGCGCATTTCAGGCCCGAGCACCGGATCAACGCCGGGGAAGCGGGCGAAGGGCATCACGGCTTCCTTGACCGAGACATGTTTCGGCGCCGGATCCTTGAGCTTGAAATCGGCCAGGCGGGCGCCGGCCATCACCTTGGCGGCGAGCTTGGCGACGGGCTGGCCGATCGCCTTGGCGACGAAGGGCACGGTGCGCGAGGCGCGTGGATTGACTTCCAGCACGAAGATATCGCCGTCCTTGACCGCGAACTGGACGTTCATCAGCCCCTTGACGCCGATCGCCATCGCCATGGCGACGGTCTGGCGCTTGAGTTCGGCGATCATCTCGGCCGACAGGGAGTAGGGCGGCAGCGAGCAGGCGCTGTCGCCGGAATGGACGCCGGCTTCTTCGATATGCTGCATCACGCCGGCAACCCAGACCGTCTCGCCATCGCAGATCGCATCGACATCGACTTCGTCGGCATCGGTGAGATAACGGTCGAGCAGGAGCGGCGACTTGCCGGATACATTGACGGCATCGCGCAGATAGCGCTCCAGGCTGTCGGTCTCGCGGATGATTTCCATCGCGCGGCCGCCGAGCACATAGGAGGGGCGCAGCACGAGCGGGAAGCCGAGCTTCTCGGCCGCGGCACGCGCCTCGTCCTCGGAATGGACGATCACATTGGGCGGCTGGCGCAGATCGAGCCGGTTGAGCAATTCCTTGAAGCGCTCGCGGTCTTCGGCCAGGTCGATCGCGTCCGGCGCGGTGCCGAGGATCGGCACGCCTTCCGCTTCCAGTTCGCTGGCCAGCTTGAGCGGGGTCTGGCCGCCATACTGGACGACCACGCCGAGCAGGGTGCCGTTGGAGCGTTCCGTCTCGATCAGTTCGAGCGTGTCCTCGATGGTCAGCGGCTCGAAATAGAGACGGTCGGCGGTGTCGTAATCGGTCGAGACGGTTTCCGGATTGCAGTTCACCATGATGGACTCGATATCCATGTCGGCGAAGGCAAAGGCGGCGTGGCAGCAGCAATAGTCGAACTCGATGCCCTGGCCGATCCGGTTGGGTCCGCCACCGAGAATGATCGCCTTGCGGCGGTTGGTCGGTTCGGATTCGCACTCGGCCGTGCCGTCGAAGGCGGGCGTTTCATAGCAGGAATACATATAGGGCGTCGGCGAGGCGAACTCGGCGGCGCAGGTGTCGACGCGTTTGAAGACGGGGCGCACGCCCAGCGCCCGGCGGGCGTGGCGGACGGCGCTTTCTTCCTGTTTGGTCAGATAGGCAAGGCGCGCATCGGAAAAGCCCATCGCCTTGAGGGCACGGAACGCTGCTGCATCCGTAGGCAGGCCGAGCGTGGCGACATCGCCCTCGGTGAGCACAATTTCCTCGATCTGACGCAGGAACCAGGGTTCATACAGTGATGCCGCGCGCACTTCCTCAAGCGAAAGCCCCTCACGGAAGGCCTGGGCGATCACCAGCAAGCGGTCCGGGCTCGGGATGGCCAGCGCCGCGCGAACGGCCTGCTTGCGGGCGGTCTCGTCAACCGCTTCCTCGACGCCGGGCAGATCCATGTCGTCGAAGCCGGACAGGCCGGTCTCCAGCGAACGCAGCGCCTTTTGCATGCTTTCCTGGAAGGTGCGGCCGATGGCCATCACTTCGCCGACCGATTTCATCGAGGTCGACAGCGTCGCTTCGGCGCCGGGATATTTCTCGAAGGCAAAGCGCGGGATCTTGGTGACGACATAATCGATCGTCGGCTCGAAACTGGCCGGCGTCGCACCCTTGGTGATGTCATTGTCGATTTCGTCGAGCGTATAGCCGACGGCCAGCTTGGCGGCGACCTTGGCGATCGGGAAGCCGGTTGCCTTCGAGGCCAGGGCCGAGGAGCGCGAGACGCGCGGATTCATCTCGATGACGACCATGCGTCCGTCGGCCGGATTGACCGCGAACTGGACGTTGGACCCGCCGGTCTCGACGCCGATCTCGCGCAGCACGGCGATCGAGGCCGAGCGCATGATCTGGTATTCCTTGTCGGTCAGCGTCATCGCCGGGGCGACGGTGATCGAATCGCCGGTATGCACGCCCATCGGGTCGATATTCTCGATCGAGCAGATGATGATGCAATTGTCCGCCTTGTCGCGGACGACCTCCATCTCGTATTCCTTCCAGCCGACAATGCTTTCCTCGACCAGGATTTCATCGACAGGCGAGGCGTCGAGCCCGCTCTGGCAGATGAGGCGGTATTCCTCGACATTATAGGCAATGCCGCCGCCGGTGCCGCCGAGCGTGAAGGAGGGGCGGATAATGGTCGGCAGGCCGATCTCGATCATCGCGGCTTCGGCTTCTTCCATCGAGTGGACGACGGCCGAGCGCGGGCTTTCCAGGCCGATCTTTTCCATCGCGGTGCGGAAGCGCTGGCGGTTTTCCGCCTTGTCGATGACATCGGCCTTGGCACCGATCATCTCGACATTGAACAGGTTCAGCACGCCGCGCTTGTCGAGTTCGAGGGCGCAATTGAGCGCCGTCTGACCACCCATGGTCGGCAGCAGGGCGTCGGGGCGTTCGATCTCGATCACCTTGGCGACCATTTCCGGCGTGATCGGTTCGATATAGGTCGCGTCGGCCAGTTCTGGATCGGTCATGATCGTGGCCGGGTTGGAATTGACGAGGATCACCCGGTAGCCCTCGGCCTTGAGCGCCTTCACCGCTTGCACCCCGGAATAATCGAATTCGCAGGCCTGGCCGATCACGATCGGACCGGCGCCAATGATCAGGATGGACTTGATGTCGGTGCGTTTGGGCATGGGGTTCCAGTCTCACGTGCGCGCGCGTTCGACCTGCCGCTGCGAGGGGCAGCGTCGGGCGAACGGAATGATTTAGTGCTGAAGCGGGTTCCTAACCGGGAATCGCCGCCATGGCGAGACTTTATATGAAGCTTTGCATGTAATCCGTTCACGGCGGATGGTGGTCAGGCGCTCGCCAGCCCCAAATCGCGCCACAACATGGGCTGAATATCGGATCGTGTGCCCGTGACGCGGTCGCTGACCAGCCAGTGGGCGCGCTCGTGCAATAGCGGGATGACGGCCTGGTCAGCGAGGAGCAGGCGTTCGGCTTCGCGATAGGCGATGGCGCGGACGACGGGGTCGGTCTCGCGGCGTGCCAGATTCATCTCGGCGGCGAAGTCCGGATTGACCCAGTTGAAATTCGCCGCGAACCCGTCCGGCGCGAACGGATCGAGCATGAAGAAGGGATCGGACTTCAGTCCGCGATTGAAGCTGGCCACCGCGATATCGAAATCGCCGCTGTCGATCGCCTGGTAAAGATCGGTCGGATAGCTGACCAGCAGCTCGGCCTCGACGCCAACGCGCCGCCAGTCATCGGCGATGGCAATGGCGATCTGTTCGCTGACACCGGGCACGGTGCGGATCTCGATGCGTTCGGGCAGATCCGGATCGATGGTCGGGCGCAGGCGCGAGCCGTGCAGATCGACCGGATCAAGTCCCTCGCTGGGCTCCGGGATGATGCGATGGGTGATCCGCGCCGTATCGTCGAAGAAGTTCGTCGCGATGAAGCCGCGATCAATCGCCACCGAAAGGGCCCGCCGCGCGGCCGGTGTGTCGAGCCCGGATCGGGCGTGATTGACCTTGAGATAGCGCAGGATCGGCGCGTCGAAGCTTCGGAACCGCTCCCCCAGGCGCTCGCGCCAATATCCGATCTGATTGCCTGGCGGCTTCTCGGCGAGATCACATTCACCGGCCCGGAACATGCGGGTACGGGTGCCGGCATCGCGCACGGCGTTGATGCGGATGCGCTCGATGTTCACGCCAGCCGCGCCGGCATAATGCGGGTTCTTCGCCAGATCCATGCTCATCTGGCTGGCCGCCGTGACGGTATAGGCGCCGGCGGTGACGATGTTCTCCGGACGGATCCAGTCGCGGCCATGCGCCTCGATGGCATGGCGCGGAAAGGGGTAGAATTCGCGCATCAGCGTCGGCAACAGGCCGAGCGGCGTGTCGAGCCGGACCTCGATGGTGTGGTCGTCAAGGGCGGTGAAGCCCATCGCCTCGGGCGGCATTTCGCCGGCCAGGATGGCACGGGCATTTGCGACGGCGAAGAAGTCGCCCAGATTGGCAAAGCTTTGCTCAGGGTCGACCAGGCGACGGGCGGACCAGACCACATCGTCCGCCGTCAGCGGGTGGCCGTCCGACCAGCGCGCATCCTCGCGCAGGGTGAAGACCCAGCTCAGCCCGTCCGGTGCGACACGCCAGCGGGTCGCAATTCCGGGCGCCACCGAGCCATCGGCGGCATAGTCGGTCAGCCCGGCATGGATTTGTTTGTAGACCAGGGCGGCGGAGGCAAATTCACCCAGGGCCGGGTCGAGACTGTCCGGCAGGGTCTCGATCGCGACGCGCAACATGCCGTCCGGCGCCTCAGTGCGGGCACAGGCAGCAAGTCCGGTAGCGGCAGAGGCAGCGAGAAGGGCGCGACGGTTCAACATCGCGCCATCTTGCCGTGATTTGGGCTCGAGGGAAGGGGCTCAGGCCGGCTCGCCGACCTTGAGTGAACCGACAAAACGATCGAACACCCCGAAACTGTCCTGCGGACCCGGGGAGGCTTCCGGGTGGTGCTGCACGGCCTGGACCGGTTTACCGGTGAGGCGGAAGCCGCAATTGGACCCGTCAAACAGCGAGACATGGGTCTCGACCGCATCCTTGGGCAGGCTGGCGCCATCGACGGCAAAGCCGTGATTCATCGACACGATCTCGACCTGGCCGGTCTCGTGATTCTTGACCGGGTGATTGGCGCCGTGATGGCCTTGCGGCATTTTCACGGTGCGGCCACCCAGGGCGAGGGCGAGCATCTGGTGTCCCAGGCAGATGCCGAGGATCGGGATATTGCTGTCGATCAGCGTGCGCAGGGTCGGCAGGGCATACTCGCCGGTCGCAGCCGGGTCGCCGGGGCCATTCGAGATGACGATCCCATCGGGCGAGAGCTTGAGCACATCCTCGGCCGAGGCATTTCCGGGCAGGACCGCAACGCGGGCACCGGCCGAGACCAGCAGACGCAGGATATTGGCCTTCACGCCATAATCGAGCACCACGACGCGCGGGCCGTCGGCGGGCGCTTCGGAGAAGCCGGTTCCCCAGCCCCAGGCGCCCTCGCTCCATTCACCTTCTGATTCCCGCGTCACGGCGGCGGCCAGTTCGAGGCCCTCCATCGAGGCAGCGGCTTTGGCGCTGGCCTTGAGGGCTTCGATATCGATATTGCCGGCCGGGTCATGGGCAACCGCACACATCGGCATGCCATGATCGCGGATGCGGCGGGTGAGGGCGCGGGTATCGACGCCGGTCAGCGAGATAATGCCGCGCGTCCGCAGCCATTCGCCGAAGCTTTCCGTGGCGCGGTAATTGGCCGGCGGTGTCAGTGGTGCGCGGCTGACCATGCCGACCGCGGCGTGGCGGGCCGGCGCGCTTGCCGCTTCGTCGTCTTCGCTATTGGCGCCGACATTGCCGACATGCGGAAAGGTGAAGCACACGACCTGGCCGGAATAGGAGGGATCGGAGAGGATCTCCTGGTGTCCGGTCATCGCGGTATTAAAACATAATTCGCCGATCGCGATCCCCGAGGCGCCACACCCCTGACCGACGAAGACGCTGCCATCGGCGAGCGCGAGGGCTCCGGTCGGGTTGGGCTGCGTGGTCTGGGACATGGCTGTGCTCCTGAAGCCGGTCTGCCGTGCGGGAAATCGCGCCGTGACGCGCGGGCGGCCAAACGGTCGCGTAGGTAGTCAGCCAGACAGGTCCGGTCAATCCCGAAACGCCGATATCTGTTTGGTCTTGATTCTTTCGCAAAGACAGCATATCTCCGCCCAGCTTGAAACGGGCGTATAATCGCACCGCAAGAATCGGCTCCGAGGATGAGCCTGGAAGACAATGGACCCGAGCCGAGGCGAGAGCCTGGCGGCGTTGAGAAAATCCACTTCAAAATCAAATCATTGACGAAATGGGCGCTTTGCTGCGCCAGAAACGGTAACCTGAACCATGTCCCTTCGTGATCGAATCGCCACCGATATGAAATCGGCCCTGAAAGCACAGGACAAGCTGCGCCTGTCGACGCTGCGGCTGATCTCTGCTGCCGTGAAAGACCGCGATATTGCGGCCCGCGCCGAAGATCGTTGCTGCGGCTGCGAAGAAACAGAAATCCTCACCATCGTGCAAAAGCTGTTGAAGCAGCGCGAGGAAAGCGCCGAGACCTATGAGAAGGCCGGCCGGCTCGACCTGGCCGAGGCCGAACGGGCCGAGGCGGAAATCGTGCGCGAATACCTGCCCACGCCGATGGACGAAGCCGAGATCGCCGACGCCGCCGCTGACGTCGTGACCGAACTCGATGCTGCCGGCCTGAAGGATATGGGCCGCTGCATGGGCGAGCTGAAAACCCGCTATGCCGGACGGATGGATTTCGGCAAGGCCGGCGCCAAGGTGAAGGACCTGCTCTCCGGCGCGGTCTGAGTCCGGCCGGGCCGGGCTTCATACCGGCTTGCGATTGAAGCGTGACGCGCGCGGTTTTCCGGCGCAACATGCCCTCCTGTCTGTAATGATCATGCCGACCGGGAATGCGGGCAGCCCGGGCGGGCGTTCGCGATCCTGTCCGCGCCTTTGAGGGATTGCCGAACCACCATGCGTCTGGGCGAGGACTTCATCGACGAAATCAAGGCGCGCGTGCGCCCGTCGGACCTCATCGGCCGCACGGTGAGCCTGAAGCGTCAGGGCCGCGAATTCGTCGGCCTCTCGCCCTTCAAGAAGGAGCGCAGCCCGTCCTTCTTCGTCAATGACGAGAAGCGCTTCTATCACTGCTTCGCCTCGGGCAAGCATGGCGATGTCTTCACCTGGCTCGAAGAGATGGAAGGCCTCTCCTTCATGGAGGCGGCCGAGCGTCTGGCCGGGGAGGCCGGGCTCTCACTGCCGGCACCGGACCCCCAGGCGCAAGAGACCACCCGCCACCGCAAATCTCTCGTCGAATGGATGGAGGCTGCCCAGGCCTTCTATTTGCGCGCCCTGCGTACGCCAGCGGCCGAGGATGCGCGCCGTTATCTCAAATCGCGTGGGCTTTCCGGCGAGGATTGCGTCCGCTTCGGCATTGGCTACGCCCCGGAGAGCCGCACCGCCCTCAAGGACGAGCTGGTTACCGCCGGCGCGCCGGTCGGCGACCTGATCGAGTGCGGCCTGCTGATCGAGCCCGATAACGGTTCGCCCTATGACCGCTTCCGCCACCGCATCATGTTTCCGATCCAGGACCCGCGCGGCCGGCTGGTCGCCTTTGGCGGCCGGGCCCTGTCGAGCGAGGCCAAGGCGAAATATCTCAACTCGCCGGAGACGCCGATCTTCCACAAGGGCTCGATGCTTTATCGCTTCCCCGAAGCGCGCAAGGCGGCCTCCGATCCCAAGGCCGATATTCGTGGCCTGATCGTCGCGGAAGGCTATCTCGATGTCATCGCCCTGGCGCGGGCCGGGCTTGAGCATGGCGTCGCCCCGCTGGGGACGGCGATCACCGAGGAGCAATTGCAACTGCTCTGGCGCGCCGGAGGCGAGCCGGTGATGTGTCTTGATGGCGACAGCGCCGGACGCGCTGCGGCCCTGAAGGCGGCCGACCGCGCCCTGCCATTGCTTCAGGCCGGCCACACGCTGCGCTTTGCCTTCATGCCCGATGGCAAGGACCCCGACGATATCCTGCGCGAGCAGGGTGCCGGGGCGCTGCGCGAAATGCTCTCGAAGACGCGTTCGCTCGCTGATCTGTTGTGGGAGCGCGAGATCGGAGTCGAGCCGCTCGACGATCCCGATCGCCGCGCCAGTTTCCGCCGCCGGATCCGCGGCCTGCTGGCCCAGATCGCCGAGCCGGACATCCGGGCCGAGTACAAGCGCGAATTCGACAACCGGATCGAGGCCGCTTTCGGCAGCGCGCCGAAGCGCACGCCGTGGGTGCCGCGCGGGGCAAAGGGCCTGCCGCGGCTCGGGCCGAGTGCTGAACTGCGTCGCGCAGCCAAGGGCTCTCCCGGCGCCGCCGATGCCCGAATGCTGTTGCTGGCCGTGATCGAATGGCCCGAACTGGCGATGGAACAGGTCGAAACCCTGGCGCATTTGAACGTCGGTTCGCTTGACTCTCTACGCGACACCGTTCTAGACGCCTGCTCTTCTGGGCAGTCTGTGCAATCGGATTGGCTACGCGCGAAGCTTGTTGAAGCGGGCTTTGCGGCGGAGCTCAGGCGGTTGGACGTTGAACGGGGACCGATGCGGGCGGCAATTGGCGGGGAACAAGCTTCCGATGAACAGCGCAGTGAGGCTTGGATTAAGCTCGCGGCTGCCTATATGGAAAGAAATGAAGCGACTGATCGCCGTGAAGAAATTCGCGCGCGGCTGGTCGAGGAGATTGGCAGGGATGATTCGGAGGGTGTGCGTCGGCTGGTGGAAGCCTATCGACGCGAAACCAGCCGTTCGGAACCTTCCTGATACGGATATTGTCGATTGGCGCCTGTCAGCGGCGCGACCAGGGACGAATACATGACCAAACCCGCCGAAGCCGGTGACGCATCAGAAAACCATGACGGCCCTCTCCTGGACCTGACGGATCAGTCCGTCAAGAACATGATCAAGGTCGCCAAAAAGCGCGGCTATGTGACTCATGACGAGTTGAATGCGGTGTTGCCGAGCGAGGAATTCTCGTCCGAGCAGATCGAGGACGTGTTGGGTCAATTGTCCGAAATGGGCATCAATGTCGTTGATAATGACAGTGAAGCTGATGACGACAAGGAAACGACCGGCGCCGCCAAGGGCAGCGACGGCGATTCCGATGATGACGATGATGATGACGATGGTGAAGAAGGCGAGACCCGTGCGGTCGCCGGTGCCTCCAAGAGCGCCATCACCGGTCTGAACACCCCGACTTCCGCTGACCGTACCGATGATCCGGTGCGGATGTATCTGCGCGAAATGGGTTCGGTCGAGCTTCTCTCCCGCGAAGGCGAAATCGCCATCGCCAAGCGTATCGAGGCCGGCCGCAACGCGATGATCCGCGGTCTGTGCGAAAGCCCGCTGACCTTTGAGGCCATCATGGTCTGGCGCGAGGAATTGCACGAAGGCGAAGTCCTCCTGCGCGACATTATCGATCTCGACGCCACCTATGGCAGCCAGCAGGCTGAAGCCAACCAGGACGAGGACGACGAGACCTCCCCGGCCGAAGATGGCGAGATGCCGACCCCGCAAGGGCCCGGTGCCGCCAAGACGGCTGATGGCGAAGCCAAGTCCGATGATGCGGACGAGGACGACGAGTCCGGCGATGACGACGCCAAGGCCAAGGATGACGACGAGGATGATGAGGACGGCGAAGGTACGTCCAAGTCCGACGACGACGATGATGACGATGATGATGAAGGCGTTTCGCTCTCGCTCTCGGCGATGGAAGCGGAATTGCGCGAAGGCGTCATGGAGACGCTGGACCTGATCTCGACCGACTTCATCGCCTTCCGCAAACTGCAGGACAAGCTCGTTGCCGCGCGTATCGAAGGCAAGGACCTGACCAAGCAGAGCCGCGAGAAGTACGAGGCGTTGCAGAACTCGATCGTCACCAATCTCAACACGATGCACCTGAACAATGCCCGCATCGAGGCCCTGGTCGAGCAGCTCTACGCGATCAACAAGGAGCGCATGTCGCTCGAGGGCAAGCTGCTGCGCATGGCCGACGCTCATGGCGTGCCGCGGGCCCAGTTCATGGACAGCTATTTCGGCAATGAGCTGAATCCGGACTGGCCGGGTTCGATGGCGAAGACCTCGAAGGCCTGGACGCGCTTTATCGAGCGCGAAGGCGAAGATGCCTCCAAGATCCGCGATGATCTCGCCGAGCTGACCCAGCGCGCCGGCGTGCCGATCGAAGACCTGCGCCGCATTGTCCGTACCGTCCAGAAGGGCGAGCGCGAAGCACGGGTCGCCAAGAAGGAAATGGTCGAAGCCAATCTGCGCCTGGTGATCTCCATCGCCAAGAAATACACCAATCGCGGCCTGCAATTCCTCGATCTGATCCAGGAAGGCAATATCGGCTTGATGAAGGCGGTCGATAAGTTCGAATATCGCCGCGGCTACAAGTTCTCGACCTATGCCACCTGGTGGATCCGCCAGGCGATCACCCGCTCGATCGCCGACCAGGCGCGCACCATCCGTATTCCGGTGCACATGATCGAGACCATCAACAAGATCGTCCGCACCTCGCGCCAGATGCTGCACGAGATCGGCCGCGAGCCGACCCCGGAAGAGCTGTCGGAAAAGCTCGCCATGCCGCTGGAAAAAGTGCGCAAGGTGATGAAGATCGCCAAGGAGCCCATCTCCCTGGAAACGCCGATCGGCGACGAGGAAGACAGCCATCTCGGCGATTTCATCGAAGACAAGAATGCCATCCTGCCGATCGACGCCGCCATCCAGGCCAATCTGCGCGAGACCACCACGCGGGTGCTGGCATCGCTCACGCCGCGTGAAGAACGCGTCCTGCGCATGCGCTTCGGCATCGGCATGAATACCGACCACACCCTGGAAGAAGTCGGCCAGCAATTCTCGGTCACCCGGGAACGTATTCGTCAGATCGAAGCCAAGGCGCTGCGCAAGCTGAAGCACCCGAGCCGGTCTCGCAAGCTGCGGAGCTTCCTGGATAACTAGGTCCAGAGAGCGATCAAGAATCGAAGGGCGCTCCGGGAAACCGGGGCGCCTTTTTCGTTGTGTCGGCAGGATTTGATTTCTGGTGTACGACTAATAGGTTGATGGCTATGCCACTTACGACTCTCACCCTCTCCACCACCGGCCCCGGCCTCTACGACTTCACCCGCTCCGCGCAAAGCTTCGTTTCCGAGCTAAATCCCGCCGAGGGCCTGCTTACAGTCTTCGTGCGCCACACCTCCTGCTCACTGACCATCCAGGAAAATGCCGATCCCGACGTGCAGCGCGACCTCAACGCGTTTTTCCGCCGGCTGGTGCCCGATGGTGATGATCCGTCGATGGCGTGGCTGGCGCATACAGCGGAGGGGCCGGATGACATGCCGGCGCATATCAAGGCGGCGCTGACCCAGACCTCGATCGGCATTCCTGTCGCCCATGGCGAAATGCTGCTCGGCACCTGGCAGGGGCTCTATCTGTTTGAACACCGCGACCGGCCACAGCGGCGCGAGGTGGTGCTGCATCTGGGCGGGTGAGGCTGGCCGGCACCGGGGTGCCGGCCAGGGCTCAACCTATTCGGTCTTTGCTGCCTTCGCCTCACGGCGGGCCCGCAGCAGGCCGCTAAGCCAGCGGGACAGCCCCCAGAACAGCGGAATGATGATCAGCAGCCAGGGCGCGAAACCGGCGGCAAAGGTGATCACATTGGCGAGGCCTGCGGCCAGTTCGCGGAAGACATTGGTCAGGGCCGAGGTCAGCGGATCGAAGGCGCCCGGGCTGACGGGTTCGACGCGCGAGGCGTAGTTCAGGGCCAGGGCCGACATAGAGACGCGGCCGCGCATGACACGAATCTGGGCTTCCGATCCCTCGATCTCGCCCTGGACATTGGCCAGTTCGCGCTCGACCTGGACCAGTTCCTCGACGCTGGCATTCTCCCGCTCCAGCAGAGAAATCAGGCGCGTGCGCAAGACCCGCTTGGCCTCGAGACGGGCTTCGATGTCATAGATCGCCGAGGTGAGATCCTCGGCCGATTGCGACTGGTTCTGGATCCGCCCGCCGGCTGTTTCGAGATCGGCTTCGAGCCCGCCCTGGAAGCTTTCCACCCAGGCCGGGCTGGCGCGCAATTGGACATTGGCGGAGACAGCGCCGCGGCCATCATCATAGATATTCGAGGCGACGATCTGGCACTGATCGGCACCGGCAGCGGTGCAGGCGCTCTGGTGGCTCTCCACCAGGCCAACCGTGGCTGCGGCGGGCGTCTCGAACCGGTAATCATAGCGGTAGGCGATCAGCCGTTCGATGCTTTCGGGCGCCTGTGCATCCAGGGAGGGTGAGGGCGGCGGTGAAGGCGACGGGGCCATGGCGCGGCCAAGCGCATAATCTTCCCTCATGCCGGCGGCAGCGTCATTGGTGGCGACATAGCCGTTCGAATTGCGCGAGCCATCCTCGCAGGCGCTCAGGGCCAGCGCAGCCAGGCTCGCGGTCAGCCAGATCCGTATTCTCATGCCAGTCATCCCCTCGGGCAGCGCGCCTCAAGCCGGCGCGTCGTGAAAAACTGTTGCGGTTTAATGGCTTGCCTGCAAGCCCGAAATTAGCTGTCCTCGCCTTCAAGCAGGCGTTGATAGCTGTCGACCAGCGCCAGATAGGGCGGCACATTGGTGTTCTCGATGCTGCCACCGGTATCGACCGCCATGCGGATTTCGAAATGCAGGTGGATGGTGGTCGAGGTGTCGCCGAATTCATTCGAGACCATGCCGATCACCTGGCCGCGCGTGACGTGATCGCCGGGGGCGACCAGCAGGCTTGGCTTGTCGAGGTGGAGATAGGTGTAGCGCACACCGTCATCGCTCATCAGCCGCACTGAATAACTGCCGATCGAGGTGATGGTGCCGTCGGCGGCGGCGACGGCCTGGTGAACGCCGTCGGTGCAGCTCGCCGGGCGGATATCCTGGCCCTGGTGGCCGTGGCCGGTCGGGCACATCGGCGTACCATAGCCGCGTGTTTCGCAGAAATTGTCGCGCCAGGAATAGGCGTAATTGGCGGCGTTGCACTGGCCGCCGGCCGGGCCGAGATAGCCGCCATAACCATAAACCTGGCTATTGGCATAGGCCTGGCCGGCCTCGATCGGGAAGCGCATGTCGGGGGCATAATTGATCTGCAGGATCTGGCCGGTGCCGGACTCCTCGATCAGATCGCCGGCCGGCATCCAGGTGAATTCGATACCGGCATCGTCAAGGATGGGCGGGGCGGGCGGTTCCCCGGCCGGCTCCTCCCCGGGTTCCGGCTCGGGCTCTTCCTCGACAATCGGCTCGTCCTCGGCCACCGGTTCGGGATCCGGGTCCGCCACCTCTTCGACGACCACTTCCTCTGTCTCAGGCTCCGGTTCGGCCGGGGCTTCGCCGGTGGCGGGCCACCAGATCATGGCGGCGATGCCGGCCGCGGCGACGGCGGCGGCAAGGGCTCGTTCAGTCTCGCGGGTCGACATGGTCAGCCTCCCTCGCCGGGCGATCCGGCAGCGATAACCAGTGAGTGGGCCAGGCGGCGCACCAGCACGTCATCGGCGCAGCGCGGATCGCTCTGCGGATTGTCGCATTCCAGCGTCACGGTATAGGCGGCGCCATAGCGATTGAAGTCGGCCACCTGGCCGTATTCCGTCGCCGAGATCCGCAGGGCATCGGGATCAGTGGCGCGCAATTGCCGGGCGGTGAGGGCATCAGGGGCAACGGCGTGGGCGAGGCGGGTGCCAAAGACCTCGATCACCAGCCCGTCGCCCATGATGGAAAGGGTGTAGAAATCCGATTGCGGGAAAAGCAGGACGGTCGGCTCGGGCGATGAGCTCAGGCTCGCCATATTGGGCACCAGGACCGGCAGGCGGGTATTGGCGACCTGGGCGGCTTGGCGATTGCTTGGCCGCGGCAATGCCGGTGCCAGACGGGTGGCGGCGATCTCGGCACCGATATTGGCCTGACGCCGGGCATCGGCGCGGGCCTGGTCCCAGTCGATCGGCATGGTGCGCGGCGAGCCGGGCGAGGCCGGTTCGGCCGTGGGCTGGCGCTGCAAGCTCGCCTGGCTGAGCTGTGCGACCGGCTGGAATGTCATGTTGCGCGGCGGAGCCGAGGTCTGTGCCTGCGTACCGCTGCTCGCGAGCAGGGCCAGGGCCAGAGGGGTCAAAAACTTGCGCATGTCGGGCACTCCGCAATTTCGAGAGCTTCAGGATACACTATTTTGGCCGGCCTGCATGAACCTTGATTGAAACCGGGAGTTGGCCCGTGTTCATCTTCTCGCTGACCACCCCGGAAGATTTGCCGTGCCCAGGCGTTGAAATCGGATGCAGGGACACGTATGTGCAGTGCAGCATTAGCCGGTACGGAGTTGAGTGCGATGCGCCTCACCATGATGAAATGCAAACTTCACCGGGCCACCGTGACCCAGGCAGACCTGCATTATGAAGGCTCGATCTCGATCGATCGCGATTATCTCGACGCGGCGGGGATCCTGCCATTCGAACAGGTCGATGTGCTCAACATCAATAATGGCGAGCGGTTCACCACCTATGCCATCGAGGCCCCGCGCGGCAGCCGCATGTTCGGCATCAATGGTGCTGCGGCCCGTCTGGCCCAGATCGGTGACCGTATCATCGTGGTCGCCTATGCCGGAATGGAAGCCGCCGAGGCGGAAGCCTATGACCCGGTCGTCATCCTGCTGGATGAACACAATCGGGTCATGGCCAAGCCGGACGCCGCCTGATCAATCGGCAATGCAGAAATCGGCGTTGACGGTGGCGGTGAGCGAGAGCTGACCGGCGGCCACCGGCGTTGAAGCCGAGTCCATCCGCGCCATCATCATCGGTGCGGCCGGCCGCGCGAAATCCTCGCTCATGCGGGTGATGCCGCACAATTCAAATCCGGCGGCGTCGGCAAACAATTCGGCACGGGCCAGCAGGCTGGCAATCGCGTCGCGGCGGGCCTCGTCCATCGCGGCGGATGTGTCCTCGGCGCCGAAGCTGACGCTCTGGATATTATTGGCCCCGGCCGAGACCATGGCATCGATTACATTGCCGACGCGGGTCGTGTCGCGCACCTTGGCCGAGACCGTGTTGCGGGTCTCATAGGCGATGATCTCATACTGGTTCTGGTTGGCTTCGGTACGATCAGCATAGATCGGCGAGACGCTCAATTGCGAGGTCTGGACATCATTGCCGGTCACACCGGCACGGCGCAGTGCGTCGAACACGGCGTTCATGGCGCGGCCATTGTCCTGGACGGCCTGCTGCGCTGTGGCGGCGCGGGTGACGACGCCGGACTGGACCGTGGCGAAATCCGGATCGACCTGGACGTCGGCGGAGGCCGAAAGCGACAGGGTCGGATTGACATCCTCGGCCATGGCCGGTGCGGCGATGGCCAGCAGGGCAGTGGAGGCAAGAAGGGCGCGGATCATGGGCAGAGCTCCTGGGTGATGGGTGGGCGTGCAGCATCAGCAGGTTACGCCGATATCGCCCGTTGGGTAAGCATTTCGAGTCGAGTGAGACATAGCCAAGCTGTCTGAAACCTGAACGAACCCGCCGCGGAATGACCGCTGCCTGCCGCAATCTTGGCGCATTTGGACCCAGCTTTGGACGCAGCCTGACGCGAGAAAGGGGGCTTCTGATGCTGGGGAGCACGCCCGAGAATGATTATTCGCCTGACCATATTGCTGACCGCGCTCTGGGGCGCACTGATCTACCCGCTGCACGGGGAGATCAATGCGGAAACAGAAGCGACAGCTGTGCCGCAGCGCTCCAGCGTTCTGGTCCTCTATCCCGATGAGGGCGAGGATCACGCCCTGGGCGAGCTGCATGCGGTCAATATTGCCAATCTGGCCGGGCGTCATGCCGAGGCAGCACTGGCGGCGATCTCCGAGTATCAACCCCATGACCGTGACGGCCATGACGCCCTGATCGTGGTCAATTCGACCTATGGTCAGAGCCTGCCCGCAGCCCTGCTTGACGACGCCATGAATGGCGAAGGCACCACGATGTGGATCCAGCCTGATCCGGCCAGCCTGCAGGCGGCAGCGCCGGGTCTGGCCGCGCAGGTCGGCTGGCTCGCCGAGGCGGCCACCACCAAGGTCTTCCCCGATGTCGTCTATCGCGGTGAACATTTCACGCGCAATCCGCTGAGCACTGACCGCGTTGCCGAAGTGCGCATTACCGATCCCGAACGTGTCGAGGTCCTGGCACAGATGCAGGCCGCCGATGGCGAACTCGCCCCCTGGGCCCTGCGCTCCGGAGACCTGACCTGGATCAGCGAAAGCCCGATGGCCTATGCCAGCGAGGATGACCGCTATCTGGTGTTTGCCGACATCCTGTCGCGCACCCTGGCCCCGGACGCCCCGGATGTCCGCCAGGCCCTGATGCGGATCGAGGATATCGGCCCCAATGCCGATCCCGAGCAGATCCAGATCCTGCTGGCGGCGATCGAGGCGCTTGATGTGCCCTTCTCCGCGACCGTCTATGACACCTTCGCCGATCCGGCCGGACACTATTCCAACGGACGCGAGCGCCGCTTCAGCCTGAACGCGCGCCCCTATCTGGCCAGTGCCCTGCGGGACATGGCCCGCGCCGGCGGCACGCTCATCATGCATGGGCAGACGCACCAGCATGGCGATATCCCCAATCCGAATTTCGGTGTCAGCGGCAGTGATTATGAATTCTTCCGCGTTGGCCTCGATGCCGAGGGCGGGTTCGACCTGCTCGGCCCCCTGGCTGATGATGACAGCGCGATGTGGGATGACAGGCTCGACCTGGCCTTCGCCAACTGGGAAACCGCCGGCCTGCCACGGCCCTGGATCTTCACCTCGCCGCATTATGCCGCATCGCCATCGGCCTATCGCTCCATGGGCCAGCGCTTTCCGGCCCGGCTCGAACGGGTCCTGTATTTCGGCGGCGAGGCCTCGGGTGATCCCGATGTTGATCCGTCCCTGTTCAGCGAACAATTCTTCCCCTATCCGGTGCGCGATATCCGCGGCGATCTGATCCTGCCTGAGACCCTCGGCAACTGGGCCCCTGCGGGCAGTGTTCATGGACGTTCCATGGATGCGATGCTGGAAACGGCGCGGCGCAATCTGGTGCTTCGCGACAGCTATGCCAGTTTCTTCTTCCACTGGTATCTCGACCCGGCCCGGCTGACCGAACTGACCACCGCTCTGCAGGCGATGGGCTATGAATTCGTCTCGCCGCAAGTTGCCGCCGCGGTCGTGCCGGCGCGACCGCAACCGGGCGCCTATTCCGATGCGACGCAGGCGTCGCGGGCCTATTGGACCGAGGTCGGCAGTCCGGCCTTCTGGCTGCGGGACCAGATCGAGCTCATCATTCTGGCGCTGGTGCTGCTGGCGCATCTCATGGTGTTCAGCATCGGCCCGAAACACCGCCGCGCGCGGGCCGGCTGATATCGTCTGCCGCAATGCCTTGGCCTGCGCGGCAAGACGCAGTATCGATGGCGTCCTCGCTTGTCGAGCGGGCCTGTAGCTCAACTGGTTAGAGCCGGCGGCTCATAACCGCTTGGTTGGGGGTTCGAGTCCCTCCGGGCCTACCACTCTCTCATTTTCGACGCACCGAAATCTCCACGCGGCTCGCCGCTGGAGGTTTGAGGGTTCCTCCCCGGATTGGGAGGTGTGCGGGACGCCGGCGAATGCCGGTTCTTGAGTAAGTTTTGGGGGCATCCGAGACGTCCCGCACGTGGAGATTTACTCAGGCCCCTCACGGGTCCTGCCTCGAAATGACCGTGGAAGATTGGTCGAGCCCTAATGCCTCACTTCCCCGATCATGGCCCCACCGGAACTCGGGCTGTCACGCCTTTGTGCGGATGGGCTCCACGCTCCCGATCGCCGCAAGTGACTGAGCTCACGCCTCCCGTGCAACCGGAACGCTGGAAGCATACGCGCTGGCGGAGGGGGCGGGGATAACATCGCCAATTTATCGTCATCCCGACGCAAGACGGGACCTCGATAGACCGGGCTCCGCGCTTGTCACGTCTAGGTCCTGACTTGCGCCAGGATGACGTCGGATCATCGCAGGAGGGCGGGGATAACTCCGCTAGCGGATCCGCTTTGCCTTCTTGCGCTCCAGAAAGCGGGCCAGCAGGGCGGTGTTGCGGCGATTGGCCTTGAAGGCGACGTCGAAAATATCGCCGACGACGGGAATGGCGCCGATCACCAGATCGAGCGAGGTATTGACCAGCATCCGCGCCAGCACATGCAGCGGGGCGCCGAGGGCGGCGGCGCGGGCGATGAGATAGAAGGCGGGCGCCAGCATGGCGAGATCGCCGAGGCCGGGAACCAGGCCGATCAGGCCGTCGAGCCCGAAACGGATCGAGGTGCCGGGGATGCGAAACCGGGTATCGAGCCAGTCGGCCAGGCTCTCCAGCCGGGCCAGTTCGCGATTGCCTGCATCCTCGTCAGCCGCATCAGGGCGTTCATCATCATGCATCGGACCGTCTCCGCGTCATCGTCTGGCGATAATCCAGACGGCATGCAGCACGCCCGGGACATAGCCCAGCAGGGTCAGAAGGATATTGATCCAGAATTGCAGTCCGAATCCCTCTTTCAGGAAGACGCCGAGCGGCGGCAGCAGGATAGAGAGAATGATGCGTAGGACGTCCATGCGGGCAGCTCCGGCCGGTTTGTGTTCGGGCCGAAACTGCCCGCGAAATTGGGCGAAACTTCGCCGCTGGCCGCTAGGCCCTGCGTTTGCGCCAGAGTGGCAGGATCAGGCGCCGCCAGGCCAGCGCCAGGCCGGTCCACACCAGGAAGAGCGCGGCGAGGGATCCGAGCCCGGCCAGGGTCTGTCCCCACCAGCCATAGACTTCACCGGTATGCAGGAAACGCAGATAGATGCGCGCCCGGCGATAGGGTGACTGGGTCTGGGCCACGACAACATCGGTCAGCAGGCTGCCATCGCTGCGGTCGAAGGTCAGCAGGCGTTTGCGGTCATATTGGGCGCCATTGCCGGTATCGACGGTCAGTTCGACTGAAGGTGCCGACGGGCTCGCCGGCAGGGCGATCGAGATGGTGCGCCAGCGGCTGTCGGACGCGCGGGCGGTCTCGAGCATGTCCTGCAGGGCGGCGCTGTGTTGCAGCGGTGCCAGTTCCTGCCCGGCATCCGCGTCGCCGCCGCCGCTGCCTGGCGGTCCGCGCTGGGCCGAGGGCGCTTCGCCATAGGCGCGCGCCAGCAGATTGCCCGCCCAGGGATAGGAAATCACCACTCCGGAAATCACCACGGCAAGCAGGGGCACCAGGGCCCAGATGCCGAACACGTGGTGCCAGTTGTAATCGCGGGCTTTCGCGCTGGGCAGGTTTTTGCGGAACAGCAGGTTGAGCTTGATGAAGGACCAGCGCCAGGCCTTGGGCCACCACAGGTAAAAACCGCTGACCAGAATGAAGAGAAAGGCGAGATTGGCTGCGCCGGTGATGGCCGCACCGGTTTCGCGCGCCTCGCCGCTCATCGCCAGATAGCGGTGCAGGCTGGTGACGGAGCGGAAGAAATCCTGCATCGGCCCGGCTCCGCTTTCCAGCGGCTCGCCGGTATAGGGATGGACCAGGCTGGTGCGTCCGCGCCCGGCACTGATCTCGACAGGCCGGTCGGCATCGCGGTGAAACACCAGCGAGCGCTGGGCCTGGCTGCCATCACGGGCGGCGATCACGGCAAGCTCGTCGGCGGTCAGGGGGGCGCCCGCCATCGTGTCCTGGCTGAGCCGCACCCCGGCGCTGTCGAGCATCTGCCGCTCATAGGTCAGCAAGACGCCGGTGGCCGACAGCAGGAAGACAATCAGTCCGACGGTGACGCCGACGCTGAGATGGGACCAGAAAATGATGCGGCGAAAGGACAATGCGGACTCCAGCGTTGGCGCGGCAGGAATCTATACGTGCAGCAAGCGTGAATCCGTCGCAAGTTTGCCGGGCAGGGCCGTGATTTCGCAGCGGGCGGTCAAACGGGCCCGGGGTTTGACGCATCGGGCGGCTGTGGCGGCTGGTATCGCGCCGGTCATCCGGCGGCAGGCATGAGCCGGGAGCCGGCCCGCCCCCTCCCGGTTGCGGGAGCAGGGCAGGCGGGTCTTCCGGTTCGGTCAGGCGTTATGCGAAGCCTAGTAGCGGCCGCCGGCGCGGCGCTTGGTTTCGGGCGCGGCACCGCCATTGGTCGCCAGCAAATGCTTGGCAATGGCCTCGACGATCTTGAGATCGCAATCCTCGTCGGTATTGACGTAGAGATTGCCGCCCAGGATGGCCGCGGCCGATTCCGGCGCGTCGATCGCGGTCGTGGTGTGATCGGCGAGCAGGGCTGCGCTACCCGTGAGGGCAATCACGGGCTTGTCGGCGGCGAGGAAGAGTTTGATCAGCGCGTGTGCACTGGCGTCGAGCAGCGGGGCGCCCTCAAGCAGAACCAGGGCCTCATACTCGCCTGCATCCAGTTCAGCCGTCGTTTCGGTGATCGCGAAATTGAGTTCGGACGGGCCGTTATAGCCGCGCAATGCGGCCTGCTGATCGGAAACCAGGGTCAGGCGCCGGTTCTGGCGGCCAAAGGTTTCGGATGCGTCCTGCAATTGCTGGATATTGACTTTTTCGGCGGCGAAAGCGGCGATGCGGTTGGGGCGTTGGCCATGATTCATAGGGGGAGGCGTCTCCTCGTGACGATTGAGTCCGGTGGGTGGATTGATTGGGAATAGAGCGCGATGGAATAGAGAAATTGCAGGAAAAAGCAAGAGATGCAGGTGCGATTAAATTAATCTTCGTCCGGGCGTCAGGAAATATTGCCGGGAAAATCAGCGACTATTTCGATATATTAGTCCGAAGTCCGGTGTCTGAATTTGCAACTACTAAAGGCTCCATAAATCGAGTTTGCGAGTGTACTCGCGATTGCTGCGCACAGGCCATAGCATACCCGCCGGCCATTTCCGGCTTTCCGGCAGGTTCAGCCCTCCGGCCCGGCCTCCTCCTCATCCCCGTCGGTCATCGGGTTGAGGTCCGCCGCCGAAACACTGGTCGCGGTACTCGGGGCGAATTCGCCCTTGTCGCTTTCGGCCACCTGCCGCACGCCGGCGCGCCGGTAGAGCATGGCGGCTGCCAGGACAAACAGGCCCCCTGCCGCAAACAGGAACAGGCCGCCACCGCCGGTCAGGCTCATCACGCCGCCGGCCATGGCCGGGCCAAGCATCGAGCCGGTCGCCCACAGGATCAGTATCCCCGACATCATGTTGGCCGACTGGCCCGGTTCGGCCCGGTCCGCCGCATGGGCGACCGCAATACCGTAGAAGGACAGCGATCCAGCCCCCCAGAGCGCCGCCAGGACGAAGACCATGGGCATGGGCAATTGCATCGCAAACAGGGCCAGCAGCCCGGCCGCCAGTCCGCTGATGACGGCCAGCACAGCGATGACGATGCGGCGGTCGAAATGGTCGGAAATCATGCCCGCCGGCCATTGCGCCAGGACCGTGCCGGCCATCATCGCCGCATTGAATACAGCCGCCATGCTGGCGACGGAATCGGGAGAGAGGTCGGTGATGAAGAGGGCGTAGAGCTGCAAGACGGCGCCATTGACGACGCCGGCGATGAAGGCCGCGATCACGGCCGAGGGCGCCGTTTGCCACAGCCGGATCGGGCCGAAGGGCTCAGCGCTGGGCGCCGGCGGTTCGGCGCGGCGTGTCGCCGAGACGGGGATCAGGCTAGCGGTGAACAGGGCGCTGACGAGCAGGAAACCGGCCGCACCGCCCGGAGTGGTGTAGGCGGCGAGGAAGGGGCCGATCATGAAGCCCAGCTTGGAGGTCACGAGGTAGAAGCCGAGCACGGCACCGCGCCGCGCGGCCGGTGCGGCGCCGGCGATCCAGCTTTCGCCCGAGGCAAACAGGCCCGCGACACTCAGGCCGATCAGGGCCTGCATCAGCATCCACCAGGCCGTGTGGGCGCTGAGATAGAGTCCGCCCGCAGCCAGCGAGCCGATCGCGGCGAAGGCGGCGAAGGCGCGGATATGGCCGATCTGGCGGATTTCTGCCGGTGCCAGCCGGGCACCGAGCATGAAGCCGAGGGCATAGCTTGAGGCGATGGCACCAATGGTCAGCGTCGAGGCGCCCTGGGCGATCAGTGTCAGTGGCCCGACGACCGAGATGGCTCCGGTGGCGGCCTGCAGCAGGGCCAGCGCGGTCACGACGGCGGCGATATTGCGGTATTCGTCGATCAGCTTGCTGTCGTCGCCGGGTGCCGTCATTGTCGATATTCCCTTCGTCTGTCGCGGGCTGTTGCCAAACCTTCCCGGCCGTTCCCGTCGGTTTGGCACGATACGGGTGCCAATCACAATCGGGGGCGCCGATCCACCCCGCAACATGGCCCGGACGTGCGCGCAATACAGCTGCGCGAGTCATGATTAATTCAGCTCATGGAAATTTAACGCGTAACAGGCCTGTATCGACCCGTAACTTGGGAGATTCAGCCATATTCTGGAAACGCCTCGACGGGTTGATGAGGGTCAAGGCCGATACCGGCTTCGACCGGAGAATCCAGTACCGCGTCGCACTCGCCTTCACCGTGACCATGGTCGCGACGGCCTTGATCAATGTGCTGGTGCTGACCCTCTCGGGCGAGGGGCGGCCCGGCATGGCTGCGCTCAGTCTCGCGGCCATGCTGGCGATTGCGCTGTCGGGCCTGGTGGGCTTGCGGCTGCACCGTCCGAATCTGACCATCGTGCTGGTGCTGGCGGTGACCTCTGCGACCCTGGCCGGGGCGGTCTGGGGCAATCGGGGCGGCTTCCCGCCGGCCATGATCTACCTGCCGGTCATTGCGCTGGGCGTCTATATCGCCTGGGGCGCGCGCGCTGCCATGGCCGCCGGCGTGGCCGTCATCGGCCTGCTGTCGACCGTTGTTCTCGTCAGCCAGCGCCTGGCCGGAACCGAGCTGGCGACGATGCCCTCGAGCCTTGTCGCCGTGCTTGCGCTCGTGGCCGGATTTACCTGTCTGTGGGTGAGCTTTTTTGCGTCCACCTTCCGTTCGGCCACCCATGCCGCCAATGTCGAGCTGGCCGAGGCCAATGAGCGTCTGCAGCGCGCGCTGGCGGCGGCCGAGGCGGCCAATCGTTCCAAATCGGAATTCCTGGCCATGATGAGCCATGAAATCCGCACACCCCTGAACGGTGTGCTCGGGATGAGCCGGGTCCTGCTCGACGATGAATCCCTGACGGCCCAGCAGGCGGACCGGCTTGCGGTGATCAATGAGTCGGGTGAGAACCTGCTGGAATTGCTCAATGACATTCTTGACCTGTCCAAGATCGAGGCGGGCGCCGTGGCGCTCGAGACGGTCGATCTGGATATTGTCGCGCTGGCCGGGAGCGCCACGGCGCACTGGCGCCTGCAGGCCGAGAGCAAGGGCGTCGAGCTGGTCTTTGGCACCCATGACGTCGCGGAGCCCAATCTGTGCGGCGATCCGCTGCGTATCCGTCAGGTCCTCAACAACCTTCTGGGCAATGCGGTGAAGTTCACCAATAGCGGCCGCATCTGCGTCGATGTGCATCAGGAGCCGGCCGATGCCGAGGGCCTGATCGAGACGGTGGTCAGCGTCAGCGACAGCGGCGAGGGCATTGCCAGCGAGAAGCTGGAGACAATCTTCGACGCCTTCAGCCAGGCCGACAGTTCGACGACCCGCAAGTATGGCGGGACCGGTCTGGGGCTGGCGATCTGCCGCAAGCTGGCCGAGCGCATGGGCGGCCGCATCGATGTCGAGAGCCATGCCGGGATCGGTTCGCAATTTTCCTTCTCGGTCCGCACGCGCCGCGCCGGCAGCCTGAAGGCGCCAGCGGACAGGGCGGTGCCGGCACCGCTTCATCTCGATGAGCCGGTTTCGATCCTCGCGGTTGACGATGTGGCCACCAACCGGCTGGTCATCGCGGCGATGCTGGGACAATCCCTGGTCGGCGAGCAGATCCGCATTGATTGCGTGGCAAGCGGGGCCGAGGCGATCACTGCCGCGGCCGCCAGGCCCTATGACCTGATCCTGATGGATATCCAGATGCCGGGCATGGACGGCTATATGGCCCACCGCCTGCTGCAGGCAGACCCGGCGACCGCCGCTGTCCCGGTCGTCGCGGTCACTGCGCTGGCCTCCGGTCATGCGCGGCGGGAACTCGCCGAAGCGGGTTTCCTCGCCTGCCTCGACAAGCCGGTCAATATTTCCGAATTGCGCCAATTGCTGACGCAGGTGCTGGTCGCCGACCGGCAGGACCAGCAGCCGCGGCGGATCGCCCGCGCCGGCTGATGCCTGTCAGATTTCCGCGACGATCAATTGCGGCCCGCCGGCCTTGATGGCGGCCTGCAGTGCGGTGTCAAACTCACCGGCCGTGCGTGCGCGATGTCCGGGAACGCCAAAACCTTCTGCCAGCTTGACCCAGTCCATCTTCGGGTGGTCGAGAGAGAGCATTTGCTGCGCCGCCGGGCCCGGTTCGCCGGCACCGACGCGGGCCAGTTCGAAATTCAGAACCAGATAGGAATGGTTGGCGAAGACGATGTTGATGATGTTCAGCTTCTCGCGCGCCTGCGTCCACAGGGCCTGCAGGGTGTAGGCGGCGGCACCGTCGCCGCACAGGGCGAAGACCTGGCGGTCCGGGCAGGCGAGGGCCGCGCCGACCGCTTGCGGCATGCCTGATCCGATCGCCCCGCCGGTGAGGCAGAGCCAGTCATGCTTGGGACCGCTGCCGGTCCAGGGGAAGACGCCCATGCCCGAGGTCGTCGCATCATCACACAGGATGGAATGCTCCGGCATGTGCCGGGCCAGCGAGATGCCGGCATAACCGGGATTGAGCGCCTCGTCGGGGAAGAGTTTCGGCATCTGGGATCGGGCCGGCTTCGGGAGCGGCTCGGCCGGTCCAAGGCGGTCGGCGAGGGCCTCCATGGCGGTGATGATGTCGTCGGCCGGCCCGCCCAGGGTCAGGACCTGTGCGCCCTCCGGGGCGAATTCACCCGGCTCGCCGGGATAGGCGAAGAAGGCGACAGGCGCCTTGCTGCCCGCAATCAGGAGCAGGTCGCAATCGGCCAGTTCCTTGATCGCTTCCTCGCCAAGATAGCTCAGCCGTTTCGGCGCGATGCGGCCATGGCCGCGGGCGATGCGCGGCACGAACGTGTCCATGAACAGGCGCGCGCCGCTGGCTGCCGCGATATGTGCCGCCGCGTCGAGGCCGGCTTCCAGGCAGGCCTCATTGCCGAGGAAGAGGATGGGTGAGCTGGCAGCCTTCAGGGCTTCGGCGGCGGCATCAATGGCCGCATCGCCGACGGGCCGCAGGGGCGGTGCCGCCACAGGCTCGATCACATCGGGTTCCTGGTCCGACCAGGCGCAGTCGGCCGGCAGGATCAGGCTGGCAACACCGCGTTCCGGCCCGTAGGCCTGGCGCACGGCCTCGACGGCCATGGTTGATACTTCGGATGCGAGCTTTACTTTGCCGACCCAGCGCGAAACCGGCGCGCAGACGCCGGCGACATCGCTGTTCAGCGGCGCATCAAGCGCCGCATGGGCGACGGCGTGATCGCCGACAATATTGACCACCGGCGCGAAGGCACGCCTGGCATTGTGCAGATTGGCAAGGCCATTGCCGACGCCCGGGCCGAGATGAAGCAGGGTGCAGGCCGGCTTGCCGGCCATGCGGGCATAGCCGTCGGCGGCCCCGGTCGCGACGCCTTCAAACAGGCACAGCACCGATTTCATGCCCTCGACCCGGTCGAGGGCGGCCACCATGTGCATTTCCGAGGTGCCCGGATTGGTGAAACAGAGCTCGACACCCTGATTGATCAGGGTCCGGACCAGGCTTTCAGCTGCGAACATGATGTAATTCCTTCGTTTACGAAGAATCAGAGGGGCGGGCGGCGGACGAAATCGGGGCCAAGATCCCGCAGGCGGGTGACGCCGGTCAGGGCCAGATCACGTTTCAGGCTGGTGGTGAGAAATTCCAGGGCGCGGTTCACGCCCGCTTCGCCGGCGGCGCCAAGCCCGTAGAGATAGGGACGGCCGATCGCCACGGCGCGCGCCCCGAGGGCCAGCGCCTTGATGATATCGGTGCCGCGGCGGATGCCGCCATCGAGAATGATCTCGGCCTGGCCATCGACGGCGTGCACGATGTCGGGCAGGGCATCGATGGTGGCCGTCGATCCGTCGAGCTGGCGGCCGCCATGATTGGAGATCCAGACCGCATCGGCGCCGATATCAACGCAGCGGCGCGCATCATCGGGTCGGACAATCCCCTTGATCGCGAAGGGGCCGCCCCAGACCTGCTTCATCCAGCGGGCATCCTCCCAGGTGACGGTGCGATCAAACTGGCGATTGATATAACCCATGATGCCGTCGCCTTCCGGATTGTCATCGGCGAAATTGGCCGGCGTAATCTTCGGTGTGGTCAGCATGTCGAACAGATAGCCGGGGCGGGCCAGCACCTGGGCGATTGTTTTCGGATTGATCTTCGGCGGGACGGTGAAGGCATTGCGCAGATCGCGCTCGCGATTGCCGGCGACGGGCACATCGACGGTGAGGATCAGGCCGGTATAGCCGGCGGCCTTGGCGCGCTCGAGGGAAGCCTCGACAATGGCGCGGTCCTTCCAGACATACATCTGGAACCATTTCGGCCCGGTCGTCTCCGCCGCGATAGCCTCGATCGAGGTCGAGCCGAGGGTGGAGAGGGAATAGATCAGACCGTGCGCTGCTGTCGCGCGCGCTACCGCTGTCTCGCCGCCGCGCGGATGGAAGAGGCGCTGGGCCGCTGTCGGCGTCACGACGATCGGGGCGGCACAGGGCGAGCCCATCACCGTTGTGCTCATGTCGACCCTGGAGATATCGACCAGCGCCTTCCAGTTGAGCGCATAGGCATCATAGCGCGAGCAATTGGCCCGCAGCGTCACCTCGTCATCGGCCCCGCCATCGATATAGTCGAACACCATGCGCGGCAGGCGCTTCTTCGCGAGCGCGCGCAAGTCATCGATATTGTGGGCGGAGTCGAGCTTGGACATGGGGGTGAGCCTTGCCCGCGCGGGGCGTCCGGTCAAGCGACGGGGTGACGCAGCGCAGCCTGATATCCGGCGTTTCACCACTGCCTCCCGAAAACACATCTGAAATCACCGGTTTTATTGGCGCTGATTGCCCGTTGCAACTAGTAGAGCCGGGCGGGCGTGTGACCTAGACACTTGCCCGATCCAGGCGGCGGGCGGCCGCGCTATTTTCAGGGCGGTATCCGATGTCTTTTCTGCGTGTTTTCGTGGTGGCTGGCCTTGCGGCAGCCCTGCTCAGCGTTTCCCCGGCTTCTGCCTATGGCCGCGACGGCCATCGTATCGTCTGCGATCTCGCCTATCGCTATCTCAGTGAGGAGGCCCGCACCGAGGTCGACCGGCTGGTGGCGCTCGATGCGGAGTTCGAGAATTTCCGCGATATTTGCTCCTGGGCCGATGCGGCCTCGCGCTCGACGCATGAATTCACGCGCACCTGGCACTATATCAACCAGCGTCGCGATGACCCGCATATCGATGCCGAGGACTGCGCCGAGGACGGCTGCATCACGGAAGCGATCGATCTGCATGCCGGGGTCTTTCTCGACCGCGCCCGCACCGATGCCGAGCGCCTTGAGGCGCTGAAATTCCTCGCCCACTGGATGGGCGATGTTCACCAGCCGATGCATGTCTCGATCGAGGGTGATCGCGGCGGCAATGATATCGAAGTGCTCTGGCGCGGCGAACGTCACACCAATCTTCACCGCGTCTGGGATAGCGAGATCATTCTCGACTATATGGGCGAAGAGTGGGGCTGGGCGCCGGAAGCCGAACGCTGGTCGTATTTCGCAGACGAACTGGCCTCGGAGATCCCCCTCGGTGGCGTCGAGGTCTTTACCCCGCTCGATCCGATTGCCTGGGCGCAGGAGAGCCATGACATCGTCCGCTCGCGCGATTTTGCCTATTACTGGGCGCGGGCCGACCAGCCGATCGCGCCCGGCGATGCCTATTATGAGCGCGGCCTGCGTATCACCCGCCAGGAATTGAAGCTGGGCGGGGTCCGCCTTGCTGGCCTGCTCAACGAGCTCGTCGCGGAGCGTCGCGTCGCGGCGCTGGGTGGTGCCTCGCCGCTGTCAGCGCTGGACGACTAGGCAAGGGCGAAGCCGCGAACTGGCGACCGGGCCGCCCGTTTCGAGCTTGTCGCAATGCCTTCCAAATGGTTAACATGCCCCCGAGCGAGCCCCTGACGGGGCGTTGCAGACTCCGGGGGGAGATGTGTTGGATTTTGCGGACCAGACGGTTCTGATTGGCGCCGCCATGGCAGCGCTTATCCTGGTGCTGCTGGCAGTCATCCTTGCGATGGTGGCCTCGCGCCGCCAGCACGCGTCTGACGAGGAGCAGGTCGCCAAGCTGCGCCGTCAGCGCGCCGTCGCCTATCAGGAGGCGAAGGCCGCCTATCGCCGCTATCGCTCGAAATTCGAGAAATCCAACACGCTGCTGATCGAGTTCATCCATGATCTCGGCGATGGTTTCATCGGGCGTGACAGCGCCCCGCAACAGATCGTGTTCGACGAGGCCTTCGAGGCCATTGCACTGATCCGGCAGGCCAATCCACGCTCGAAGATCGTCATCGTGCTGCATACGCTTGGCGGCTATGCCCGCCCGGCGCACATGATCGCGCTGGCGATCAAGGAGCATCTGCGAAAGACGAAGCACAATTCGAAACGCGATCCGCATGTGGTCGCCTATGTGCCTTATGTCGCCATGTCCGGCGGCGCCATGATCGCGCTGGCTGCCGAGAAGGTGGCGATGGACGCCACCGCTTCACTCGGCCCGATCGACACGATCTATGGCGGCTTCCCGACCGAGACCTATCGCGATCTGCTCGAACAGAAGGGGCCGTTGGCAACCCAGGACGTGCTGGTGATGCTCGCCCATGAGGCGGAGAAATACGACCGCTATGCCGACCGCATCGCGCGCGAGATCATTCATGACAATCACAAGGCCGAGGACAAGGATCCCGATTTCCTGGCCGACTATCTGTCCTCCGGCAAACTCTCGCACAGCGAGGCCATCTCGCCGGCCGGCGCGAAGGAACTGGGCGTCAATGTCACGACCAAGATCCCGCCCGAGATCTATGGTCTTGTCGATGCCCGCATCCGCATGATCCATACGCGGCTGGAATATGAGGAGCGCCATGCCGCCAATCCGGACGGTGGCAGCCCCGAAGGCGAGGATGCCGACAAGACCATGCAACGCGTCATCCGTGAGAGCCTGGGCGGCGGCATCCGGATCTGAGGGCGGGCGGTGCTGCACTCGCCGCTTGAACCGGCTTCGGTCAGCCCCAATTACAGGGCTGACAATGAAGGATGCCATCATGAGTGAGAAACCGGAGCTTTACGCTGATGTCCGCAAGCAGATCGCTTCGGTGATTGCCGGCGAGACCAGCGCGACGGCGCGCTATGCCAGCGCCGCCTGCCTGTTGCGCGAGGCCTTCGGGTCGCGCTTCTTCTGGACCGGCTTCTATGTCGTTGATCCGCTCAAGCCGGATGAACTGGTCGTCGGCCCCTACCAGGGCACGCTGGGCTGTCTGCGCATTCCCTTCGGGCGCGGTGTCTGCGGTGCGGCCGCGGCGACGGGCGAGACCCAGCTGGTGACTGATGTGCACGCCTTTGCCGGCCATATCGCCTGCGACAGCCGCACAAACTCGGAAATCGTCGTGCCGGTCTTTGGTCCGGACAGTGCGTTGGCGGCGGTGCTGGATATTGATTCAACGGAATTCGGCGCCTTTGACCTTGAAGACCAGGCCGGTCTCGAGGCGATTTGCCGTGACCTGCTGACGGCCTGACCTTTCCAGCCGGCACTACATGCGGCGCGTGCGAGACCCCGGTGCAGACGCGTTGGGTGGCAGCGCTTGGAGCTTGGGGCAAGGGCGCTGCCACCCGCCCCGCCATTGGGGCGGCGGGGTTCGCGAACCGTAGATCCGGCCACAATCGCACCGGATCCATGCCACCCGGCCCGACCTCGGGTCGGGCCAGCGGCATGTTCGAGAATATATTCACTGAAAAATAATTCAATGAATAGAGTTTCAGTTTGTCAGTTTGAACCAGTCGGAGAAATCGGGTGGCCCTAAGCCGCAAGGATCAGAAGGATGCGACTCGCGAACGCCTCGTCAGCGCCGGCGCGGCCATCTTTGCCGCCGATGGCGTGCAGGGCGCGCGAATCGCCGACATCGCGCGCGAGGCCGGTGTCGCGATGGGCACGCTCTATACCCATTTCGCCGACAAGGAGGCGCTGTTCCTCGAGGTCATGCAGGCCGGCAAGCAGAGCGTGCTGGAGGGGCTGGAGCTCGCGCGTGAGTCATCAAACACCCGCGAGGGGCGTGATCGTGCGGCGATGGAAGGCGTGGTCGCCTTTGCCCAGGTCTATGGCCCCCTGTTCCGCCTGATGCTCAGCCGTGGTGCCGGCGACCCGATCCAGCGCGATGTGGTCGATGCCATAACCGCCATGCGCGTCGCAGAGCTGATCGAGGGCCAGGCCGAGGGCTGGGCGCGTGCCGATCTCGATCCCGAGGCGGCAGCGCGTTGTGAAGTCGGCGCGGTTTTCCATCTGCTCGACTGGTGGATCGACAATCCGGACCGGTTCACACCGGCGCAGCTGGTCGACCAGCTCTGCAGTGTCCGGCGGCTTGGCATTGAGGGCGCGATGCCGCTGGTGACTGGCGGCGACGACTTGCCGCCCGCCACCGCGAGAGGCAGCATGACCCGATGACGCAGCCCGCCCGAATCCGCCTGGACCAGCATGAGATCGACTATGTGCTCCAGCGCAGCAGCCGCCGGACGATCGGTTTCACCATTGGCCGCGACGGGTTGACCGTGACGGCACCGCAGCGTGTCAGCCTTCGGGAGATCGAGGGCGCGCTGCAGCAGAAATCCCACTGGATATTGAGCAAGCTCGCGGCCTGGGCCGAGCGTCCGCGGCAGCGCGAACTGGCCTATGAAACCGGCGAGACCCTGCCCTGGCTGGGCGGTGAACTCAGGCTCCAGATCGAACCGCGCGGTGTCCGCACCACGCTGCGCCGCGAGGGTGACCGGGTTCTCGTGACCGTCGACCCCGAAGCCAGCGGCGAATTGCGCAGGCGTGCCATCGCCGGTGCCCTGGCGCGCCACTACAAGCGTGAGGGCGAGCAGTTCATGGCGCCGCGGGTGGCACAATTCGCCGCGCGGCTCGACCGGCCGGTGCGCAAGGTCGTGATCCGAGACCAGAAGCGCCGCTGGGGCTCGTGCGCCGCAGACGGCACCATCCGGCTCAACTGGCGCCTGATGGGGTTTCCTGAGGTTCTGATCGATTATGTCTGTGCCCATGAGGCGGCGCATCTGGTCGAACCCAATCATTCCGCTGCCTTCTGGAAGACGGTTGAACGGCTGATGCCCGACTGGAAGCAGCACCGGGCACAGATGCGCAGCGAAGCGGATCTGTGGACATGGGTATAGGGCAGGCGGCGATGCAGGTTGGCAGGCCGGCCTGCGTTCATGTTCATGAACAGACTGGCGTTTTGGCCGGTCAAATGGTTAGGTGACAAAACTACAACGAGCACAAAGGGGGAGTCGATGCCGGACAGTTTTGCATACACACTCAGCATGGTTCTCGACGACAAGGCCTTGTCGATCCAGCTGCATGGGGGCTGCGATATCGAGGCGAGCCTGGTTTCGCTTCAGGCTCTTGCCGACACGCTGGCGAAAAATCCGATCGAAGGCCTGTTGATGGACTACAGCAAGTATGAGCTGACCTTTGAAATGGACGAGTTCTCGAAGCTCGCCGACGCGTATTGCACCGAATTTCCCGAAAAATTCCCCGTTGCCTTTGTCTATCGGGAAAACCAGGTCGGGCGGGCGATCTACATGACCCGGCGGCTTGAAGAGACCAGCCGGCCGAGCCGCGCCTTCGAGTCGGCGGATATGGCCATGAGCTGGCTTGAAGCCCAGCTTGTTCCGCGCGTCATGCCGCCCGCTGGCGGGGCGGGCCAGTCGAGCGCCGGCCTGGGTTCAGCCAGCTAGCCGGGGCGGATTTTCCGGCCGCGACCATGGCATTTCCGCCGCGGCGTGCCCATATGAGGGCAGAAAACATCCCGGGCAGCTGCGCCCTTCGATGCCCGCCCATTTGCTGTGAACTTGCCATGACCGACACCCTCCACATCACCTGTCCGGCCTGCCAGGCCACAAACCGCATCCCGGCGGCAAAGCTTGCCGCCAGCCCCAGCTGCGGCAAGTGCAAGGCGTCGCTGTTTCCCGATGCACCATTCGAGCTCGATGAAGCCCGGCTCAACAAGCATCTGCGCAATGACGAAGTGCCGCTGCTGGTGGATTTCTGGGCGCCCTGGTGCGGCCCCTGCAAGATGATGGGGCCGATGTTCGCGGAGGCATCCCGCCAGATGTCGCCAAAGGTGCGTTTTGCCAAGCTCGATACCGAGCAGCACCAAAGCGTTGGCAGCCGCTTCCAGATCCGCGGCATTCCGCTGATCATCCTGTTTAACAAGGGCAAGGAAGTCGCCCGCCATGCCGGCGCCATCAATGCCGACCAGATCGTCAGCTGGGTGCGGCAGAACCTGAAGGGTTAGGGGGCCATCGGAGCGGTCTGTTTGAAATCCGCGGGATAATTGGCCCGCCCCCATGGCAATCGCCTGCGGCCGTCCCCACCTACAGACCAACACCCGATCCGCCGGATACTCCCCCATCTGCCCCATGCGCTGCAGCCGCGTTGCCCAATGCCTGCGGGTCAGCTAAAGGGAGCCCAGCTTTTACCCCCTTTGCCGAAGAGACCGTCCGCCCATGTCCGCCTATCAATACGTCTTCCATATGGACAAGCTGTCCAAGACCTATCCCGGTGCCTCCAAGCCCGTGTTCGAGAATATCTCGCTCCACTTCCTGCCCGACGCCAAGATCGGTGTCGTCGGCGTCAATGGTTCGGGTAAATCCACCC
>NZ_JBLWTD010000003.1:139963-165905 GCF_048270265.1 Maricaulis sp. | reverse complement strand
GCCAGGGCGGTGGCGATATAGCCGCCGATGAAGCGCCCGAGCACGAAGTCCAGCTTGCGGATCGGCCGCGAGTAGAACATCTCCTCGGTCTTGAAACTCTGGTCCCTCAGCACCCCGGATGAGAGCAGCGCCGTGGGAATGATGGCACCGAAAATCGTGAAGATCAGGATGTTGATCGTCAGGGCATTGGGCGAGTTGATATTGGTCGCTCCGCCGCCGCCGATCTGGACATTGTCGATGGTAACGCCGCCGAAGCAGAGCAGGAAGAAAATGGTGAAGACGGCAATGAAAGTGGGCGAGAACAGCTGGTAGCGGACCTCAAACCCGGCGATTTTCGAGAGCATGACGTGCTCCTTTCAATGGGGGTTGAGGATCAGGCAGCGGCCGCCGGGGCGGACTGGCCCTGGCGGATGGTCGAGAAATACACGTCCTCGAGATCGGCCTTGATCGGCTCGAACCCCTCGCCCGGGTTTTCGTCGGCCACCACATGGATCCGCACCTGACCGACGGTCAGACGCTCGGAGATGATATTGTATCGGCTGCGCAGGCCGGCGAGCTCAGATTTCGCGATCGTGCGCGCCCAGACCTTGCCGTCCAGCGCCGTGATCAGCTCGCCTGGCGAGCCCTTCGCGACAATCTTGCCGCCATTCAAGATCGCCATGTTCGGGCAGAGATCGGACACATCCTCGACGATATGGGTGGAGAGGATGACGACGACATTCTCGCCGATTTCCGAAAGAAGATTGTGGAAGCGATTGCGCTCTTCCGGGTCGAGGCCGGCCGTGGGCTCATCCACTATGATCAATTGCGGATCGCCGAGCAGGGCCTGGGCAATGCCGAAGCGCTGGCGCATGCCGCCGGAGAAACTGGCGACCGCCTTCTTGGCGTGTTGCGCCAGATTGGTCTGCTCCAGCAGGCTTTCAACGACCTGCTTGCGTTCCTTGCCGTTGGACAGCCCCTTGAGGACGGCGAGATGGTCGAGCATGGCGCGCGCCGACATGCGCGGATAGACGCCGAAATCCTGGGGCAGATAGCCGAGCGTCGCGCGCAGGGCCTGCGGATCCTTGAGAATGTCGATATCGCCAAACATCAGCGTGCCGGAATCCGGCGCCTGCAGTGTCGCAATCGTGCGCATCAGCGTCGATTTGCCGGCGCCGTTGGGTCCCAACAGACCGAACATTCCCTTGGGGATGGACAGGTCGACCCCGTCGAGTGCGCGCACATTGTTGCCGTAGGTTTTCGACAATCCCTTGATTTCCAGCATGCTCTTCTCGCAGTGCTTCTCGCACCACGCCCCTCGACAATATCTGATGCGGTCAGCCTAGGCCTCCCCGCGAAGGTCGCCAAATGACTCTTTATCCAGAGTGTCGGCCAGAGGGACAGGCATCGCGGATGTCCCCCTTCGCGATTTCATCTGATCGCGGACCGTGACCTTCTCCGCGGCGCCCTGTATGCGGTGGCTCATGGCTCCACCTCTTCTTACTCTCCAGAATATCCACCTCACCTTCGGCGTCACCGCCCTGCTCGACGGCGCTGATCTCAGCGTCGGCGAGGGCGAACGCCTTTGCCTCGTCGGCCGCAATGGCTCGGGCAAGTCGACGCTGATGAAAGTCGCGGCTGGCACGGTCGAGCCCGATGAAGGCGAACGCTTCGTCCATCCCGGCTCGACGATCCGCTATCTGCAGCAGGATCCCGACCTGACGGCGTTCAAGACGGTGATGGATTATGTCCAGTCCGGCCTGACCGAGGGCGATGATCCCTATCGCGCCCAGTATCTGCTCGAACATCTCGGCCTGACCGGGCTGGAAGATCCCAAGGTCCTGTCCGGCGGCGAGGCCCGCCGCGCCGCGCTCGCCCAGGCGCTGGCGCCGAGCCCGGACATCCTCCTGCTCGACGAGCCGACCAATCACCTCGACCTGCCGGCGATCGAATGGCTGGAGTCCGAGCTCAAATCGAGCCGTTCCGCCCTCGTGCTGATCAGCCACGACCGCCGCTTCCTGTCCAACCTGTCGCGCAAGACGCTGTGGCTGGATCGCGGCCAGACGCGGCTGATGGAACGCAGCTTCTCGGCCTTCGAGGCCTGGCGCGACGAAGTGCTCGAGGCCGAACAGCTCGAACTGCACAAGCTCGACCGCAAGATCGTGCGCGAGGAGCACTGGCTTCGCTATGGCGTCACCGCCCGGCGCAAGCGCAATGTGAAACGCCTGTCCGATCTGCAGGGCCTGCGCCAGCAGCGCCGCGAACATCGCGGACCCCAGGGCCAGGTCAATCTGCAATCCTCGGCCGCCCAGGATTCCGGCAAGCTGGTCGCCGAGGCGATCGAGATCAACAAGGCCTATGAAGGCCGCGATATCGTCAAGGATTTCTCGATCAAGATTGCGCGCGGCGCCCGCATCGGCCTGATCGGCCCGAACGGGGCCGGCAAGACCACCCTGCTCAACCTGCTGACCGGCAATCTGGCGCCCGACAGCGGCGAGCTGCGCCTCGGCACCAAGCTGGAAATGGCCAGTCTCGACCAGAAGCGCGTCGCGCTGCGGCCGGAATGGACATTGTCGGAAGCCCTCACCCAGGGCGGCGGCCATACCGTCGAGGTCAATGGCCAGTCCAAGCATGTCATCGCCTATATGAAGGACTTCCTCTTCCCGCCGGAGCAGATCAATACGCCGGTCGAGGTCCTGTCCGGCGGCGAAAAGGCGCGCGTCATGCTGGCCCGCGCCCTGGCCCTGCCGTCAAACCTGCTGGTGCTCGACGAGCCGACCAATGATCTCGATCTGGAAACGCTCGATCTGCTGCAGGGCCTGATCGATGATTATGAAGGCACCGTCTTTATCGTCTCGCACGACCGGGACTTTCTCGACCGGGTCTGTACCAGCGTGCTGATCGCCGAGGGTGACGGTAACTGGACCGAATATGCCGGTGGTTATACCGACATGGTCTCCCAGCGTGGCTATGGTCTCACCCCGCTTGGCGGCGATATCGCGCCCAACCGCAAGGCCGCGGCCAAGGCCGCCGCCGCGCCGCCGCGGCTGCAAAAGCGCAAGATGGCCAACAAGGATCGCTATGCGCTGAAACTGCTGCCCGCCGAGATCGACGCCCTGGGCGAAACGATCGCGGCGCTCGAGGCCGAACTCGCCGATCCCGAGATCTTCAAGGACACGGTGCGTTTCACCAAGGCGAGCAAGGACCTCGCCGCGGCCATGGCCTTGCGGTCGGAGAAGGAAGACCGCTGGCTCGAACTGGAAGCCGAACGCGTCGAGATCGAGGGCGAATAGGCCCTCGCCTCACCGCCCCTGGCGCATGCCGCGGCTGTGCGCGGGTCCGAGCAGGACCGCGTTGAGCAAGAGCAGATCAAGCCCGTCCAGATAGGCGCGCGTCGTCGGCGCCTGGGTGAAGGCGATCACCTGACCCGACCCCATCGAATTGGAGATCAGGAAGGGCTTGTAGGCGATCTGCGACACGGACTCGGCCCACATATAGCCGCCCGCGACCACATCATCGGGCCCGGCGAACCGCATCGCGGTGTCGGCTTCATCCCGGCTGATCGGTGCATAGATGTCCGAACCGGTGACCAGCACTGCGGCCCCGCGGCTATAGCCGGCCGACATCCAGGCATCGGGGTTGGCTTCGACATGCAGCAGGGCGCCCGGTGAATAGGCCGGCATCGCACCCTGTTCGGCCTGGACCGCATCGAGCTCGTCGGCCGAAGCCAACACCACCGCATCGACCACGGCCTGGTCCGGCGCTGCCGCGGGACGGGCCGTGTCAGCCGCGCGTTCGCGGCGCGCTGGCACCAGCGCCACTTCCGGGTCAGCCATCCAGCGGGTCGCATCACCCAGGCCGACCAGCACGCCACCGGCGCGGACGAAACGGGTCAATTGCGCCGAACCGCTGCTGCCGAGCACGGTGGAATAGCCCGTACGGCCCTGTTCCGGCAGAATCACGACGTCAAACAGGGACAGGTCGGCACGGCCAAGACTGCCGGTCCGGATCACGCTGACCGGGATGCCATAGCGCTGTTCAAGCACATAACGTGTTGCGCCGGCGGAGGTGGAATCCGTGCCGTCATCCCAAAGCATGGCAATGCGCGGTGCGGGCACATCCATGAAATTCTCCGACCCCGGATTGGGGCCCTCATCGACCCAGCTGGATTCGAGGCCGACATAGCGGGCACCGATCTCGCCGGCGAAGCGCGCGATCAGGCTGTCGAGATTGGCCGGAGCCCCGTGGCGCGGGACGACAACGCTGCCGCGCGGGAAGCTACGCTCCCCGATGCGGAAGGCGACATCGCTCGAACGTGCCGGCACGCCGGCGGCAACGAGCGCGGCCACGAGGCGAGCCTGGCCGGCATCCTCCCAGGCGATGGCATAGCCCCAGGCGGCGCCGGCATTCGAACCCGTCGAGGCAATGGCGTCATCGGCGGCCACGGCCTCGCTGGTCAGTCCGGCAGGCCGGCTGCAGGTCACGGAGCGGACATTGTGCATCAGCGGCAGCGACCATGCGGTCACGTCATAGAGTTCGGCACCAAGCCCGCGCGCGCGCCGGCTTTCCTGCTCGCGCATGAAGTCTGCGGGCAGTTCGGTCGTGTCCTCCAGCAGTGTGCGCGCCAGCCGCCCGGCTGGCTGGTTGAAGCGAACCTCGAAGGCGCCGTCCTCGAAGCGGGCACCACAGGCGGAAACCGGCCCGTCGATGCGGCCGACCTCGATACCCTGCGCAACCAGGCTGCGCGCCAGGCGTTCAGCGCCCCAGCGATTGCTGCCGAGATCGAGCAGCACAGACTGCGGCCCGGTGGTGTCATTGGCCGCGGAGGCCCGGAATTCGGTGAAATCACGCACGAAGCGCTCGCGATTGGCGGCCACCACCTCGGCGGTCGACAGGCTGGCAACATAGTGATGCTCCACGGCGTCGGCATAGCTCAGCAGGGAGCCGTCGCGGCGGCGCCAGACCAGGCCACGGGCCGAGGCCTGTTCATAGGTCATCGCCACCGCACCCTGCAGGGTCGGCCACATATCGCCATAGCCGGGATAGAAGGCATCAAAGACTTCACGGGTGAAATAATCATAGCCCAGACGGTCAAACCAGCGGGCGTGATTGCGGCCGATCAGATCCTGGGCATCGCGCTGGCTCTGCACCACATGGGGGTTGAAGGGCTCGGCCGAAGGCGCGAAGAAATAGCTGCTGTCGCCGCCCATCTCATGCGCGTCGACGACGACCATCGGACGCCATTCCAGCATTGCCGCAACCCGGCCACGCGTCTCCGGCTGGGTCATCGCAAACCAGTCGCGATTCATGTCGAACAGATAGTGGTTGGGGCGGCCACCGGGCCAGGGCTGGTCGTGCTCGGCGGTGAAACGGTTTTCGTCCGGTTGCAGACCGCGCGCGGCGGTGAAGCTGTTGAGGAAGCGCGCGCGTCCATCGGGATTCTGGGTCGGGTCGATGATGACAATGGTCTGATCGAGAATCCGGTCAACGCCGACATCATTGCGCGAGGCAAGCAGGTGATAGGCCGTGCGCAGACCGGCATCGGTCGAGGAAATCTCGTCACCATGCACGCCATAGGACAGCCAGACGACGGCCGGCGTGGAGGCGATCAGGCGCTCACGGGCGTCGGCCGCCAGGCCGCGCGGATCGGCCAGGCGCTGGATATCCGCCTGGATGGTGTCGAGGCGCGCCATGGTGTCCGCATTGGCGATGATGGCATAGGCGAGCGGCCGGCCCTCCCAGCTCGTCGCATAATCGACGACCCGGACGCGATCAGGGGCCGCAGCCTCCAGGGCTCGCAGATAGTCGATGGCCTGTTCGGGCGGGGTGATTTCCGCCCCGAACTCATGACCCAGGGCGGTTTGCGCGGAGGGGATGTCCGGATCATAACGCGCTGCCAGCGGCGATGATTGCGCCATCACCGGTGCCGATACCAGAACCAGGCCAAAGAGCGCCCCGAGCAAATGCCTCATCATTGAATCCCCGTTTATCCAGCCCTCAGTTAAGCAGGTTTTTGGCGGACCTTGAAAGCCTTGATGCTGTGAACGCCCGCGCCGGCGTGCGCCGTCATTGCGGCGCTGCGCACTGGCCGGCCCCGATCCGGGGCTGGCGGCCTTTTTCGCTGGCCTTCCCCGGCTTGATCCGTAAATATCCCTACGAAGCAACTGTTTGCGAGACGGGGACACGCATGACGGCGGACAACTCCTGGGCTCGGGCCCTGGATGCTCTATTTCTGACAAACGAAGATGCCCGCGCGACGCTGGTTTCGCGCGCCGAAATCCGGCGGTTTCCGGCCGGCACCAGCATTATTGCCCAGGATGACCAGGAAGATCAGGTTTTCCTTATTCTCGACGGCACGGCGCGCGTCGTCCTGCTGTCCGAGGGCGGACAGGAAATCTGGCTCGACACGCTCAAACCCGGCGCGATCATCGGCGAACTCGCGGCCCTGACCGACCGTCCCCGCACCTCCGAGATCATCGCCGAGACAGATTGCGAACTGGCGAGCTATACCGCCACCGCCTTCCTGGCCCTGCTGCAGCAGTATGGCGATCTGGGCCTGGCCCTGTCGCGCCTCCTTGCCCGCCGGGTTCACCACACCACTCAGCGCATGTTCGAGCTTTCGGCCCTGTCGGCACCGGGGCGTATCTATGCGGAAATCCTGCGCATGTCGGAAAGCTCGCAAGCCGGCCGCACCCGCATCATCCAGCCCATCCCCTCGCTGACAGCCATTGCCCTTCGGGTCAGTACGACGCGCGAAACCGTGTCGCGCACCATCAGCGGCCTGGAACGCCGCGGCATGCTGCGGCGGCGCAAGAACGCCTTCGAGCTCGTCGATCCGGAACATCTGGCGCGGTTAAGCACGCCCAGCTGAGGCCGCTTCGTCCTGCGCGGCGGGACAATCGGCGGCAACGGCCCGCAGACTGTACATCCCGACATCCGGCATATAGGCGTCAATCGCTGTCTGACCGACATATTCGCAACGAAACTCACTGCCGCTGGCCATGGCCAGGGCCGCCGCGAAGGGTGCGCTGACAAAGATCGAGCCGGGCACCGTTGCGCGTTCGATCCGCGAGGCGATCGCCACCTGGCCGCCGAACAGGGTGGGCACCCGGCGCAGCGGGTCTTCGCCCTCATGGACAGGTCCGTAATGCCCCCCGATCCGCAGCGCCAGGCCATCGGGCAAGCCCAAGGCGGAAAGGTCGAGCGCCGAAAATGCGCTGCGCAGCTGGTCCGCCGCGCGGGCCGCCTCGTCGACCCCGTGGAAGGCCAGGAACAGACCATCGCCCCAGCTGTTCGCATGCAGCGGGGCCGGGTCAATCCGCTCGCAGACCTGCGCCAGCACGCGCATGATTGACTTCACGAACACCGGGACAAGGTCGTCCGCGACGGTCGAAGACCCGCAGACATCGACGAACAGCATGGCCCGCAGCACCTGTTCAAAATCCGGATCGCGCACGCCGGCGTCCCCAGGCGCGGCCCGATAACGTTCCAGACCGCTCACCGGCACCATCACCTGGTCCAGTCCCGCCTCGCTCCAGACATTGCGGTCATGCGCCGTTCCGAAGCGTCTGGCGCTGGCCGCGTCCTCGCAGATCAGGAGCTGTACAGGCGAGGTCGCCAGCGCACTGGCTCGCATCCGGGCCAGCCCCATCGCCACTTCGCTGGCGAAGCGGATATGCTCACCTGACAACAGCTTGCGATCCGTCGTCACCTCGTGAATCGCGGCAGCGCTGGACAGGCACGCCTCGCAACGCTGGACCCATTTGCCGCCCAGCGGCCGCACCGAGGCATCGATGAAGACATTGACCGGCACCGGCAAGACCAGGTGCAACTCATTGCCACGCGAGATCGCCGCTTCGGCAACCAGTATGTCCGCGCCAGCGGCAATCGCGCCATAGGCCGGCCCGATCCGCTCGCGTTCGAAGGCGTCCGCCAGGGTCAGGGCGAGCCCCGCCTCGCGCGCCGGGGCGATTCCATCGGCATCAACGGCACATCGAAAGAGGTGGCCGGCGAAATGGCAGGGCCGGGGCGGCTCGAGGTCGCGCAGCCAGGGCGCTTCCAGCTGCAGCAGGCGCACCACCATGCGCAATTGCCGGATCGTCGTAGCGTGCGCCATGGTATTGTCGCGGTCGCAGGCGATGGCAGATTGCAACGCCATCTGGGCCGCGCCGGCATCGCCGAGCAGAAGATGCGCCTCCGCCTGGGAGGCCAGCCGGTAATAGGCGTCCTCGGCCTCAACCGGGCGGGCATTGCGGCAGGAGCCGAGAACCTGCCGCGCCAGTTCGTCCGAACGCGCACGATCACCGGCCAGCAGATACAGGGTCGCAGCATTGATACCGGGATAATGCCCGCCGGTCTGGGCAAAGATCCGGTCATATTGCCCGGCCGCGACTCGCGCCAGGGCCTGCACCTGGCTGCCACTCGCCTCCAGGGCCATGCTCTTGCGCAGACGGGCACCGAGCGCAAGGCTGTCCTCGTCATGGCTGGCCTCGGCGAGGCGAAACCGGCGAAAGTCATACTCGGCCCGCTCCAGCGCGCCCGAACGCACCAGGCAGAGGACAGCGCGATGCTTGAACCAGCCATCATCGGGATACTGCGCCGTGGCAGCCAGGCACAGATCATAGGCGCGGGCGAGATCGCCCTGATTGAACCGTTCGAGGATTATCCGCCGCATCCGCCCTCCAGCGATCGTGCCGGTTCAAAAGGGCCCGATGATCGCGGCCGGGTCAATCTTCATTCTTGATGATCGGATCGACAATCAGGCGCGTGTGCTGCGCACCGCCAGCCTGGGCGACATCGATGAACAGCGCGAATTCAAAGGCCTCGTCTCTCTGAGTGCAACTGTCGACCAGTTCGAAAGCCTTGGGCTCCAGGCTCACGCCATCGAGGACCAGCCAGTTGAGCCCGCCAAACTCGCCGCCACCAAAGCTGGTCTTCAGCTTGATGCGAGCGGGTTCAAAGCTCCAGTTCTCCTTGCTGATGAAGAAGATCAGCCGGCTGGCGCCATGCACGGTCAGGTCATAGGGGCTGGGCGTGACGCTGTTGCCCGGCGTCCAGAACGGGGCCAGCGCCGTATAGGCGAGCGCGCGCAATTGCGCCGCATCGGCGGTGGGATTGGCGGTGACCACGCCGTCAAAGGTGTTGAGAATCACACCGATTTCAGTGTCGGTGAAAGCGGTGCGCCCATGATCGCTGCCGGTCAGGACCACGAAGCTGCTGTCGCGCAGCGTGCTCAGGCTCAGCTGGGTACACTCGAAACTGCGGGACGGGGCGACCAGTAACTCGGCCTGGACCCGGGTCCCGTCCAGTCCGCTCATGTCAGGAAAACTCATCACTGGTCTCGACCTCCATGCGTGCGACCGGTCAACCGGGCGCGTGGGCGATCCGTGAGGATCTAATGCGCAGCCATATCACCCTGGGCAATCATGGACTGGGCTCGATGGAATTCCGTTGCCGCGTCGAGCCGCAGCTGACCGGCAATCGGTGTCAGGATCGTCACCATGTGCGTCCGCAGCGCCGCCGCGGCTTCATCCTCACCCCGCCGCGCTTCCAGATGGGCCAGCTCATTGGCGGCGGCGGCGAACAGATAGGGGCCATACTGGAACTCGGTCTGCCAGTTGGATTCCGCCACCAGCGAAGTCATCAACTGGTCCAGACGCAAGCGCGCCGACTCGAGCTGTTCCATCGCAATGAAGATTCGCGCCTCGACCAGGCCGGCATAGAGGCGGGTTTCGGTGATGCGGGCGCTGGTGTCCGACATCCATGACGGATGCGCCATATAGGCCGACGCGTCGAGATAGGCCTCGCGGGCCCCGGCCGTGTCCCCGCCGATCAGGCGCGCCTGCGCCAGCCACAGGCGCTGACGCACCGTGGTCAGGCGCCAGTTGCCGTTCGCCGGATCGCGCTGCAACAGGGCATCAGCCTCGAATGAGGTTGCCTCGAGGATCGCGAGAGCCGCCTCCAGATCCGCGGACGGTGTGTCGGGGCCGGGCGCGATCAACAGACGGGCGAGTGCCCGTTCGGCATTGATCGCATCGCGGCGAATATTCCAGTCATCGACCTCGGCAGCCAATTGATCCTCATAGATCGCGATTTCCTGCTGGCGTGCAGCAATCGCGGCGTCTCGTCCGTCGGTCATCTCGAGCACGGTCGCGACCCAGGCGAGCGCATTGGCGTGATCGACATGCGCCTGGATCGTGTCAGGCTGACGCGCCGCCAGGTCTGCGGCCAGCGCTGCGGCGGCGAGGAACGCCTCGCGGGCCTCCGGCAGACGGGCCGACTGGAGATAGATCACGCCCAGATTCGTGTTGGCGTAAGCCCGCTCGGCCAGCCATTCCATATTGTCTTCGTCAATTTCCGTCAGGCGTTCGGCCAGATCCCGGTATTCGAGGAATTGCGCCTCGGCATCATCGAGCCGGCCCTGACGCCAGGCATAATAGCCAACCCAGAAGGCGCTCTGGGAGTGCTCGAAAATACGGTCCGGATTATCGCCGGCGATCAGCAGGAGTTGATGCGTCGCGTCATAGGCGCGGCGGAAATGCCCGTAGGCCGCTTCCAGGTCCCCCTCGGCGGATTCGATCTCGCCGAGCAGGTGGAAAGCGCGCGACCGGCGCCCCAGCGCATCGGCCGACAATTGCCGGGTCGGCTGTGCCGCATAATAGGCGACGACCTTCTCGCCGACCGCATCGAGCACATCGAGACGGCCGACCGGCTCCAGCTTGTCTTGAAGGTCGCTCAACATGAACTCGATCAAATCCTCTGCATCAGCCTTGCGGCGTTCGGCTTCCGAGCGCGCGGAAAACGCGACAAGGGTCAGACCGCTCATGATTACAGCGAGCAAGAGGGACAGCATCGTGACGACAGTCACGCGCTGCTGACGACGCTGGAGATCGCGCTGGATGATCTGGTCGAGTCGCAGACCGAGCATGCCGGCGGCGAGCTTGACGATGCCCATCCGGAATCCGTCACCGCCGCGGCGGAAATCCGCACCGACCGGTTCGGCGCCCGCTTCGGGCTGTTCGCTCTCGAGCAGGGCTGCGGGGAAGCAGCCCATCCCGTCATCAGCGCCGGCAGCCGGGTCGCCACCGACAATCGCCGCGAGGATCTGGCCGTGCGGGTTCACACTGCGGAATTCATCAATCTCCTGATTCACCCAGCGCGAAGCCGCTGCGGCGGGTGAGCAGACGACGATCAACACGTCAGACAGCGCCAGCGCGGCGCGGACCGATGCGGTCAGGTCGCCGGCGGCCGGGAGGTCGTCGCGGTCGCGGAAAATCGGGACAAGGCGTTTCGGCACCGGCCCCTGGGCGGTGACCGTACCGACCAGGTTTCCCGGCAAGCGGTAGGCTTCCAGCGCACGGTGAATCCGTTGCGCCCAGCGGCTGTCATCATGGCTGTAGCTGATAAACGCCCGATACCTTGTCTGCCCGCTCATCGCATTGCCCCCTGATCCCAAGCAGGGGGCATGATCGGTGCAGTTGCCTGATGGCGCAAGCATGCGCACAGGTCGCAGGGCGGATTTAAAAAATCCGGCGGGGCGCGAGGCGAAGTTGGGGCTTCGCTTTGGGCAAGGTCCCGCGCCCCGGCCGCCCCCCATTTATGGAGGAGGAGGGAAGCTGCACATGGCAACCTTCACATTAATCTATACCCGGCCCGCGCGTGCCGCCGTGATCGCGATCACGCGGGCAGAAGAAAGCAGGCCCCGCTAGGGCGTCGCGGTGGTCGGGCGAATATCAAGCTCGGCCACCTCGATCGTGACACCGCCAAAGCCCGCCCGCGTATGCAGGCGCACCGGAAGATAGAAGCCGTGCTCGGGAAAGGGTGCCAGCCAGATATCGAGCGGATAGCGCAATTCTGCGGCTGAAGGATAATCCTCGGGATCATAGCCGGCGATCGGCTCATACCAGGCGTGGCAGAGCAAAGCCTCGCCCCGCCAGGCCGGTGTGCGGACATTCTGTCGGCCGCCGGCTTCCAGGCGCAGATCATAGCGTGCCTTGCCGTCGAAAACGGGAATACGCCCCGAACACGCCGCCTCGGCGCCACCGGCCCGTTCCTGTGACAGAAGAAAGATCGCCGAAATCGGATCGATCACGCCCGCCCGCTGCTCCGCTGTCGCCGGGGGCACGCCAAGCGATCCGAAGGGCGGCGTCGCATGCGCCGAGGCGACCCGGTCCTCGAAATCAATGTCGACGGCGCGCACCTTTGAACCCGTGCGTTCGACATGGGCGTAGCGCAAGGGGGCCAGAGCCCCGGCGGAGCTCAGGCCTTCCACCTCGGCGCGAATGTCAAAATCGGTAAACAGGGCAGCCAGGCCGGCGGCCTCGACCACGGTATTGGCTGTATAGTGGCCCGGCTCGATCCCCGCCGTCAGACTGATCGCGCCGACCCGGAAGATGAGAACCGAACTGGAATAGCGCGCGGTGATCGTCCTGCCACCCGTGGCCAGCTCGGCGCTTGCACTGGCCGCCGCCACCTCATCGCCGGCGGACGAACCCGCCAGAAGCAGGCTTGTGGCGGCCACAATCACTTGAAACAATGCCGGCATGATCTTTCATCCAATCCAGTCTCAACAGTCGTATTGCCGGAGAATTGCGGTGGCAATTTGGCATGCGGTCACAGCACGGCCCCGCCCGCCTTCAGCGCCAGCTGGTGCGGCGTTTGGTGCCAGCGCCAACGTGCAGAGAATCTGTGACGGATTGCCCATGCATGCGTATATGTCAGCGAGCTGCGGCGAAAGGTGGCCAGCTTGAAGCGCCTCATAATCATACTTGCCGTCCTGACCGCAGGCACACCGGCCCTCGCGGCACCGCTCGCAGCCATCGAAGGCGTCGACGACCCAGTTCTCCTGGACGCGCTGGTCGCGGCCGTCGGCGAACGCACGGAATCCGACAACCCTGCCGACGGTCCACTGCGCCAGGCCCGCAGCGCTGCTGACCGGGCGCGCCGCCTGCTGCGTTCCGAAGGCTATTACCGGTCACAGGTCGACCCGCGTATCGACGACCGATCCCATGCCGTGATCCACATCACCCTCGGCCCCCGGGTCCGGATCGCGACCATTGGCGCGGCAACCACGCCGGACGCGTCCGCGGCGGAGATCGCGCGCGCCGCCATCACGCTGGGCGTGGATGCGCCCTTGCGGGCCAGCGAGGTCATTGCCAACGACGCCCTCGGGCTGGCGGCCCTGCAGGATTCCGGCTGGCCCAGCGCCGAAAGCGGCGAGCGCACCGTCACGATCGATCACGCCACGGACACGGCGGCGGTGCGTTTCGTCTACGATACGGGCCCGTTCTCGGTTTACGGCCCGCTTGAACTGACGAGCGAAGGCTGGCGGCCTGACTTCATCGCCGGGCTGTCGCCCCTCACCGAGGGTGCCACCGCCAGCCGCGCCCAAGTCCTGGAATATCAACGCCGGCTGGACGCGCTGACGAGTGTGCGGACATCGCAGGTCATGCTCGGCGATGTCGACCCCGCCACCAGCGAACGCCCGGTCCGTATCGCCCTGACGCCGGCCTCGCGGCACAGTATCGAAGCCTCGCTGAGCTTTGCGACCAGCGAGGGCGCGGGTGCGAATTTCGACTGGAAACGGCGCAATCTCTTCCAGGGTGACGAGACCCTCAGCATCCAGGCAGGCGTCGCCACCCTGCAGCAGGGGGTCGGTGCGACGCTCACCATGCCGCACTGGCGGCGTTACCAGCAGACCCTGTCCTTCAATGCCGGCCTGCATTCCCAGGAGACCGACGCCTACGACCAGACCGAGCTGCTGATGCGCGCCAGCGTGACGCGCAAGGTCGGGCGCTTGCTTGAATACGGCGCCGGGACACGGTTCGACATCTCGCAGGTGACCGATGTTGACGGAACGGTGGATGCCAACACGCTGGCCCTGGACCTGAGCGCGATTTACGATTCCCGCACCAACTCCCTTGACCCGGTGGATGGTTTCCGCGCCCAGCTCCTGTTGTCCCCGGCCACGACCTTCGGCGATGTTGAATCGCGCTATGTTCGCATCGAGGTCCGGACGAGCAGCTATTACCGGCTCACCTCCAATCTCGTCGCAGCGGCGCGGGTGCGGGTCGGATCTATTGTCGGTACCAATGCCGAGAATGTGCCCGCCGACTTGCGCTTCTATGCCGGCGGTGGAGGCTCTGTGCGCGGTTTCGACTATCAGTCCCTGAGCCCGTATGGCAGCGATGACGAACCCTTTGGCGGACTGTCGGTGACCGAGACCAGCCTTGAATTGCGCTGGCGTTCACAGGGTCGTTGGGGCGCGGTGGCCTTCCTGGACTCCGGTGCGGCGGGGAGCGAATCCACGCCCGGATTTTCCGATTTCCGTTCCGCGGTCGGCATTGGCGCCCGCTATTATTTCGACTTTGCGCCGGTGCGATTCGATATCGCGACCCCGCTCGACCGGCAGAGCGGTGAGACGGCCTTCCAGATCTATTTCAGCCTCGGTCAGGCCTTCTGATGGCGGTGATCAACATCCCCTGGCGCCGTCTCCTGCAAGGCCTCGCCCTGGCCACGGGCCTGCTGGTTATCCTCGCGACCGGTGCGGTGATCGCGCTCAGCCACGGACCGGGGCGCTGGCTGGTCCGGTCCTTCATTGACGGGCAGGAGATCGGCGGTATCGGCGAGGTCCGGATCGAGGGTCTGCGCGGCGATCTCCTCTCGGCGTTCAGTCTCGACCGTGTCGTCCTCAGCGATGACAGCGGCGTCTGGCTCGAGGCCAACACCATCGCCGTGCGCTGGCAACCGCTCTCGCTCATCAATGGCCCGCTCCGCATCGACCTGTTCACCATTGAACAGGTCGCCATCGCGCGCACGCCGGATCTGCCGGACCAGCCCGATGACGGTGCGGGCGGCACGATCCCCGAATTCATTCTCAGCGAGGCGCGGATCGACCAGCTCGACCTCGCCGAGGGCGTGGCCGGAGCAGCGGCAAGCCTGAGCGCCCGCGCCGAGATGCAATTGCGCCAGGGGCAGCCAGGCCAGGTCTCGGCCTCGATCCTGCGGCTGGACGCGCCGGGCGACGCCGTCGATGCCCGCTTCGAAATCTTCGCTGACGGCAGGATACAGGGACATTTCACCGCCACCGGCGCACCGGGCGGCCCGCTGGCAAGCCTGGCGCAAATGCCCGATGAGCAGATCAATATCGCCGCCGATCTGGCTGGCAATCGCGAGGCCGGAGGCGGTCAGTTCACGATCCACATTACCGGGCGCGAACTGGCCAATGGGCAGCTGGACTGGGCCGATGATGCCTGGCAGGTCGAGAGCGCTGTCCAGCCCGGCAACTGGGCCGGACTGCCGGAAATACTCGCACCCATCCTCTCGCACGGCCAGCTCAGCGCCCGCGGCGCAGTCAGAAATTTCGGCCTGGAGAGCGCACATGTGCGCGCCGACACGCTCGAGGCGGAACTCGCGCTCAATGCCGAACACGGCTGGGATGTGACGCTGCAGATGAGCGGCGAAGCCCTGGCGCAATTGTCCCAGGGGCAGGTCAGCGCCCAGTCCCTGCGCTTTGACGGCCTGGCCGATCTGTCCGCTGGCTATGGTCTCTCCGGCACGCTCGACATTGCACAACTGAGCGCCGCCGAGACCGGTATCGGCGCGATCACCGGCCCGGTGCAATTGCAGTACGGGTCCGGCCAGCTCGCGCTCACCGCCCAGCTCGCCCTGACTGACCCTGCCCTCGGCGAGAGCGCCCTGAACGACCTGCTCGGCGAGCAGGCCAGCCTGACGCTCGATCTGAACGCCAATCTCGACGAGGGCCGCTATGAACTCACCGGCTCGCGGTTGCTGGCGGCGCATATCACCGTCGATGCGGACGGGGTCTACGGGCCGGGCCATGACCGGATCACACTCAATGCCCGGGCCGTGCTCGATGATATCGCCCGCCTGACTGACCAGGCGAGCGGCCCGGTCACGGCCGTGATCACCACGACCGGCACCAATCAGATCGCGCTCGAAATTGACGGCAGCGACCTCGAGACCGATCCGCGCCTCGCCTCCCTGGTCGAGGCCTTGCGGGTCACTGCGACCTTGCGCCTTGAGGAAGCCGGCTGGCGTCTGCCCGAAATTTCGGTGCAATCGACACAGGTCTCGCTGCTGGCCCAGGCGCAGGGCAGTTCGGCCGCAGACTGGACGGCGAGCGGAGATCTCGCGTTTTCCGGTTCGCTCGAGGGCATCACCGTGAGCTTCGCCGGCGGGCTGGCGACCGGCTTTGAACTCGACTCGGTCGACGGGGTGATCACGGCGCGCACCGTGACGGCCACAGAAGCCGTGCTGCTGGGCGAAACCCGCTTCAACGCGCCAAGACTGGCTCTCAATGCCGAGTATGATGACGGCAATCTGTCCACGGACTGGACGCTGGCCGGCCGCTATGATGCCCGCGATCTGGTGCTCGCCGGCGAAGCGAGCCAACAGGGCGCCGACTGGACCGTGGCCGTTCATGACAGCCAGTTTGGTCCCTCGGTGATCGAAGCCGATGCCAGTATCGAAGATGAGCGCCTGCACCTCACCCTGCTGGCGGGAACCCAGGCGCGCTGGTCGCTCTCGATCGAATATGATGCCGCCATTGATGCCTTGCTCGACGGTGAATTCGACGCCCGGCTGGGGGCACGCGATCTGGTCGGGGGCAATTTCATCCTCACCGACGCCCAGGTCTCGCTGAGCGGACCGGTGTCCGGCATGGCGCTTGAGGCCGATCTCTCCGGCCTGGCCGGCCTGCCCTTCGACATCAACGCAACCGGCAATATCGGATTGACCGAAACCGGCCTGCGCGCCGAACTGAACCCCTCCGGCCATCTGGGCAGCAATGCCTGGCAGACGGTGGAGCCGATCCTCGCCATCATCAATGATGCGGATCGGTCCCTGGGCGGGCGGCTCGCCTTTGGCGGCGGTGAGCTGGCCGCACACTGGCAGGAAACCGCCGACGGCGCGCAACTCGACCTTGAGGTGGATCGCCTGCCGATCGCGCTGCTGGTCGATCTGGCGGGTCTGCCACAGGTTGACGGGCAGCTCGACGCCAGTGCCGGCCTGCGCCAGACCGATGGCGTCTGGCGCGGCAATGCCGAAGTGACCGCCAGCGGCCTGAGCGCCGCCTCGCTGGCCGATGCGCCCGAGCTGCAGATCGTGACCCGGCTGCTGCTGGACGATGACGCCCATATCGAAAGCGTCGCCACCGGTGGCGGACTGAGCGCCCGCACCTTCCTGACCCGGCTCGGCGCGACGACCGATCTGCTGCAGATTCTCGACGGCGCCGAAGCGGCGATCAGCGGCGGGATCGAGGCCAATGGCGAAATCCTGTCGCTGACATCACTCATCCTGCCGGTCGGCACCTCCCTTTCCGGCGATGCCGCGATCGACCTGGCCATTTCGGGCACCCGCGCAGCGCCTGAAATCGATGGCAGTATTGCCCTGCATGACGGACGTTTCAGCGCTGCGGAAACCGGCACGGATATCGTCGATATCCAGCTGGCAGCCCATCTGCACAACAGCCAGGTCGAGCTGGAATCCCTGACGGCCGGTGACGGTTCGGGCGGCACACTCAATGCCAATGCTGCGGGCGTGATCACGGCGCAGGGGCCGCGCGGCACGGCGGAATTCAATTTTGCCGATTTCACCGCCGTCCGGCGCCCCGACCTGACCGCGCGCATGACTGGCCAGACACGGCTCACCATGGACGATGCCGGCCTGCTGGTCGCCGGCGAGACCCGGCTGGATCGCGTCTACGCCCAGCCACCGGCCAATGGCGCCGCCTCGATCCCCGAAATCGAGGTGATTGAGCTCAACCTGCCGAAAAACCAGATCCGGGCTTCGCGCGCACGCCTGCCGATCCGGCTCGACTATCGGGTCTATGCCACCGACCAATTCTACTTCAACTCATCCAATTTCAACACGGAATGGCGTGCCGATATCCGCATAACCGGGCAGGCAAAGAAGCCGACCCTGACCGGCAGCGCCAATCTGGTGCGCGGGTCGGCCACCGTCTTCAGCCGCCGCTTCACGCTGGAGTCGGGCGAGGTTCTGTTCAACGGCCCGGTGACCGATGCCCGCATCGCCCTGGCCGCACAATATGAGCGCGAGGACTTCCGGGCCAATGTGGCCGTGGCCGGCACACTGATGTCGCCAACCGTGACACTGACCAGCACCCCCTCCCTGCCGGATGACGAGATCATTGCCCGCCTGTTGTTCGACCGTTCGGCCAGTGAACTGGGTCCCTTCGAGGCCGCCCAGCTCGCAGCCCAGCTGTCGGGGCAGGATATTTTCGGCTTCGCCGGACGGGTCCGCGAACTGGTCGGGATCGACCGCCTCGATATCGGGTCTGACGCCAATGGCGGATTGACGGTGACGAGTGGCCGGCGCTTCGGGAATGACTTCTATGTCGAGGTCGAATCAGCCGGGGTCGCGGCCCTCAGCACCGCGCGGGTGGAATGGTCATTGACGCCGCAACTCAGCATTCTCTCCCGCCTCAGCGCCGACACCGAAGCCTCGGTCTCGATCCGCTGGCGCCGCGACTACTGAGACGGGACGAGCGGGGATGGCCCGCATCGCCGCCGGGCAGTCGCCTTGCGCCACTGACCGTGGCAGACTAGGCAGCAGGAACACGAACCGGCGGCCTCGCCGGTCCCGACACGGCTAACAGGACGGCTGCGCACGCATGGGCGATTTCTGGAAACACATCATCAAGCCAAAGGGTCCCTGGGCCCACTGGCTGATCTTCATCACCATGCTGGGGATCGTCGTCGCCGGTGTGACGGGCAATCTCGCCATCGTCAGCCAGTATCTCGACACCGAAGCCCTCACCTTCCGCGCCGGCGACTTCCATGTCAGCGCCTGGGGCGTCCTGCGGGCCCTGCTCCTGCTGGTCCTGATCTTCTGGATCACCGCGGCGGTCGCCGATGCGGTGCAATACCGGGTCCGCAAGCTTGGAAAACTGCATCCCACCACCCGCACCCTGGTCGCGAAAATCCTGCAGATCGCGATCTATATCATCGCCTTCCTGATCTCGATGGATGTGCTCGGGCTCAATCTGACGACGCTGACCGTATTCAGCGGCGCGGTCGGGATCGGACTTGGTTTCGGGTTGCAGAATATCGCCTCGAACTTCATTTCCGGCCTGATCCTGCTGCTGGAACGCTCGGTCGATATCGATGACCTGATCGAATTGCCCGACGGGGTGACCGGTTTCGTGCGCAAATCGAGTGCGCGCTATACCCTGCTGGAGACCTTCGACGGCAAGGAGGTCCTGGTGCCGAACGAGGACTTCATTACCAGCCGCGTGACCAACTGGACGCTTTCGACCAGCAAGGGCCGGGTCGAGATCAATATCGGTGTGGCCTATGGCAGTGACCTGGAACTGGCGCACCGCCTGATCCTGGAAGCGACAACCGAGCATCCCAAATGCCTGGCCGAGCCGGCCGCACAGTGTTTCCTGCGCAATTTCGGCGACAGTTCGATCGACTTCACCGTGCTGTTCTGGATCGAGGATGTCGTGACCGGACGCTGGAAACCGAAAAGCGATGTGATGTTCGCGATCTGGCACAAATTCCGCGAACACGGCATCGAGATTCCCTTCCCGCAGCGCGATCTCCATATCAAGAACCCCGCAGCGCTGAAGGAGGTGATCAATGCCCAATGAGTTCGGCATTCTTCACGCCTGTTCGATCAATGGTGACGGTCATGGCGATGTCCTGACCGGGGACGAAGTCTCGCGCCTGATCAAGGACGAGGCGCTGGCCTGGGTGCACCTGGACGCCACCCATCCCGGCGCCCGCGCCTGGCTGGAGCGCGAAACCGCCTATCTCGACCCGATCATCATCAACGCCCTGCTGGCCGACGAAACGCGGCCGCGCATGGTGATGTTCGAACAGGGTGCGCTGATGATCCTGCGCGGCGTCAATCTCAATGCGGATGCCCAGCCGGAAGACATGGTCTCGATCCGGCTCTGGATCGACGGCTCGCGCATCATCAGCCTGCGCCGGCGCCGCCTGAAGGCCGTCACCGATCTGCGCGAACGCCTGGCCGAGGGCACGGGGCCGAAGAATTCCGCCGATTTCATCGCCATGCTCACCGCGCGCCTGTTCGAGCGCATGGAGCCGGTCCTGACCGAGCTCGACGAAAATCTCGACGATGTCGAGGAAGAGGTGATGGAAGCGCCGACCCCGGCGAGCCGCCAGGCCATCAACACCATCCGCAAGCAGGCGATCATGTTCCGCCGCTATATCGCGCCCCAGCGCGATGTCATCGCGCATCTGCGAACCTCCGAGCTCGCCTGGCTCGACGCCATGAACAAGCGGCGCCTGCAGGAAAATCTCGACATGGTGATCCGCTATATCGAGGATCTTGACGCCATCCGCGAGCGGGCCCAGATCGTCAAGGACGAGCTGGCCAACGGGCTGGCCGACCGGATGAACAAGAATCTTTATGTGCTCTCGGTGATCGCCGCGATCTTCCTGCCTCTCGGCTTCCTGACCGGCCTGCTCGGCATCAATGTCGGCGGCATACCCGGCGCCGACAATGTCAGCGCCTTCTGGGTCTTCGTGGCCGGACTGTTCGCCATTGGCGGCGTCCAGATCGCCGTCTTCCGCTACCTCAAATGGATCTAGGCATGCGACGTATTGCAACGATGATTGTCGCCTTGGCGGCAAGCATGGGCAGTGCGCCCGCTATGGCCCAGACTGCGCCCCTCGATGGTTGCAGCGTCTACGATACCGGGGCCGCGCTGGAAAAGCGGCAGAGCCTGAGCCCGGCCTGGACCGGCGAGGCCAGCCGGTCCGTGTTCAAGGACCTGGTCATCGCCATTCGCGGTGCTGCCAGTCATGGTCTCAACCCGCAGGACTATCATCTCGCGGAACTGGAAGCGGTCGACTCCCTGCAACCGGACCCGGCCATCGACGCGCTGGCGACCAGCGCCTATCTCAACCTCGCCTCGCATCTTCTGGCCGGGCGCTTCGACCCGGCACGCTTCGAGCCTGACTGGACCGAGCCGCGCCGGTTTCGCGATCTGCCAACCTATCTGCGCCTGGCCCTGTCCGACGGACGCATTGCCGAGAGCCTCGAGGCCCTCGCCCCGGCCGAGCCGGCCTATGCGGCACTGCGGGCCGCCCTGCCTGTCTATGAAGCCATCGCCGAGAGTGGCGGCTGGCCCCTGATCGATGACGGGCCGGAGCTCAGGCCCGGCGATCAGGGCCCGCGTGTGGCCCAGTTGCGCGCCCGGCTGGAGGCCAGCGGCGAGCTGGCCCCCCTTGAGACCGTGGCTTCAGAAACCCCTGTGGATGATGCCGATGACATCCCCGCCCCCGAAGCGCCCGCACCGGATCCCGAGTTTTTCGATGACGCCCTGCGCGCCGCTGTCGAAACCTTCCAGCAGCGCACGCGCCTTGATGTCGATGGCCGCGTCGGCAGCCAGACGCTGCACGAACTGAATCTGACCGCGAGCTACCGCGTCTCCCAGATCCGCGCCAATCTCGAACGCCTGCGCTGGTTGCCCGATGATATGGGCCGCCGTCATATCCGTGTGAACATCCCCGATTTCTCGCTCGAGGCCCGCAATGAGGGTGTGGTGGAGCGCCGTCATGATGTGATCGTCGGCCTGACTTACCGGCCAACGCCGGTCTTCTCCGGCGCGATGCGCTATCTGGTGGTCAATCCCTGGTGGGAGACCCCGGCCAGCATCGCCGTGCGCAATGAGCTGCCGCTGTTCCGCCGTGACCCCGATGCCGTGACCCGGCTCGGCTTCCAGATACTCGATCGCGAAGGCAACCAGGTCGACCCCGCGACGATCGACTGGGATACGGTGCCGGCGCGCAATTTCCCCTACCGGCTGCGCCAGGCGCCCGGACCGCTCAACGCCCTGGGCAAGATCAAGCTGATCTTCCCCAATTCGCACAATGTCTATCTGCACGACACCTCAAACCCGGAATTGTTTGGCCACAATCGGCGCAGCTATTCGTCGGGCTGCCTGCGACTGCGCGATCCGCTGGAACTGGCCGAGTGGGCGATTGCCGAAACCCCCGACCTTTCTGCGGCCGGCCTGCGCGAAATCGCGGCCGGAAGTCGTGAGACGAGGCTCGATCTGGCCGCTCCCATTCCGGTCTATGTCCTTTACTGGACAGCCGTGCACGACCCGTCGACTGGCATCCGCTTCGTCGCAGACCTATATCAAAGGGATGATGAACTGATTTCGGCGCTGGAGGCTGCTCCGTCGCCAATGGAGTAGCGTAATGAAAAAACTTCTTGGTAAAGCCGTCCTGAGTGCCGTCCTCGTCTCTGCCCTGCCGCAGGTCGCGCAAGCGCGGGTTCTCAACCCCTCGCCCGCGCAGACCCAGCCGCCGGCCAGCACCTTCGAGGCCGGCCACCTGCCCTTTTCCATCACCCTGCGCGATGAGCTTGAGGTCAATCTGGACACCTTCGCCGTCTTCGCACATCCCGGCGAAACCATCCGCATCCGCAGCGACAAGGCGCTCAGCTGGGTCGAGGGCGACACGTCCCGGCCAGCCGCAACCGAGCTCGACTGGACAGCCCCCGCCACACCCGGACTGACGCAGGTGCGGCTGGAGGATGAGAACGGCCATGCGATGCAACTCAATCTCCTGGTGATGCACGCGCACACACCGGAGGATGGCGAGGCCATCAATGGCTATCGCCTCGGCAACTATCCGGCAGAACCCTATCTCGGCCACGCCAATTACCGCGCCCCGGAAAATTTCCTCGAAGTGTCCGACGGGATGGCCGATCTGGCGGTGTCGCCACATTTCCGACTCGGCCAGTTCCTGTGCAAACAGCCCACAGACGGCGCGCCCTATCTGGTGCTGAGCGAACGCCTGCTGGTGAAGCTGGAGGGTATTCTGGAAGCCGCCAATGAGCGCGGCTGGCGCGCCGACACCTTCACCGTCATGAGCGGCTATCGCACCCCGGCCTATAATGCCGGCCTCGGCAATGGCCGCCATTCCCGTCACATCTATGGCGGCGCCGCCGACATCTTCATCGATTCCGATGGCGATGGCGTGATGGACGACCTCAATGGCGATGGCGTGCATGACCGCCAGGACGCGGCGGCCCTGTTCGATCTGGTCGATAGCCTGTCTCACAACAGCCCCGCCTTCACGCCGCTGATCGGCGGTCTGGGCGAATACGCGCCGACGTCCAATCACGGGCCCTTCGTCCATGTCGACGAACGCGGCTGGCGTGCCCGGTGGGGTCGCAGCTAGGCAGAACCGGGCTCCGGCCCGCATCCGGTTTTGTAAGGCCTCGCGAGTCGGCATAGATTGGTGGCGAACCATCGCGCCGCGATGCTGAACAATGAGGCCTTGCATGATCGAGCGGCTGAGACGTCTTGCCTTGGCCTTTGCGGTCGTGCCCCTGATGGGCGTGTTGCCGGCCAGCGCTGTCACGGTGAATTATGATTGCCGCGCCTGCGAGAGCGGTACGCGCTTCTACCAGGGCCGCGAACTCAGCCTGGCCTGGACCGGGGCTGCGAATGTCCACCTCTATCAGGACCTGATCCAGGCCGTGCGCGGCGCCGCCTCACACGGGCTCGATCCGGCCGACTATCATCTGACGCTGCTTGAAGCCGCCGATCCGCGGCAGGCCGATCTCGATCTCGATGAAGTGGCCACCGACGCCTATCTGACCCTCGCCGCCCATCTCCTGTCCGGCCGGCTCAACCCGGTGACGATCGAACCGGACTGGACGGCCGCGCGGCGTGGCCGCGACCTGGTCGCCTATCTCCAGGCTGCACTCGGCAATGACGCCGTCGCCGAAAGCCTCGAAGCCCTCGCCCCCGATCAGCCGGGCTATCAGGCCCTGCGCGACGCGCTGGCGCGCTATGAGGGCCTCGCCGACGAAGGCGGCTGGCCGGGCATCAATCCCGGCCTGACGCTGCACCCCGGTGATCGCGGTCCGCGCGTCGCCCAGCTCCGGGCCCGGCTTGAAGCCAGCGGCGATCTGGTGCCCCTGGTCCAGCCTTCTGATCCGGCCCTGCCCGCCGCCGATCCGGAATTCTTCGACCCGGCACTGGATGCGGCCGTGCGCGCCTTCCAGCATCGCGCCAGTCTTGATCCCGACGGCAATGTCGGCCCCCAGACCCTGGCCCAGCTCAATGCCAGCCCCAATCAGCGCATCGCCCAGATCCGGGCCAATCTGGAACGCTGGCGCTGGCTGCCCGAGGATCTCGGCCGCCGGCATATCCGCGTCAATATCGCCGATTTCTCGCTCGAGGCGCGCAATGACGGCGTGGTCGAGCAGCAGCATGACGTCATTGTCGGACGCCTCTACCGGCGTACCCCGGTCTTCTCGGCCAGCATGACCTATTTCGTGATCAATCCCTGGTGGGAAACCCCGCCCAGCCTGGCCGCACGCGACAAGCTGCCAGCCTTCCGGGCTGACCCCGGCGCCGTGACGCGGTTGGGTTTCCAGGTCATTGACCGCACGGGCACGCTGGTTGATCCCGCAACGATTGACTGGGCCACCATACCGGCCTCCAATTTCCCCTACCGCCTGCGTCAGTCGCCCGGTCCGCTGAACGCGCTGGGCGAGGTGAAATTCATGTTTCCCAACCCGCATAATGTCTATCTGCACGACACGCCGACCCGCGGCCTGTTTTCCCAGACCCGGCGCGATTTCTCCTCGGGCTGTGTGCGCGTGCGCGATCCCCTCGCCCTGGCCGAATGGGTGGCGGCCGAGACGCCGGGCCTGACACCGGCGCGGCTGCAATCAATCGCGGCGGGCAATGACGAAACCCGGCTCTCGCTGGCCCGCGCCATCCCGGTGCATATTCTGTACTGGACCGCCGTGCCGGATCCAGAATCCGGTATCCGTTTTGTAAACGACGTATATGATCGGGACAGTGTCTTGATCGCGGCGCTGGATTCCCCTCCGCCGCCCATGGAGTAGCGTCATTGAGCGCCATTGCTGCGAGTGTGCTGTTTGCCACTCTGTTCCTGGGTAACGACCCGGCTGCGGCCATCCTGGCCACGGCCAGCCCTGTCTCGGAAATCGCCCCGCCCCGCGCGGCGCAGGCCAGCGATTTCGATCCGGGTCACCTGCCCTTCTCGCTGACGATACGCGGCGAGCTGAGTGTCAATTACGAGACCTTTGCCATTTTCGCCCGTCCCGGCGAACAGGTCCGCATCGAGGCCGACCGGCCATTGAGCTGGATCGATGATGATGTCATGCGCGCCGCCTCGCCCGAGCTGGACTGGACAGCGCCGGCGACACCGGGGCTCACCCGCGTCCAGCTCGAGGACGATGCGGGCCATGTCATGAACCTCAACCTGATCGTGATGCGCTCCTCCGACGGCGACAGCATCAATGGCTATCAGCTCGGCAATTACCCGGCCGAACCCTATCTCGGCCACGAGAATTACCGCGCCCCGGAATTCTTCCTCGAGGTCGACAGCGATCTGGGCAGCATCGCCGTATCACCGCATTTCCGGCTCGAGCAATTCCTGTGCAAGCAGGAGGCTGACGGCCCGCAATACCTGGTCTTGAGCGAGCGGCTACTGGTCAAGCTCGAGCGCATTCTCGAAGCCGCCAATGATCATGGCTGGCGCACGGACGGTTTCACCGTCATGAGCGGCTACCGCACCCCGGCCTATAATGCCGATCTCGGCAATGGCGAGAACTCACGCCATATCTATGGCGGCGCCGCCGATATCTATATCGATACCGATGGCGATGATGTGATGGACGATCTCAATGGCGATGGCGCGCTCGACCGCGCAGACGCCGCGGCCCTGTTCGATCTCGTCCAGTCCCTCGCCGACACCCCGCTCCTCGAAGGACTGGCCGGCGGGCTCGGCGAATATGCGCCCAATGCCTGGCACGGCCCCTTCGTCCATGTCGACGAACGCGGCTGGAATGTGCAATGGGGCCGTTAGGCCGCCCGAGACCGGATAATGTGCCTAGCTGAAGCTTTTGTCCGCCATCCGGCGGATGAAGGCTTCAGCCGTTTCCGGCTCCGAGATCT
>NZ_JBLWTD010000003.1:36947-139953 GCF_048270265.1 Maricaulis sp. | reverse complement strand
GAGGGCATCGAGATGCAGCCGGTGATCGAGGACGCGATCGCGGTCGCCATACAGCACACCGACCGGCATTTTCAGCTCGCTGAAACGGGCGGTCAGGTCCGGCAGGTCCAGCGCGACGGCCTGATAGTCGGTCGAGGCCGCCATGAAGGCACGCGGGCGCAAGCCGAGCAGGCCACCGCCGCGCATGCTGAAATCGGACGGCGGCGGATTGGGTGCGAAAACAAAGGCCAGGCTCTCCTCGCCCCGGCGGATCGACATCGGAACCGCAAGGGTTTCGGCCACCAGCCGCCTCACGCCCGGATTGGCGATCTTCAGCGCGTCAAAGACTTTCGCGCCCTCGTCAGGAAGCGTGGTCAGAGGGGCAATCAGGGCGAGACCGGACACGGATTCCGGGTAGAGCAGGCCCAGGGCCAGCGCCACCGCACCACCCAGCGAATGACCGACGATCAAGGGTTTCTCGATACCTTTCGCCGCCAGAAATTCGGCGATCATCCGCGCCTGTTCCGGGATGCGCGCCTGTTCATCACTGTCGCGCTCGGAATAGCCGCTGCCGGGACGGTCCAGCGCGATCACGCGGTACTCGCCGGCCAGGGCGCCGGTCGTGGCATAGGTGAAATTCTGCAAATGCCCGGCCAGCCCGTGAATCATCACGATCGGCCGACCCTCGCCCTGGTCGGTGAAATGGATCTTGCCGCCGGCAACATCGGCGATCTCGCCCGCCGGCGGCAGCGCCGTCTCGACCTTGCCGGCCACCATGCGGGACCAGACCCACAAGCCGGCCAGAACCGCCAGGCCAAGCAGGAGCAACGCCCCCGCGACGATCGCGATGGTAGAAATCATGACTCTGCCCCTGTTGTTGAATCCGCGTCCGCCTGCATCGCCTTGGGACCGATCAGGCTCCAGTAATGGGCCGGGAACAGACGTTCGAAGAACGCCATGAAATGCGCATCGCGCCCGACCAGCACGCGCGGACGGCGGCGGGCGACGCCGCGAAGAATGATCTCGGCCGCCTGCTCGGGCGGCATGACGAGAAGCTTCTCGAAGCGTTCAAGGCCTGCTTCAAGCTCGGCCTTCGACGCGCCGGCCGCATGGCGGGCATTTTTGGCGATGGAGGTCTTGATGCCGCCCGGGTGGACAGTCGTGACGCCAACCGATGTGCCCGCCAGCTCATGGCGCAGGGAGTCGGAGAAGCCGCGCACGGCAAACTTGCTGGCGCTATAGGCCGTCTGACCGGCAGGGGCGACGAGCCCGAACAGGCTGGAAATATTCGTGATATGTGCCTGGTCGGCTTCCTGGAGCAGGGGTAGTAAAGCCCGCGTCATGCGCACGACGCCCCAGAAATTGATCGACATCAGCCAGTCGAAATCGGCTTCGGAGACATCCTCGAACCGGCCCCCGACAGCGACGCCGGCATTGTTGAACAACAGGGCCGCACCGCCATGCGCCGCGCGCACGGCTTCAGGAAACGCGATGATCGCCTCCCGGTCAGAGACATCGAGATGATGCAGGCTGACCCGGTCCGGCGCGATATCGAGGGCAGCCGCGACCCGCTCGAGCCCGTCCTGGTCCTTGTCCGCCAGCGCCAGACGGCAGCCCCGCGCTGCGAGACCCTGCGCCAGGGCGGCGCCAATTCCGCTCGCCGCTCCCGTGACAACCGCGTTGCGGCCGGCGAATTCGAACTGGGCTGGCATGGGCACTCCTGGACATATTCCGCGCCGAATACACGGATCACGCGAATACTTGCCCAAGTATGCCGTCACGCCAAGCCACAAAAGCGGAAAGCCCCGCCTTTCCCGAACCCGGTATGGCCCGTAATCAGGCCGTGCTGTCATCCTCATTGCCCTGGCCGGTGTCCGGCTTGGGCAGGCGCGCAGAGATCCAGCGTCCAACGACATAGAAGGCCGGCGTGAAGATCAGGCCGAAAATCGTCACGCCGATCATGCCGGAGAACACCGCCACACCCAGCGCCTGGCGCATTTCCGCACCGGCTCCGTGGGCAAAGGCCAGCGGCGTGACGCCGAGGATGAAGGCCAGGGCCGTCATCAGAATCGGACGCAGGCGCAGCCGCGCCGAGATCACCGCCGCCTCACCGGCCGAAACGTGTTCACGCTCCTCGGACTGTTTGGCGAATTCGACCAGCAGGATCGCGTTCTTGGCCGCAAGGGCGATCAGCACGATCAATCCGACCTGGGTCAGGATATTATTGTCCATTCCGGCCAGATTGACCCCGATCATCGCGGCAAGCACGCACATCGGCACGATGAAGATCACCGCCCATGGCAGGGTGAAGGCCTCGTATTGTGCCGCCAGCACCAGGAAGACGAAGACCACCGCCATGGCGAAGACGAACAGGCCGGAATCGCCGGCGGCCTTTTCCTGGTACGCCAGCTCGGTCCATTCATAGCCGAAGCCCGGCGGCAAGTTGGCATCGGCGATCTCTTCCATCGCCGTCAGCGAGTCACTGCTCGAATAGCCCGGCGGCGTGCTGCCCTGTACCTCGACCGCCGAAAAGATGTTGTGGCGGACGACGCGGGTCGGGCCGGAATCGGGGCTCACCGTCGCGATCGCGGAAATCGGCACCATCTCACCGGTCAGCGACCGCACCCGCAAGCGTCCGATATCGGCGACATCGTCGCGGAAGGGTGCATCGGCCTGGGCCATGACGCGGAACGTCCGACCCAGGAAATTGAAATCATTGACATAGCTACTGCCCAGATAGATGCCGAGCGTCGTGTAGACATCCTCCGGATCGACCCCGATGCGCTGGGCGCGGTCGCGATCGACATCAACGCGGATACGCGGCGAGCTGGTGCTGAATGTCGTATAGACACGCTGCACGCGCGGGTCCTGGTTGGCAGCCCCGATGACAGCATTGGCGGCCTGTTGCAGCGCTTCCATGCCCTGGCCCGAGCGATCCTGGATCATCAGCTTGAAACCACCGCCATTGCCCAGGCCACGGACGGCGGGCGGTGCGATGATGAAGGCAAACCCCTCCGGAATGGCCTGGCCGAGAACGCCGGTCAGACGCTGTGACAGCTCCACCGCCGACATGCCCGGGCGGCCCAGCCGTTCCTCATACGGATCCAGCCGGATAAACATCGTCGCGGCATTCGAGCCCATGGTGAAGCTGGAACCATCCAGCCCGACCAGCGCCGCCAGCGTATCGACACCCTCGGTGTTGAGCAGCACTTGCTGCGCACGCTGGACGACTTCATCGGTCCGCGCCAGAGACGCGCCCGGCGGCAGCTGGATGACGCCAATCAACGAGCCCTGATCCTGTTCCGGGATGAAGCCGGTTGGAGTGTCCATGAGACGCCAGGCTGTCAGGCCGAGCAGGGCGCCATAGGCGATCAGCACGATTGCGAGCGTGCGCACCAGGCGCGCCACCGACTGGCCGTAGAAATTCGCGAGCTTGTCAAAACCGGCATTGAACTGGCGTCCCGCATAACGCAGCGGCGCCATGAAGCCGAGACGGCCCGGAGTCTCGCCATCGCTATGGGGTTTGAGCAGCAGCGCACACATCGCCGGCGTCAGCGTCAGGGAAACGAAAAGTGAAATCACGGCCGCCGACGCGATGGCGACGGCGAACTGGCGATAGAAGATTCCGGGAATCCCGCTCAGGAAGGCCGTCGGGACAAAAACCGACACCAGAACCAGTGTCATGGCGACCAGGGCGCCGCTGACCTCATCCATGGATTTGCGCGAGGCATCGCGGGCCGACATGCCCTGCCGCATCAGGCGTTCCACATTCTCGACCACAACGATGGCGTCATCGACGACAATGCCGACCGCCAGCACCATTGCGAACAGCGAGAGCGAATTGATGGAATAGCCGAGCGCCAGCTGGACGGCGAAAATGCCGATGATCGAGATCGGAATGGCGGCAATCGGAACGAGCGCCGCGCGCCAGCTCTGGAGGAAGATGACCACCACCAGGACGACGAGAAAAACCGCTTCGATCAGCGTGCTCTGCACGGCCTCCACCGAGGCCTCGACGAATTCGGTCGGGTTGTAGGGAATGATATAGTCCATGCCCTCGGGGAAGGAGAGCGCAGCATCCTCGATCGTGTCGATCACGCGCTCCGCCGTAGCCAGCGCGTTGGCGCCGGGCTGCTGCACGATCGCGATACCGACGCCGGGAACGCCACCGAAATAACCGCGCACGAGATAGGATTCCGAGCCGAGCTCGATCCGGGCAACATCGCTGAGCCGGGTGACCGCACCGTCGGCATCACGGTGCACGACCACATCGGCGAACTCGTCGGTTCCGATCAGGCGTCCACGGACCTGGACCGGCAACTGGAAGGCGGCTGGCTGATCCTGGGCGAAGGGGGGCTGGCCGAGATTGCCGCCGGCAGCCTGGATGTTCTGGGCCCGCAGGGCGCCTACGATATCGGCCGCGGTCAGGCCGCGCGCGGCAGCCCGGTCCGGGTCGATCCAGACGCGCATGGAATAGCTTCCGGCGCCGAAGATGCGGACATCGCCAACCCCGTCCAAGCGCAGCATGCGGTCACGCAGGTCGGAGGTCGCGTAATTGCCGAGATAGTCGGCATCGAGCTCACCATCGACCGAACGCAGGGCGATGAGCAGCAGGAAGCCGCTCGCCTGCGCCTGCACCGAGACACCGGTCTGGCGCACGGTATCGGGAAGCCGGGTCTCGGCCCGGTTGACGCGGTTCTGGACGAGGACCTGGGCGGTATCGATATCCGTGCCGGGCTGGAAGGTGACCGTGATCGAGGCCTGGCCGTCGGCCGTCGAGGACGACGCCATGTAGAGCATGCCCTCGACACCGTTGATCTCCTGCTCCAGCGGCGCGGCGACCTGTGCCGCCACATCTTCCGCGGTCGCACCGGGATAGCTCGCGCTGACCTGGATCGTCGGCGGCGCGATCTCGGGATATTGCGCCAGCGGCAATTGCGGATAGGCGAAGACACCCATCAGGATCGTGAACGCCGCCAGCACCATCGCGAAGATCGGCCGGTCGATAAAGAAGTGGGAGAGGCGCATGATGTTGAGTTCCTGGTCGCGGGGGACGGCGCGAAATGATTACTGCTCGGCCGGGTAGGCTGCCGATGCCGGCTGGGACTGGGTCAGCGCAGTGGGCGCGGTCGTGTCCAGCCGGACGATCTCAACCGGCTGAGGCGTGACCGGCGCGCCCGGACGTGCCCGCATGAGACCGTTGACAATCACCCGGTCCGTCGGCTCGAGCCCGGCCGAGATAACCTGCAGATTGCCGCTCGGCGGTCCCGGCACAACAACGCGCAGCTCGACAACATTCTCGGCATTGACGACGTAGACGATCCGCCGCGGCCCATCGGACAGGATCGCTGTCTGCGGGATCAGCAGGGCTTCGTAGAAGGCACTGCCACCCACACGGGCCGCACCCAGCATGCCCGGCCGGATCAGGCCATCAGGATTGGCGACGCGCGCCCGCACCCGGATCGTGCCGGAAGCCGGATTGATACGGTTGTCGGCAAACACGATTTCACCGACATGCAGATAGTCGGTCTCGTCCTGCAGCCGGATTTCGACACGCGAGGCGATATCCGTACGTTCACGGCGCTGATAGCGCAAATAGACGGCCTCGGACGCGTCGAACTCGAAATAGAGCGGATCGGAACCGACAATCGTCGTCAGGACATCGCCGGAAGAACTGCCGCCGGAAACGAGGTTGCCCGGATCGACCATGCGCGAGGATGTGCGCCCGGCCGTCGGAGCCGTGACCTGGGTGAATTCGAGATTGAGTGCTGCCGCATCGGCGTTGGCGCTGGCCGAGGCCACGCCGGCCTCTGCGGTGCGCACGGCTGTCCGGCGCTGTTCGAGCGTTTCTTCGGATATGGCACGCGAGCTCACCAGGCGCTCGGCCCGGTCAAGGTCCGCGCGGGCCTGGACCAGTTGCGCACGGGCCTGGGCGAGCTGGCCGTTGGCGGCAGCGAGCACGGCCTCGAAGGGACGCGGGTCGAGCGTGAAGAGGAGCTGGCCGGCCTCGACGATGGCGCCATCCTCGAAATGCACCGCATCGATGTAGCCACTGACGCGGCTGCGCACATCGACATGTTCAGGAGAATCAAACCGGCCCGTAAACGCATCCCAGTCGGCCACGCGCTCGGCGAGCGGAGTCGCGACCTCAACGGGCGGCGCACCCGGCGCTTGTTGGGAACCGCCACCGGCACCGCAGGCTGTCAGCGCAAGCGAAAGGCAGAGAATAGCGACGAATGAAGCGAGGCGAGTCATGTCTGATCCTTGGAAAGCCGGTCGGTATGCCTGCGGCCGAGGCCACAAGTCATCACCCGGTGACATTCAATGTCGGATTGGCTATGGTATGTCAACAGCTGATGACAAACTCGCTCATGAAAGACCCAAATTCAATGGCCAGACCTGCCCGACCACGTAATGCCGAAGCCACACGCGCTGCGATTCTCACCGCGGCACGCGACTGCTTTTCGCATGAAAGCTACGACCAGGTCGGGATCCGCGACATCGCCCAGAAGGCGGGAGTCGATGCGGCGCTGATCTGCCGCTATTTCGGGTCCAAGGAGGATCTGTTCAAACTTCTGCTGGCGCGCCCCGACAAGCCGCTGGAAATCATCGAACAGGGACGTGAAGGCCTGAGCGCCCGCGTATCGGAAATGGTCGCGAGCAAGTCGGGCGACCCGGAGGCGATTGAGGATCTGCTGATCATGTTGCGCTCCGCCTCGTCGAAGACGGCCGCCAGCCTGGTGCGAGACACTATGGTGAAGCGCTTTGACGAACCAATCGCGCGGCTGCTGGAAGGGGAATACCCGGCACTGCGCGCGCGCCTGATGGGCAGCGTTATCATCGGGCTGATCGTCAGCGAAATCATCCGGGGCCCCTGGGACGGCAATGGACCGGTGCCGGACGACTTCCTGCAGCGGATCCAGGATCTGGTCCGCTTGAGCATCAAGGAATTTCAACCCGGCGGCGAGGCAGCGGACGCCGGCTAGACCATCCAGGGCATGAAGGCCGAGGCGAGGCTGAGCACGAGGAAGAAGCCGGCCATGTCGGTGATGGTGGTCAGTAGCGGACCACTCGCGGCCGCAGGGTCCTGACCGAAGCGCTTGAGCAGGAGGGGCACCACGCCGCCGATGGAGACGGCGAGAATGGTATTGAGCGCCAAAGCGAAGCCGATCACGGCTCCGAGAACGGCATTGCCTTTCCACACCCAGGCCACCAGCCCGATCAATATCCCCAGCACGACGCCGTTGAGCACACCGACCGAGGCCTCCTTCGCCCAGACCCGGAAGGCGTCGATCGGCTTGACCAGGCCGAGCGATAATTCACGCATGGTGACGGCGACGGCCTGGTTGCCCGAGCAACCGCTCATGTCGGAGACCATCGGCAGGAAGACGGCGATGGCGATAATCGCCGTCAGCGTCTCCTCATAGGCGGAGATCACACAGGCAGCGATAATGTTGAGGACGATATTGGTCGACAGCCAGGCCAGACGCCGGCGCGCCCGCAGCAGGGTCGGCATGGAGCGCAGCTCATCGCCGACCACACCCTGACGCTTGAGCCCGTCCGACTCGGCCTTTTCCAGCACCGCCTCGTCCATCGCAGACCGCGAGACGACGCCGGCCAGCCGGCCATCGGCCTCCACCACCGGGATGCCGAGAAAGGCGTGCCTGTCGAAGACATCCCGCAACTCGTCCAGCGAGGCCCCGGTCGAGACCGTGATCGGTGGCGTCATGATGCCGGACAGGGGCGCGCTGCGCTTGGAGGTCAGAAGACCGCGCAGGGACACCACACCGACGGGGCGTTCCCCGGCATCGAGGATATAAGGGTGCTGGCCGCGATAGCGTTCGAAATCCTCATCATCCGACGCCAGCCGGCGCAGGACCTGGCCCACCGTATCGCCCTCATGGAAGGTGAAGGCCTCGGCGATCATCAGGCCACCCGCAGTCCCGTCATCATAGGAGACCAGGCGGCGGACATCGGCCGCGTCCTGCTCGTCCATCTCGGCCAGGATCGCCTCGGCATCCTCATCGCTGAGCTCGCCTATCACATCGGCCTGCACGTCCGAATCCAGCTCGTCGATAATATGGACGGCCGTACCGGCCTCGAGACGCTCGACCAGTTCGACCGCAATCTCGTTCGGCGCTTCATTGATCAGTTCGGCAGCGCGGTCAGCGTGCAGCATGCCGAAGACGCGGTCGCGCTCCTTCGGCGGGAATTGCAGGATTTCGCGCAGGGCATCGCTGAGCGTCAGCGTCGCCAGCAGGGCTTCAAGGCCATCGACATCATCAGTCTCGATCGCATCGCGGATCCGCGCGTGGATATCGACAGGCTCTTCAAGCTCGGGCTCTGGATTGGCAACGGACAAGGCAAGCCCTCCATTTCGGCGACTGTTATTTGAAACGATATCTCGTATGACAGAAAAAACTTTCCCTAGACAATTATTTTTTACCCTGCGATAAATCCGTATGGATGCTGAAACCCCTTCCCTGGCCCGGGCTGCCGACAAGCTCGTGACGCTGTTCGACGCGCCATTCGGTGGCAAACCGAAGGGCCGTTTCCGGATATCGAACAAGCTTGTGCGCCAGATCCTGGGACGTCGGCGCCTCTATGAAGACGACATCCGCCAGCTGACCCGCGCCCTGCTGGAGCGTGGCTATGTGCTGGTCGACATGGACAGTTTCTTCGTCGTTCTCAGCGCGAACTCATTCGTGAACTACCGCCGTGCCAATGAGGAGTGCCTTCGATGACGGCAGCGCGAACCGCCCGGCAGCCGACCCGGATCGGATGGCGCGAAATAGTCGGCCTGCCCGGTCTCGACATCCCCTCGCTTCACGCCAAGATCGACACGGGCGCGCGCACCTCGGCCCTCAATGCGGTCATCATCCGCGAGTTTGAGCGCGACGGCACCAAATGGGTCGAGTTCGACGTGACCTTTACAGAGGACCGTCATGTCCAGCGCTGTTCGGCCCCGGTCGCCGACCGCCGCGAAATCAGGAACACAAGCGGCATCCCCCAACTGCGCTATGTGATAGAAACAAGCCTGACCCTGGGCTCCCGCCGGTGGCAGATCGAACTCTCCCTCGCCGACCGGGAACCGATGAAATTCGACCTGATACTGGGCCGGACCGCCCTGAGAAACCGGCGCATCTGCGTCGATCCCGGCCGGTCCTTCCTCAGCGGACTGCCCGTACACCCCACGCCGGACATCATCCGCTCCGCCTGAACACACCAAGCACCAGCCAGCCGGCTGGCCGCCCGCCATTTTCCGAAAGGACGTCCGCCATGAAAATCGCCATGCTGGCCCGCAATGCCAATCTCTACTCGCACAAGCGCCTGAAGGAGGCGGCCGAAGCCCGCGGCCATGAGCTGGACATCATCGATACCCTGCGCTGCTACATGAATATCGCCTCGCGCAATCCGGCGATCTATTACAATGGCGAGAAACTGCCCAAATACGACGCCGTCATTCCGCGTATCGGCGCCTCGGTGACCTTCTACGGCCTCGCCGTGCTGCGCCAGTTCGAGATGATGGGTGTCTATCCGCTCAATGAATCGGTCGCCATCGGCCGTTCGCGCGACAAGTTGCGCTCGCTGCAGCTGCTGGCGCGCGACGGGATTGGCCTTCCGGTCACCACCTTTGCCCACGACCCGAAACAGACCACCGAAGTCCTGGCCGTAACCGGCGGCTCACCGCTGGTCATAAAGTTGCTCGAGGGCACCCAGGGTATCGGCGTCGTGCTGGTCGATTCCGACCGTTCCGCCAAATCCGTGATTGAGGCCTTCCGCGGCGCCGGCGTGAATATCCTGGTCCAGGAATTCATCAAGGAAGCCGGCGGCACCGATATCCGCGCCCTGGTGGTCGGCGGCAAGGTTGTCGCCGCGATGCAGCGCACCGGTGCCAAGGGCGAATTCCGGTCCAATCTGCACCAGGGTGGCACCGCCGCGCCCGTTAAAATCTCCCCGGAAGAGCGCTCCACCGCCGTGCGGGCCGCCAAGAGCATGGGGCTCAATGTCTGCGGCGTCGACATGCTGCGCTCCAATCACGGTCCCGTCGTGATGGAGGTCAACTCCTCGCCCGGTCTTGAAGGCGTCGAAAAGGCGACCGGCATTGATGTCGCCGGCAAGATCATCGAGCTGCTGGAAAAGACCACAGTGCCCGGCAAGACCAAGACCAAGGGTGCCGGCTGATGCCCTCGCGCCCGGGTTTCCGGATCGGCAATCACGAGATCGCCGCCGGCACACGCGCCACGGTCGATCTGCCGGTCAGCGTCCTGTCGGACCACACGCCGGTGACAATGTCGGCGCATGTTGTTCACGGCAAGCGGCCCGGCCCGACCCTGTTCGTCAGTGCGGCGATCCATGGCGACGAGATCATCGGCGTCGAAATCGTGCGCCGCCTGCTGCGCAGCCCTGCCCTCGCCCGGCTGCGCGGAACACTGCTCACCGTGCCGATCGTCAATACCTACGGCTTCATGTCGCACTCGCGCTATCTGCCCGACCGCCGCGATCTCAATCGCTGCTTTCCCGGCAGCACGCAGGGTTCGCTCGCAGCACGGCTGGCGCACATCTTCATGACAGAGATCGTCAAGCGGTCGGATGTCGGCATTGATCTCCACTCGGCCGCGATCAATCGCACCAATCTGCCGCAGATCCGGATTTCACCCGCCCATCCGCGCACCATGGAGCTGGCTGAAGCCTTTGGCGCACCGCTGATCCTGACCTCGAAGACCCGGGAGGGCTCGCTGCGCCACACGGCGCAGGAGGCCGGGGTTGATGTCCTGCTCTACGAAGCCGGTGAAGGCCTGCGCTTCGATGAATTCGCCATCCGGGCCGGGGTCTCCGGCATATTGCGGGTGATGCGTCAGCTGGAAATGATCAGCACCAAGACCGTGCAGCCGACCCGCACGGCGCCGATGAAATCGCGCTCGAGTTTCTGGATGCGGGCACCGGCCGGCGGTCTGATGCGCAGCTACAAGACGATTGGTGACCAGGTCTCGCCCGATGACGTGCTGGGCGTGATTTCCGACCCCTTCGGCGAGATCGAGATCGAGCTGATTGCCGAACAGGGCGGGCTGATCATCGGCCGCACCAATCTTCCCGTGGTCAATGAAGGCGACGGCCTGTTCCACATCGCCAAGCTGAGCGGCAAGGCCGATGCGGAAACGACCCTTGAGGACATGGCGTCGGAGCTCGATGCCGAACCGATCTTCGACGAAGACGAGATCATCTAGCCAGTCACCGTATCCGCCAGGGCCCGGGCCCCGGCGGATACGGTGTCAGCTCTAGTGTTCCGCCGGACTGACTTCGCGGCCACGGATCAGGATCGATCCCGCCATCAGCACGACGATTGCCACGACAATGACGGCACCGGTCGGCAGGTCGAACGCGGCCGAGGCAAGCAGTCCGATGACATAGCCGGCCAGGGCCACACCATAGGCGATGGCCAGACCGAAGCGTTCCGGCCAGAAGCGGGCCGCCAGTGCCGGTGCAATCAGGGTCGCGAAGACGAGATAGATCCCGACCAGCTGCACCGATTGCGTCACCACAAGCGCGAACAGGCCGTAGAAACCGATCCGGCCAATGCGGTCACGCGCCAGGAACCAGACCGCCAGCACCACGAGATACATCAGTGCGACAGGCCAGAGGCTGTCGAGCGAAACCCAGAGGATCTGCCCGACCAGCAGGTCCTTGAGATGCTCACCGCCATGGGGATTATTGGCCAGCAGCAGAAGTTCCACACTGGCCGCAAACACGAACAGCACGCCGATCAGCGCCTCCTGCACGGACGGCCAGCGCTTCTCGGTCCAGCGCAGCAGCAAGGCTCCCAGCATGGCAGCCCCGACGGCGGCGACCTGGACTTTCCAGCCCGAGGCGTCGAAGCCGAAGGCCGCCGCAGCGGTGACACCGAGACCGGCGACCTGGGCTATTGCCAGGTCGATGAAGACGATGCCGCGGGCCAGCACCTGGCGCCCCATCGGCACATGGGTGGAGATCACCAGCAGTCCCGCCACCAGGGCGGGAAACAACAGACTGAGTTCAAGCGCTCCCATGGCGCCTACTCCTGCCCGGCGGCGGCGAGCAGCCGGCGCAGGGTTTCATCATAGAGGCTGAACAGGTCATCAGCCCCTTCCGTTCCACCAACGGTGAAGGGCAGTTCCACAGCAGGAATGCCCGAGCGTTCGGCGATGAAATTGGTCGGACGGTCATCTTCATAGGCCGCACGGATCACCATGCGCACCGGTTGGGTCTGCAGCGTCTGGACCACTTCGGCGAGATGCCCGCTTGATGGCGGCACACCGGGCTGGGATTCCAGCACGGCAATACGGTCGAGGCCGAGCCACTCCTCCAGATAGACCCAGCTCTGATGCTGGGTCACGACCGGAAGTCCCCGCAGGGGTTCGGCCGCGGCCTCCCAGCGCAGCAAAGCCGCGTCCCAGCGTTCCAGAAAGTCTGAGAGCCGCGCCTGATACACCGCAGCATTGTCCGGATCGAGCTCGGCAAAGCGCTGCGCCAGGGCGCGGGCGACGAGCCCGATATTGTTGGGATCGGTCTGGATGTGCGGATTGCCGGGAGCATGGACATCCCCCTGGCTACGATCCAGCGAGGTCGGCACTTCCAGCATGGTGACGAAGCTGGTCGCCTCGAAATTCCCCGGCTGGCCTTCGGCGATGTCGCGATTGGCCGCCTGGCGCAGGACCTGTGGCAACCAGCCGATTTCCAGTGTCGCACCGGTGCAGATCAGGATATCGGCGCGGCGGGCCCGGGCGATCAGGGATGGCCGGGCCTGGATCTGGTGTGGATCCTGGCCGCCGGTCGTGGCGGTGTAGATATTGACATGATCACCGCCGAGCTCCTCGGACAGTGCCGCCCATTCCGGTTCGCAGGCAAAAACCCGCAAATCGGCGAAAGCGGGAACGGAGACGGCGAGGCTCAGCGCGGCGGCGAAGGCAGCGCCCGTGATGGTTCTACGCATGGTGCTTGGTCCTTCGATCAATAGCGGTGGGCGCTGTGCGGCCCGTAGATGACGGTGTATTGCAGCCGGAACTCATCATTCTCGATGGGGCCGGTCTCATCATGCGTGAATTGCGCCCGCAGACGACCGAACTCGCTGGTGTCGAATTCCAGCAGCGCAGTCACAGCCCAGGGATCGAGGCCATCGGCATCCAGCGCCGAACCGGCCAGCGCCGCCGGCACATTGTCCGGGCTCATCGCGGCATAGCGCAGACCGGCACTCCAGCGGCGGCGGAATTGGTACACCCCCTGGGCATACCAGCCGCTGCGGTCGAGATTGACCGCTACCGCGTCATAATCACCGTCCATCGTGTCGAAGAAATACTCGCCCGACAGGGTGAGGTTACGATCGCGGCGATTGCCGCCCGGTGCCCATTTGTAGACGAAGGACACAATCCCCAGCGTCTCACTGCCGGTGAACAGGCTGCCATCGATCTCGCGATCCTCGGCTTCGGCATTCATGTAGGAGGCCGAGGCGAGCCAGCTCGAGCTGTCGCCAATATCACCGCCGGTCCGTACCCAGACGGCCTGGGTGCCGGTGCCGCCATTGGCCGCTCCGCCAGCCGGGAAGCTGTCGCCCTTGTAGAGCTCGGCGCCGAATTCGACATACTGGTCCAGCGGGGCAAGCCAGCGCATCTGCACGCCGTCATCGCCATACTGGCCGCCGAGGAAGGCACGGTAGGGCAGCGGCTGGTCGGAGAAGGACCAGTTATGGCCGTGCACTTCATTGAGATAGCCGACACCGGAGAAGAGGCGCCCGCCACGCAAGGTCACGCCGCCGCCCAGAGCCGTGGTCTGGATATAGGCTTCTTCAACCTCGACCTCGCCTTCGGGGGTCAGGGCGAAGGTCAGATTGCCATACAGGGTCGGATCGATATTGGCGGTCAGGACCACCTCGGACTCACCCAGATTGAAGCCGCGCTCGGGACGGCCGGCCTCTTCGTCAAGCGCGAAGCCCGGCATGCCGACGCCATCGGGGTCCTCGCTGCTGGCCGTGTACTGGCCGTTGAGGACCACGGAGATGGCCGGATTGAAGGCATTATCGCCGGTGCGTGCCGGGCGTGACGCGGCCACCGTCTGGCGGGGTGCCGGAACGACCGCGGGGGCCGCCGCGACGGCGCGCTGGGCCGAATTGGCGGTCGCCTCGGCATTGGCCGCGCGGCTTTCCGCTTCGGCAAGGCGGGCCTCGAGTTCCGAAATCCGGGATTGGTATTCGCTCCGCATCGCGTCGATTTCGGCGCGGATGGACGACAGATCGTCGTCGGCGAAGGCAGGGCTACAAATACTCGTCAGGCCGGCAAGTGCGGCCGCATTCATTAGACGTCTCATGGACGGTCTCCATCAAAAGCTGGATTGGCCGCCATCGCTCGTGTCGGACGATGCGGCAGATCGGCAGTCAGGTGTGGAGTGAGATCGGTGGGCCGCGCACCCGCCAGGCGCCGTCTGGCACCGCGAGCGGAGGGGGCTGGTGAAGCACCGGGCGTGCCACCCTGGAAACCATAAAGGCCGCGGACAGGATGCCCTGTGACACCGGCAGGATCGAAACGGCACCGATGGAGGCATGACAGAGCTTGCATTGCGCCGCCGGGGCCGGATTGCCCGGCATGGGCGCATCAAAACCGGACTGCGCCATCAGGCTGGCGTGATCCTGCTCGAACTCCTGATAGTGCGCGTTGCGGTGCGCCATGGCCGCCGCGCCCTGCAGACTCATCAGCAAGACCACGACCAGGCCAAGGCCCAGCCGCCGCCAATCGGGCATGACTGCCGAATTGCGATGATGACTCTGCTGCAGGCGCATGAGCTTTTGTGACTCCCTCAGAGACAGAATGCCACTGATATAAGATAACGTCACATTACAGAACCGACAGGATGTCGCATGCCGGCCGCAAAAAGCCCGGCACGAGGGTGCCGGGCTGATTGTATGCGACACAGTCTTATGGAGGCTAGAAGCGCTTGGTGATACGGATTTCGGCCCCGACGCCCTCGAGATCGCCAAACTGGGCGAAGCCGCCAATCGTTGCCGAATAGCCGTTTTCCGTCTCGCTGCGGAAGCGGGCCCCCAGCACATACTCCTCTTCGATGCCGCGCCCGGCAATCGCGAAACTGTCCGGTCCGTTGAGGCCGGAGGCCGCGAAGCTCGGTGAGAAGGCCGCGACGGCATCGCCGGTATGGCGCACTCCGGTAGCGCTGACGGCGAACGAATTGCCGCCCCCCCATTGATGCTCGAAGCTGGCGCCATAGCCGTAAGAAACCCGGTCGAGCTCAATGCCCGGCATGGCGATGGCGGCGACGCCATCGGTGCCGATCTGATGCGCGGACTGATCATACCGGTCGGCGGCAATAACAAGATGCGGCCGGACAGCCCAGCCATGGTCGTTATAGCCATCCAGTGTCAGGCGCAACGCCCCGGCCAGCGTATTGAAATGTGTGCTGCCCGTCTGGGTCTGGCCAAGCCCGGCCGCCGGCGCGACGATCTCCATCCGCGTATCCTGCTGCCCCCGGCCCAGGGCCAGGCTGCCATCGAGATGGGCCTGCAGGCCTGTCGCTCCGGCATTCAGATCATAGCGGCCGAACAGGCCGTAGCGGAACATTTCCGTCGACACATGATCGTCATCAGCACCCGACAGCGCCGATTCCAGATCGGCATAACCGACCGCAAACCCGAAGCTGAACGCACCGGCCCGGAGGTCTGCGGTACCGAAGGCGAGTTCGAGGCCATTCGTGCTGTACTCGATATTGACGCCGCCATTGCCCTGCTCATAGCCGGCCAGTTGCAGCGATCCCCAGACATGGGCCTTGTCCTCGCTTGAGGACCAGTCCGGCAGGGCATTGTCGAGCGAGGCAACCTGGACCGGTTGCGGCCCGCGCGCAGGTGCACCATTGCGGTCCATCAGGCCCGTCAGGAACAGGAACTGGGATGTGCGGGCGACCTGGATCCCGGCATCAATGATTTCCGGATTGAGCTGTTCCAGGGTTTCCGCAAGCAGCGGCCCGTCCGAGATTCCTGCGACGGCATAGCCGAAGTCAGAAAAATCATCATTGTCCGGCAGCGCCGCCAATTGGTCTATCAGGGCATCGGCAATGCTGATCTGGTTGGGGGTCAGCCCGTCTATGGTCCCGGCATCAGCAAAGACCGTGACGAGATTCACGTCGAAACCGGCCCGGTCATATTCGAGCACTTGCGACGCCAGCAGGGACTGGTCGAGCAGGCCTGTCACGCTGTCGAAACTGCCCGCGAGCCCGGTGCTGGCGTCGATCAGTGTGACCGGGGCACCGAAGGCTCCGTATTGCCGCAGGACCAGCTCGCCCGCGAGTGTGACATCACCCGATACCGCGAGCCGGTCATTCCATTGCCCTGAGGCGCTGAGATCCAGCGTCAGATCGCCCGTCGCTGCCTGGGTGAAATCACCGTCAATACCGAAACGGCCAACACCGCCCGCATTGATCCCCAGGCTGCCGGCATTGGTAAGATTGCCGATCAGGCTCGCATCAGCGCCGGTTTCAAGCCCGGCACCGGCGTCGATCATGACGTCCCGGGAGGCCAGCGTCCCCATCAGGTAATTCTCACCGGCGTGGAAATGGGTCTCGATCAGGCCCTGGTGCAGCCCGTCCAGCACATAGCCGCCGCCGAAGAAGTGGTAGAGTTCGAAATCGGCAAACACGTCCGCCGCCGGGTCCCCGGAATTGGTGATCCACACGCCCGGGCCGCTGAAGTTCAGCCTGTCGGTGCCGTCGCCGCCGCGCGCGACACCGAAGCTGCCACCGTCATAATTGAGAACGTCTTCGCCATCACCGAGCAGGATGGCGCCATTGACCGCGCTGCCCGCCGCCAGGGTGACCACATCAGCGCCATGGCCGGTACCGATATGCCCATTGACGGTGCCCAGAATATTGAGCGTGTCATTTGAGGTGCTGGCGCTGGTATCGGTGCCGGTCAGAATGCCCCAGACGCCGCCGGTCACGATCTGGCCGGCGCGGATAACGAGATCCGTGCCCTCAACCGTCTCGGTCCATATGCCGTAGCTGCCGCCGGTGATGTCGCCGCCAGCATCGATGGCCAGCTCACCGGCCAGGTTCTCCGCGCGCACCCCGATGGTGCTGCCCGTGACGTCGCCGGTCGTCGTGATGGATAGCCCGCCGCTGCCGGCATTATAGGCGCTGATGGCGACACCATTATCAGCCGTCACCGCGGCGGCGTTGATCGAGAGCGAGCCCGTTGGAGACAGATTGGCGGCGACGATGCCTGCGTCCTGGCCAGCCACATCTCCGGCTACATTCACCGACAACGCCCCGGAACCGGTGCCGGCATAGGCCGTAACCGCAGAACCGGCGAGCGCCGTCACGCTGGCAAGGGTGATCGAAGCATCCCCCGAGCCCAGATGTGAAACCGCGATACCCGCTCCCGATGTCGAGGTGAGGTTGCCAGCGGTGATCGACAGATCTGCCGCCCCGGTGCCGGTCTGCGCCAGAACACCCGTGCCGCTGCCGGCATTGACGTCGGCCGCATTGATTACAAGGTCGCCCCTGCCGTCATTGAGGACCGCGATGCCGTTCACCCCACCGGAAACCGTACCGTTCGCGGTCAGGGTGAGGTCGCTTCCGCCCGTTCCATTGAAGGCCGAGATGCCATTCCAGTCCGAGCCGGTGACTGTTTCGGTCGTGATGACCAATCCGCCCAGGCCGTGGTTCACACCCTGGACACCGGTCCACCCACTGGTGATCTCGCCTGTCGCCACAATGGTCAGATCGGTGCCTGCAGCAGAATTGCTGGCAAATATCCCGAATTCACCGCCGGAGACGGCAGCCGCATTGATCGTCAGCGCACCGCTGCCGGAATTGAAGGCCTCGATCCCGTCATCGGCGCCGCTCACCAGGCCCGTTGCCGTCACCGAGAGATCGGTGCCGGCGGCAGTGTTCCCGGCCACAATGCCGTCAACAGCTGTGCCGGTTACGGCGGCTGTCGTTGCGCTCAGTGCGCCGCTGCCATCATTCCAGGCGAGCACACCGTTGATGCCTCCCGTGACCGTTCCGCTTGTTGCAATGGAAAGATCGGTCCCGGCGCTGGAATTGGTGGCCACGACGCCTTGTTGGCCACCCGTAATGGCCGCCGCAGTGATGGAAAGCGCGCCGCTGCCGAGATTCGCGGCGTAAACGCCAAAGGCGCTGCCGGTGATCTCGCCGCTTGCTGTCACGGTCAGATCGGTGCCTGCAGCGGAATTGCTGGCATGGATCCCGTGGGTCCCGCCAGTGACGGCGGCCACATTGATTGTCAGCGCACCGCTGCCGTAATTGAAGGCGTCGAGCCCGCCTGCTGCACCGGTCACCAGACCCGTCGCGGTCACCGAGAGATCGGTGCCGGCGGCACTGTTGACGGCAGAGATCCCGTCTGTGCCCGCGCCGGTAACCGCTGCGGACGTGATACCCAGGGCTCCGGTGCCATAATTGCGGGCATAAATGCCTGCATCGCTGCCGGAAACCGGGCCGGTCGCCGTGATGGTCAGGTCGGTGCCGGCAAGGCTGTTCAGGGCCAGGATGCCCTGACCGTCCGCGCCGGTGACTGCGGCTGTGGTGATGCTCAGCGCGCCGCTGCCATCATTCCGGGCCGACACGCCGTCATCGCCCGCCGTGATCGCTCCGCTCGTGGTAATGGAAAGGTCGGTCCCGGCGCTGGAATTATAGGCGAAGACGCCATCTTCACCGCCCGAAATGGCCGCCGCATTGATGGACAGCGCGCCGCTGCCGAAATTGGTGGCGTAAACGCCAAAATCGCCCCCGGTGACCGTGCCGCTCGCCGTGATGGTCAGATCGGTGCCGGCAAGATTGGTGGCGTAGATGCCATCCCCGTCCGCACCGGTGACGGCCGTCGCCGAAAGGTTCAGTTCGCCGGAGCCCTCGCTTCGGGCCCGGATGCCGTCGGAGCCGCCGCTGATCGCACCCGTGGCGACCAGGGTCAGATCGGTACCGACATCATCATTGATGGCCCAAATGCCCATTGTCGTGGTGCCGGTAACAGCCCCCGTCGCCAGACGCAGCGCGCCGGTGCCGCTGTTTCGGGCGAAAATGCCATTATCACCGCCGCTGATGGCACCGCTCGCCGTGATGGTGATACCCGTGCCGATCAGAGCATTGCGGGCATAGACCCCGTCACCTGTCGCGCCTGTGACCGCGCCGAGATCCAGGGTCAGATCTCCGGTGCCGGTGTGGTGCGCATCGACGCCATCTTCACCGCCCGAGACCAGACCGCTCGCCAAGATCGTCATCCCGGTGCCGTTCGCGCCGGAGACGGCGCTAATTCCGTCAGCCTCCGTGGCGGTAACATCCGCTGCCGTGATGCTCAGCGCGCCGCTGCCAGCCCCCTGAGCCCGAATGCCAAAGCGACGACCGGTGACCGTGCCGGTTGCGGAGACCGTCAAGTCGGTTCCCGCCGTACCGCTGTAGGCGTAAATGCCCGCGGTGTCCGTGCCGGCAACGTCCACTGCGGTAATGCTCAGCGCGCCCGTACCACTGTTTCGGGCCCCGATCCCGACTTCACCCCCGGTGATCGCGCCGGTCGCCGTAATCCTGAGATCGGTACCGAAGTTCGCTGCGTAAATTCCATAGTGGGTCGTGCCATTGGTGGCCCCAGCCGTGATGCTCAGCGCGCCGCGACCCAGATTCATGGCAAAAATGCCGGACAATCCACCCTCGACCGGGCCGGTTGCCGTGATCGTGAGTTCGTCTGCGCCCGCGCCGTTGCGTGCTTCGATGCCATAACGTGCCTGACCGGTGACTGCCGCCGAACTGATGTTCAGCGAGCCGGTGCCGGTATTTGACGCCGCGATGCCGGTTGTCCCACCTGTGGTCGGGCCGCTGGCCGTGATGGTGAGGTCGGTGCCGACACTGAGCGCTACGATGCCGGCACCTGCGGTTCCGGTGACCGCATCGGCTGTGATAGTAAGCGGACCGGTACCGAGATTGCCAGTCTCGATCCCGTAATTCGCGCCGCTGACCAGACCTGTCGCGGCCACCGACAAACCGGTGCCGGTCGCGGCATTGAATGCATATATGCCGCTGGCGCCCGCGCCAGTTACGGCGGCCGTCGTAACACTCAGGGCGCCGGTGCCATAATTGCGGGTGTAGATGCCGCTACTACCGCCGGAGACCGCGCCGCTCGCGGTGATGGTGAGGCCGCCGCCGGCGGCAGCATTGACGGCTCGGATACCATCACCGCCGGCTGTGACGGCCGCAGCATTGATCGCCAGGACGCCGGTGCCGAGATGCTCGACATCAATGCCGTTGCCCGCACCTGAAACCGTACCGCTCGCGGCAATCGACACCCCGGTGCTCGTCGCGGCGGTGCGCGCATAGATGCCATAATCCGTCGTGCCGGTAACGTCCGCGGCCGTAATGTTCAGCGCGCCTGTGCCATCATTCGTGGCGCGAATGCCGGCAAAGCTACCGGTGACCGGACCGCTCGCCGTGATATCCAGGTCGGTCGCTGTCGCACCATTCGAAGCAAAAATGCCGGAAAACCCTGTACCGGTGACGGCCCCGTCCGTCGTGATGCTCAGCGCGCCGGTGCCGCTATTGATGGCGCGAACACCATCGACACCACCCGAGACGGCGCCATTCGCCGTGATGGTCAGATCCGTGCCCGAGCCATTATTGGCGGAGATTCCGTAATTGCCCGTACCGGTGACGTCCGCAGCCGTGATGATCAAGGCGGCACTGCCCAGATTCGAGGCCCAGATGCCCGTCTCACCGCCCGAGACCGTGCCGGTCGCCGAGACGGTCAGGTCGGTGGTGGAGCCGGCATTATTCTGGGCGTGGATACCTTCGATGGCCGCGCCCGACACGGTGCCTGCGGTGACGGTTACCCGGCCTGACCCGACTGCCCGGATACCGTAATCGGCGCCGCTGACGGCGCCGTGGGCGGTAATGATGAGATCGCCGTCAACAGCCGAATTGAAGGCGCGAATTCCATCCCCCGCCAGGCCGGTGACCGCCGAGGTCGTGGTGATATTCAGCGCGCCGATGCCGTAATTTCCGGCGAGGATGCCGGTATTGCCGGCGGTGACGGTGCCGCCCGCGCTGATATCGACATCGGTGCCGTTCACGCCACTGAAGACGTTGATCCCGTCACCCGCCGCAGTGATGGCAGCGGTATCGATCGTCACTGAGCCAATGCCGTAGTGATCGACCTCAATCCCGTCCTCGCCACCGGTTATCAGGCCCGAGGCGTAGATCGAGATATCATCGCCGATCCCGGTGTCGCTGACCCGGATCGCGTCACCGGTCGTGCCGGTGACAGTGCCGAGATTCAGAGTCACATCGCCGTTGCCGGCATGGTGCACATCGATGGCATTGTCGGCGCCAGCGACGGTACCGCTCGCGGAAATCGTCAGCCCGGTAGTGGTCGCGGCGGTGCGGGCATAGATGCCATCAGCTGTCATGCCGGTGACGTCCGCAGCGGCAATGTTTAGCCTGCCAGTGCCCCCGTTCGAGGCGCGAATGCCGTACTGATTGCCCGCGATATCGCCGTGCGCCGCAATGGTGAGATCGCTGCCGCCTCCGGTCTGTTGCATGAACACGCCATCGGTCGTGCCCGTAATGCTTGAACCGGCTGCGGTCAGGTTAAGGGTGAGCCCGTCGGCACCGGTCATGCTGACGCCGGCGCCAGCAATGTTCAGGACGGTCGTCGGGGTCACCGGCGAGCCAATATTAATCGTCAGATCATCAACCGTCGTGGTGATGCCGTCGATGGTGGCCGGGCTGGCCGTAACGCAATCGATCGTATCGCCGGCCGTCGCAGGTGTCGGCGTGCAGCCCGCCGGCACGGCCTGGCCGAGCGCCATCGCAGGGAGAAGGGAGGCCAGAACACCGGCAGAGGCACTGACCAGAAAGGCCTGGGCAAGGCGCGAACGCCCATAGGAACGACCAGCGAGCGGGCGCCCGGCACTCGAAACAACACAATCACTCATACTCACAGGAATCCCCCCTGTACGCAGGCAAAGAGTCCCCAAGACAATCCCCTGCACGCTGTAACTGTAGCCCAAAACGTCCGCTTTTGAAAACACCACTCCAGGAAACGGAGTGCAATAGGCGCGCCATTTTCCTGTTCGCTGAATCAGGCCCGCCACCCGGGACGGGACATCGCGGGCCGTTCTGGACGATGCCATGTGCGGGCCGGAACCAGGCTGCGCGGCAAAACTTGACGCCCCCGCCAAACTCGAGGCGGAATAAGCACCAGAAGGAGCGCCCGCAATCCGGCGTGGTCGCCAACCAAACACAGGGCGGATCCGTTTTGAGCCAGAAAGACACTCCTGTTCCGACTGTGGCAGCGGGGACGGGAGCCGAAGTCGCGACCAACGCTCGTGAAACCGCCAAGCCTGCGGCCGATGCGCCGGACACGATCGAGCCCGTCACCGAGACTCCCGCCGACCAGGCTACCGCAGCGGTTCCCGCGAAGGTTGATATCAGTTTCTCACGAGGGCTGGCGCCGTTTCTGGCCGCCAATGCGATCTCGATCGCCTTCACGTCCTATCAAAGCGGACGGCTCTATCTGATCGGCCATGGTCCGGACGGGAAACTCTCGCTGCACGAGGCGCTCTACCCGCAGGCCATGGGTGTCGCCGGCGATATGAACCGCATCTATCTCGGCACCCTGACCTCGATCGTGCGGATGGAAAACGTCCTCGCGCCGGGCCTGCTGGCCAACAAGGCTCACGACAAGGTCTATGTGCCGCGCAATATCCAGACCACCGGCGATATCGATATCCACGAAATCGGCATCCGCGAGAATGGCAGGATTGTTTTCGTCAATACGCGCTATTCCTGCCTGTGCGAACCGAGCCTCACCCATAGTTTCAAGCCGATCTGGAAGCCCGATTTCATCTCCAAGATCGCGCCGGAAGATCGCTGCCATCTCAATGGCTTGGCCATGGTCGATGGACGTCCGAAATATGTCAGCGCCGTCAGCCGCTCCGACGCCGTCGATGGCTGGCGCGACCGGCGCCACGATGGCGGCGTGCTGATCGATGTCGAGACCAACGAGATCATGGCCGAAGGTCTGTCCATGCCGCATTCGCCGCGCTGGCATGACGGCAGGCTCTGGGTCCTGAATTCCGGCACCGGCGAACTGGGCCATATCGATCCAGCCACCAAGGCCTTCATCCCCGTCGCCTTCTGCCCCGGCTTCCTGCGCGGGCTCGGCTTCCATAATGGCCATGCCATTGTGACGCTCTCGAAGCCCCGCCATGGCCGGTTCGAAGGCCTGGCGCTCGACGACAGGCTCAAGGAAAAGGATGTCGATGCCTGGTGCGGCGTGCAGGTGATCTCGCTCGCCACCGGCGATGTCGTGCAATGGCTGCGGCTGGATGGCGGTATCAGCGAATTGTTCGATACCTGCGTCCTGCCGGCCGTCGCCAATCCGCTGACCCTCGGCCCCAACTCCCAGGAGATCCGGGACTTCATCACCATTGAAACGCCGGACTGGGCAACATCAGCCTGACGCCGCCCGATCCGGCCTGATCAGACTTTTGATGTGCGACGCCTGGAATTGTCGCGGGATGGCGCGGTCTGCCCGGCCGCAAAACCGAGCAGGAATTGCTGCACACCTCGCCTGATATTCGCGAGGCTATAGCCGCCCTCCTGGACGATCAGGGTCTTGTATTTTTCCTGGCCGATCGCTTCAGCAATGCGGTGCATCCCCTCCGGTGTGATGAAGAAATTGCCCGTCGGATCGCCCTTCATGATGTCGACGCCAAGGCTGACCACCAGATAGTCCGGTGCAAAGGCCCTGATGCGCCGCAGCGCCCGTCCGAGCACGGTGAGATAGCCGGCATCATCGACGCCGGGCCGGATCGGGTAATTGCGGTTGAAGCCGAGCCCGGCATCGCGGCCGCGCTCATCCTCGAAACCGGCGAAGAAGGGGTAGCAATCCTCCGGATGGCCGTGGATCGAGACGGTGAGGACATCATCGCGCTCGTAGAAGATATCCTGGGTGCCATTGCCGTGATGATGGTCGATATCGAGCACCGCGACGCGAGCCGGCCTGGCCGTCTTGCCGGCGGCCTTGCCCTGGCCTGACAAATGGTGCGCGGCAATCGAGGCATTGTTGAAATAGCAAAACCCGCCAAAGGCCCGCCGCTCGGCATGATGCCCCGGCGGCCGCACCACGACATAGGCCCAGGGGCTGGTGCCGTCCCTGAGCAGTTTGGCACCACTCAGGGCCGCATCAACGGCACGGCGGGCGGCCGGATAGACGGCGCGGGTCAGCGGCGTTGAGGTGTCGATACAGAAATACCCGGCCCGCATGTCGAAATTGCGCGGCAGGCGGTCGGCATGGCGGATCGGGAATATCTCCGGATAGACGATGCGCCCTTCGGGAATACGGGTCGCGGTCTCCTCGAGAAATTTCACCATGCGATGGTCATGCACCTCGAGGATATGCTCCAGCCCCCAGCGGCCGGCCTCGTGATCATTGACCGGCAGGCCTTCCAGCGCCTTGCGCACCGCAGCGACGCGGGCCGGGCGCTCATAATAGCCCTTGAAGGGCGAGTGCTCGATCGAGGGTGCTTCGTCGGCGGTGATGACGACATCGATCGGGCGCGCCAGAACCGGCAATTTCTTCGGGCGCAGATTGGTGTATTGCGGCGGCCGGATCCGCACCGGTTCGTCCTTGATCGAAGCCAGCAGCTCGACCAGCACCGGATCGTCGGCGGCCATGCCATTCTTGGCCTGCATGATACGGGAAATGACGGCTTTCAGCGTGCGGCGGTGGAGCGGTTTTTCATCGCCCATCCCGTCATGCAGCAGCATATTGGCATCGCCCATATTCGACTTCGTGACCAGGCGCTCATAGCCGGTACCGAGCACCGGCCGCGCGCCGAGCCGCTCGTAAAAGGCCATGCGCCTGCGGCCATCGGCGAGGAGCCCGTGTTCATTGAGCAATTCGGCCTCGTCGGGGAGGCTGTCGAGAAAAAGCCGCTTCGAGCCGCGCTTGCGCTGATCCTCGCGCGTCATCTCATACAGCGCCCCGCCAATCCCGCGCGAGGCGCGCGCCGGATCGCTGGCGATATAGTCGAAATAGGAGACCTTGATATCGGCAAAAAAGAATGTGACGGAGAAGCCGAGCACCTTGCCGGCCTTCGTGGCGCAGAGCAGAATGACCTCGCAATCGGGCGGGTATTCTCCGGCGGAATAGCGGGCGATTTTTTCGATATAGGCGGCATTGAACGGGAAGGTCTTCAGGAATACCTCCTGCATGCCTTCCAGGTGGCGCTGATAGTCCGGATCGATGCCCGCTATCACCCGCACGAATTTCAGCATTGAAGTGATCCGTGTCGCAAGGTGCCAGTCCGATGCTCACTGGCGTCCCGCACGCGGAAACATCCCGATCGGCCTGTCGGGCAAGGGATAAGCCTGCCCGTCACTGGAGTCTCAAATCGCATGACCGAAAGCAAGCAGGAAGTTTCACGGCGCTACGACCTTTTTCCCACACCGGTGATGAGCTGGGAGCATGATCGGCCCGATCTCAATGCGGCGCTGAAACAGGCACTGATCGACGATCCCTTCTATCGCAGCGCCGACCAGGCCCAGAAATCCGACTCGATCAATCTGTGCGATCTCTCCGACAAGGTCCCCGCCTTCAGGCAGCTGGAGGCGCAGGCGCTCGCTGACCTCACCGAATATTGCCGCCAGATCGGCTGGATCGGTGAGTTCGATGTCGAGATGCAGATGTTCGCCAATGTCTCGGCCGCGCGCCACTACGTGCCCTCGCACAATCATGTCGCCCATATCGCCTCGGTCTATTACGTCGCCACGCCGCCGACCGAGAAACCGGTGCTGCAGGCCGAGACGGCGATGAAGGGCTATTGGCAGCCGCCCGAGGGCGCGCTGATCCTGCATGATCCACGCTTCAACGCCTCGCTGATGGGCGGCTGGCAATTCCACGCCCATGTCCATCCGCGCCCCGGCCTGATGATCATGTTTCCGGCCTTTGTCTGGCACGAGGTCGTGCCGCATTTCCAGAGCGAGCCGCGCCTGTCGATCGCGGTGAATTTCACCCTCACCTATCGCAATGTCGACCAGGCCCAGAAGCTCACACGGCTGACCGTCGACCCGGCCTGACGGGGCCGTCCGCGACGTCATGGATTGTCCCGCCCGATATTATGTCATAGTGTCTGCCACAATAATGATCTGACAGAGATAACGGGACGGGGAAGCCATGCGGGCGAGAACAAGCGGAATTCTGGCCGGGCTGTGCCTGCTCGGCTCGCTCATGGCGACGCCTGCACTGCTGGCGCAACAGGAGCCGGTCGAGCCCGCCGGGCGCCCGAATTTTGTGCTCGTGCTGGTCGATGACGCCGCCTACATGGATTTCGGGATCTATGGCGGCGAGGCGCGCACGCCGGTGATCGACCGGCTGGCTCGGCGCGGCGTGATGTTTTCCAACTACCATTCCTCGCCGCTCTGCGCGCCCTCGCGGGCGATGCTTCTGACCGGTCTCGACAATCACCGCACCGGCCTGGCGACGATTCCCGAAGTCCTGCCGCCGGAACATCGCGGCCAGCCGGGCTATGGCATGGATCTCGAACCGGGCGTCGTCACTGTCGCCGACCGGCTGCAGGCGGCCGGATATCGCACCTATATGACCGGCAAATGGCATCTCGGCCATGGCGAGGGCGCGCTGCCCGACGCCCATGGTTTCGACCGTTCCTTCGTGCTCGACGCCTCCGGCGCCGACAATTGGGACGAGACGCCCTACATGCCCTATTACCGCACCGCCGACTGGTTCGAGGACGGGCAGCGCACGCATCTGCCGGACGAGTTCTATTCCTCTGAATTTCTCGTCGACCGGATGATCGACTATATCGACACCGATGCCGGCAGCGACGACCCGTTCTTCGCCTATCTCGCTTTCCAGGCGATCCACATCCCGGTCCAGGCCCCGCGCGAATTCACCGATAATTATGCGGGGACCTATCAGGCCGGATGGGAGACCTTGCGGCAGGCCCGCACCCTGCGGGCGATCAATCTGGGCCTGATACCGGAATCGACAGAAGCCATGCCTCTGCCGGACACGATGCGCGCCTGGTCTGACCTGTCCGCGGCTGATCGCGAACTCTATGCCCGCTCGATGGCGGTCAATGCCGGCATGCTCGAGGCAATGGACCACCATCTCGGACGCCTGGTCGAGCATCTCGAGGCCACGGGCCAGTTCGACAATACCATTTTCATCGTCACCTCCGACAATGGTCCGGAACCCAGCAATCCGGTCGCCGAACTCGGCTTCACGACCTGGATGAACCTGCACGGCTATAGCCGCGAGGTCGAAAACCTGGGCGAGAGGGGCAGCTATGCCTTCATCGGCCCCGAATGGGCCATGGCCGCCGCGGCACCCTTCAACCTGTTCAAATTCTACGCTTCCGAAGGCGGCCTGCGCGTCCCCTTCCTGGTCGCCGGTCCGGGAATCGAAGCCGGTCGCAGCAGCGGCGCCGCCGGCTATGTCACCGATGTCACGCCAACCATACTGGACCTGGCCGGGCTCTCCCACGCCACGGAGGAGCTGACCGGCCGCAGCCTGCGCGGCGTCATCTCCGGCGAGGCCGAGATCGCCTACCAGCCCCATGACGCGGTCGGTTTCGAGGTCTCCGGCAATTCGGCCCTGTTCCGGGGTGACTACAAACTGGTCCGCAACATGCCGCCCTGGGGCGATGGCAGCTGGCAGTTGTTCGATCTCTCGGTGGATCCGGGCGAAACCCGTGACCTGGCCGGCGAGCGCCCGGAGATTCTCGCCAGCATGCGGGCGGACTACCATGTCTATGCAGCGACAAACGGCGTTCTCGATCTGCCGGAGGATTATGACATCCACAGCCAGATCTCGATCAATGCGTTCAAACGGCAGCTCGAATTCTACGGCTGGCAATTCGCGCTGGTGCTTGTCTTTGGTATCGGGCTGATCACGGGCGGTATCCGCTGGTGGCTCAGCCGCCGGCCTCGATAGGCACCGGTCCTGCATCAGGCCCGGTGTCGAAGATCGCCAGCGCCGCGGCCAGCATCACCTCGGCCGCAGCCTCGGGGGACAGGCCCTGGTCGGCGCGCAACCGGCGCCAGAAGTCAAAACAGGTTGTCGCCGACAGGGCCTCGAAGGTTTTCGGGTCCAGGGCATCGTCCGGATTGACGGCAGCAGCCAGGCGCTCGCGCTCCGTGGCGACCAGGAAGGCGTGATCACCCTGCAAGGCCGGCGAGCCATGACGCCGGGCTTCGGCCGCGAGGCGGAAGGGCGTCATGTCCTCGAACATCGAGGCGCGATTTCTTACCACCCGCTGCAGGCGCTCGCGCCGGTCCGGCGTCGACAGGTCGAGCCGGGCCCGGGGCAGGAATTCACGGTGTACGGCGTGGATGATTTCCCGGTTGAGAGATTCCATATCCTGGAAACAGCGAAACACCGTGCGCGGGCTGACTTCCGCACGCTCGGCGACCGCATGCGCACTCGGCGAAACCACACCGCTCCGGACCAGTTCCAGCAAGGCCGTCACAATACGGGCGCGGCTCGCAGCGCGTCTGCGCTTGCGGCCATCGGTCGACAGGCCTGCAGGAACGGGATCGGTTGTGGTCACACAGCGCTCCGCATTTTCCAGCGGCCGAGCAACAGGACCAGCATCAGGCCGAAATCGGTGACGAACAGGGGCGCCGCCGCCAGCCCGCCCGCATCAAGCGCCATGCCGATGATCCGGCCACCGAGCAGCAACATCACCCAGATGATCGGAATCATCAGCTTGTTGCCGTCACCGGCAATCGCCGCCCGCGCGACAAGACCGCCGATCAGGAGCAGCGAGGCGCCAGCATCGCCGCGCAGGAAATTGATGCCCACGGCGCTTTCCGCGCTCAGGCCAAGCGGCTCCATCGGCACGCCGGGCACGAACAGGAAACCGGCGCCCAGCGAAAGAAGGACGAGGGCGGACAGAGCGACGAGGGCTCTCAGGACAAGCTGCATGTTCAATTCCGATCTTCGGGTTTGCATCCATCGCAAACAATTGACGCATAGTGTGACATATCATACCGTCACTTGAAACCACCGGCCTTGTCAAATGCCGGGACAGGGAGCGGGACATGATCGACCTCTACACATCAGCCACCCCGAATGGCTGGAAGGCCTCGGTAGCGCTGGAAGAACTGGGCCTGCCCTACACGGTCCACGCCATCGACCTGATGCAGGGCGAGCAAAAGACCCCCGAATTTCTCGCCATGAACCCAAATGGCCGTATTCCGGTCATTCTTGATCGCGACGCGGATGATTTCACCGTGTTCGAAAGCGGCGCGATCATGATCTATCTCGCCGAAAAGACCGGCAGACTCCTGCCTGCTGACCCGAAAGGGCGCTCGCGCGTCATCCAGTGGCTGATGTTCCAGATGGGCGGCCTGGGTCCGATGATGGGCCAGGCGAATGTCTTCTACCGCTACATGCCGGAAAAGATCGACATCGCGATCAAGCGCTACCAGGGCGAGACGGCCCGCCTGCTTGGCGTACTCGATGGCCAGCTGGAGAAGCATGAATATCTCGCCGGTGAATACTCGATCGCCGACATCGCCAACTGGTGCTGGGCGCGCACCGCCGCCTGGTCGGGCGTCGAGCTGGCACCCTTCACCCATGTGCAACGCTGGATCGACCAGATCGCGCAACGTCCCGCCGCGGCAGCCGGCATCCGCGTCCCCTATGACCTCGCGGAGATGCTCGCGAAGACGAAGGGCGCCGAAAGCGCCGCCGAGACCTTCGCGAAAAATGCGCGCTCGATCGTCAATACCGGCGAGGATCGGAGCTAGGCCATGACCAAACGTCTCTGGATCCCGCTTCTCGTCTTCGTCGGTGTGCTAGGCGCCGCCTACGGAACCTTCCTGCACTACCGGATCGCAATTCCCGGCATCATCAACCGCCTTCGTGACCCGATCATGGAGACCCAGCCGGTGGTGTGGGAGCAGGGTCCGCAGATACCGGCTGCAGCGGCGTCCGAGCGCCAGCCCAACATCATTGTCATCCTGGTCGATGATCTGGGGATCAACGATATTTCCACCTTCGGCGGCGGCGTCGCCGGTGGCTTGCTGCAAACGCCGAATATCGACGCCCTCGCCGCGCGCGGCGCCATTTTCACCAATGGCTATGCCGGCAATGCGACGTGTGCGCCCTCGCGGGCAGCGATCATGACCGGCCGTTTCGCGACCCGGTTCGGCTTCGAATTCACGCCCGCCCCGGTCGCCTTCCACCGGCTGCTCGGCTCGTTCGACTACGGCCCGCAAGAGGCCGTCTACCACGCCGATCGCGAAAGCCAGACCATCCCTCTTGATGAGCAGGGCCTGCCATCAAGCGAGATCACCATGGCCGAGCTCCTGCGTGACCAGGGCTACCACACCATGTTCTTCGGCAAGTGGCATCTGGGCGCGGCGGAAGCCTTCCGGCCGCAAAACCAGGGTTTCGACGAATGGCTGGGCTTCCTGCCCGGCGCGGCCCTGTTCATGGATGTCGACGATCCCGAGGTCGTCAATTCGATCCATGATTTCGATCCGATCGACCAGTTCATCTGGCCCAATCTCGACTTTGCCGTCCGTCACAATGGCGGCCCGCGCTTCCATCCCGATCAATACATGACCGATTATCTCGCCGACAACGCGGTCGCGGCGATCGAAGCCAATGCCAACCGGCCCTTCTTCATGTATTTCGCGCTCAATGCGCCGCACACACCGCTGCAGGCCCTGCGCTCTGATTATGATGCCTTGCCGCAGATCGAGGATCATCGCCTTCGCGTCTATGCCGCAATGATCCGGGCGGCGGATCGCGCCGTCGGCGAGATCACTGCGGCGCTGGAAGAACAGGGTCTGGCCGACAATACGCTGATCCTCTTCTCCAGCGATAATGGGGGCGCCAGCTATATCGGCTTCCCGGAAATCAACGCCCCCTATCGCGGCTGGAAGGCCACCTTCTTCGAGGGCGGCATTCGTGTGCCGATGTTCCTGAGCTGGCCGTCCCGGATTCCCGCAGGGTCCATCGCCGATGCCCCGGCAACCCATGTCGACATCTTCGCCACCGCGGCCACGGCGGCGGGCGCGCCCCTGCCGCAGGACCGGACGATGGACGGTGTCGACCTCCTGCCCTTGATCGGCGCCGATGCGGCGTCAACGGCGGGCCGTGACCTGTTCTGGCGCTCGGACCGCTACCGCGTCCTGCTGCGCGACGGCTGGAAATTGCAGATTTCAGAACTTCCGCCCCGGAGCTGGCTGTTCAATCTCAACGAGGACCCGACCGAGCAGGTCAATCTCGCAGAGCGCGAACCGGAACGCCTTGCTGTTCTGACAGCGGCCCTGAATGCGCTCGACGCAGAGCAGACTGAACCCATCTGGCCAAGCCTGGTGGCCCCGCCAGTCTATATCGACCGCAATATCCTGGAAGTGAAAACCGAAGACGATGAATTCATCAATTGGGCGAATTAAGGGGTGGGGATGCGGGTCTGGCTGAGACGACAAGTCTATCGCGCGCTGACGAGTACGGATCGGCGCGAACGCCGGCGCAAGCGCGCTGAAGCGAAGCGCCAACGCCTCGGCGAGCCGCATCACGTCCACTATTTCCATCGCCCGGCCGACCCGGTCTGCGCCTTGATGGCACCTCTGGCCGCGGCATTGTGTGACCGTTTCGACATCGAACTCACAGTGCATCTCGCCGCGCCGCCCGCGGCTGACGTCAATCCCGACCCCGACCGGTTGCCCGGCCACGCACGCCGCGACTCGGCCGCCCTCGCCGGCCAATACGATCTGCCCTTCATTGATCCCGGCCACGAACCGGACGCGGAACTCGCAGCGCGCGCCGCCCGGATCATTGCGTCAGCCCTGGGCAATGGCGATGCCATCCAGGCGGCCACCGCAACCGGCGAGGCATTATGGCGCCGGGACGAAGCCGGCATGACGGCCGCAGCCGCCGGTTTTGGCGAGGCGGGCGAAAAAGTCACGGTGCAAGCCACGGAACGCGGCACGGCCCTGCGCGATCAGCTCGGTCATTTCCAGAGCGGCACCCTGTACTATGCCGGCGAATGGTATTGGGGCGCCGACCGGCTGCACTATCTCGAGACCCGCCTGGCCGAACTCGGCGCGAGCCGCACCAGCGAGGCGCCGGCATCGCTTGCCCCGCCGCTGCTGGAAAGCCAGGCAAGCGGCGATTGCGACGGCGCCGTGCTGGACATCTATCCCTCACTGCGCAGCCCCTACACCTATCTGGCCATAGAGCGCGCCTTCGCACTTGCCGATCGCTGGAATGCGCGGGCCGAGATCCGCTTCGTGTTGCCAATGGTGATGCGAAGCCTGCCGGTACCGCGCCGCAAGGGCGTGTATTTCATGCTCGACGCGAAGCGCGAGGCTGAACGTCTGGGCCTGCCGTTTGGCGATGTCTGTGACCCGCTCGGACGCCCGACCGAGCGTGGCCTTGCCGTCCTGCACCATGCGATGCAACAGGGCGAGGCCGAGGGTCGCGCCTTCCTGCTCAGCTTCCTGCGCGGCGTCTGGGCCGAGGGCATCGATGCCGGCTCCGATCGCGGCCTGCGCCGGCTGGTGGAGCGTGCCGGTCTGGAGTGGGGCGCTGCCAAGGCAGCACTCGAAGATGAAAGCTGGCGCGAGGTTGCCGAAGCCAATCGCGAACGCCTGCTCGGACTGGATTTGTGGGGCGTGCCCTCCTTCCACACCGGCGAGGTCGCCGTCTGGGGGCAGGACCGTCTCTGGCAGATCGAGGACGAACTCTCTCGCCAGGCGGTGCCGCGGGCGATGGAACTGCGCCAATGACCCTGCTCAAGCGCGCCCTGTTCGCCATCCTGGCCCTCGCCCTCGTCCTCGCAGGCCTGGCCGCTATTTTCCAGACCCGTCTGGCAACAGCGCTGTATGAGCGGCGTGTGGACCGCCAGATGTCGCTCGACCGGATCGGCACCCTGCCCGACGGCCTGCACCTGGCCTTTTGCGGCACCGGTTCGCCCCTGCCCGACCCGTCCCGGGCGCCGAGCTGCGCCGTCGTTATCGCCGGCGACCGCTTGTTCGTCGTCGATTCCGGCGCCGGTTCGGTCGGAAACCTGCTGCTCATGGGCATACCGGCCGGCGAGATCGAGGCGGTCCTGCTGACGCATTTTCACTCCGACCATATCGGCGGCTTGGGCGATCTCGCCCTGCAGCGCTGGATCGGGACCGGGCATACAGACCCCCTGCCGGTCATGGGTCCGGCGGGCGTCGATGATATCATTGCCGGCTTCAACCAGGCCTATGCCCGGGATGCGACCTACCGCACCGGCCATCACGGCGAGGCCATTGCCCCGCCCTCCGGCTTCGGCATGATCGCGCTACCTTTCGAGACAACCGGTTTTGAACAGACAGCGCCGGTAAAACTGCTGGAAAATGGCGGGCTCACAATCTGGGCTGTCGCCGTCGACCACGATCCGGCAGGCCCCGCCGTGGCCTATCGCTTCGACTATCAGGGCCGCTCGCTAGTCATGAGCGGTGATCTGGTGGCCGACAACTCGCCCGGCTTCCAGGCTCTCGCGGCAGCGTCAGACCTGCTCGTCGTGGAGGCCCTGCAACCCCGCCTTCTGGACATCATCAATGAGGGCGCGCAACGGCGCGGCAATGACCGGCTCGACACGATCATGACCGATATCCGCGATTACCATACGACACCGGAACAGGCGGCGGCGGCAGCGCAAATGGCGCAGGCCCGCGCGCTGGTGCTCAATCATGTCGTGCCCGCCGTGCCGACCCGCAGCCTCAATGCCGCCTTCCTGGGCGAGGCCGGCACCGCTTTTTCCGGGCCGATCCGCGTCGCCGAGGATGGCATGGTCGTCAGCCTTCCGGCGGGCGATGACAGCGTTTCTTTCCAGAGCTGGCGTTGAGACGGGAGAGCGGATGATGCAGGTCTGGAAACTGGGCGCCGCCGCAGCGCTGCTGGCATCGGGCGGTGTAGCCACGGCCTTCTTGCTACCGCACCGCGAGGCCGTGTCGTCCGCGGCACCGACCCACCAATGTGACAGCATCCCCGCCGATGACCGCGTCCATGTTCCGGCCGGCCGGTACGAGATCGGTGCACCGCGCCAGTATCGCGAAGAGACCGGGCCGATACAGGTGGAAACGGCTGGCTTCTGGATCGACCGGCATGAGGTCACCAACGCCCAGTTCGCCCGCTTCGTGGCGGAGACCGGCTATGTCACCATCGCGGAAAGGGACCCGGACCCGGCCGCCTATCCCGGGATTGACCCGGCCGCTCTGGTGGCGGGCTCCGCCGTGTTCGGGGTCAGCGCCGGCCAGGGCTATTGGTGGAGCTTCCTTCCCGGTGCCTCCTGGCGCGCGCCCTATGGGCCGGGCAGTTCGATCGACGGGCTGGACAGCTATCCGGTCGTTCACATCGCCTATGCCGACGCCCTCGCCTATGCGCACTGGGCTGGCGGCGAACTGCCGAGTGAAGCCGAGTGGGAGATCGCGGCGCGGGCGGGGGCGGCGGGCCATGAATTCGAATGGGGCGATGAGTTCCGTCCGGATGGAGAGTGGCGCGCCAATAGCTGGCAGGGCCCCTTTCCGGCGATCGACACCGGCGATGACGGCTTCGCCGGTCTGGCGCCGGTGGGGTGTTACCAGCCCAATGATCTCGGCCTGGTCGACATGACCGGCAATGTCTGGGAATGGACCTCTAGCCCGTTCAGCGCCGACCCGGCGACCGGAACCATCCGCGGCGGCTCCTATCTGTGCGCGCCGAATTTCTGCGCCCGCTTCCGCCCTGCCGCCCGGCAGGCCCAGGAGTGGGACTTCTCCGCCTCACATATCGGCTTTCGCACCATCAGCCGCGATCCGGCCCCCGGGCAACCCTGATCGCCGCAGCTCAGTCCGTCGATCCGGACGCTGCCGGCGGGACCAGCGGAGCGAATTCGGCCGTCCGTTTCTCGGCCCGGGCAACCAGCGCCTCGCCGACCTCGGCAGGGGAGAACATGCCGGCATTCCAGTTGGCGATGAATTTCAGGCCGTCGGCAATCGCCGCATCGCGCGCATTCTGGAGGCTGCGCTTGATCCCCGCCGTCATCAGCGGAGATTTGGCCGCAATGGTTTTGGCAATCTCGAGCGCCCGGGCCCGGCACGCCTCATCACTGGCCTCCACGGAGGCAACCAGTCCATATCGCGCCGCCTCCTCGGCCGGCATGCGCCGCCCCGTCAGCGCCATATCGCACATCACGCCATAGGGCAGGGCATGAACGCCGCGTTGCAGGCTGCCGAGATCGGCCACGATGCCGATATTGCTCTCCTCGATGCCGAAACTGGCATTCCGGGAACAGACCCGGATATCGCAGGCCAGGGCCAGATCCAGACCGCCGCCCAGGCAGGCCCCCTGGATGGCTACCACGACAGCGAAATCTGTCTGCTCCAGGCGGGTCAGGGCCTCTTGCAGGACCAGAAGGTTGGCGCGAAAGCGAAAACGGTCATGCGGACTATCGCTGCCGCCAAGCGCCGTGAAGGCATCGGTATCCATGCCGGAACAGAAATGCCGCCCCTCCGCCTCGATCAGCAGAACGCGGGTCTGGCCGGCACGATCGAGGGCATCAATCGCCGCCGGAAAGGTTTGCCAGAAAGCCGCCCCCAGCGCATTGGCCCGCTCCGGACGCGTGAAGGTGAGGCGGGCGATTGGCCCGTCCTGGACGATTAAAAACGGCTCGGACATCTATTCACTCCGGCAGGGTTGCTTGGATCTGGCGTCACCATAGCAGGCCGAAACCGGTCACGGGAAACCGCCAGCCGCAGCAATCACCTGCCGCAAGGCGATGGCCGGACCGGCCGCATAACGAAATCACCCCGCACCGGCAGACGCCGGGCGGGGTGTTGTACTTCGACACTCAAGGACGATGAGGTCAGTCGGCCGCGCGTGGCGAGCCGGAATCGGCGACCTGCTGCTCGAGCGCAACCAGACGGGTGTTGAGTTGCTCGATATAGATGTGAGCGACTTCAAGCTCGTGCAGGATTCCGCCGACCTTCTCGGTCACGTTGAAAGGCTGATCCGGGCTGGTCGGCCCGACGGCGTCCAGATACCGGTTTTCCCACATCGATGCGGCGTGGTCCTCGATCGAGGCAACCTGGAAATACTCCGGATCATACGTGCGGTCACAAGGGCCAGGATTACAGGTCGGCCCGACGGTCGTCAGACCGGTCGCATCAATCGTCGCCCACACGTCATTGGGGCCGGTGAAGCGAATATCGGTATCGTTGAAAATCATCTGGGTGAGCCTGGAGTCACCCGCGGCATTCATGGCAACGATCCGCCGGTTCGGACTGTCGGCTTCGAGACGAATTTGCACGCCGCCACCGTCATTACTGGTGAGGTGGAGGAATTTCGTGCCGTTACCGCTGAAGCTGGCCAGCGAACCTTCGGTGGAGCGCACATCCAAGACAGCCTGGTTGGGATCGGTCGTCCCCATACCGACATGGCCGGTGGATTCCAGATACATGGTGTTCGACGGCGTGTTGGGCTCCACGCGGATCGGCATACGGCTGCCGTGAGTCAAATCACGAAGAAAGAAGTTTGCTTCGTTGCCGCCAAGGTCCCAGGTCTGCGCCGTGAATCCGGAGGTGCCGTTCTGCTCCAGCCGCAGGGTCGGCGTATTGCCGGAGACGGTATGAAGGTTGACGACGGGGGTGGATGTCCCGATCCCGACATTGCCGGAACTCGCTACGTAGAGCGAGCTGGCCGGAGCACCGGCGACAACGCGGAAGGGGATGCGGCCTGCGGTCGAATCTTCAATGGCAAAATAATTTGCGCCGCCATTGGCCGAATCATTGGCTACCAGGCGCCAGTCATTGTTCGGGAATGATGACGAGACACTCGTGTCATCGAAATGGAGACGAAGGTTGTTCTCTTTCAGCCGGAGCGTGTCAAAGCCGAAATTCTCGCCATTGTTACAGTCCGTGCCGACACAGAGGCTAAAGGTGATGATGACATCGTCCAGATGCTGGATATCAGCTGACGCCTGGCCAGCCATGCCCATCAGGGCGGCGGCCGCAATCGCGGCGGTACTCGTCGTGTTCAAGAATTTCAACATCGTCATCCCCAGTTGATGTGTGAGATCAGCGCTCAGTAGCCGCCGAATCCTGCTGCAAAATCTGCCCGTTCAGCACCCGAAACGTGCCGGTCGTCGTGGTTCCCACCAATCCAGGCCGGGCCCCGCCCGAACGGCCATTGGCGCCGTCAATCTCCGGAGTTGCCCGGACAAGCTGCTGCGTCGTCGCTGCGGCCAGCTCATAAGTGTAAAGCCCGTCAGGCACCGAGCCGAAATCGGCCAGGCGGAAGGTCGGGGCCACGCGCGCCGAGGTAACTTCACCCGTATAGCCTTGCGGGCCCGAGACCCGCAGGGTGAAATTGCTCAATGAAGAGTCGGCGTTGAAGCTCAGGCGCGAACCGATAAACTGCGGAGTCACGTCGCGTGGAAGCTCACCCTGCGTCAGTGTTGCCGGTCGCTGAGCCATGGCCGGAACCATGACCATACCCGTCGCAAGCGCGACTGCAGCCAAGAGGCTTCTGGTAAACATTCAGCTATTCCCCTGTTGAGCGCTGCGTGAGCGCATCTCCCATGCTGCTGAACTTATACACGAACCGGTGCACTGCGACACCCCTCGGGCGCGATTTTCTTTCCCGGGCAAGGGCCGCGCGGATCGTATGGGCCTCAATCGCCCTCCTGGTCGTGCAGGATGTCCGATACGGCCTGTTGTGCGCGCCGCAACTGCGCGACACTCATTTGCGCCGCCAGCGCATCACGGACAACATCGGCCTCGGGGACCCCGCGCAGCGCCGCATGGCTGACCCAGGCATAGGCCATCAGATAGTCTTGCGGCACCACCCGCCCGTTCGCATACATCAAACCCAGCATAAATTGCGCCGACCCCATGCCCGCCGCCGCGGCCCGTTCAAGCCGTTCGACGCCGCGGGCTGTATCTATTGGCACACCGGCACCGTTCAGATAGCGCAGCGCCGTGAGATAGAGCGCAACCGGCTCGCCATAGCGCGCCGCCTGCTCATCCTGGGCGCCCAGCGGCGCGTCCCAGTCAGGCACGGCGAGGCGTGAATCGAACGGGAAACCGACAGTCTCCAGCAAGGCCTCGAGGGATTGTCCTCCGGCACGGCGGCCCAGCTCGAGCAGGCGAAGCGATTCAGCCTCATCGACAGCGACGCCGTAACCATTGGCATACATGACGGAAAGGTTGTTCAGCGCCTCTCGCTGGCCCTGGCCCGCAGCGGACGAGAAGAGTTCGAAGGCGCGGTCATAATCGCGCTCAACATCCTCGCCGCGAACATAGATCAGCCCGAGATTGTTCTGCGCCCGGGCATCGCCGCGCTCACTGGCAGCGGAGAACAGCGCGATCGCCTGTTCAGGGGCCCGTTCAACACCGCGACCCTCAAGATAGAGAACACCCAGGCTGGTGACCGCCTCGACATTTCCCTGCTCGGCCGCCCGCCGATACCATGTTGCGGCCTCTTCGGGCCGCGCCTCGTCGCCCAGCCCGATATCGAGCGCCAGCGCCAGATCATACTGGAACTGCGCATCGCCGGACATCGCGGCCCGGGTCAGGTATTCGATTGCCAGCACCGGGTCACGCGCAATCACACGTCCCTCGACAAGCGCCCGGCCGAGCGCATTGACCCCGGCCATGCTGCCGAGATCGGCCGCACGGCGGTAATGCGCCAGGGCTGTCGGAAAATCCTGGAGCACTCCGACGCCGTGCGCATACAGTTCACCGAGCAGGAACTCGGCCTCGGCAGAGTCGCCCCCGGCGAGATCTTCCAGACGCTCCAGGGCTTCAGCGTAACGCCGGTCCTCGAGCGCGGCCCGGGCCGGCGCCAGATCGTCGCCGGGAGCCGCAGGCGACTGCGCCGCTGCTGCCCCGGCCATCAACAGGCAGAGCAGTGCGAGAATCGGCAGACCAGACCTAGTCCTCACGATGGGCCGCCCTCCACTCGCTCGCGCGCGCCTGCGCCCGGGCCAGGTCGTCCGGTTCGAGGAACTGGGCAAAGACCGTCCGCTCTTCGGCGGCGCCTTCGACGCCGGCCGCCGCTGCGAGATTCGCCCAGACATGGGCCTGGACATAGTCCTGGGGCACGCCGTTGCCGGTGGCATAGTGACGGGCCATCACCAGTTGCGCCTCCGCAGAGCCGGCCTCGGCGGCGCGCGCATAGTATTCGAGCGCCTGCACCGCATTTTGTGGCACCGCTTCGCCGTCATTGTAGAGACCGGCGAGCTCGTTGAGGGCTCCGGCCTCACCGGCCTCGGCCGCAGCCTCCAGCCAGGGAAGAGCCGCCGCATCGCCCGCTCGCGCAGCGTCAGCGACCCAGCCCGCCACCTCGGCCGAGCTCTGGGACTCGATCACGCCGCTGGCCGCAAGTGCACCCAGACGGGCGCTGACGCCCGGGGCGCCGGCGTCATTGGCATTCACATACCAGCGGATGGCCTCCGGAAAATTGACCTCCGTTCCCCGGCCCATTTCATAGAACAGACCGACTGCGGCCTGCGCCCGCACGAGGCCGCCATCAGCGGCCGCGAGATACCAGCGAAAAGCCTGGGCATCATCGGCCGGCACGCCGGTGCCCGAGGCGTAGACATAGCCAAGATTCGACTGGGCGCGGATATCGCCCGCCTCGGCCGCCAGCGTCAGCAGCTCGATGCCGCGCGAGACATCCTGCGTCACTTCAGTCCCGGTCAGGTAATAGGATCCCAGCACAGCCTGGGCATTCGCCTGCCCGAGCGCAGCCGCACGCTCATACCATTGCACGCCTTCAGCCGCCGCCGGAGCAGCCTCCGCACGCTCGGAATAGATTTCGGCGAGCATCTCACGGGCAGCCGGGTGGCCGAGCGCCTCGGCCCGGGACAGCCACGACACGGCCTGGTCTTCATCGGCGGTGACGCCCTGGCCAATACGGTACATCAGACCGAGACGGTATTGCGCCAGGGGCACGTCATTTTCAGCCAGACCGGTCAGCAATTCGACCACCCGCGGGTAGTCGGTATCGGCATAGGCAGACTCGGCCTGCGCCATACCGGCCTCGATCTCCTCCGGCGACAAACCGGCTGGACCAAGGCGCCCCAAGGCAAACCACGACACCGCCGCCAGCAGGACCAGCCCCGCCACGACAGCAATTATCAAACGCATATTCATGGCCGGCTTTCCTCCAACAGGACCTGTCCCTGGTCATTTTGTGTGCGTGTAATCCGATAGGTCGCGCCCGATTCAAGGGGCGTCTCTATCCGTGTCAGGCCACCATCGGCCCAGGCAATAGTGACCGACGCGACCTGCGTGGCCCCGCCCAGTCCGAAATGGGCGGTCGGCGCATCAAACGACATATACCCGCCGCCGGACTGCACTTCACGCATCTGCATCTGCTCGCCGTTTTCGCCGTAGCGAATCTCGACGCGAGCACCGATGCCATCGCGATTGCCGATCCGGTCGTCGAACTCGAAATCGATCGCATGATGATCGGTCGCATTGTTCAGGAAGGCGATGGCCGGTCCGTTGACCGGAACCGCCACGATATCGAGATCGCCGTCATGATCGAGATCGACCACCGTTGCGGCTGCGGTGATCAGATAGTCACCCAACCCCCAGGCCTCGGTCACTTCCTCGAACCCCTCACCGCCATTATTGCGCAGGAAGATATTGGAGGGCGTCACCTCATTGGGGACCCAGGTACCGTTGACGATGTAGACATCCTGCCAGCCGTCATTGTCGAAATCAGCGATCGACACATCCCAGCTCCAGCCGCCCACCTCAAGGCCAAGGTCGCGGCCGCGCTCGGCATAGCTGCCATCACCGACCGGCGACAGCAGGATGTTGCGGGCCAGAACCTGTGGAATGGCGGCATCCTGCTCGGCCTCAGTCATGGTGCGCGAAGGCAGGAAATGAATGTCGCAATACTGGCGCGCGCGAATCTGGCCGACCGGGACAAGGGCGCACATTTCCGGATTGCGGTTCTGGATCGCGATATCCTTGATCAGCATGCCACGGCATTCCGAACGATAGGGCTCGGCCAGCGGGGCGCAATGATTGGCGAAGGAAGGGTCGAGCGCGTTGCCGGGGCGGTACCAGGTCTTGATATCCATGTTCTGCTGGCAGACCGCCTGGTCCGCCGCGCGCAGGATACCGTCGCAATACTGCTCGATCGGCTGCATCCGCAGACGGCTGGAGATACCCGACGCCCGGCCGGCAATCTGTGCGAGGTAGATCTCGGCCTCGCCGTCATTGGTCAGGTCACGCGACGAGACCGACATGGTTGTCGTCGTGGTCATGGGAATGCGGCCATCCTGGTGGGTGATGGCGGAAAACCCACCCTCTCCGTCGCCGAGATAGAAATAGTCCGGCACTTCAAAATCATTGCCGACCAGCAGGTCCTGGGTCCCGTTATGGTCGATATCGCTGAGCAGGATCGACAGGGTCTCGCCGGGAATGCCTGGCAAGTCGGCGAAGCTGTCGCCTGACAGCGCGCCGTCATCGTTGAAGACAATCCGGTTGCGCGATTCCTCGCCGGGTACACGGCGGTACCAGCCGGCCGCCCAGTTCCCCAGCGCCAGGTCCAGATCGCCGTCGCGGTCGACATCACCAAAGCTCAGCGCCATGGCCAGAATGGCATTCTCGCGATTGCGCACCGGCCGCAGGCCGTCCGGATTGAACCGCCCATTCTGGTTGGGCAGGATGTAGAGGCCCTGCTGATAGGTCGCGAGAAACAGGTCGAGCCAGCCATCATCATCGATATCGACCAGCACGGCGTTGAACACCGGCATGTCCGCGACAGCGCCGAAATCCTGTTGCATGGACGCAAACTCGCCACTGCCGTCATTGAGGTAGATGTGCAATCCGGCCCGTGTCGAGGCGAAAACCAGATCGGGATCGCCGTCGCGATCAATATCGCCCGAACTGATGGCCCGGCCCTCCCAGAAGGGTGGCCACATGTCGGCAAAGGAAAACTCGACCGGATGATCAATACCGATCTGCCAGGCCTCGATCCGGGTGAAAGCGGTATCTCCGCGCGGCGCGGACGCGGCCGCATAGGGCAGGCGCTCGAGGCTGATCTGCCCGGCCGCCACGGCCGTATCCGCAGCCACGGAGTTTGCCGGGCCGGCCACCGGCTCTGCCGCGGCCTCGGAGGTGAGCATTTCGATCGCCCGGCGCGTCTGGAAGTCATGATATTTTTCCGCACCCAGCCCGGCGAAAAAGCCCAGTACCATCACGATAGCGCCGAGCATGAAGGCCGCGCGCCAGCCCACCGAAGTGCCGACGATCAGGAATGAGTAGATGCTGAAACTGCCGAGCGTGAAGACCAGCGCCATGATGTAGCCATGGCTGGCACCGCCATTGAGCAGGGCACCGGAGAGCACGACGTCGAAGCCGATCGGGACCGGCATGAACGTGCCGATCACCGCCACAATGCCGACGCCCAGCGGTCCGAAGTCACCGATTGCCAGTCCCTGCGGCGGCATCAGTGTGCCGGCGACCGCGCCGAGAAAACCGGCCAGCAGCATCAATGGCAGGGTCGTGCGCAGGATGAACCAGAGATTTCGCCCGTAATCGAGCACGAAATGAAGCACGGCCTGCGGGAAGGATTCGATCGGCAGGTCGTCGTTTTCCTCAAGCGCCGGCGCCATCGGCGCCTGTTCGGTGCCGGTCACGCTGGAGAGCAGTTTTTCCTGCGGGATGAAGCGGCACAGGACCGGGACCGCAACCAGGATCACCAACAGGCTCAGGACGAGTTTCGTGGCCGCGATATAGAAGGGCAGCAGGGAGAAGGACATCGTCATCACAACGATATTCAGGGTCGGCGAGGCGATCATGGCCGAGAGTGTCGTCTCCGCCCGTGATCCCCCCTGATAGAGTCCCTTGGCGATCGGGGCCGCGCAGTTGACGCACACGCCCAGCGGGGCTCCCAGAAACATGCCGTAAAGGGAATTGGAGAAGGGCAGCCGGAAATTGCGCCGCCGCATATAGCCCAGCAGGGTCAGGAAGGCGGCGCCGAACAGCAGGCCGAACGTCATCCCCTTCTTGTTGGTATCAATCCAGTTGACCGTCGAATAGGCGATCCGCTGCACCACCGACAGGCCATGCTCGATCGGCAGCACGGCCTCGAAGCCCAGCGGGTCCTCAAGCTGGATCGCGCCGCCCATCATCGCCTTCTCGTCCAGCGAGGGATAGCGCGAACCGGTCCAGAACATGTAGGCGAGCGCCGTGATCAACAGGGCCGCGAAGATCAGGCGCCGGGAATGCGCCCGCGAAACTGGATTGACCATATTCATGCTGGCTCCCCTCCTGCCGGTGCCGTGGCATTGCAACCACCCGGATTGAACTCCTCGACCGGAAAGGCAACCCAGTCGAATGGACGATTGCGATTGGCCCCGAACAGGGCCAGGGCGGCGAGGCTGGAGACCCCGCCATCAGGCCGGACTATGTCGGCCTGGAATGCAACCCGGACACCATCCATCGCACTTGCAAACTCCTCGGCCGCCAGTTCGATCTCGCCCTCCGGCGTCCCACCAAACACGGTGAGATAGGGGGCAATACAGGCCAGTCTTTCAGGCGTGATATCGAGCACCTGGACCAGTTCCGTCACACTGACAAAGGGCCGGTTCTCCGGCGATTTCCGCGACCCGGTCGGGTAGTCCGTGCGCTCCGCGCCCTGCGGCCGGGTCATTTCATCGTTGTCGCGCCAGTCGAGAATCTGGTCGGTCAGCCGCCGTGCGGTGGTGTCCGGCTCGCCGAGTGAGGTGAAAAGCGCCATCCAGGCCTCGTCATTGGCCATATTGATGTCCAGCCGGGTCTGGGCCGGCGCCAGGCTCACGCGGACCGGCGTGCCGGCTACAGTAACCGTGCGCGGCAGGCTGGCAATATAGCTGCGTCCGACCAGCGCGGTGTCAAAGGCCACCAGATCGAGCGCGGACAGCAGCGCCTCGCGATCCTCCAGCAAGGTGCGGCGCCCAGCCCCCAGCCGCAGCTCCGTCTGGGTCATCGCCATCGCACCGGCGAGGATGACCGCCAGCAGCACGGACATCCAAAGGACAAAGATGATAGCCGAGCCGGCCTGCCGATTATGCGATCCAGCAATGCTCATCACTCAAACAGGTCGCTGCGCCTGGCTTCCAGTGCCTCAAGCTCGCGGCGGACATGGATCAGCACATTCGCTGCGTCCTCATCCGTCGTGATGATCCGCGGCGTCAGGAAAATGACGAGCTCGCTGCGCTCGCTGCTGATGTCGCGGTTCTTGAAAATATTGCCGAGACCGGGAATGCGGCCGAGCAGCGGGATGGCGGCTTCATTGTCGGAATGCGCCTCGCGGATCAGCCCCCCGAGCGCGACGGTGTTGTCGCTGCGCACGGCCACGGTGCTGGTGAATTCCAGCTTCTGGATCGTTGGCGAGTCGATGCCCGACGTCGTGGTCGGACGCACGCTGCTCACCTCCTGCATGACATCGAGCACCACCATGCCGCTGGCATTGATCCGCGGCGTGACCTGCAGGATGACACCGGTCTGGCGCAACTCGATGGACGAGACCAGCGGCGCATTGGCTTCGGTCACGGAGCTGGCGGTCTGGGTCACGATCGGGACTTCATCACCGACCTGGAGATGGGCGGTCTGATTGTTCTGGACCATGATCGAGGGTGCCGAGAGCACCGTCACATCCGTAATGGAATTGAGTGCATTCAGCGTGGCGCGCAGGTCAGTTCCGGCAAAGGCATAGTTGAATCCGGGATAGACCGGGTTTGTGGTGCCGTTCACGTCGTCGGTGAAGCCCGTCATGGTCACCGAGGTATCGCCCTGGTTCTCGAAATACCAGCGCACACCGAAGCTCAACCCGTCGACCAGCCGAACCTCGGCGATCGTCGCCTCGATCAGGACTTGCGGCGGCATGACATCCATGCGGTGCACCAGATCCAGGATCTCGCGATATTCCTGGTCCGTGGCACGGATGATCAATGCATTGTTGAGCAGGTCAGGGATGATCGCCAGACGGCCTTCCGGCCCGTTGGTGCCTCCGGACGCCCCCATTCCCGCACGATCATCGCCGGTTTCCTGCGGGGCAAATGTCGCCGCGCCGCCCGTCTCGCCGCCGGCGAAGGCCGCCGTGATCTGCGAAGCGAGGGCACTGGCCGGCGTGTTGCGAACCACATAATAGCGCAGACGACGCTCATCGCCACCGGACGGCCGGTCGAAACGGGCAACCCAGGCGCCGATCTGGTCGAACTGGGCACGATCGCGCGTCACGACAAAGAGCAGGTTCAGGCGCGGCAGGGCGATGGTCGTCGTCGCACGATTGCCGCCGCCCAGACCTGCAAGCACGGCGTCGACTTCACCCTTGGCCGTTTCGGCGTTCACATATTGCAGCTCATACATGCCGAAGACACGATTGGTCAGAAAGGGCCGGTCAAAGGTCTCGATGGCTTCAACCGCGCTCTCGACCTCACCGGCCGGACCGGCAATGACCAGCACGCCTTCGGAGTCGTGCGGGATCACATCCACGCGTTCCGACAGGAAAGGATCGATCAGGGCCAGGATCGAGCTGGGATTGGTGTGGGTCACCGGAACGACCCGGCCGCCATAGCCAAGCGAGGTCGAATACTGGGACAGGCTTGCCTGGGCCTCGCCCTCACGCGTGAGGAGATAGCCGGCCTCCCGTTCGATCAGGGCAAAACCGGATTCGCTCAGCACGGTTTCCAGCGCAGCCAGGGCAACCCGCGCAGACGTGGGTTCAGGCGATGTCAGCGTGATCCGCCCCTCGACGCCGGCGGCGACCAGGACCGGTCGGCCGAGTGCGTCGGAAATAATCGTCCGAACGGCGTCAGCAACCGGCGCATCAACAAAGTTCAGCCGCAGGGTCGTCGTATCAAGGCTTCGATCACCGGACACACTGGTGGCGGGCGTTCCGCGCTGCTGGTCGAAATAGACCAGGCGATCACCATCCGGTTCGGCATCAGGCCGGCCGGCAGGGGTCTGCCCGGCCTGCGGCATCTCCGGTCCTGCCGGTGTCACAAGGGCAGGCTCGGCTCGGGACAAGGGTATGGGGCGGGGCGGGAACTGCTCCGCATGCACACCGCGCGCATCGGGCATCACCATGGAACACCCCTGCAGTGCGAGCACCAATAGGGCAGCGAAACTACCGCGCCAACACCGCAAAACCACGCTCAGTCCTCCCCCGGAATCCGACTTCGTGGACCTTATGCCCAATCCCCGGAAACCTCCAGCCTAACTCACCGGGCCAGGCGCAGCGTGACCTGATTACCATCACGCTCAAACACAATGTGATCCGTCTCGATGGCCGTGGCTTCATAGCCATCGAGCATCCCGCCGACCGCCAGCGAGTGCGTTCCGCCATTGCCAGCGATGACAGCCAGGGTCCTGCCGTCCACCTCGACCAGCCCAACCAGGCTGTATCCGGCCAGTTCATCCACCGGCGCCAACGGCCGGGCAATCCGGGCAGGCGCCGGGCGCAGCCGCCCCTCCAGCCATGGCGCCCAGCCTTCCGCATCGCCCGGTTCGGGCGTCGTGACAGCCGGTGACGGCGACTCGAGCGGCGGCGCGAGCCCGATCGGCATAAAGGACAGCGCCCCAAGGACGAGCAGGGACAGGATGGCAGCTGAGCCGAGAAAATCGCTACGATTCATCATCAACCACCACCAGATAGCTGTGCCGCAACTGCAAGCGCCCGCGAACCCGCCCCTCGGGCTGTCCCGGCATGGCGATAATATTCAGACCGGCGAGCCGGATGCCGGTATGCTCCAAGCCAGCAAATGCCCGCAGGACATCGCTGAGCGCTCCGGAGAACTGGACAGTCCCGGCCAGCTCGATGACGTCACCGCCGAGCGAAGCCTGCTGCACGTTCGGCGCCTGCAGCAAGTGTGCACCCGAGCCGATCAAGGCCTCGGAAATCCGGTCGAGATCGGCATCCAGGGCCTGGCGCGCAAGATCGGGATCGCTGTATTCCCGAACGGTATCCTCCGTCTCGCCGTGCCTCTCATACCAGGCGTTGATCGTTTCAGTCTGGGCGCCGACCCGTTCGGTCAGCGCCGAAACGGTCTGGCGCACGGCCCGGGTCTCTTGCCACGCCTGGACCATTCCGACCGCAGACAGGATCACAGGCAGGGCAACAAGCAAGGCCGCCCCGCCCAGCATCGCCCAGGCGATCATAAGGCGGTTCCGGGCATCCAGCGATGAAAACATCCCGGTCATGTTTCATCCCCAAGCGGCAATTCCAGCCGCGTGACTGCGGTGGAATCCGCTGCGTCAGCTTCGGGACCTTCGATGACGAGCGCATGTGGGGGTTCGAGCTGAATGGTCCGGATGGTCAGATCCTCCGGCGCCTGTAGTCCGAGATCGCGCAAGGCCTCGACCACCCGGTCGAGGGGCACGCTGGTCGGTCCCGCCTGCATCGCAAGTTCGGCCCGCTCGATACCGAGGTCCGCATCGCGCAGGCCACGGGCAAATCCGATCAGCTCGGTGCGCCGCAGCTCGAGCGTATCCGCCTCCCGGGAGAACCGGTCAGCCCAGGCGACGCAGACCAGCACGCAAACCGCAACAAGCAGGAGAAGACCCGCCCCCCGTCCGATACCCCGGCGCCCGCCACCCGCCGATCCGGTGGCAAAACGAAAGCCGGGCTCGCCCGAGGCATCCACCGCGCCGACAATGCTCCAGCGCGCGGCCGACCGGGGCAAGGCGTCAATGGCCTGCCGCAACCGCGCCGCTCGAATAACCGCAACCTCGATGTCGCAACGCCCCCCGACAGCGGGCGAAAGCTGACGAAACGCAAACCTGGCCTGGTCGACCGGAAGGGGGCTGAACTCATTCAGGCGCAACTCCAGGGCCGCGCGCCCGCGGCGGGCCACACCCTCACTGACGGTGAGGACGCGGCGATATTGTTCGGCATCGGAGAGTTCGAGCTGCAGCTCTGCCGGTTCGTTACCGGCCCTGCCCTCACCCAAGGACGCTTCACCCAGCCAGGAACGATAGCGCACCCCGACCTGGATCAGCTCATTCTCCTTGCCGAGCCGGGCAAGACGGGCATCCGGGCCGCGGCCGAACTCGCGGATCATGCGCGGCAGTGTGGCGCGCACAGTCGTCAGCGCCCACCCGAAGGCGTGTCGCAGCTCGTCAGTCAATCGAGCCAGTTGTGTACTTGCCGTCACTCTGTATCCCCCAGACAGATACCTTGCCCAGAATCGAACCGGCAATCAAACGCGCCTGCACCGCCGACCCGTGCCTCGATCCGATTGCGGCTGCCATCGCGCGACAACAGATCCAGGCCAACCAGCTGTGGCGGCGCGGGATGGTCCCAGCTTTCGTGCCAAACCGTCCCGCGACCGTCTTCGATATCGCCAAAATACCGGAAACGGGCACGTTCGAGTTCGTCGGCCAGCACTATGCCCTGCGGCGCGCGCGAACGGTCCTCAAGACGCGGCAAGGTCAATTCCAGACGACCGGATTCAAACTCCAGGCGAGCCGGTTGCGGTGTCCCGGCTGCGGTCGCGAGCGTGAGGAAGCTGACAGAGGTGGGCGTGCCTTCCAGCTGCCCGGCCGACGCCGCGCGTGGCGGGCGGTGGGCCCGCAGCAGAAGCTCGCGCAGCAGATCTTCGGTGCCGGCCTGCGTCTCGAGACCGACAATCAGGTTCGAAGCGCGGGCCTCGACGCGGACGGCGGTGCTGACAGCCGGAACGAGAACCGCCGCGATCCCGGCGAGAATGACAACGGCGATCAGGGCTTCCATCAAGGTGAAGCCGGCGCTGTGGTCGCGCTCCGCCCGGATCATGGTTGCTCATCCGTCAGCAGGTATCCGTCCTCGATAAAGACGAGTTCGAGCGCCACAAGGGGCGCCGTGTGTTCAATCCGGGCGCGCGTCAGGACCGCACCCGTGCGCGGGTCGACCGGCCGGTCGACAGCCGAGATGGATATCCGCCAGTCCGGGTAATCAGCCGACACATTTGCGGCCGGGTCACCGGCGCGCAAGCGGGCCGAGATATTGGCGCCATCGAGGAGCACTTGCTGCATGTCCGCAGCCCCGCGTGCGCCGCGCAGGGCGATGGTCATGCCTGACATCGCCGTGGCGACGACTGCAGCCGCGATGACCGAAGCGACAAGCACCTCGGTCAGGGCATAGCCACTTTCCTTGTGGCTAGCCGGCATGGACACGCCCCGTGACACGATCGATCTGCACGGACAGGCGGTCATCACCGCGCAGGATCTCGACTTCCAGCTCGGGTGAGGCAACCGTCCGGGGCGGCAGCGCCAGAACGGTCGCAACCTGCCAGCTGCCAGCCTGGTGCACCCGCCAGACCGCCGTCACATCCCGGGGCCAGGTCCGATCGATTTCCAGGGCCTCGATGCTGTATCCCTGGGGTGAGAGCCGGATGATTGTCTCATCGCCCGTGCTGCGCGCCTTCAGGCTGGCGCGCCGCAAATCGAGCACCAATTGTTCAGCCGATCGCTGATAGCGCAAATGCCCCAGGGACCCGGCGAGCGCCACCCCGGACAGGCTGGCAATGGCCGCGAAAATGCTCAGGGCGATCAAGAGTTCGAACAGGGTCATGCCGCGCTCATTGGCGGATGACCGGTCGCCCCGATTAGCTGCGGGTGAGATCGCCATCTTCGCCCTCGCCGCCCTCTTCGCCATCACGGCCGAAACTCGTCAGGACAAATCGGTCACCGGGCTCGGCGCGCAGATAGATATAGGGACGCCCCCAGGGATCATTGAAACCTGAGCTGTTCCCGAAATAGGGCCCGCGCCACAACAGACTGTCCTCTGGCGCCTCCATCAGGGCAGCCAGTCCCTCATCGGCTTCCGGGTAGCGGCCCATATCGAGATAGAACAGCTCGAGCGAGGTCGCGATCGAGGACATCTGCGCCTGGGCGACATCGGTTTTCGAGCGGCCGAGATATCCGATCACGCGTGGAGCCACAATGGTCGCCAGCAAGGCCAGAATGACGAGCACCACCAGCAGTTCGAACAGGGTGATCCCGCGCTCGCTGGCCTTTGGCCGCCGGAGTGCCTTCGTCATATCAATAAACCACTTCATTGAGACTCAAGACCCCCGACATCACTGCGGCAATCACACCGCCCACGCACACGCCGAGTATGCCAATCATCACCGGTCCGATCAATTCAACCGAACTCTTGAGCATGTTGCGGACCTCGCGGTCATGCAACTGTGCCGCCCGCTTCAGCATGACGTCGAGATGTCCGGTTCGCTCGCCCAGCGTGACAAAGCGCAAGGCCTGGGCCGGCAGCACCCGTTGGCGGCCCAGAGCCGCAGACAGGCTCTCGCCCGCGCGCACCGCCTCGCCGGCCACAGCATAGCGCGCCCGCAGTCCAGGCGAGGCGATCGTACTGCGCGCAACAGTCTCGGCGCGCGAGAGGGGCTGCCCGCTGGCGAGGAGCAGGCCGAGCGTCCGGCAATAGCGGGCCGCGTCCAGCGTGCGCAAGGCTGCCCCGACCACGGGAATAATCTGGACCAGCTGATCAAGCCCGGAACGGAACTGGCGTGCGAGCAAGCGCGCACCGATCGCCACGGCGATGATCAAGGGCGGAATCCAGACGGCATAGGCCCTTAAGAACGCGCCGACAGCGAGCACAAAGGCTGTCTCGGGAGGCGGCGCCACACCGGCATCCAGAAAGATGGTCTCGAATTGCGGCAGCACGAAATAGGACAGGAAGACCAGCGTCAGGCTGATCAGCACCACAAGCGCCATCGGGTAGATCATCTGCCCGATCAGCTCCTGGCGCAGACTGCGCTCGTCTTCCATTTGCGCGGCCAGTTCGGTCAGGTTCCTGGCCAGCAAGCCCGAGGCTTCCCCGGCCCGGACGAGTGCGATCAACAGGCGCGGAAACTGCCCGGCATCGACCTCAAGCGCCTTGCTGAACGCTTCACCATGGCGAACCCGGTCCTCGACCCGGACCAGCGCCGCACGCAGGGCCGGTCGCTTCTCGTGCTCGGCAAGGCTGGTGAGTGCATCGCGCAGCGGGATGCCGGCATCGACGAGCTCGGCGATACCACGGGTAAAATCGAGGGCTTCTGACGCGTCCAGGTGTGTGCGCCGGCCGCTGAACAGACCGTTGCCCGCGCTTGCTCGCTTCATCTCCAGCGGCGTGCCTCCGAGCGCGCGCAGCTTGAGCAAGGCCTCCGCCTCGGTTCGCCCGACGACTTCACCGCGCAAAAGCCGACCGTCCGGCTGTTCGATTGTATAGCGCCAGCTCTCCGGCCGGCCCGCCGCGGCGGGTTCTGGCTTGAGATCAGGCACGGCCAACCGCCCTGTTCACTTCCGCCATCGTGGTCAGGCCGGCATCCACCTTGTTGCGGCCGTCCTGGGACATCGGGATAAAGCCGCCCTGCAACAATACCTGCGCCAGACCCGGTCCGCTCGCGGACTGCCGGATCGCCTCGCGCATCGCCTCGTCGACCTCAAAGCCTTCGGCAATCGCCACGCGGCCGAGGAAACCGGTGTCCTGACAGGCCGCACAACCCCGTCCGGCACACGCGGCGCAGGTGCGCCGGACCAGACGCTGGGCAAAGACACCGACCAGGGTCGAGGACAGCAGATAGTCCTCAACGCCCATATCGAGCAGGCGGAGGACCGCCGAGGCGGCATCATTGGTATGCAGGGTCGACAGCACCAGATGGCCGGTCATCGCCGCCTGGATGGCCGTCTGGGCAGTTTCAGCATCACGAATCTCGCCGACCATGACCACGTCGGGGTCGTGACGCAGAAAGGAGCGAAGCGCGCTGGCGAAGTCGACACCGATCAAGGGGTTGGTCTGCGACTGGGCAATGCCGGGGAGCCGGTATTCGATCGGATCCTCGATCGTGAGAATCTTGCGTTCTCCATCGGCGAGGCGGCGCAGGAAGGAATACAGGGTCGTCGTCTTGCCGCTGCCGGTCGGGCCGGTCACCAGGATCAGACCGTGCGGGCGTTGCAGGACGGCTTCGGCGACAGCCTTGACCTGGGCCGGCAGGCCAAGATCGTCGAGCTCCTGCAAATTGGCCTCGGGATCGAGCAGGCGCACCACCATGCTCTCCCCGTGCTGGGCGGGCACGACCGAGACCCGCAGGTCGATGGCGCGGCCCGCGACCGGCTGGGTGAAGCGGCCATCCTGGGGACGCCGGCGTTCCGCAATATCGAGGTCGGCCAGAACCTTGATGCGTGAAATGGCGGCCAGGGCCTGCGTGGTGTCGAGTGTTTCCAGATCACGCAACACACCATCGACGCGCAAACGCACCACGGTCTCGCGTGGCCCCGGTTCGATATGGATATCGGTCGCCCGGGCACCGGCGGCCGCCGTGATCAGACGATTGACAAGGCGCACGACCGGAGCCGTGCTCGCCATATCCTTGAGACGGTCGAAATCAGCGGTCACGTCGAACTCGCGTTCGCCGCCCGTCATCGCGCGATCATTGAAACGCCGCTGATACAGCGCGATGAACTGGGAGTGCGTCGTCACCACCGGCCGGACCTCACGGTCCAGGGCAAAGGCGAGCCCCCGCAAACCGGCATCGCGGGCCGGATCAATCACGGCCACGATCACGATGTCATCCTCGATCACGACGGGCATCACCCGCTCGGCGAGGAGGAAATCGGGATTGAGATCGCCGTCACAATCCGCGACCGGGCCTGGCGCGATGGTGGCAAGGTCGAGACAGGGATCGCACCCGGCGGCGCTGGCAAAATGCTCTGCCAGAAAGGCCTCCGTCAGCAAGCCGAGCTGGGTGAGGATCTGGTCGATCGGTTCGCCGGTGCGGCCAAGCAAGGCCGTGGCATGCGCGGCTTCGGCGGCGGTGAGATGTCCCGCTTCCGTCAATTCGCGCAGTCTGACGTGATCGATTTCCATGGTCACAGACTAATACATTTCACCCGCTTGTGTACGGCCCAATGCCGCTGGGGAAGACCGGTGCAGGGGGGCCGGTATCGATGGCAGGGCCCCGAAAAGCAGCCGGCCCGCCAGTTTGGCGGGCCGGACACAGTCATTGTCTCCGCAGCGGGACTGCGGACCTACTCCATGCTCAGCGGCATCCGGATGCGGATCATCGCATTATTGGCTTCGAACTCACCGAGACCGAGGCCGATAATCCCGAGTTCGCCCGAGATCATGCCGCCATTGGGCAGCTGCGCTGTCAGGCCGAAGCGTGCGTCAGCCCGCAGACCGCCAATGCCCTGCAGATTGCCCGCGGAATTGTAAACGTCCGCATCATCGTAATCCCACAATGCGGTGAGGCGGACATAGGGTTCGAAATACCCGCCCTCGGCATTGACGAAGCGATAGGCCAGTTCCGGTCCGGCGTTGATCCGGCCAAGGGTGATTTCCTGGCTCGGGATCAGGAAGCCGAGCGTATCGGTATAGGCGTCCTGTTCCTCGTTGAAATAGGCGATGCCGATCTGTGGCGACAGGCGCCAGTTTCCGGAATGCATCTCGCCACTCAGATTGGCTTCGACGAGCCAGCGGCTGGTTTCGAACGCGTCGGTGTAGAGGCCGATGGGATTGACGTCATTTTCCGAACGCCCCCAGGCGCCGCGTGCGTCGAGATACACATTTTCCGACAGGCGGGCCGCGACATACGGACCGGCCATCCAGCCATCACCGCTGACTTCACTGCGATAGGTGCCGGTAACCGTCTCGGCATGATCCCATTGCAGCAAGGCACCCACGAGCACGTTCTCCGACGCCATCATGTCGACGCCCAGATAGTAGAGGCCGAAGGTGGAGTTGGCGTTCAGCCCGGCGCGGTTGTCGTCAATGCTGGTGTAGATCGCCTGCGCCCAGACATCGAGGCTGGCAATACCGGTCTCGCCGTCGAGGTTGAACTGCTCGTCACCCGGCATATGCGCCCGGCTGCCCTCGGCGGCCTGACGGATTGCCGACAGGCTGGTGGACATGTCGGCGGAGAAACGCCCGTCCTGATAGTCAGCGGCAAAGCGGTTCGGCGTCGCCGTCATCCGGCTGCCGCGAATCCGGCTGGCCAGCTCCGGCGAGTTGGTGAGGATCTGGTCCGCGCGCGCCGCCATGAAGCTGCGAATGGCGCTCTGGGTGATCTCGCGGATGAAGTCCTCGTCACGCCGGTTGGCGAAGGTACACACCATCGCCTCTTCCGGGTCGATGTCCAGGACGATGGTGCCGCTGTCGAGATCGAAGGTCGAACCGCCATCGGTATCGCCGGTACAGCTCATCGAATCCAGGGCCCAGCCTTCGGAGGCTGCCTGGGTCAGGCTGTAGCTGCCGCGCAGCACCGTCAGAGCTCCCGAGCTGGCGGTTCCGCCGGTCGTCGAAAGGCTCAGCCCGTTCAGGTCTGCCAGGGTCGAGGTGTAGTTGAAGACCCCGTCGCCGGCTTCGGATGGCGCCGTGGTGGCGACAATCGTCAGCGTGCCTTCACGCGGAGCCAGTGTGATCGTGACCGGGATCGTCAGAACGTTGAGCGTATTGGCACTCGAGCCGGCAGGCTTTTGCGCCGCACCCGAAGTCTCGGTGATCGTGACATTGGCCGTATAGGTTCCCGGAGCCAGATCGAGCACACCATCATTGAAGGTGATGGTGAATTCCAGTGCTCCATCGGCCGGAATCTCACCGGACGTCGGATCGATATCGAGCCAGGTCACGTCCGCCCCCGCGGTGAACGAGAAGGGCAGCCCGCCGGTATTGGTCAGCGAGAAGCTTGTGCTGACCCCCGTCGGATCATCAATGGCAGAGTCCAGCGCGAGGGTCACTTCAGGAATAACCGTCTCGTCAATCGCGGGATCGGCGATGGCGTTGAAGGTACAGCTCACATCATCGGCAGGTGCCAGCGTGATGGTGACCGCCCCGGTGGTGGGATCGATCGAGGTCGAACCACCCGAACAGGTCGCGCCGTCGAGGCCGAAGCCGTCCTCGGCCGCCGGAGTGATGGTGTAAACCCCTTCAGCCAGATCGGCGAAGGACTGCGAGCCGGTCTGGCCGGTGGTCGCGATCGAGAAGGCACCGAGATCGCCGGTGAAATCGAACTCGCCATCGACGGCGCCATCGACCGTCTGGGCGATGGTGATCCCGCCACGGCGCAATTCGACGCTGAACAGATCGGTGGTGGTCGCATCCGCAAGCAGATTACCGGCCAGATCGGCCGCGCCGGAGACCGTGATGTCGATATCATCGGCCTTGATGCCGCTATCCAGCAGATCATAGCTCGCCGTGTAGACCGTATCTCCGCTCGACCAGGCCGCTGACTGCAAGCTCAAGGTGGCAGAAAGATCGGCACCGACGAAGGCAAAGACCGGCGCGATGGCCGTGTCCAGTGCCTCGGAGAAGGTCGCGGCGACCGTGAAGCTGGTGCCGACATCGCCAACCGTGAGGTTGGCATCAGACACGACAACCGAGACGACTGTCGGCAGGCTGAGATCGGCAGCGACGGCAAACTGGGTCGCGGCGGTATTGTTGTTACCCGCGGCATCGGTGGCGACACTGGCGGCGACATCGATGGTGACCGTACCATCCGCTGCCGGTGTAACGGTCGCGGTATAGACGGCGCCGCTGCCGGCAAGGGCCGAGGCCGTACCATTGCCCACGGCAATATCACCCAGCGCAAAGCCGCTCACGGATTCGGAGAAGGTGAAAGTGGCCGTAAACGCCCCGGTCTGTGCGGCGCTCGGGCCGGTAATGGCCAGGGTCGGCGCCGTGCTGTCGGCGGTGATGGAGAATTGTGCCGAAGCGAGGTTGAGATTTCCGGCGTAATCAAGTGCGACACCGGCCGGGATATCCACCGTCACGGGACCGTCAGCGACGGGCGTGATCGTCACGCTATAAGAGTTGGCAGCCTGGGGCTGGAAATTCGAGGCAAGGCCATTGCTGATCACAAGCTCGCCCACAATCAGCTCATTCCCCGAGCCGGCGATGCTCTCATCAAAGGCGATATTCAGGGTGAAGGCGCCCGTGACCGGGTCAGTCGCCGCGCTTGTCATCGTGGCGACCGGTGCGGTGTTGTCGATGCTCCACGCCGCGTTGCCGATCACGCCGGGACCGGCCAGCTGGTTTCCGGCCGCGTCAGCAATGTCCTGACCTGGTGCCAGGCCCAGTTCGACCGAACCATCCAGGTCCGCCAGATCACCTCCGGTGATGGTCACAGTGACACTTGTGCCGCTGGATCCCGACACCGAAATCACGGCACCGGAAATGCCGGTGGCCACAAAATCATCGCCGGAAATATTGACCACGGCTTCGCTGAACGTGACCGTCGCAACCAGCGTGTCGGCATTGGTTATCCCGCCATTGGCTGAAGCCGTCACCCGGCTTCCCTGGGTGATCGTTGGCGCTGAACCGTCACTGGTGATGGAGAATTGCGTCGCGGCCGTATTGTCATTGCCGGCTACATCCTGAGCGGCGGCGGCAGCGACATCGACGGTGACAACACCGTCGGCAGACGGCGTGATCGTCGCGGAATAGGTGTCACCGGAGCCCGCGAAGGCGGAGGCGGCACCATTGCCGACCGTCAGGTCGCCAATCGCGAAACCGGTGACGGATTCCGAGAACACGATATCCAGAGTAAAGGCACCGGAGACCGGGTCAGCCGAGGCCGTTGAAAGCACGACCGTCGGTGCGGTGGCATCAAAGGTGATCGAGAACTGGGTCGCGGCGAGATTGTCATTGCCGGCCGAATCCTGGGCTGCACCGGCAGCGATATCGACCGTCACCGCGCCATCTGCTGCGGGTGTGATCGTTGCAGAATAGGTGTCGCCCGTGCCTGCGAAGGCCGAGGCGGCCCCGTTGGCAACGGTCAGGTCGGCGATCGTGAATCCGGAAACGGATTCCGAGAAGACAACATCCAGCGTGAAGGTGCCGGAGACCGGGTCGGCCGACACCGTCGAGAGCGCGACCGTGGGGGCCGTGCCATCGCTGGTGATCGAGAACTGGATCGCCGCCGAATTGTCATTGCCCGCCGAATCCTGCGCTGCAGCCGCAGCGAGATCGACGGTGACCGTGCCATCGCCAGCTGGCGTGATAGTGGCGGAATAGGTGTCTCCCGAACCGGCGAAGGCCGAAGCCGCACCATTGCCGACAGTCAGGTCACCGATGGTGAAACCGGTGACAGATTCGGAGAAGACCACATCCAGCGTGAAGGCCCCGGAAACCGGGTCAGTCGCGCTGGAGGACAGGACAACGCTTGGCAGCGTGCTGTCGCTGGTGATCGAGAACTGGGGCGCCGCCAGATTGGCATTGCCTGCCGCATCAGAGGCAGCGCCCCCGGCGACATCCACCGTGACCGCACCATCGGCAGCCGGGGTGATCGTGGCTGAATAAGTGTCGCCGGAGCCCGCGAAGGCGGAGGCGGCACCATTGCCGACCGTCAGGTCGCCGATCGCGAAACCGGTGACGCTTTCCGAAAACACCACGTCCAGCGTGAAGGCACCGGAGACGGGATCCGACGAGACCGATGACAGCACCAGGGTCGGGGCTGTGGCATCACGGGTGATCGAGAACTGGGTCGCAGCCGTATTGGCATTACCGGCCGAATCCTGGGCCGCCGCGGCCGCCACATCGATAGTGACGGCTCCATCGGCAGACGGGGTGATGGTCGCGGAATAGGTATCACCCGCGCCGGCAAAGGCCGAGGCAGCGCCATTGCCGACCGTGAGATCACCGATGGTGAATCCGGTAACGGTTTCAGAGAAGACAATATCCAGCGTGAAGGCACCGGAGACTGGATCAGCCGCAGCCGTCGAGAGCACAACGGATGGGCCGGTCTCATCATTGGTGATCGAGAACTGGGTCGCAGCCGTATTGGTATTCCCGGCAGAATCCTGGGCGGCAGCAGCCGCGAGGTCGATCGTGACAGCACCGTCAGCAGCCGGGGTGATGGTGGCTGAATAGGTGTCACCCGAGCCCGCGAAAGCGGAGGCGCTACCATTGCCGACCGTCAGATCGCCAATCGCGAATCCGGTGACGGATTCGGAGAAGACGATATCCAGCGTAAAGGCGCCCGAAACCGGATCGGAACTGACGCTGGACAGCACGACTGTCGGTGCGGTCTCGTCATTGGTGATCGAGAACTGGGTCGCAGCCAGATTGACATTGCCCGCCGGATCAGAGGCGGCGCCAGCGGCGACATCGACGGTGACGGCGCCATTGGCGGACGGCGTGATGGTTGCCGAATAGGTGTCGCCCGAGCCTGCGAAGGCCGAGGCCACGCCGTTGCCGACCGTCAGATCGCCAACGACAAAGCCGGTGACGGATTCCGAGAACACGACATCCAGCGTGAAGGCACCCGAGACGGGATCCGATGAAACAGTGGACAGCACCAAGGTCGGGGCGGTGGCGTCACGGGTGATCGAGAACTGGGTCGCAGCGGTATTATCGTTGCCGGCAGCATCCTGGGCAGCCGCAGCAGCCAGGTCGACGGTGACGAGACCGTCAGCCGACGGGGTGATGGTGACCGAATAGGTGTCGCCAGCGCCGGCAAGGGCCGAGGCTACGCCATTGCCGACCGTCAGATCGCCGAGGGCGAAACCGGTGACCGGCTCGGAGAAGACCACATCCAGGGTGAAACCGCCCGCGACCGGGTCGGTGGCGACGCTCGACAGGACCACGGTCGGATCAACCGTATCCTTGGTCGCCGTATCGTTCACGGCCGCACCGGCATTGCCGAGCGGGTCAGTCAGAGTGGCCGAAAGGGTGATCGTGCCGTCGCCGAGGCCGGAAATGTCGATCCCGCTGACCGTGGCGGCAGCGGCCGAGACAGTCGCACTGTCCACCACCGAAGCACCGCCCCCGTCGCTGGAAATCGTGTAATCGAGCAAGGCGCCGACTTCGAAGCCGGTGAAGCTGAACGACACGGCGCTCGCAGTGGCTGCGGTGATCGGATCCTGGTCGAGCGTGACCGCATAGCCCGAAGGCGCTGTGATATCCGCGGTGATCGTGAACTGGGTCGCGACGAGATTCGGGTTGCCAGGAATGTCCTCAACCTTGCCGGCATCCATGTCGACGGTCACCAGACCCGAGGCGGCCGGCGTGATGGTGACGGTATAAGCTGAACCCGAACCGGAAAGACCCGAAGCGGTGCCATTGCCGACAGTGAGGTCGCTGGCAGCGAAACCGGTCACGTCTTCATCAAAGGTGACATCGAGAACAAAGGAGCCGGAGAAGGGGTCGGCGGCGGCCGTCGAGAAACTCGGCGTTGCACCGGTCTCGTCGTTGGTGATGGTAAATTGCGTAGCGACAAGGCTGTCGCCAGCATCCGCATCAACTGCGGCTGCGGCAGCAATATCCACCGTTACGAGGCCGTCGGCAGCCGGGGTGATGGTGGCGGTGTAGGCGGTTCCGCTACCGGCAAAATTGCTTGCTGCGCCGTTGCCGACGGTCAGATCGGTAACGTCAAACCCGGTCACCGGCTCGTCGAAATTGACCGTGATATCGAAGGCACCGGAGACCGTCCCCGACGACACACTGGTGATGACGGGTTGGGGTACATCCTGGTTGACGCCTATCGAGAACTGGGGTGCGGCTGTGCTGACGCCACCGGCCGCGCCCGTGGCAGCCGAACTCGCGATATCAATCGTCAGCGTGCCGTCCCGAATCGGGGCGACAGTTGCTGCGTACACGGCCCCACTTCCGCTGAATGCCGAGACAGCACCGCCATCGATCACGAGGTCACCGGATTCGAAGCCCGTGACAGACTCCGAGAATGTAACCGTGATATCAAACGTGCCGCCCGTAACCGGATCTGCGGCCGCCGAGGAGATCACGACCGTTGGAGATGTGAAGAGCGGAATCGTCAGATCAGGTCCCTGGCGATTGGCGGCACCGCCGGAGTCGGCGGTGACCGTCGCTGCCGGCAGGCTGACGACAACATCTGCGGCGTTCGTCGCGTTTACGAAGAAGCTATAGCTTGTACCGCTGCCCCCGAACGCCAGGGTGCTGGCGACCCCGGTTACATTGAAATCGCCGATATCCAGCCCGGAAACAGCTTCATCGAACTCAACAAGAATCTGGACAAAACCGGCTGCAACGATCACCGGCGTCGTACTCGTGATCGTGGCCACCGGCCCGAGCGAGGCTGCGGTCACCGAATATTGTGTTGCGCCGGAATTGTTGACCCCACCGCCGTTCTGGGCAACAGCCGCGGCGACATCCACCGTAACCGCCCCGTCCGCATCCGGGATGATGGTAGCGGTATAGACGGCACCCGCACCCGCGAGAGCACTGGCCGAGCCATTGCCCACGACGATGTCGGAAAGCTCGAATCCCGTCACATTCTCGGAGAAGGTGAAGGTCGCGGTAAAGGCATCAGAGACGGGACCGGCAGGACCGGAGATCACGAGGGTCGGAGAGCCAAGGACGGCAGCGATCGAGAACTGGGTCGCAGCCGTATTGCCGTTACCAGCCAGATCGGTCGCCGCGTCGGCAGCAATATCGACCGTTACGGTGCCGTCGATCGTCGGCGAAATCGTCGCGACATAGACAGCATCGCTACCGCTGATGGCGGTCACGGCACCGTTCCCGACCGTCAGGGTCGAGGCGACAACCCGGTCCATGGCCTCGGAGAAGGTGAGCGTGACATCGAAAGAACCAGCGACCGGCCCGACAGCCGCGCTGGTAATCGCGACGGTGGGTACGCTTACGTCGGCTGTGAGAGACAACTGCGTCGCGGCGAGATTGTCATTCAGGTCACCGTCCTGGGCGACACCGGCGGGGACGTCGACCGTCACGGGCCCGTCGACCGACGGGACGACATCAAAACTGTAGACATTGCCCGAGATCGACTCATTCGAAGTCGTGCCATTGACGATCAGGACATCCGTGAACAGAAAACCGGTCACAGCCTCGGAGAAGGTCACCGTCACCGGGAAAGAGCCGCCCACAGGAGATGCCGACGTAGTGGCGATCACAACGGTCGGCGCACCATCAGCAGTCGATTCGATCGTGAACTGGGTCGCGGCCGTATTGTTGTTTCCAGCCGTATCCTGGAAGGCACCGCCAGCAACATCAACGGTCAGCGTACCGGTGGCCGTCGGCGTAATGGTCGCCGTCAGGTCATCGCCCGCGCGCTGGATATTCGTAGCCACACCATTGACCACGACCAGATCGGCGATGGTGAAGCCGGAATAGGCTTCAGAAAAATCAAGGTTGAGCGTAAAGGGCGCACTGACAGGCCCGACAGCAGAACTGGTCAGCGTGACAGTCGGCGCAACGGCGTCAGCCTGCACGGTCAATGTTGTTGCGGCGACATTGTCACGCGCGCCTGTGTCCTGGGCCGAAGCACCGGGCACATCCACCTTCACCGTGCCTGAAGCGCTGGCCTGGATGGTGGCGCTGTACTCGGCACCGGAACCGGAAAACCCGCTGGCGGTCGCATTGGTAAGAACCAGGTCATCAACCGTAAATCCGGTGACAGGCTTGGAAAATGTGAAGGTGGCTGTGAAGGCAGCTGCGACAGGCGAGGACGCCGAGGTCGCAATAACGACGGTCGGGTCGGTAATGTCAGCCTCGACCGACAGCGTATTGGACTCGGTGTTCGCGTTGGTGTCGGCGTCAATCACCGTCGCCGCGGCGACCTTGATCGACAAGGTCCCGGTGTTGGTTGGAGTCAGTGTCGCCGTGTAGGTGGTTCCGGAACCGGCCACGCTATCGACAGTAAAGTCACCAGCGACGAAATCACCGGTATCGAAACCGGTCACCGTTTCATTGAAAACGACATCGACGACGAACGCGCCAGCCACAGGCTCGACTTCACTGGTCGAAATGACCACGGATGGCACATTCGTATTGGCCGTATAGGCATCCGCCGCCGCGAGATTTGCGTTGCCTGCGAGGTCCGTGGCCTGCCCCGCACTGTAAATGAGGACAACACCGGCGCCCGTCAGGCCCGGATCGGGGGTCAGTGTGAAACTGTAAAGCTGGCTGGAAACTTCGGTGAACCCGGAAATTGCACCATTGGTCACGGTGACCTGGCCGGCCGCAACGCCCGACACAGCCTCGCTGAACTCAAGCTGGACCGAGATGGGCCCTTCGATGGTCGTGTCTGGCTCGACATCGACAAACTGGGCCGAAGGCGCGGTTGCATCATAGGCTACCGTGAAAGTCGGCGCGGCATTGGTTTCGGTTGTACCACCATCCACGGCGGCACCAGATGCGATATCGACTGTCACATCGCCATCGGTGGTCGGCGTGATAGTGGCCGAATAGCTGTCGCCCGAACCGGCAAAGGCCGAAGCGGCGCCATTGCCGACGACCAGGTCATCGACAGTGAACAAGGTCACATCGCCATCAAAGGTGATCGTCGCGGTGAACGCCGCGTTCACCGGGCCTGCCGGACCGGAGATGCTTGGCGTCACGCGGGCGGAATTCGGCCCGGGGCAACTATCGTCGAGAGCACTGGCATCAAACCCGAGGGTCGCCATCTGATAGCTGTCAACCTCATAGACGTCACCGACGGCGTAGAGCGGGGATCCGGTATTCTGGTTGTAGGCGACAAGCGTATAGGCCGAACCATCAGAAGGGGTCTGGGTCGTCGGCACGGAAATCGTTGAGGTCGAGGAATAGGCTGCAGCGGAAACACTCTGGCTGGAGGAGCCGATAATCGTGTTGGTGCCATCGAGGAGGAAGAGGGAATAGGTATCGCTGGAACCGGCGTCGGCCGACTGGTAGGTGGCCGTGAAGCTCGCACCGAAACTGGATGACGACGCTGCGGTGCACAGGCCATCGACCTGAAGGCTGGCCGCGCCATTGAACGTCCCGCTGGCTGCCTGGGCCGGCGCCGACAAGGCCGCGCCTCCGAGGAGCGCGAGAGCCGCCATACCCAACCCGCCCAGAAGGCCCGAGAAGCGCTCGCGCCAAAGCGGCACATGCGAATTCGCTCGTTCAAGTTTGGTCATAATGCCCCCTTCACCCCTGAATCTCGGCAACCTAACAGGTTCGATCAGAATAATACAGTGACGACACGGCCTTAGCGGCTCTTTTTTCGACGCCACCGCGCTCAAACGGCCTGACTGGGCGGCAAGGACCGGATGAAGAAGACCTCCGGGGCCGGAAAGCCGCCACCATTTCCGGAGCAAACCCGCGCCGCCTGCCGATCCGCAGCAATTGACATTTGCCGAGTAGGTTTTAATAAGAAAGTGACACACTGCCCCGGTCGGGCGGTGGGGGCTGCAGCCGGGGGCGAGTTTTCATGAATGCCAGCGAACCCAGAATGCCGCGCGCGCTTGGCGGGAATCTTCGCCTGCCGGCGATCTGTGCACCCATGTTCCTGGTTTCCGGCCCCGAGCTCGTCATCGCCACCTGCCGTGCCGGCATGATCGGCTCCTTCCCGGGACCGAACTGCCGCACGATTGAGGATCTCGACACCTGGATGCAGCAGATCACCAGCGCCCTCGGCCCGTCGGATGCGGCCTGGGCCTTCAACATGGTCACGCACTCCTCCTATCCGCGCTTCGACGCCGAGCTGGCCCTGCTGAAAACCTATAAACCGCCTCTGGTGGTGACCGCACTGGGCGGGCCCGGCCGGGTCGTCGAGACTGTGCACAGCTATGGCGGCATGATCTTCGCCGACGTCAATACGGTCGCCTTTGCCCGCAAGGCCGTTGCTGCGGGTGCCGACGGGCTGGTGCTGGTCTGCGCCGGCGCTGGCGGCCACACCGGCACGCTGACAAGCGTCGCCTTCGTAGAGGCGGTCAGAGAATTTTTCGACGGCCCGCTGGCCGTCGCGGGCGGAATTTCCACGGGCGCCGGGATTGCCGCGGTGCGGGCGATGGGCGCCGATTTTGCCTATATCGGCACCGCCTTCATCACCGCATCCGAGAGCCTCGCCCAGGACGAATACAAGGCCATGGTGATCGACGCCTCTGCGGCAGACCTGCTGGTGTCCGCCTCGATCACCGGCGTTGCGGCAAGCTGGATGCGAGCAAGCCTGGAAGCCAATAATCTTGATCCGGACAATATGCCCGCCAGGGGCACTGTGACGTTCGAGGACCCTTCCCGGCTCACCAAGGGCTGGCGCGATGTCTGGTCAGCAGGCCAGGGGGTCGGCTCGATCCATGCCGTCGAGCCTGTGGCGGATATCGTCGAGCGTCTGGCCACCGGCTTTGCTGGGCGCGCAGGCCCCTGGCTCGAGGCAAGAGAATTGGAAAGCGTACACGGCCAAGCCTGACCAGGACGGATCAGACCGCCATCCGGTCGGGCAACAGCCCGCAGCAACAAGAACGAAACCCGGCCAGGAGGCCTGAACAAGATGTCCGAACCCGTTTTCATCCTCGGTGGTGCACAAAGTGATTTCGCCCGCAACTGGGCGCGCGACGACAAGGGGTTGTTTGACCTGATTTCAGAGACGACCCATGCGGGGCTTGAGTCCGCCGACATCTCGGCCGCCGATGTCGATGTGGTGCATCTGGGCAATTTCGCCGGCGAACTCTTCTGCGGTCAGGGCATGATCGGCGGCATGGTGGGGCATGTGGATCCAGGCTTCGAGGGCAAGCCCACGAGCCGTCACGAAGCCGCCTGCGCCTCGGGCTCGATGGCGATCATGGCCGCAATGGCCGATATCGAGGCCGGACGTTACGGCCTTGCCGGCGTGGTCGGCGTCGAGCTGATGCGCAACGTTCCGGGCCAGCGGGCCGCCGAAATTCTCGGCGCCGCCGCCTGGGCCGACCGCGAGGCACTGGGCGCGCGCTATCTCTGGCCGGCGATGTTCTCTGATCTCGCCGAGGAATACGACCGGCGCTACGGGCTCGACCGCGCCCATCTCTCCGAGATCTCACGCATCAATTTCGACAATGCCAAGCGCAATCCCTACGCCCAGTCGCGCGCCTGGACCTTCACCGAGGCCAGTTTCGAAGCCGATGATGACGCCAACCCGGTCGTCGAGGGCTGGATGCGCCGCAGCGATTGCGGGCAAGTCACCGATGGCGCGGCGGCCCTGTTCCTGGCATCGGAAGCCGTGGCCCGGGACTATGCCGCCAGGCGCGGCCTCGACCTCGCGCAGATTCCCCGCTTCAAGGGCTGGGGTCACACCACCGCCCCCTTGATGATGGAAACCAAGCTGGCCAAGACCCGTGATACCGGCGGCTATATGTTCCCCTGGGTCCGCAAGGCGATCACCGATGCCTGCGGCCGCGCCGGCGTCACCGATGTTCACCAGCTCGATGCCATCGAAACCCATGACTGCTTCTCGATCACCGAATACATGGCGATCGAGCATTTCGGGCTGACCGCGCCGGGCGAGGCCTGGAAGGCGGTGGAATCGGGCCTTATCGCGAAGGGCGGCGACCTGCCCGTCAATCCGTCGGGCGGCCTGATCGGACTGGGTCACCCGGTCGGCGCGACCGGCGTGCGCATGGCGCTAGATGCTTGGCGGCAGACTTCCGGGCGCAGCGGCGATACCCAGGTAGAGGGCGCGCGCACCGTCGCGACCTACAATGTCGGCGGCTCGACGACGGCGAGCGCCTGCTTTGTGATTGGCGTCTGATCCGATGACAGAGATCTGTATCTACGACGCCGTCCGGACACCGCGCGGCAAGGGAAAACCCGGCGGCGCCCTGTCGACACTGACGCCGCATGAACTGGTCGGCCAGCTGACGACGGCCTTGCGCTCGCGCTGCGGCGAGACGGCCCTCGACCGGGTGGCATCATTGACGCTGGGCTGCGTCGGCCAGATTGGCGCCCAGGGCGGCCAGCTGGCACTGGTCAGCAAGCTGCACGCCGGCCTGCCGGTGGCGACGTCCAGCCGGACGGTCAATAATTTCTGCGTGTCCGGACTGACTGCCACGCGGATCGCGGCGCTCGAAAGCGCCGCGACGGGCGATGACCAGCTGCGCCTGGCCGGCGGCGTCGAGATGATGTCGATCGTCCCCTTCCTGGCGGATAATGGCTTCTATTACGCGGACCCGGATACGGCTCGGGCGCTGCGCTATGTGCCGGTGCCGCTCTCGGCGGATCTGATGGCGACGATGCATGGCTATACCCGCGCCGATCTGGATGAAATCACGATGCGCTCGCACCACCGCGCCGCCCGGGCCTGGAGCGGCGAGCCGCTGCAGGAAGTCATTCCGGTTCATGGCGCCGATGGCACGGTCCTTCTGGACCGGGACGAATCGATCCGCCCGGACATGTCGATGGACTCGCTGGCGGGGCTCAAACCGGCATTTGTGCAGGCGGGAGCCGAGGGTTTTGATGCCGTGATGCTCAAGGCTCGCCCGGAACTGGACGAGATCACACATTCACATACCGTTGCGCATTGCCCGCCTATCGCTGATGGCGCCGCTCTGGTCCTGTTGGGAAGCGCTGCCGCCGGCGCTGCAGCCGGCCTCAAGCCGCGCGCCCGCATCCGGGCGGTCACCGATGCCAGCGCCGATCCGGTGCTGCAGCTCACGGCCGGCTTCAAGGCCATGGAACTGGCCCTCGCGGAGACCGGACTGACGCTCGGCGACATGGACCGTATCGAGTTCATGGAGGCCTTCGCGGCGACGCCGGTCAAGTTCGAACGCGATTACGCACCCGATCCGGCCAAAGTGAATCCGCAAGGCGGCCATCTGGCTATGGGCCACCCGATGGGAGCCAGCGGCGGGATATTGCTGGCCACCCTGCTCGCCGGCCTCGAACGCGATGGCGGCACGCTCGGTCTCGCCGTTGTCCATGGCGGCTCCGGTGTTGGCTCAGCCATCATAATTGAACGCGTCTGAGACCCTCGGGCCTGCAATTCCGCCCCGCCACCCACAAACCTGACACTCCAGAGCAACACTTTCCCCCCTTCGGTGAAACAGACCGGAGCACGGGGCGACTTGCATTGACGAACTCACTTGTAATGTCATACCTTCGATCACCAACAAAAAAGATACCGGGTGATCGCGGGCGATCTGCATCACTCAGGCCATCGAAGACGGGGAGAAGCAGATGAAATACCTCAGTAATGCATCGGCACTGGCGATCGCGGTCTCACTCATGAGCGCAACGTCGGCTCTGGCCCAGTCAGCCGAGACCAGCGCAAGCGGTCCTCAGCTGGACACGATCACGATCACCGCGCAGCGGCGTGAAACCACACTCCAGGACGCCTCCATCGCCGTATCGGCCATGACCGGTGAGCAATTGGAGAAAGACCGCATTCTCAGCTTTGAGGACCTTGCCGGTTCGGTGACGTCACTCTCCTTCACGGCACTTTCGCCGCTCGACCAGGAATTCAACATCCGCGGCATCACCAATACGCGCCTTGATTCGCCAACGGCCGACCAATCAATCGGGATCTTCCTCGATGACGTCTATGTCGGGCGTTCCGGCCTGTTCAATTCCGACCTGTACGACATTGCCCGCGTCGAGGTCGTTCGCGGCCCACAGGGCGTTCTGCTCGGCCGCAATGTCGTCGGCGGCGCGCTCAACATCATCGTCGCAGAGCCCGACTTCACGCCCGGCGGCAATATGACCATATCGGTCGGCAATTATGACGAAGTCCTCACGCGCGGCTACATCACCGGCCCGTTGACCGACGAGATCGCCGGCCGCCTCTCCTTCCAGTCGCGCAATCGCAGCGGCTATAATTACGACGTGCTGCACAACCGTGACCTCGACGATCTGCGGTCCTTCCAGCTGCGCGGCCAATTGGCGTTCCAGCCTGAAGGCTCCAATTTCGGTGCCCGTCTGATCGCCGATTACACCAAGGACGAGTCCAACGGCTTCCTCAGCGTCGCGATCGATGGTCCCGATCCGGCAACCCAGGGCCCCTGGAGCATCGCTCGCGAACAGATCGGTGCGCTCCGCGGCATACCGCTCACCATTCGCGAAGGCCTGCCGGAGCATCCGCTTTATGCCGGTGATGCCAATGAGACCCCGCAAGGTCTGGAGCGTGAAGCCATTGGCGTGGCGGTGCACCTCGACTACGAGTTTGACGATTTCGCGACCCTGACCAGCACCACCGGCTATCGTCAGGGCCAGGCCGCCAGTGTGTATGACCAGACGGGCCAGGGTCCGAATAATGGCTATGGCATCATTTCGCCCCTGCTCTTCCGCTTCCCGCTCAGCGAAACCGAGGACATCACCCAGTTCACTCAGGAGTTCCGGCTGGTTTCCAACACCCCGGAAAGCGCGTTCGACTGGATCGTCGGTGCCTACTACCAGCACGACGAAGTCACCAAGCAGGACCGGTTCTGGGCCGAGGTGCCGTTGACGGCGCTCTCGACGCTTTCCGGTGAATCCCATTGGGACAATTCCGGCGAAACGACCTCCTATGCGGCCTTCGCGCAAATGGGTTATCGCTTCAGCGAGCAGTTCCGGATCGTTGGCGGCGTTCGCTACACGCATGATGAAAAAAGCGGCACCGTCACCGCCCTCGCGGTCGAGACCGGCGATGCCTTCAATCCGACCGATACCGTGCCTCTGTCCCCCCTGGCACCGACCTATACTGAAGGCGGTGGTTTCACGACGGATTACGGTGATGACTGGTCGCAGGTTACCACCCAGGTCACAGCCGAATATGCGCCCAATGATGACCTCTTCGTCTATCTGACCTGGGCGCAGGGCTATAAGGGCGGCGGCTTCGAGGATGACCCCGCGAACGCGATCGCGGCACAATCGGGCTATGATCCGGAAACCGTTGAGAATATCGAGCTCGGTGTCAAATTCGACTTCTGGGATAGTCGCGCCCGCCTGAACGTCGCGGCCTTCCAGATGAGCTACCAGAACCTGCAGGTCACACAGACCGATGCCGGCTGCCTGTGCAACATCACCGACAATGCCGCCGATGCCGATATCTCCGGTATCGAGGCGGAACTTCAGTTCGCTGTGACGGAAAACCTGCGGGTCTGGGGCGGCGCGACCTTCCTGGACACCGAGTATATCGATTTCGTCGACTCACTCGGCGTGGACTCCTCGGGCAACAACCTTCAGCGCACTCCGGACAGCCAGTTCAATATCGGCGGCGAACTCACCTTCGACGCCGGTCCATGGAGAGAGGCCCTGTCGGCGCGCCTGAACTACAGCTATCACGGCGAAATGTTCTGGGCACCGGACAACAACCAGATCCAGGAGGCCTATGGCTTGCTCGACGGCCGTCTGACCCTGACACCGCCGAATGCTGACTGGACCGTGTCGATCTGGGGCAAGAACCTCACTGACGAACTCTACCGGACGAATATTATCGCCTTCTTCGGCGATGAGATCTCCCGGTTTGCAACTCCTCGGACCTACGGCATCGAGCTGTCGGTCGACTTCTAACCCCCTCCGAGCAAGGGAGGGCGCCTCGTGCGCCCTCCATACTCCGAGTACTTGAAAGCCGATCCGTGAAAACGGATCGGCTTTTTCTTGCCCGAAAATGAGATGCTGGAAGACTAGGCCTTGCGCGGCGTGCTGACGCGTTTGGCCATCGCCTTCTCAAGCCCCTTGGGATCGCGCGCCTGATGCGCCCGGACCTGGATCGCGTGTGGATCCGTATCGTGCTCGTCAATTCCCCGCGCGGCGGCCCACAGGCCGGCCTTTGCGATATCGACTGGCTGGGATTGGGCGACATTTTTCACATGTGCCGCCATGCGGGTCTCGACAGAACCGACAATCAGCGCCGTGACATGCACACCCAGTGGCGCCAGTTCAGCGCGCAGGCAATTGCTGGCTGCCCGGCTGGCAAATTTCGACGGGCTATACCCCCCCATTTCCGGCACGGCGACGATGCCGCCCGCGGAAAGGACATTGATGATCGTGCCGCCACCATTGCCCGAGATCACCGGTGCGAAGGCACGGCTCATCTCGAGCGGGCCGAAGAAATTGACTTCCATCTCCCGGCGCGCGGCATCCTTGTCATCGGTGTCGTAGAGGCGCTCCATGGTGCAAAGGCCGGCATTATTGACCACCAGGGTGGCGTCCTTGCAGGCAGCCGCAGCCGCGGCGACCTGTTCGGGTTTCGTGACATCCAGCTCGACCGCAACAACGCGGGCCGGATCCCTTGCAACGATGGCCTGGGCATCGGCGAGCACGCGCGAGGCAACATAGACCCGCGCAGCGCCCTGGTTGAGCAATTCCTCGACAAAGCCGAGACCAATGCCGCGATTTCCGCCGGTGACAATGGCGGTGCAACCTTCAATTTTCATCATTTCGCTCCCTGAACCTCGTAGAGGACATCATGTGGTTTCTTGGTGCCGCGCACGAGAACGGACGGGTCCGGCGCGATGCCGCCACGCCCCCAGCTCTCGAGCAGGGGCATTTCGTGATTCCATTCCCAGGCAATGCGGCGATGGACGATGCCCCAACGCCCGTCGCGGCGTTCGAACCGGTCGATAGCGCGCGCCATGGTCAGATTGTCGAAACTGGCATCAGCCGTTTCGTTGCGTGAAAAGGTCATCATGTAGCATTCGGCAAGCGCCGTATCGCCATCGAGTTCGATGAGCATATTGGTGATCGCGTGCGTCATTCGTGGTGCCTTGGGGAGCACCTTGCGCAACATGGCGATGTAGTCGGAGGCGGGGCCGAGAAAGGTGCCGCCGTGATCCTCGATCGCGTCGTCATGATAGGCGGCGGCAATGAGGTCGGCATCGCCGCGGTCGGCGCCGCGGCAATAGCGGACCAGAATTTCGCTGATCGCCTGCTTGTCGAGCAGGGCCCGCAGCTCTGCCTCCTGGATAGGGGGGGCCGTCATGATGCAACTCCTTGAATTGGGGATGGCTGAGACCCTGAACCCGGCAGCACAGGCCGGTCCAGCAGGGCCCGGACATAATCGGGCGGTGACACACCCCGCTCACCTTCGGCGACGAGCCCGGGATTGAAATAGTCACGCCAGGCCTTGATCCGCTGACCCTCGAATTCGAAGATGCCCATATAGGGCACAGCGACATGGCCGCCCTCGACGGTGTCGAACTCGTCCGCACCCTCAACGAAAAGGGCATTGCCCGCCTCCGCCGCGCGGAAAATGCGCCAGTTCGGCCGCCGGGCCTTGAGCTTGTAGGCCTTCAGGAATTCACGGGCGCCGTCATGACCGATCTTCGGTGCCGCCGCGGTCGTGGAATAGTGCCAGACGACATCTTCCGTCAGGTGGGCGATGACGGCCTCGACATCCTGGGTTTCGCACCATGACTTGATGATCGTCTGCAGCACTTCGAATTTGGTCTGCATCTCGTCTCCCCCTTGCCGGCTGGTTTTCAGGCGCGCCTGAATGCGTGGAAATGCGTCGCCAGGGGCGCGGGCTGCAAGCCTGGCGGCGCCGCAATGACGGCCGGAATCGCATTGATGACCGCGCCCGCCACACCAAGTTGCTCGGCGGTCGTCCGGGCGGTCCATCCGCTTGGCGTCTCGAGATCGAAATCCAGCTTCACCGAGGGGGTTCCATCGACGCGAATGGTCCAGAGCGGTGGCGGCGCCTCGCCCGCGGCCGGCGCCTCCATCGTCCAGCCAATACCGAGATCGACGCGTGTCTCGCCGCCCTCGATACCCAGCCAGTTCCAGTCGATCCGGGCGGTCGTACCGGCGCGGATCACGCCGGCGGCAATCTCGAGATCGCTCTGCGCCGGCCGCAGCATGTGGGCTGTCTTGACGCCGTCGAGTTTCCAGCCGAGCCGGTCTGCCACGCAGCCCACAACTTCACGGAAAAGCGCGTTCATCGTCTGGCCCGGCACCCAGTCGGGATGGTTTGGGTCCACCTTTCCGGGCTCCGATCCGAAGCCAATGATATCGAATACATAGGGGGCGCTCTTCACCGCGCGGCAATCGACCAGTTCGCGCAGCGAGATGCTGGTGACGTCCGAGCACACGCCCGTCGCCAGAACGGCCAGCTTCTCGGCCCCGAAACCGGGATTGAGACCGGCGCCCATGAAACTGGTCTGGCCCTCGGCACAAGCTGCCTGGAAGGAGGCCTGGCGCTCTTGTGGCCAGAAAGGCGGGAAGCTGCCGCCATTGATGCTGATCACATTCTTGCCCGAGCGGAGCAGGCGCTGGATGTCACCATCATGGCGTTCGAAGGGCGGATCCAGCCGCGCGGCATGGATGACGACATCGGCGTCCAGCGCCAGAATCTCCTCGATCGATTGCGTCGCGAACACACCGGTGGCGGGGCGTCGTGCAATCTCGCCGGCGTCCAGCCCGGCCTTGCGCTCGCCATAGACATAAAGGCCGACCAGTTCGAGATCAGGCCGGTCGATGACGGCCCGCAAACAGGTCTTGCCCATCGCGCCGGTAGCCCACTGGATGATTTTCATGCGGTGCCGCTTCCTGTGACTGAAGGCCGGGCCTCGGACGCACGCGCCCTTTGGCATTCGTGGATCAGATCCGCAAAGGCCGCTTCGGCGCCCGCGAAACCGCGAACATCGTCGAGGCCCCGCAGCGTCCCGGCCAGGGCTTGCACATCCTCGGCCGACATGTCGGGCGCCGCGGTGGCACCACGCCCTTCGACCATCTGCGCCCGCCGGAGCCAACCGGCCCCGCTGACCCATATTTCTCCGCTCTGGCGGCAGGCCGCACTGCTCAACCACACCGCAGCGGAACCGACATTGCCGGGCGCGATTGCCGCTGCCAGGGCGGGATCGAGGTCGGGAGCATCAGTCATGCGGGTCGCGGCATAGGGCGCGAGAACATTGACCCCGACCCCGTCGCGGCGCCATTCGCTCGCAAGCGACATGGCAAAGGCGTTGAGAGCGCCCTTTGACGCCGCATAGGGCGCACGTCCCCTCACACCATACAGGCCGGCTGACGATGAGATCAGCAGGAAGCGACCCGAAGGAGACGCCCGCAATGGCCCCTGCGCAGCCTCGGCCAGGGCGATATTGGCAAAGAAATTGGTTTCCATCACATCGCGAAAATCTGCGAGTGAACCCTGCGTCAGCTTGCGGGCCGGACCACTGGTGCCGGCATTGGCGATCACCGCGTCCAGACGCCCGAAGGCCTTGATGGCCGCGCCGACCACCGCCTCGCCGGCACCGGGGTCCGCCATGTCGGAATACTCGGCAACGGCCTGGCCGCCTGAACTGCGGATCTCCTCGACAACGCGGCCCGCATCGTCCGGAGCGCCGGGGCGGCGCCGATTGCTGACCACGACATGGGCGCCACGCGCTGCCCAGGCTTTCGCGAACGCCTCGCCCAGCCCCTTGCCTGCACCGGTGACGACAACGACCCTGCCGCTGTCATCAGGATGATCGGATCGATCAGAATGGGAAGAATATCTTGTCATCCCCCGAGGATAGGGGGGTAGGTTTGTTATTGCAAGTGATGTTGTGCGGAGCTCAGGACGCGGCGGACTGATCCAGATCGCGGATAGGCCGCGTTTCGACAACCTCGTATTCAACCTCCTGCGGCCCAACCGGCTCACGGCAGGATGAACAGACAACCATCGCCTCGAGATCAGCGCCGCAGGGCCGGTGCTTCAGCAACAAGGGCGGCCCCTCCGGTGCGACATAGTACTTGTCGCCCCACTTCAGCAGCATCAGCAGGATCGGATAATAATCGATCCCCTTCGGCGTCAGCCGGTATTCAAACCGGGCCGGCCGGTCGCTGTACTGGTGCATGGTGAGGACGCCGATGGTGCACAACCAGCTCAGGCGTTCCGACAGGATATTGGTCGCGATTGCGGTATCGTCGCAGATCTCGTCGAACTTGCGTAACCCGGTGAAAATCGAGCGCAGGACGAGACTGGCCCAGCGATCCCCGGTGATCTGGGCCACATGATCGAGCAGGGTGGATTCGGCGGGCCGGTCGGCAGCCATGTCGCGATAGCGACGTCGCCGGCTATAGGTCGCGGCCATCAGGCCGACGCCCGGGCCTTCGCTCCAGTCGACATCATGCGCGGTGACTTCTTCGCGGCATGCGTTACAGACCGGCGTCGGATCGAACACCTGGCCGCACGTCTTGTGGCGCAGGATGATTTCGATCTTGCCCTCGGGCGGCGCCCAGTGCCGCTCCCAGCGCAGCATCATCAGGGCGGTCCAGTAGAGGTCACGCCCCTTCTGGGTCATCTGGTACTCGAAACGGCGCGGGGCTTCGGAATAGAGGCGGCGCTCGAATATCTCGGCCGCGAGAAGGCGCTTGAGCCGGTCGCTCAGCAGGGGCTTCAGCAAGCCGGTGCGATTGCGAAAATCCTCAAAGCGGCGGGCACCCAGCCAGCTGGCCTCAAGGATCAGCAGGGTCGACGTATCACCAACGACCTCCAGCGTCCGCCAGATCGAGCAGGTTCTGATAAATTTCTTGGCCATCTGCGCCTCATAGAATGCGACAGTCGAGACCTGATGCAAACCCGGGAAGCCCGGCCCCCTGCCCCAAGCATTAACGACGTAGATGGTATTACCACACAACCCTCGGTCTGCATCTCACATCATCAGTATCCGGCGTTTATGTCGCAGAGTCGGTGAGGCGCAGACAGCGCTGCGGGATGCGCAACCCCCGATCAGGCGGGGCTCGCGCATCCCGGCCAGGCTATACGTCGATCGTTTTCAACTCGCGCTTCGCATATCTGGCCGCGAGGAAAAACAAGAAGGCTGCCAGCGCAAAGGCGGCGGGTGATGCGATTGCGATCGCATACCGAATGCCACTTTCATAAGGAAACAAGATGTCCCCCAGAAGCGCCGTTGCCGTCGGTCCCGCGCCGAGACCGATGATGTTGACGATGAACAGGTAGACCGCTGACACCGTCGCCCGCATCCGGTTGGGCGTGAGCTGTTGCAAGGCCGTCGCAGCTGCTCCGATCGGCACAGCTGCCGTTGCGAAGAAGATCACGAAGGCGATCGCCGTCACCCAGAGATTATTGCTGAGCGGGAAGACGACGGCACCGACCGTGCCAATCATGGCGGCGAAGCCACAGAATGCGAGGCGTCCCGCTGGCTGGCCACCCAGCCTGTCGGTCAGCCAGCCACCACCGACCAGGCCGATGAGCCCGCCCAGGATGAGACAACCGCCGGCGAGCTGGCCTGCATCGACCAGGGGCATTCCGTGCACCCGCATCAGGAAGACCGGGAACCATGAGATGGCCGCAAAGACGGCGAAATTGACCATGCCGGTCGCAAAGCAAAGGCCCAGGACGGCCCCGGCCCGGCGGCGCAGGAAGGCGGCAATCGCCTTGAGGGGGATCTGAACCTTGTCGGCCAGCGGATCACTTGAGACCAGACGCGCGGGTTCCGGCATGAGCGCCAGCACAACAGCGATGGCCAGGCCGGGGATACCGACGATCATGAAGGTTGCCTGCCACGCCCGCACTTCGCCGATGATCGGCAGGTAGAGCGCGTCGGCCGCCACGACAAACTGGATAACGGCTGCGCCGATGAAGAAGGCAAGCCCGGCACCCACCGCAGATCCAAGCCCGTACAGGCCCATCGCGAGGCCCATGCGGCGTTGCGGGAAGCTGTCGGAGATAATGGAATAGGCCGCCGGCGACAGGGTCGCCTCGCCCACACCGACACCCATCCGCGCGAGGAAGAGCTGCCAGTACTGGCCAGCGAGGCCACAGGACGCCGTCATCAGACTCCACAGGGCGACACCGACAGCGGCCACACGCAGGCGCGCGGCCCGGTCGATCAGACGCCCCAGCGGCAGGCCGACAAGCGTGTAGAAGATCGCGAACGCCAGACCCTGCAACAGGCTGATCTGGGTATCGGTGAGATTGAGATCGGCCTTCATCGGCTCAACCAGAAGGCCGATGATCATACGGTCGATGAAGGAAAATATATAGGCGACGAAAAGCACGGCCACGGTCAGCCATGCGACCAGAGGAGGCGGGTAGCGCCCCGCCTCCTCTGCAGCATTTGCGGGGCTGGTTTCGCCCGTTGCGTCAGTCACGCTCACCGCCCGGCCGAGTCAAAGTCCGTGGTGAGACCAAGGGCCTCGAGCAGTTCGGCACGGTCATAATATTCGCGCCATTCGGTGATCAGGCCGTCTTCAACCTCGATCACGCCAACGACAGGCACCGAACCGGCATGGCCGTTATAGACAAACTCGTCGGTGCGCTCGAGGAAGACGACATTATCGACGAGGCCGACATGGCGGATGTTCAGTGTGATGGTCTCGAGGCCTGCACCGAGATGGCCGATGCGCTCGCCAATGGCTTCGCGGCCGACAACCGGCTCGACCATCATGGAATGCAGCGATCCGTCTTCAGCAAACAGGCTGTTGATGCGGTCCCAGTCGCGGGTGTTCCAGGCATCAACCATGTCCATGACAACAGCGACGCGCGGATCGGTGGCGGCGGATTCTTCGACCTGCCCCTGGGCGCAGCCCATGGTGAGCAGCCCGGCAGTAAGGGCGATAAGTGTGGTACGCATTGGAATTCTCCCCGTTGGTTTTTGTATGCAAGTCATAAGAGAGGTGGAATTCAACTACGTCAAGCGCGTTATCGCCAGATCAGGTCGATTGCATGATATCGTCCAGCCAGTCGGCATTCGGTTCGCCTGCCCGGGCAGCGGCAATGACAGCTGCATCGATATAGTCGCGCCAGCCGGCAACTCGGCCATCACGGAACTCGAACACACCAGCATAGGGCAGGCGGATATGGCGCCCGTCTGCGCCGACATAGTCGTCGATACCCTCGACGAAAAGCCGGTCACCCGCCTGGGCCCAGTGCATGATCTCCCAGCGGATCTGGGTCTGGCCGGCACCAAATCGCTCAAGGAAACGCCGCACCGCATCGCGGCCGCGCAGCGGGCGGGATCCGACATGGTAGTGATACACCACATCCTCACACAGGTGCTCCAGCACCCCGTCGACATCGCCGGCCTTCCAGGCGGCGATGATCCCGTTGACGGTCTCGATTCCACTCATCAATTCACTCCCTCGGACTGGCTTGATATTTCTGGTTCGGCGGTCAGCTCGCGGCGCAGGATCTTGCCCAGCGGGTTCCTGGGCAGGGCATCGACGATCTTTAGCCGCTCCGGCAATTTGTAGGTCGCCAGCGCCTCATCCCTGAGGAAGCCGGTCAGCTCTTCAAGGGAGAGGGATTGTCCGGGCTTCAGTGCCACGACAGCGCACACGCGCTCGCCCAACCGCTCATCGGAAAAGCCGATACAGGCAACCTCGCGAACGGCCGGATGCCCCTCGATCATGGAATCAAGCTCGGCGGGCGAGATATTCACCCCGCCGCGGATGATGATTTCCTTGCTGCGCCCCACGAAGTGATAGAAGCGCTCGCCGTCATCGGCCGCGATCTCGAACAGGTCGCCGGTACGGAAATAGCCGTCCCCGTCGAAACAGGACTTGTCGAGTTCGCCAGCCTGCCAGTAGCCGTCAAACACCATCGCGCCATCCAGCCTCAACTCTCCCGGCCGGCCGGACACGGTGATGATTTCTTCGGTCTCCGGATCAACCAGTCGCGTGCGCACCTTGGAGGCAAAGCTTGAATTCCAGCCAAGCCCCTCGACGCCGAAACGCGGGAACAGCCGCGCGCGCAGGTCCGGATCTGCGACATCAAGCGAGGAGGAAAAGAGCGAACAGCCTTCATTGGACCCGAATACATTCATCACCGGCACGCCATGGCGTTCCTGCCAGCCGCGCACCATCCAGGGCGACAGCGGCGCCGAGCCGGAGCCGAGGCAGCGCAGATGGGAAAGATCCGCACCGGCCAGCATGGATTCGTTCTTCAACAGCATGTTGAGAATAGCCGGCGGCGCCACGGTATAATTGATCCGCTCGGAGATGAGCTGGTCGAGGAATATCCCGGCATCAAAGGGGTGATGCTGCACCATGGTCCCGGCGCGCAGAAGCCAGGGCATGACCACGCCGCCAAAGGCCGCGATATTGATCAGGGGGAAGGGATTGAGCAGGACGTCCCCATCCTGCAGCCCCGTCGCCTCGACCAGGGCTTCGCCATTGACGCGCCAGTGATCATGGTGACGCGGCACGCCCTTCGGCGTCGCCTCGGTGCCCGAGGTCCAGCAGATCGTCAGCGTTTCGGCCGCCTCGACTGGCGGATCGGGCAGAACAATCTCGGTCTCCAGCGTCAGATCCAGCGTGGTGGCCCCGGCGGTCTCGCAACCGCCAACGCAAATGACGGGCCCTTCGAACAGTCCGGCATCGCGGAGTTTGACCGCGGTTTCGGCGTGCGCATGCGTCCCGAACCTGTCGACCGTCAGGATGAGCGCCGGCTGGATCTTGCCCAGCAGGGCGCGCAATTCATGCTCGCGATAAGCCATCGGCATCGGGCTCAGGATGGCGCCGATCCGCGCGCAGGCGAGGAAGGCCAGAACGCCCTCGACGATATTGGGCAGCTGCGCCAGGACGATATCATCGCGCCCGACGCCCTGCGCCTGAAAGGCCCGCGCAACGGCGTTCACGCTGGCATCCACCGCCTGCCAGTCCAGCCGCTGCGGCTCGCCCAGCAATCCCATTGCGGCCCGGTTGGGCGGATCCACGAGGGCGGTATTGTCACCCCCGGCGGCCACAGCACGACGGAAGATGGAATCAACGGTCTCGCCGCGCCACCAGCCCTTCCGGCGATAGCTGTCGATGCGGTCTTGCGGGCTCTGGATCACGCCGAATACCTCCCCGGTCTCGAAAAATCTGCCGCGCCCAGTTAGCCAGCATCGGTATGTTCATGCAAGTCGTTCACTGAACCGGGGCGGCGAGGCGGTGCCACAAAGCGCTCCAGCTCGGGACGAGCCAACTGTAATCAACGCATTTTTCGTCGCAACGCACCGCGCAGAATTGACAGTGCCGAAGCCCGGCGTATAGGCTCAGGATCGAATTGCATAACCAGACCTTCTTCAAGATTTGCGCACGCCCTGCCGGCGTTGCGCCGGAAACGGATTGATCAGACCATGCCCTCACCGGCTTTTCGAGACGTCGAATTCCCCCCCGTCGATCTGGTGATCGAAACGCATGCGGATGGCAGCATCGTCATGACGCCGCGCGAATCCCTGCAGATCGAGAACGCCTCGGTACCGGCTGGCCTGGCCCGCCAGGCAAGCCTGCAGCCAGACCGCCCGCACCTCGCCGAACGGCCGGCTGACGGTGACGGCTGGCGCAAGGTCAGCTTTGCCGAGATCAAGGCCGCCGCCGATGCGGTAACGCAATGGCTGATCGATCTCGATCCGGAGCCGGGCCGCCCGGTGATGATCCTGTCGGGCAACTCAATCAATCATGCCATCATGCGCTATGGCGCGATGGGCGCCGGCGTGCCGGTCTGCCCGGTGAGCGAGAACTACGCCCTGATGGGCGGTGCCGGCGGCTATGAGCGCCTGCGCCACGTTGTCGACCTGGTCCGTCCCGCAGTGATTTTCGCCGAAGACGGCAAGGCATGCGGTCCGGCGATCAAGTCCGTCGCGCCGAAAGGCAGCGTCATTGTCACCGGCGCCCCATGCGACCTGCCCTCCACGCTTCTCGACGACGTCCTCGCGACGCAGCCCGGCGCGGACGTCGCGGCCCGCATCGCGGCGCTCGATCCGGATGCGCCGGCAGCCTATATGCTGACCTCCGGTTCCACCGGCCGCCCCAAAGCCGTCATCCAGACCCAGCGCATGATCACCGCCAATCTCTACCAGGGCTGGCAAGTGCTCGGACGCGCCGCCGGCTGGGACGACACCCTGCTGGAATGGCTGCCCTGGAGCCATGTCTCGGGCGCCTTTTCCTCGATGGCTGCGGCGATCTTCGGTGGCACCTATTACATCGATGGCGGCAAGCCGATGCCCGGCCGTTTCGACGAGACCATCCGCAATCTGCGCGAAGTTCCGCTCAAATATTTCACCAATGTGCCCGCCGGCTACGCCATGCTCGCGGACGCACTGGAGGAGGATGAAGTGCTGCGCCGAACCTTCTTCCAGGACCTGCGCCTGATGCTCTATGGCGGCGCCGGCCTGCCGCAGCCCCTGTATGATCGCATCCAGGCGCTCGCGATCAGTGAAACCGGCAAACGGGTCTTCTTCACCACGGGCTATGGTGCGACCGAGACCACATCGGGCTGCATGTCGATCTACTTCATGAGCGAGCAGGTCGGCATCGGCCTGCCAATGCCCGGCCTCTCGGTGAAGATGGTACCGGCCGGCGATCGCTACGAGTTGCGGATGAAGGGCCCGATGATCACCTCCGGCTATCTCGATCAGCCCGAGCTGAACGCGACCCTGCGCGACGAGGATGATTTCTACCGCATCGGGGATACGGCCCGCTTCCACAATCCCGACAAGCCCGAAGAGGGCCTGGCCTTTGCTGGCCGCCTCGCCGAGGAATTCAAGCTCGATACGGGCACCTGGGTCTCCGGCGGCGCCCTGCGCGCAGAAATCGTCGCGGCCCTGTCACCCTGCATCGCCGATGCGGTGATCTGCGGCGAGAACAAGCCCTATATCGCCCTGCTCGCCTGGCCGAACCCGAAAGGCCTTGCCGAACTGACCGGCACCAGCGGCCTGCCGCTCGGGGAGCTGTTGCAGCACCCGGCGGTGACCGAGGCGATCCGCTCGCGCCTGACCGCCCACAATGCCAGGGCCAGCGGTTCGAGCCAGCGTATCGGCCGCTTTGCCTTTCTGACCGAACCACCCAATGCCGAGGCCCATGAAGTCTCGGACAAGGGCACGATCAACCAGTCCATCGCCAAACAACGTCGCGCGGCCGATATCGAGGCGCTCTATGCTGCCACGCCCGGTCCCGGCATCATCGATCTGCTGGCCCGACCGGCCGCGCACAAATCTTCTGGAGACGCCTCATGACCGAAGTGATCGCACTGCTCGGCTCCAATCTCGCCATGCTCATCGGCGTCATGCTCGCGCTCTGGGCAATCAGTATTCCGTTGAAGGATGTCAGCTTCATCGATTCTTTCTGGGCCTTCGGCTTTATTTTCGTGGCCGGCCTGAGCTTTTTCCTCACCCCGGACGGCGCCAGCGCGCGGAAACTCTTGCTCCTCGGACTGACAGCAATCTGGGGCCTGCGCCTGGGCGGCTATCTGTTCTGGCGCTGGCGCAAGGAAGGCCCCGACAAACGCTATGTGGCCCTGCTCAAACAGGCCAAGCCGGGCACAGAACACTGGCACAGCTTCAAATTCGTTTTCATGATGCAGGCTGTCCTGCTCTGGATCGTCTCGCTGCCCGTCCAGCTGGGCCAGATCTCGGCGACGCCCGCGGCCCTGGGACCGGTCGCCTTCGTGGGCGCCGCCCTGGCACTGACCGGTATTTTCTTTGAAAGCGTCGGCGACTGGCAGATGGCCCGGTTCAAGGGCGATCCGGCGAATGCCGGCAAGGTGATGGATCAAGGCCTGTGGCGCTATACGCGGCACCCGAATTATTTCGGCGATGCCTGCGTCTGGTGGGGCCTCTATCTGATCGCCGCCGAAACCCAGGTGGCCTGGGCCGCCATTCTCGGCCCGATCATCCTGACCGGCCTGCTGGTCAAGTGGAGCGGAGCGGCCTTGCTGGAACGCAGAATGAAGCGCTCCCGTCCCGAATATGAGGACTATATTGCCCGCACCAGCAGCTTTATTCCCATGCCCCCGAAATCCGGAGACCTGTCCTGATGAGCACCGTCAAGATCAACACCGTTCCGCACACCGAACCTGATCCGCGCCATCCCTATATGTCGGGTGCGTGGACCCCGAATTTCGATGAGTATGATGCCGACAAGATGGAGGTGATCGGCGAGATTCCGACCGATATCGACGGCGTCTATGTGCGCAATACGGAAAACCCGGTGCATGGCTCGATCGGGCTCTACCATCCCTTCGACGGCGACGGCATGATCCACGCGATCTCATTCCGTGACGGCCAGGCCGCCTATCACAACCGCTTCGTACGCACCAAGGCCTTCATGGCCGAGGCCGAGGCCGGCAAGGCACTCTGGGCGGGCATCGCCGAAGATCCCAAGCTCTCCACCCGGCCTGGCTGGGGCGCGCATGGCTCGGTCAAGGACAGTTCCTCGACCGATGTCGTTGTCCACGCCGGCAAGATCCTCTCGACCTTCTACCAGTGCGGCGACGGTTATCGGCTCGACCCCTACACGCTGGAACAATTCGGTACCGAAAGCTGGGTCCCGCTCGACGGTATCTCGGCCCACCCCAAGGTGGATGAAGAGACCGGCGAATTGCTGTTCTTCAACTATTCCACCCATGCGCCCTACATGCATTACGGCGTCGTCGGGCCGGACAACAAGCTCAAGCATTATATCCCGATCCCGCTGCCCGGGCCGCGCCTGCCGCACGACATGGCCTTCAGCAAGAATTACTCGATCTTCGCCGACCTGCCCCTGTTCTGGGACCCGGTTGCGCTGGAGAATGGCCGCCACGCCGCCCGTTTCCATCGCGACATGCCGACCCGTTTCGCGATCGTGCCGCGCTATGGTTCGCCGGACCAGATCAAATGGTTCGAGGCCGACCCGACCTATGTCCTGCACTGGATGAATGCCTATGAAGAGGGCGACGAAGTCATCCTCGACGGATATTTCCAGGAACAACCTGTGCCCAATCCGCTCGAGGTCAATCACCCCGATCCGCGCATGGGGCATCTGATGGCCTTTATCGACGAGAACTCCTTCAAGCCGAAACTGCACCGCTGGCGCTTCAACATGAAGACCGGCGCCTGTACCGAGGGGCATCTCGACGACCGCATCCTGGAATTCGGCAGTTTCAACCAGGAACGCGCCGGCACCCGGACCCGCTATGCCTATTCCACCACGACCAAGCCCGGCTGGTTCCTGTTCACCGGTGCCGTCAAGCATGATTACGAGACCGGCCAGTCCCAGAGCCTGTCCTTCGGCGAGGGCCGTTTCGGCAGCGAGGCCCCCTTCGCGCCGCGCATCGGTGCGGTCGACGAGGATGACGGTTATCTCGTCTCCTTCATCACCGACATGAATGAAGACCGGTCGGAATGCGTTCTGATCGATTGCAAGAATTTCGAGGCCGGTCCGGTCTGCCGCATCATCCTGCCGCACCGGATTTCCAGCGGCACCCACGCGACCTGGGCCGATGGCCCACGCCTGCGCGCCGCCCAGGCCGCCTGATCAAATCAAAGGACATCTTCCATGGACATCCAGCCCAACACCATCGAGAGCCTGCTTGCCAAACAGGACATCCAGGAAGCCCTCGTGCGCTATGCGCGCGGCGTCGACCGTGCCGATGGCGAGCTCCTGAAGTCCTGCTATCACAGCGATGCGATCGAGGAACACGGCAATACCTATAGCGGCCTTGCCCATGCCTATGTCGACGGCGCGATCGAGCGCATGGCCAAGCTCAGGCATCCGATGGCGCACTATCTGTGCAATGTACATATCGATCTCGATCTGAAGGCCGGCCTCGCCTATGTCGAGACCTATGTCCTGACCTTCGCCCGCTTCGACGACAAGGCCGGCGAGCCCAATGACACGCTGACCGGCGGCCGCATCGTCGACCGTTTCGAATGCCGTGATGGCGCCTGGAAGATCGCGCACCGCAAGATCGCCTTCGACTGGAATCGTGATGCGCCCGCCAACGAGACCTGGTGCCTGGGCATGTTCAAGCCCGATGCGCCGGGCATGAATATGGGCCAGCGCGGGACCGGTGATCTCTCCTACCAGCGCTTCTAACCTGACCGAGCTGCCCGGATGCTAGGCGGAGGCCTTCACGGCCTCCTCCAGCACATCCAGCCCCTCGTCGAGCGTGTCGAAGCCGATCGTCAGCGGTGAGAGGAAGCGGATGACATTGCCCCGCACGCCGCAGGAGAGCAGCAGCAGACCGCGCTGACGCGCCTCGGAGACGATGCGCGCCGTGCGGGCCGGGTCGGGGCGGGTGGCATCGCCATCCTCGACCAACTCGATCGCCGTCATCGCACCGAGCGTGCGGATATCGCCGATGCCGGTGTCGGACTGACGCATCGCCTCGCAGCGGCGCACAATGCGGTCACCGATCTCGATGGCGCGTTCGCACAGGCCCTCCTCAGCGATTACATCGAGCACGGCCAGACCGGCAGCGCAGCCCAGCGGTGAGCCGCCATAGGTTCCGCCCAGACCGCCGGGCGCCGGTGCGTCCATGATCTCGGCCTTGCCGATGACACCGGAGATCGGGAAACCACCGGCCATCGCCTTGGCGATGGTCATCAGGTCCGGTTCGATCTCGGCATATTCGGTCGCGAACATGCGGCCGGTGCGGGCAAAGCCGGTCTGGATCTCGTCGACGATCATTAGGATGCCATGCTCGTCACAAATGGCGCGCAGGGCCTGCATGAAGGCCGGAGACGCGGCATAGAAACCGCCCTCGCCCTGGACCGGCTCGATGATGATGGCGGCGACGCGGGCCGGGTCGACATCGGCCTTGAAGAGCTGGTGCAGCGCCTTGAGCGAGTCCGCTTCCTCGATGCCGATATAGGGCGCGGGGAATGGCGCATGGAAGACCTCGCCAGGGAAAGGCCCGAAACCGAGCTTGTAGGGCGCGACCTTGCCGGTCAGCGCCATGCCCATCATGGTGCGGCCATGGAAACCGCCGGCAAAGGCGATCACGGCCGGGCGGCCCGTGGCGGCGCGGGCGATCTTGACGGCATTCTCGACCGCTTCGGCGCCGGTGCTCAGGAAGATCGTCTTTTTCGGGCTTGGTCCCGGGGCCAGCTTGTTGAGCCGTTCGGCCAGCCGGACATAGCTCTCATAGGGCGTGACCTGGAAACAGACATGGGAGAAATTATCCAGCTGCGCAGCAACGGCGGCTTTCACCTTGGGGTGATTATGGCCCGTATTGGTGACGGCAATCCCGGCCGCGAAATCGATATAGCGATTGTCCTCGATATCCCAGATCTCGGCATTGAGCGCGCGCTTGGCGAATACCGGATGCATGACGCCGACACCGCGCGGCGTTGCTGCCTGACGTTCGGCCCAGAGTGTTGAATTTGTCATTGTCTCATCTCCCCCGGCGCTCAGGCCGACAGGCCTCCCATCAACATGTATTTGGTGTCGAGATAATCCTCGAGGCCCTGGCGCGAACCTTCGCGGCCAAAGCCTGATTGCTTGACGCCGCCGAATGGCGCGGCGGCCGAGGACATGACGCCCTCATTAATGCCGACCATGCCGTATTCCAGCGCCTCGCCGACGCGCCAGGCGCGGCCGAGATCACGGGTGAAGAGATAGGCGGCGAGGCCGTAAATCGTGTCATTGGCAAGGGCGATCACCTCGGCCTCGGTCTCGAAACCGATCAGCGGCGCCACCGGTCCGAAAATCTCTTCCTGGGCGACGGCCATATCCGCCGTCACGCCTTCGATCACGGTCGGCTGGTAGAAAAGCTCGCCCGCCGCGTGCTTGGCACCGCCGGTCAGAACCCTGGCGCCAGCCGAACGGGCCTGGGCGACGAGACGCTCGGTCTTGGCGAGCCCCGCCTCATTGATCAGCGGTCCGACTTCACAGCCCGCCATCTCGCCATCGCCGACCTTGAGGGCGGCAACGCGCGCGGCCAGACGTTTGGCGAATTCCGGCATGATCCCCGACTGGATAAACATGCGGTTGGCGCAGACGCAGGTCTGGCCGGCATTGCGGAATTTGGACGCCATCGCGCCGTCGATGGCCGCGTCGATATCGGCATCATCGAACACGATGAAGGGCGCATTGCCGCCCAGCTCCATCGAGGCCTTTTTCACCGTCGCGGCAGATTGCTCCAGCAGGAGCCGGCCAACGGCGGTGGAGCCGGTGAAGGTGATCTTGCGCACATCCGGGCTGGCGGTCAGCTCACCGCCGACTTCTGCGGCGCGCGCCGAGGTGACGATATTGAACACGCCGGCCGGCACGCCGGCCTCAATGCCGAGCTGGGCCGCCATCAACGCCGAGAGCGGGGTCTCGGCGGCTGGTTTGGCAACCATGGTGCAACCGGCGGCGAGCGCCGCGGCGGCCTTGCGCATCAGCATCGCATTGGGGAAATTCCACGGCGTGATCGCGGCGCAGACCCCGACCGGCTGTTTCATGACCAGAATGCGATTATTGGCCGAGGCGGAGGGGATGATCTCGCCATAGATGCGTTTCGCTTCCTCGGCAAACCATTCCAGATAGGAGGCGCCATAGAGGATTTCGCCGCGCGCTTCGGTCAGCGGCTTGCCATTTTCGCGCGTCAGAATCAGGGCCAGCTCGTCGGCACGCGCGACCATCAGATCGCGCCAGCGCCGCAGGATTGCGCCCCGCTGCCCGGCTGGCAAAGCCGCCCAATCGGCCTGGGCCGCCTTGGCTGCGGCAATCGCGGCGCGCGTCTCGGTGACGCCGCAATCGGCGACCGAAGCAATGACGGCACCGGTCGCCGGATTGGTGACGTCGAAACGGCGTCCATCCTCCGCATCGCACCAATGACCGCCGATAAAGGCCTGGGTCGGGCAAGCCGGTAGTGTGGCCAACATGGCATTCCCTCTCGACATGATAAGGCGTCAAACGAAATCTGGGGCCAGTTTACGGCTTCGCGCCACCAGCCATAGGGCCAGTTTCAACCGACTGATCGAGCCAGATCAGAGGCTGGCCTCAGCCCGCTTGTGATCGAGCATTCGCGCGGGAAGCAACATCACCAGACCGCTGACAGCCAGGCCAATCAGGGCCAGATTGATCAGTCCGGGAAAGCCGCCATCGGTCGATAGCGCCCACCCGGCCACCATCGGGCCCGACGCCAGGCCGAGCTTGGAGATGAAACCACCAAAGGCCGAAGCCTGGCCCGCCTTGTCGAACTCGGCCGTCATGCCGAGCAGATAGGCGATGACAAAGCCCCAGGTGATGCCGGTGCCGCAATTGGCGACCATATAGGCGATCGGATTGCCGCTGTAATGGAAGATGGCGGTGCCCACGAGGGTCAGCACCATCGCGGCGGCCAGAAGGCGCAAGCGCCCGAAGCGCAGGCCGAACACCATCACCAGCAAGGGCCCGGCCAGGGCAACCCAGGTCGCAAGCCCCAGGGCCAGCGAGACATAGCCGCGCTCCAGCCCGTAATCGAGGCCAAGCCGGATGATATAGGCAAGCAGGCCCATATTGGCGGCCTGGAAGAGGAAGATCGCCAACAGGGTCAACAGGAGCGGCGTCCACTGCACCTTGCCGTCAGCGGCCGGATCCTTGATCCGGGCCGGATAGGCGGAGAGGAAGGGGAGCATGGCCAAGGTCGCGCCGCTGAACAGCGCCAGGGCGATAAACAGCGCCTGGGTGCCGTAGAGCGGAGCCAGCGGCGGCAGCACCATCACGGCCAGGCCACCGAGACCGAATTGAACGAAGAGCAACATGCCGAATGTGCGGTCGGGATTGGCGGTGCGGGCGATGACGGCAAAGCCGGTGCCCGTGAGCACGCCGCCGAACACGCCGTGGATCAGGCGCACCGGGAACATCACGTCATAGCTGGCAATGCTGATCGAGGCGAGATCGATCGCGATCAGCACCACGAGGCAGCCCAGCGCCAGCGCTTTCCAGGGCAGGCGTTTGACCAGGAAGACCGAGAGCAGCGCGCCGGCAGCGGCGCCATAAATATTGACCGAACCGATCTGTCCGGCCTGGCCTTCGGTGAAGCCCAGCCCGCTGACCAGACCATCGACAATGGCAGCCATGATATTGACGTAGAACAGGCCGGCCGTGGCGAGAAAGGCCAGCATGATGGCGGCGATCAGCCCGTTGGGCGGTGCCTTGGGCAGACCGCGCGGCCCGGTGACGGCTTCATTGGCTTCACTCATGGCACGGCCTCACAAAAGGGTTGGATGGCAAAGGATTGGGCAGCAGCCCGGCGCCAGGAAAATTCGCGCCCGTCACTGGCATAAAGATAGACATGGCCATTGGGGATCAGGGTGACGGAGATACCGCCATAGCCCGACATGGTCGGGATCCAGACATCATGGTCGCAGCCAAGATAATTGCCGGCATTATAGGCCCAGAAACCGGCACGGTAGCGCAGATTGTCCTCGATCGCCGGCAGGCCGCGATCATCGGGGTTCTGTTGCAGGGCCGCCGCGAGCAGGCCGCGGTCGAGCCAGGCCTGGCCATCAATCACGCCACCGGCCTGAAGGAAGAGCGCCATCCGGGCCATATCATCAGCCGTGAGGGTCAGCCCCCAGCCGGTGAAGGTCTGAGCTTCCGCGTCGCGGGTGCGCCGGGTCTGCATCGCCAGCGGCGAGAGATTTAGCGACTGCCAGATCGGCACCAGAAGCGTATCGTAGAAATCGGCATCGGCCACGCCGCTCTGCTGGCGCAGATAGGCCTGCATCGCCGTGCCGAGCAGATAGGTGTCGGTGGTGTGATAGACCCATGTCGTGCCGGGCTCGGCCTGGCGGGGGTGCATGGCACAGGCGCGTTCGACTTTTTCGGCATGGGTTTCGACCGTCAGGAAATCCCAGGTCGGGGCCGAGGCCTCGTCGAGATCATAGACATCGGAGGTGTAGTTGCCGGTCACCATGTCGAGCGCCTGTTCGAAGGTGACATCGCCCCAGCGCTCTGCCGTGCATTGCGGCACATAATCGGCAATCCGCGCCTGGCGGGCCCCCGGATAGAGCTGCTCCAGCCGCATCAGGCCGATCCCGCCGACCACGGACTTCGCCACGGAATAGGAGGGCAAGGGCGTCACATCGCAATAGGGGTCCGGTCCCTGCCTTGTCGGGCAGTCGCCCGCATAGAAACGGCCATCGGCCACCAGGCCAAAGGCCGTCATGTTTTCCGGCGTCACTTCAAGCGGCGAGCCGATTTCGGCAAGGTCGATCTGGGGATGGGCCAGCGCCAGATCACCGAGCGGCGAACGCGGCAACCGGGCTGCGCTTTCGCTGCGCCAGGCCTGCCGCACAGCTTCGGCGCCCGTGATCGCGCCCGGCTCGAAGCTGACGGGCAGACGCGCCAGAAGGTCGAATTGCAGATAGGCGCAGGTCTGGGCTCCGATTTGCACCACCGCGTGCGAGACCTCGCCGGTGGCACGGTAGAGGAAGCTCATCAGCCCGTTCTGGACGCAATTGGCATTGCGTTCCTGCAGCGCCACGGGCAGGGCCGCGCGCATCCAGCCCTCGCCATCGCCGCCATCCCAGATCCGGCCCGGCTGGAAAATCCATTCCCATTCGGGATGCACGCCGCGTTGCGGCCCGCGCTGAACCGGGACCAGGTCCCCGCCATCGCTGACCAGGTCGATCGCGAAGGCCGGCAATTCATCAAGCCCGTCAGCGCCCGATGCAGCATTGAACTCATCGAGCAGCAGGGCGAAATGATCGGCGCTATGGGGCGCGGCCAGGACCAGGCGTCCATTGAGGCCAACCGCTGGCGTGGGCGCCGCATCCGGCGCCGCAAAGACCGTGGTCGCATAGGGACCCTGGAGCGGCGCTGCCGCGAGCAGGGTTTGCGCCGACAGGGCCGGCGTCAGCGCGGCGAGCGGCGTTTGTCCGGTGACGCGAATATTATCCACCCAGCAGGTATCATTTGCTGCATTGCCCGCAGCACGCAGACGCACCAGCATGGCGCGCGCAGTCTCCGAAGCCGGCAGATTGCCGGCGACAGAGGTCAGTGTGACGGCGTCGTCCTGGCCGTCGGCGATGCGGCCAATTTCGATCCAGCCCTGGCCATCGAAGCTTGTTTCGAGCCGGCAGGAATCCTCGCCCTCGAGCCCCTCGGCGGCAAAGTCGGCCGAGACCCGGACCTCCTGCCCTGCCGGAATCCGGGTTGCCGCCGCGACCCAGGCATTGCGGCGCAGGCGCAGCGAGAAATTGCCGGCATATTCGGTGACCCGGACATCGCCCCGCCCGGCATCGCCGCGCCAGCCCTCGGCATCGCCATCCTGGAAATCATCCGAGAACAGGGGCTGCGCCATCCCCGGCGCATTGAACCCGGCCAACAGCCCCAGCGCCACAATTGCGGTCCGCATCATCATGGCGTCACTCCAAGCATCTCTGCCAAGGGCGCCAGTTCGCGCTCATAGCGGCGCCAGCGGCCAACCGCGCTGGCATAGAGCGGCTGGCGCACCTGGGCGGCACTCGCCGTTGCGGTCGGACTGGCATTGGTATGAAAATCGAGACAGGCCGGGTCCCAGTCGACGCCAACGTGTTCGAGCAGGCGCCGCGTCTGCCCCTCCTGGTCGGCGATGATGTCCTCATAGCGCACATCCAGGATCCGCCCAGGCAATACGACGCGCCAATGCTCCATCAACCGGTCCTTGGCGCGCATGTATTGCGCCAGATCACCGAAGTCGTAGGAGAAGGGATAACCCATCCGGAACAGCGCCTTGTACATGCCCAGCGCATTGTCCATCGGATCGCGGACGAGGTGGATGATGCGCGCATTGGGCAGGGCGGCAGCGATCAGGCCGATATAGAGGAAATTGGCCGGGGTCTTGTCGATGAAGAAAGGGTAGTCTAGGCGGCGTTGACCGACACGGAACAGATAATCAGCGGCAAGCTGGCGCATATCCAGTGCAGCAGATTTCGAGACCAGATCCGACTTGCTCTGACTGCCCCGGGTGAGGCCGGTCAGTGCCAGCGGCCAGTCATTGAGCTCACCGAGGCTCTCGATTTGCGGGTGGGCGCTGAGGATGCGGTCGACGAGCGTCGTGCCGCTTCTCGGCAGCCCCAGAACGAATACGGGGCCTTCGGTTTCGTCCCGGGTGTGTTCGCTGGCGAAAAACCCGGCATCGAACACCTCGGCGATCCGGGCCATCGTCGCAACGTCGCCCTCGACCCGATAGGCCATCATCGCCCGCCGGGCATCGGCCCCGCGCTTGAGCGCTTCAAAACTCTCGGCATAGTGACCGAGATTTTCCAACTCCAGTGCCAGGGCATAATTGAGCTGGACCTCGCCCATCCGGGTCCGTTTCGGGGCGGCCAGCATGCGGCGCAGCTCGGCGACATGATTGTCGTCCGGGGTCTGCTTTCGCAAGGTCGCGCGATTGTAATACGCGTCGTAATCATGCGGCGCCTGGGCGATCAACCGATCGAATTCCCGTTCGGATTCCTCCAGCTTGCCGGTGGAGATCAGGGACGAGGCGAAATTATAGCGGATCGCCGGCTGGGCCGGATCGAGTTCACAGGCCGCGCGAGCGCATCGCTCCGCCGCCGCAAAGGCCCCGCACTGGGTGTAGGATTCGCTGAGCCGGCTCATCCAGGCGGCATCCGATACCGCCTCGCTTTCCATGGCTGCAAGACCGGCCAGGGCGTCGCCGATCTGGCCAAGATACACCAGGGCTTCAACATCGAGCAGACGTGCCAGCGGAGAATTCGGCGCCAGTTCCAGCGCCCGGGCCAGACGCTCGCGCATCGCGGCGTGATCGCCGCTCATCTGCTCGAGCCTTGCCGCCGCAATCCAGGCATCGACAAAACGCGGCTCGTCCCGCAGCAGGGCCGCGATCAGGGGACGCACCTGTCCGAGCTGGCGGCCACGCATCGCCCGGTCGATCTCAGCCAGTCGGGTCTTGGGGTCGGGTCGGGTGATAACAGCTTCCATGACAGTGGGACGGGGTGGCCGACTCGGACCGCCACCCCGTCATCCTATCCGATCAGAAGTTATAGCGCAGCGTCGCGCCAATCGTTCTCGGCAGGGAGATCATCTCCTTGTTGCCATTACCGAAGTAACCTTCGCCCGGGGCCGTCCCCATATAGGCTTCGGTGAACACCCCGGTCACGCCTTCCTCATTGGTGATGTTCTTCACCCAGAAGGACAGGTCGACGGCATCACGCGAGAAGGTCGTGGTCAGGTTCCAGATCGCAAACCCGTCCAGCGGGACGTTGAAACTTGGCGATGTGGTGACGGCATTGGTCGTTTCCGACTGGTAATAACCATCCAGGCGGGTGAAGGACGACCAGTCGGCAAACCGGGTCGTGTAATCGACGGACCAGTTGATCTGATGCTCCGGCGTGCCGGGCAGCATCGCACCGTCAAGCGCGATCGGTGCCGCCGGTGCCGGGCGATCGGGAGCGTAGAAATCAGCCCCGAGCTCGGCATTGATATAGGCGTAGCCGAGCGAGTAGTGCCAGTCATTGCCGATGAAGCCGTCGATCGAGGCTTCCAGGCCCATCGAGCTGGCTTCGCTGCCATTCTGAACCGCGAAGAAGCCCCAATAGGTCGATGCCGTGTTGAATTGCGGATCGGTCCAGTCGACATAGAAGATGCTGACATCATAGCGGAAATCGCCACGGTCGCCCTTGAAACCGATCTCGTAATTGACCACGGAATCAGAGGTGTAGAGCTGCCAGCGCGGATCCTCGGCATAGACGCCCGAGAGCGGCACCGCGTTCGAGCCACCACGGCGATAACCTTCGGAAATCGTGCCGTAGAGCATGTCTTCATCGCTGAAGCGCCAGGCCATGTTGAACTTGAACAACACGTCGTCCTCGGAGGAGGAGAAGTCAGCATTCACGTCCGGGAAGAGGCCAGCCCAGAGCGGCAGGGCCATGAAGGTGTCATTGTCGGATTCATTGTCAAAATAGCGCGCACCAAAGGTCAGGTCGAGCGTGTCGCTGGCATGCCAGGTCAGCTCGCCGAACAGCGCCGTTTCGGTGAATTCCTCGGTCCGGCGGTAGTCCCAGTCCTGGTCACCAGCCACGGCACCCGCGGCGAATGGCAGCCAGGTGTCCCACCACTGCTTGAAGCCGGCGAGATAGCTTTGCTGGGTCGATTCAATCTGCTGCTGGCGATAGAAGCCGCCGACGACATAATCGAAATTGCCACCATCATCGGTCACCAGGCGGATTTCCTGGACCACCGCTTCATCGGCATAACTCCGAACCGCCGACGCCATCGGGCGCGGGTAGTTGTAATAGAAGCCAAGCCACCCGGCCTGTGCATAGAAGCCGGTGTTTTCACTGACACTTTCACCATTATGGTCGTAGTGCGAGGTCGAGGAGGTCAAGGTCGCGAAACCCAGATCCATCTCCATCTCGAGCGAGCTCATATTGATGTCGCGGGAGGATGGCTCGAGCTGGATCGAACCGTTCTCGTAATCGCCATAGGTATTGCCATAGCCGTCCTGGCCAACCGTCTGCTGCCGGCGGCCGCCGACCTCATCTGACTGGCGCGCATGCACGAGACGCATGGAGAAGGTATCGGTTGGCTCCCAGAGGAAGGTTGCCCGGCCCATCCAGGTTTCGACCGTGTCCGCATCTTCCACCGAGGTGTAGGAGGCGGCCGGGTCAAGAATGCCATTCGGCGCGACCGGCACACCATTGGCGTCGAGCTGGTAGACATTCACGTAATCGGTGATGCCCGGGTAATCGCCGAAGCTTCCAACCAGACGCAGGGCAGCGCGTTCACCAAGCGGCACATTGAGGACGCCGTCGACGCCATAGCCCCAGCTTTCGGAGCCTTCGACCTGCGAGGTCGACCCGCTGATATAGCCGTTCACTTCGCCGAAATCGGGATCGCGCGTGATGTAGCGGATGGTGCCGCCGAGCGAACCGGATCCGTAGAGCGTGCCCTGCGGCCCGCGCAGGACTTCGACCCGGTCGAGGTCACGCAGGGTGAAGCCGGCAAAGACCGGCGTGTCATTGATATAGGTCGAGACCGAAGCCACGGACGACACCGCATAGTCACCAAGACCATTGCCGTCGACCGCAAGGCCGCGGATGCGCGCGGCGTTCAGTGTGCCCGAATTGCGCGCACCGCGATCAACCACGGCGATGCCCGGAATGGAACGCAGAAGCTCGGCTTCGTCGACGATATTGCCGCGCTCGATATCGGCACCACCAACGGCGGAGATATTGTAGGGAACGTCAGAGACGGTCTCTTCACGCCGCGTCGCGGTCACCGTGATGGTCTCGCGGCGGCTGTCGGTTTGCTCGTCCTGGGCGTAGGCTGGCGCGAAGCCCAGCGTCGCCATCGCTGTCCCCCCGAGCAGCACCGCCATCATCGACGCGCGCGAAATTCTGTTTGTTGTATTGGTCATGATATCACCCTGTACTGTCCGCTGGTGCGGAGTCCTGTCGCGATCCGGTCCAGGCCGGTCCCCTTCACTCGATAATCGAGAGCCGCGGCTTTGATGTCCGGCCCTCCCCCTCATTGACTGCTTTCGCTGCCCCACCTTGCCGCTGCGGCATGGAAAGCGGCCCCAATTCCTTCATGCTGGCTTGCCGCGATGCCGGGTCCGCATGCAGCGGATATCCGGCCGGGGCATCGCGGAAACTTTTCATGATCTGGCCCAGCCCGTTCCAGCCACGGTCGCGGCAGCGCCGGACGTGTTCCAGATCGAGTTCGAAGGCCATGACCTCACGGCCGGCACCGGCTTCGTGCAGCAATTCACCGCCCGGCCCATAAACGACCGAACGGCCATTCCCCTGTGCGCCCGCAACATTGATATCGACGAAATAACACTGGCTGATCGCCGCATTGGCGCGGGCGATGGCGAGCTCGACATCGCGGTCGATCGTATTGGTCATGGTCGGGAGGATGATTACCTCGGCGCCCTTGGCGCACAGGGTCCGGATCGCCTCCGGGAACCACATGTCGAAACAGATCGCCACGCCCACAGTGCCGACGCCCGGAATGTCGAAAACCGGATAGTCCACGCCCGACGCCACGCCCTGCTCATAGGGCAGGAAGGGGAAGAGCTTGTCATAGCGCCCGACGATTTCGCCCTGGGGATTGATGACCGGGGTGGTGTTGAACACTACATCACCACGACGCTCATAAAGGGAGCCGGGTATGATCCACAGGCCGGTTTCTCGCGCCAGTGCCTGCAGGCGCCGCTCGGTGTCTCCACCGGCGGGCTCGGCCCTGGCGAGGCTTGCTCCGTGAATGACCAGCTCACCCAGAGCCACCATGATGACCCATGGAAAACGCTTGGCGACCGAACGGATTTCCTGCTCGATCAGGTCGAAATTGCCCTCTGCGGCTGCATCCACCTGAATGGCGGCAATGGAAAGTACTGACATCAATTCATCCCCGACGCTGCGGCAGACAGGATGCTGAAGGCATTGTCCGTCTGCGTCCCAATGACCATAACAGCGGGGCGAACCCGCCTTAGAGCCAGTTTCGGGCAATCTATGGGGCCAGTTTTGCGGTAGGGGACAGGTCTCGGGAGCCGCTCAGGACGCCGGAGAGCGCGACGGGTCACTCAGCACGGCGCTGTCCACGACATGGCCTTCATCATCCAGCCACGACAGCCGGTCACCGGCGATACGGATATGAAATCCAAGCGCTTCGCCAAAGGCCCAATTGCGCCACTGGCGGTACCATTTGTCGTTTTCAACCCACCAGCGACCGCTATCCTGGTCCTCGCCGCCATAGCCGGCCCGGCCCGACATGCTGCCATCTGCATTGAGCTCGATCGTACACGGCTCGCCATAGACAGTGTTGTACAACAGCGTCGCCGATGACATTTGCGCCCGCAGTTCCGCCTCGGACAACCAGCCCGCCCTGACCGGCGGCTCCTGGGCGTGCCCCGCCTGGTCAAGCTCGCGCATGACTTCGGAAAGCGCCTTGATCCCCGGCCGGATTTCACTGGCCGGCAACCCGGTTACGCCGAGCCGGAACATGTTTCTGGGCCCGTCCGGCAGGGCAAACCAGGCCTCGGCCGGCTCGATCAGGATCCCGCGCGCCTCCGCGGCCTGGACGAGAATGCGGGCGTCGAGATTTTCCGGGCCCCGCACCCAGCAGGTCGTACCCCCCTCCACCGGTGCGATAGCGATCGATGAGGGGCGGTAGTGATTGAGGGCATCGCGCAAAGCGATCAGGCGCTCCTCGCTGACCTGTCGCAAGCGCCGCAACATGGCATCATAATGCCCCAGCGACAGGAAGAAGGCGGCCGCGCGCTGATTGTTGGGCGACGGCCGACGCGTCGTGAGATCGCGCAGCCGACGCGCCTCATTGATCACCGCAGCCGGCGCAACCATGAAGCCGAGACGGACGCCGGGCGCGAGGACCTTGGAAAGGCTCGCGACATAGATCACGCGCCCATGCTCATCCAGGCTGCGCAGCGCCGGGACCGCATCGCCGAGATAATTCATCTCGCATTCGAAATCGTCCTCGAGAATGAGGAAGTCCTGCCTCTCGGCCTCGGCCAGCAGCGCCTCACGGCGGCGCATCGACATCGTCACCCCGGTCGGTCGCTGACGGCTCGGCGAGACGTAGACAATATCATTGCCACGCAACCGCTCATCGACCACGAGCCCCTCATCATCGACGGGCTGGTGATGCAGGCGGGCGCCATACATGCCGAACAGTTCGCGCAGGTCTGGCAGGCCGGGCTCCTCAAGGGCAATCCGGGCATCGGAATTGGCGAATAGTTGCGCGATCAGGAAGAAGGCCTGCTGCTCGCCGACCGTAATCAGCAATTCGTCCGAGCGGGCACGGATGCCGCGCCGCGGCAGCAGCTTCGTCCGGATCTCCTCGATCAGCGCGGGGTCGTCGACCTCGCCATTGTCGATCGACCAGTCCTCCACCTCGTTGACCGCCAGTGCGAGACGGCTGGATTCACGCCATTCAGCGATCGGGAACAAGGTCTTGTCATAGCGACCTTCGATGAAGGGGAAGCGGTATTTCTGCCAGTCCGGCGGGCATTTATAGCCGAGTGTGGGTGGGCGGACACCGCGCAGGAAACGCGTCGCCTCGGCGCCGTCATCCACGCCTTCCCGGCCCGCGATCAAAGACATCCTCCGGTCCGGAGCCGTCGCCTCGGCAACATAGATTCCCGAGCGCTGGCGCGCCTCCAGATGACCTTCCGCGATCAGTTGCTGATAGGCCAGAAACACCGTATTCCGCGATACGCCCAAGACCGCCGCCAGCTTGCGCGAGGACGGGAGTTTGCGCCCGGCTGGAAACAGGTCGGCCGCGATCGCCTCCATTACCCGCCGCCGGATCTGTTCCTGCAGCGACAGGCTCAGACCCGGATCGACCCGGAAGAGCGGAGCATAGGAAATCGCCGAGCTAGTCATACCTGGTCACGACCCGAGAAGCGCAGGATCCATCGTTGTGGAACCCTGACAGACCCGGTCCGGAAAGGACAGGCCAAGATACGCCGTTTAGCGCGCACCCTGCCTCAGCTCAAGCGCGCGGATTGACACAAATCCGGGTCCGGAGAGTTGCCAGTCCTGGCGATCAGGTGGAGATGAAACGGGCGCCGGAACTGTCGATCCTGGCTGCGGTGAGACGCCCGGAAGCGTAGGCCCCCGTATCGGTCCCCACCCGGCGACGGTTCGAGACAGGCTCGGGTTCTGGCGTGTGGCCATGAACAATGATGTGGCTGAGCCGGCGTTCATCCTGCAGGAACGCATCCCGGATCCAGAGATACTCCTCCTCTCCCTGGGCCTGCACAGGGAGATTGGGATCGACGCCCGCGTGAACGAAAAAATAGTCCCCACGCTCCTCAAACAAGACCAGCTCCCTGAAGAACTCGAGATGCTCTGCCGGCAGGGCATCATTGAGCTGCCCGCGGGCTTCCTCCCACGCTGCTGGGTCGCCGGTGACGCCCCGGGGCGGACGCACACCGTAGGAAACCAGCGTATCCGCACCTCCGAACCGGTTCCAGGCGGGACCGTGCTGGGCGTCGCCAATGAAGGCGAGAAGCGTGGCTTCGTGATTTCCCTTCAGGAAGACCGGTCGACGCGACGCTATCCTTGCATCGGACAGGAGCACATCAATGACCCCGGCCGAGTCAGGACCGCGATCAATATAGTCGCCGAGGAAAATCAACCCGGCCGCGCTGTCGGGATCGTCGGCCACGATGAGATCCAACAGCGCGAGCAACAGGTCCCGGCGCCCGTGGATATCGCCGACAGCGTAGACCACACCAGGCAGGGATGCGCGCGGCCGACCACCAAAAATCTGTCTGAAGCTTGAAACAATCACGCTGACGCTCCGGGGCTGCCCCCACTAGCTAGGCGACCTTCCACAAAATAGCCAGCACCCCGCCTCCGCCCGCACCGTAAACAACTCCTTTCGCGCTTATTGCGAATTTGAGACAAAATACAGGATCGCTGATTACCAGTAAATAACACTAATCACGATTAACCAAGTAATTTAGTTAGATGGAAAGTCAAGACAACTAGAACAACTCCAAATTCAAATTGGAGTGCGTCTGGTGAGTGTTTACTTTGTATTTGAAAGAATCCGCCGCATATTCCTGGGGCTGGCGATCTGCGCCGTCGCAGGCATGGCCACCGCCTGCACCACGACCGGATCCACTGCTGGCCCGATGATGCTGGCCGGCCTGGTTACACCACCCGAAGGCGCACTGCAGCTCTGCCAGGAAACACCGGAGGCCTGCGGCGGTTCACGCATTGAAGCGGGGCCAACCGGCGCGCCCGCCCTCCAGGCGCCGACCGGCGGGCGTGAGCCCGGCCCGGCCTCTTTGGCGAAGAGCATGGCGGATGCGGGCCCACACTCGGTCCTGACCATGGAGCAAACCACGGCGCAGACGCCGGAGACCGACAGCGAAAGCGTCGAGGCCGCTCCGCAGATTGAGCGCCTGACGGCAAGCCCTGAGACAATGGCCCTGCTCGAAACTGTCAATCGCCAGGTCAACCGCGCCCTGCGCTGGCGCTCTGACGAGGATCTCTACGGGATGCCGGAGCGCTGGGCGATGCCACTCAGCGGTGCCGCAGCCGGGACCACCGGCCAAGCCTACGGTGATTGTGAAGATTACGCGCTGGAGAAGCGTGCCGCGCTGATCCGCGCCGGCCTGCCGGCCGAGGCCCTGGCGATTGCCACCGCCTACTCCTATGCAACCGGCCACCATGCGGTCCTCATTGTCCGGCTTGACGGCACCGATGTGGTTCTCGACAACGAGACGCCGTGGATTCTCCCCTGGACCGAAGCGCCCTATTCTTGGCGTGCCGTACAATCCGGCCCCAGCCTCCTTGAGTGGCGCGCTCTGGCCCAGGTCCAGTAAAACGGCCACCTCACGGCTAGCAGCGATACGGATGGAAGCGGCGCGCTGGCCAGTAATGGCTGAAACCTTGCCGCAAGAACCAACAGATCGGCCCTGGTCTTCGGCCACCCCAAGTCATCAGCTGAAACTCGACCAGTCCCCGGCCCGGGCAAACCGGCCTGAAAGCCTGTTCAGTCAGCATCAAACCGGACTTCGGGATAGCGAAGCCCGGAAAAACCGCGCTCTCGCCTGTCCAGGTCCAGTGAATACTCGCGCAAGTCGCCTCATCCCGCGGGAGCCGCAAAGGCCGCTCTCGCCTCCCGGGCGAAAACCTTTCCGAAGCGGCCGACGCACCAACTCGGAGCGCTGGATAATTTTCGGTTTTGGTTAACACCCAAAATTGCAAAAAATCAATTACTTATAAGTTTGGGCAAATTGATTCGTTTTTCCAAACTACGAGAAACCTTAATAAAAAGTTGACTCGCGCGTTCCCTTGCCGTTCCCTCAACGCTAACTGGCGTCGGGGGGTCTGGCGCCGCAGCGGCGTAAAACACAAACGTCACAGGGGACCAAAATGTCTTTCACAACAGCACAAGACTTTATTGATGCATGGGCCGAACTCGATGCGGCGTATGTAACCTTCCCGTCGCTTGCCAGCACCGGGGGCAATTATCAGGACGCAACTCCGGTATCCACAGCCGGCGAGTTCATCGACGTCCTGTCCCATTTCCCAGACTACTTCGCGACACTGCAAAGCGGCGCGACCACGATGGGCCAGCTCGCGCTCGCCGTGAACAAGCTCTTCATTGAGCTGGGCAACGCCTATGTCGAGTATCTCGAAGCGGGCAACCCTCCGATCATGGACATCGCCAAGGACCGCGGCGGCGCGCCTGCCCCGGGCCAGACCTTCCACGACAATATCCTCGGCAATCTGGGCGATGGCCCGATCGCCTGGCGCTTCGGCAGCGACGACCCTGCCAATAATGTCGACGTCACCGGCGACGGTATCGGCGATCTGATTGCCGAGCCCCGTTCGGTCGACGCGCAGGGCTATGGCGACCGCCCGCTGCCGGCCGGCAGCAACACGAGCAATATCAAGGAAAGCATCGAGTGGGATCTGGCCAACATCCCGGGCATTTCACCGGAAGATCTCGATCTCGGCCGCCTTTCCGCCTTTGACGGCGAGATCAACCTGGTCTCCGGCGGCACCATCACGACCTATGCCACCCTCCAGGAAGCGATCAACGCCTCCTCTGATGGCGACACCATCACGCTCGGCGCGGGCACCTACGTCCAGACCGGCACCGTCAATATCAACAAGGAAGTCTCCATTATCGGTGCCGGCGATGGCTCGACCATCATCGAAACGGCTTCCGGCAGCTACGGCATTCACGTCACCGCTGACAATGTCTCGATGTCGGACATGGCGATTGATGCCAGCGCCACCACCACCTCTTACGGTGTGAAGATCGATCCGGGTTCGGGCGTCTACGACGATGCGATCGTCAATTTCTCGATGGAGAACATGACGGTATCGGGCGCTGGCCGTTCGGAAATCGACATGAATGGTCTCGACGGTGGCACATTCACCAATGTGACCGCTGATGGCCTCGACACCAGCGGTGTCGGCATTGCCGTGACCGATTCAACCGGCATCACCCTCACCGACATCACCACGACCGGGAATAACTGGGGCGCTGTTGGCCTCTATTCCGCGGGCCGTTCCTATGAGCCGGGCACCGACGATGTCACCTTCGAAGGCACCTTCACCTCCGACGATGCCCCGGGCATCTATATGGAAGAAGAGCTGCTTGGTGGCCTCCCGACCACGGTCACCAATATCGACATGAGCGGGATCTACGAAACCGCCTACATCGTCTTCAATGCTGACCACCGTGCAACCGGCGAGAACTTCCACTTCATGTTCGGCAATGAGGCCGATGCGGAAGCCTTCGCGCTGGCCCTGACGAATCCGGAATCGTCGGTCATCTATTCCGACACCACGCCAGCCAATGTCGATTCCAGTGCCGTTGGCGGCACCTTCTATGTCTATGAAGGCATGTCGATCCAGGCCGCCGTCGATGCGGCTGATGCCGGTGCCACGATCATCGTCGGCCCGGGCACGTATGACGAAGACATCGTGATCGACAAGGAGATCACCCTGCTCTCGTCCGATGGTGCCGCAACCACGATCATCAACGGCCAGAACGGTGCGCTGGGTGCGATCGAGGTTGATCCGAGCGCCGGTGCCGTCCAGATCGGTGCGACCGGCCAGGGCTTCACCATCCAGGGCAATAACGGCAATGGCGCCGTCGAGAACGCCGCCATCTACCTGCAAGGCGCTCAGGATGGCATCACCATCCAGGGCAATATCATCGAAGCGCGCGGCGATGCCGGCCTGCTCTCGGAATACTCCGCTGCCGTGACCAACCTGCTGATCGACAACAACGAGTTCACCGGCCAGACCTTCGAGGGCGCTCAGCCCAGCGATAACGGCTTCGGGACCCAGTTCGATGTCGGCAACAACGTCCCGCGTCAGCTGGTCACGATCGGTGGCAACGGCCAGAACGCCTCGAATGTAACCTTCACCAACAATACGGTGTCGGGCACGGCTGGCGGCACCAATGCCGGCGGCGAGCAGGGCAATACCCTGGTCACCATCGATGCGGCCAATTCGGTGATCGAGGACAATCTGTTCACCGGCTTCACCGCCCGTTATGCAACCGCATTGCGCGCCCGTGAGGACAACACCAATATCCGGAACAACGTGTTTGACGGCGAAACCGCCGGCAGCCCGAACACCGGAGCAATCTATGTCGACACGCCACTGCCGGGCACGATCGAGGGCAACACCTACATCACCGATACCGGTGAGCGGACCATCGAGTCCATTGCAGGTGGCCAGATCATTCGCGGCGGCACCCAGTCGGACATGATCGACTACTCCGCCTCCGATGCAGGCATCGACGTGCGCCTGTGGCGCGGCGGTGAAAACTCCGGCGGCCATGCCCAGGGCGATATCATCCGCGATGTGGAATCCCTGACGGGTTCTGGCTTCGACGATGTGATGCAGGGCAAGGACGGCATTAACTCGACGCTCGATGGCGGCGATGGCGATGACTATGTCGAAGGCTTCGACGGCAATGACACGATCATTGGCGGCGCGGGCGCAGACATGCTCAAGGGCCGTGCCGGCGAGGACAGCCTGTCCGGCGGCGATGGCGATGACACCCTGCGCGGCGGTGACGACAACGACATCCTCGTTGGCGGTGCCGGCGCAGACCTTCTGCGCGGTGATGCCGGCTTCGACACGGCCGATTATTCCGGCTCGGCAGCCGGTATTGATGTGCGTCTGTGGCGCGGCGGTGCCAACTCCGGCGGCGATGCCGAAGGCGACAAGCTGCGCGATATCGAACACCTGATCGGGTCCGATTTCGATGACGTGATGCAGGGTGCCAACGGCGTCGACGTGACGCTTGATGCGGGTGCCGGCGATGACTACGCCGAAGGCTTCAACGGCAATGACACGATCAATGGCGGCGACGGCAATGACATCCTCAAGGGCCGTGCCGGCGACGACATCCTGTCAGGCGGCGATGGCGACGACATCCTCCGCGGTGGCAACGACAATGACACCCTCATTGGCGGTGCCGGTGCAGATGTCCTGCGCGGTGATGCCGGCATTGATACGGTGGATTATTCGGACTCCAGCGCAGGCATTGATGTCCGTCTGTGGCGGAATAGCGCCAACACTGGCGGCGATGCCGAAGGCGACAAGCTGCGCGACATCGAAATCGTGGTCGGTTCCGACCATGATGACTTCCTCCAGGGCAAGAACGGCGTCGATGTGACGCTCAATGGCGGCGACGGCAATGACTTCATTGACGGCCTGAGCGGCAACAACACCCTGATCGGCGGCGCCGGTGACGACGCCATCTATGGCCGAGCCGGCACAGACCGGATTGATGGCGGCGCTGGCACGGATACGCTGAGCGGCGGCACCGATGCCGACACCTTCATCTTTTCTGATGGTTATGGTGCCGACACCATTCTGGACTTCGAGGATGGTACCGACACGATCGACCTGTCCGGCGTCTCCGGCATGACGAATGCGGCGGCCGTGTTCAACGCAGCATCCTATGACGGGGCCAATACGGTCATCGATCTGGGCGGTGGTGACACGCTGACCATCAATGGCTGGAACTATGCCGCGGAAATGGACGGATCGGAGTTCATCTTTGCTCCGGCCGCTTCGGACCTGAAACTCGCCACCATTGTCTCGCCGGAGCTGACCTTCGACGTGACATCCGGCATCGGTACCGGTTTCGTGCTCGATCTGCACAACGCCCCGTCCGAACAGACCGGATGGGATGCCGGCCTCTTCGACTTCGACCGGATCGATTACGACGCATTCTGATGAACACGGCTCCAGACCGGGTCAATCACCCGGTCTG